>NZ_CP048263.1:601123-1202246 GCF_019469165.1 Gilliamella sp. ESL0443 | reverse complement strand
AATTGTATTGATGCCATGCAAAAAGAGGTAAATATACCTGTCACGGTAAAAACACGCATAGGTATTGATAACCAAGATAGTTATTCATTTTTATGTGATTTTATTGAAAAAGTGATGCCATATACCGATACATTTATTGTTCATGCTCGCAAAGCATGGCTTTCTGGGCTAAGCCCAAAAGAGAATCGAGAAGTACCACCACTTGATTATGAGCGAGTTTATCAGCTAAAGCGTGACTATCCGCAGTTAACTATCGCCATAAATGGTGGGATTAAAACCATTGAAGAAATCAAACATCATCTAAACTATGTTGATGGTGTCATGGTTGGGCGAGAAGCTTATCAAAATCCAATGCTATTAACTCAGATTGATCAGCAAATCTTTGGAGATGATACGCCAATTATCGATCCTATTGTCGCAATACAAACTCTTTATCCATATATTGAAACACAACTTAGTCAAGGCGGACAACTCAATCATATTATGCGACACACCTTAGGAATATTTAATGGTAGAAAAGGTGCAAAACAGTGGCGACGTTATCTTAGCGAAAATGCGCATAAACCAGGAGCGGGAATTGAAGTTGTTGAACACGCGTTAACTTTCATTCATTAAAGAATTTTGTCTAGCTTAATTGGTCATGCGTCTGATTGCGCGGGATTGATAAATCAGTATATACTAACGAACAATTTTACTTAGGACTTTTCTTCTGTGCGTTTAAATCCAAGTCAACAACAAGCTGTGGAATATGTTTCTGGGCCATGCCTTGTATTGGCTGGTGCGGGTTCGGGCAAAACTCGGGTAATCATTAATAAAATAGCTTATCTAATTCGAGTCAAAGAGTATTTACCTCGTCATATCGTTGCCGTGACTTTTACTAATAAAGCTGCACGAGAAATGAAAGAACGTATTGCTCAATCGCTAAGTAAGCAAGAGGCAAGAGGTCTGAAAATTTCAACTTTTCATACTTTAGGCTTAGATATTGTTCGACGAGAACATAAACACCTTGGTATAAAATCTAATTTTTCATTATTTGACGACCACGACCAAATTGCTCTACTCAAAGAACTAACACAACAATGGTTCGATGGAGACAAAGATCTCATCAACCAATTACGCTCTACCATCTCAAATTGGAAGAATGATATCGTTGATTCGACAGTTGCAATGGCTAGAGCACAAACCAACAAAGAAAAATTATTTGCTCACTGCTATCAACTTTACGAAAAACAACTTAAGTCTTGCAGTATATTAGATTTCGATGATCTAATCTTACTACCTACATTGTTACTAAAAACAAATGAAGAAGTTAGAGAAAAATGGCAAAACCGTATCCGCTACCTGCTTATTGATGAATATCAAGATACTAATACCAGCCAATATGAATTTATCAAATTATTAGTAGGTAGCCGAGCTAAATTTACGGTTGTTGGTGATGATGATCAGTCGATTTACTCATGGCGGGGGGCTCGCCCTAAAAATTTAATTTTACTAAAACAAGACTTTCCTAAGTTAGAAGTGATTAAATTAGAACAAAATTACCGATCATCAGGAAGAATTCTAAAAGTTGCTAACATCTTAATTGAAAACAATCCGCATATCTTTGAAAAAAAATTATTTTCAGAACTCAGTTATGGTGAACATTTAAAAGTGATCTCCGCCGACAATGAAGAACACGAAGCGGAAAAAGTTGTTAATGACTTAATTGGTCATCGTTTTGCTAATAATAGCCAATACGGTGAATATGCTATTTTATATCGCGGAAATCACCAGTCTCGCTTAATTGAAAAAATGCTAATGCAGTATCGAATACCTTACCGAATTTCTGGTGGGACATCTTTCTTCGCTCGCATTGAAATTAAAGACTTAATGGCATACCTACGCCTATTAACTAACCCTGATGATGATAATGCTTTTATCCGCATTATTAATACACCAAAACGAGAAATAGGGCCAGCAACTATCCAAAAACTGGGTGAATGGGCAAATCAACGTGGTGTAAGTTTATATCATGCAAGTCATGATATGGGGCTAACCGAATTATTATCAGGCAAAAGGATGGAAACCCTACATGCCTTTATCCATTGGTTCGATTCTCTGATAGAAAAATCACATTCCGAACCAATGGCCGCGATTCATGAATTATTACATGGGATTCACTACGAAAGTTGGATCTATGAAACGTCTACCTCACCAACAGCAGGGCAGATGCGAATGCGTAATGTTGAACAATTAGTTAGCTGGCTAAATGAAATGTTACAGGGTGATGAAATAGACGAAGCATTAACGCTAGAACAAGCAGTAGCAAGATTTACGTTACGTGATATGTTAGAGCGAAATGAAACTGAAGAAGAGCTAGATCAAGTACAGTTAATGACATTACACGCTTCAAAAGGCCTCGAATTTCCTTATGTTTATTTAGTTGGTATGTCTGAAGGGGTATTACCTCATCAAACAAGTATTGATGAAGACAATATCGAAGAAGAGAGACGACTTGCTTATGTAGGCATAACTCGAGCCCAAAAAGAGCTAACCTTTTCATTCAGCCGACAGAGAAAACAATTTGGTGAAACAGTTTATGTTGAACCAAGTCGCTTTTTACTCGAACTTCCACAAGACGATTTAGCTTGGCAAGATCAGCGTAATGAACTATCACCAGAAAAGAAAATGCAACAAGGTCAAAGCCGGTTAGCGATGCTAAAAGCGCAAATAGCTAGCGCAAAATAAATTATCTATATATCAAAAACAATTAACTACTGCTCAAATTATTAAAGTAATTTATCGCAATAATTGAAAAAAAAGTTGAGGAACGGGGTTTTTGAGATCGAATAAATGAATATTTTTTTATTTTTTCTGATTATTAGTATTGAATTTATTGCCGATAACGTCAAAATTGACGATATTTTGTCTATATAGATTGATAATCAATTAAAAAGCATTGACGGATCAAAATAGCTTTATATAATACTCAGCGATTAATCACTAAATCCAATCGATGTCTCCTTAGCTCAGCTGGATAGAGCAACGGCCTTCTAAGCCGTAGGTCACAGGTTCGAATCCTGTAGGGGACGCCATTAAAGCTATATATAATCAACGAGTCTTAAGTTTAATCCTTAATATCTTTACATACTCTATCACACTATTTAAAGTGTTTACGTCATAATAAATTTTAATAATTAATAATTGCATTAATTTAATTAAATCAATATTATAAAATGAATGTTATAAACGGTATTGATAATTCTATAATATTCGTTTATCCATATTATCATTTTCAAAATTATTAGAATTTATAAGTGAGTATTAATTGAGTATTAAAAAAATTCGAAACATTATCTTAAGTATTATTGTTTCAGTTGTTTGCTATTTTTTTGTTAACCAGTTTGATCTATTTAATAAAAGGTCTATTAGTGGCCAACTCTTTAAGATTTCTCAGTCACTGAATGAACGCACTCCAATTCGTCTAGATCAATTTACTATGTTGACCACATCTTATGCAGAAAACAATACATTAACTTATAGATATATTGTTGAAAAAATTAATTTTAATGAGATAGATAAAAGTGAAATTGATAAATTCCGTGATTTTCTGTTTTCTCAAATAAAAAATGATGGTTGTACTAATGATCAAATTAAACAATTATTAAAAAAAGGCGCAATTTTTCAATATCTATACTCCACCGAGGAGAATAAATATTTGTTTATGATTACCTTAAAAGAAAGTGATTGTTCAGGCGTAAAGCCTATTAGATACAACAAAATAAAAAAGAATCTAATATGAACGTCCGTCATCTATAAAATCGTCGTTCTGAATTTGCCTGGTTATTAATTTTGGTTCGTTTTTTTTACGCTTTTTATTAACCCTATTTCATATTTAAATATTGCAAATTCAATTCATTAACGACAGAATTATTAGCATAATATTTAGGAGCTTTAACTTTTTTATATGGGATAATTAATCTTTATTAAATTTATTAATATGATTGATTATTATATTCAAAGCGAGCTTGCGAATAACAGATGTCAACAATAAATTGGTTATAAATATCATCATCAATACTTTTACTTTCCAGTTTGATTTTGAGTAGTTCGATGATTTGCCAGTCATTGTCATTACCAAAGTTTTTAATTAGTTCTTCGGCTCGGCTTTCAATCCATTCATCCTTAGCATCTTGCATTTCAATATTGTTTAACATATTGCAGTAAGCGCTTTCGTAACCATTTTCAACCAATTTATGTAACTGCATAACTCACCTCGTAGCAATCTGTAGCATCCAGTAGAACAAGCAAAATAATCCACCTAAAATCACAAAGTATGTGCAAAAGAGGGCAAACTTTATTTCGCTGTCTGTTAACTCATAATCCTTGTGAAATCTATCTTTGATTTTCATATTCACAAAATCTTTATTAGTCATAATCACCTCGAAAAAAGACCTCGCTTGGAGGGCAAATAGGATGTAGCATTGCGCCGTCTTTCCGAGCTGTCAGTATTTGCTCAAACTCAAGCCCACTCACTGAATGGGCTTTGATTTGAATTTAATTAGCAATCCTTATTTACTAAAGAACTTGATGGCTAGTCGGTCTCTATCGAGGCTAGGAGTGATTTAGTCGCTCACCCGATGCGTACTCTTATTGATTGCTTTCCAAAACAGCTGTACTTTCATATGCCTCAGCTAGCTACTTGAACCTTCTTAACTTGTTAAATAACTCGTGGTCTTGTTTAACTTTGTTGTTAAGTTGATTTGTTTTGATACGACAATGATAATATAAGTTATCATTAATGTCAATAACAAAAGTTATCACAAGGAGTGAGGTTATCGGTGGTTATCAGTGGGCTGTATCTATAGGGGATTGATGCGGATTTTAGGCGTGAAGAAACCCGCATGAAGCGGGCGGGATCAGCTGTTTTAATATGTTAATTATAAATCTTCATTTGTGTACTAGCGGCATTAAATATATGGTCGTAATACGTTGACATATCTTCCTTGCTATTAATGTTGAATATTGAGTCCGCATAATTATCTATAAGATTTAATTGTGGTATTAATTTTTTATCTTGTTGACTGTCAACGCTAGCGTAAATTACAAATGAATTAACATTTCCAGATAATATACTCTTGGCTTTCGAGATTGTTATAGCTTTCAAGGCTGATTCTCCTGTTTTTTGTTTGTTATTGTCAGTTCTTAAATCAAGAGTTTCAGTTAAGTGGTAAGCGCCATTTTTGAGTAATAATTCAGCATATATACCTTCACCTTCAGCTATTGGATAATTAGTTACTACTCTATGGTTTGAAATATCAGATAGGTCCCTTCCTAAAATGCCGGCTTTATCAAATACATTCTTTAATTGTGTGATAATTCTTTTATTTTGAGTGTTCCTTTTTTGTAATCGGGGTGACGCGACGTATTTTTCAAACAAAATATCGACTTGTTTTTCATAAGTCATACTTTCCCTTAAAGTAAACATTCCTGGGCTTGATATAACTATTGAACCAGAGAATAGCTTATAGAAATTTTCAGAGTCAGTGTTTAATTGATATAACCAATTAAGATCTTCTGTAAAATCTTGTAATGATTCTAACGTTAAATTTTTTGTTATGGCTTGTATTTTGTTTTTCTGTTGAAGCGTTCTAATATCTAGGTTTTCATTAAGATAAATAATAATACCAACATTAATAATCTCACCTTTAACATGATCAGGCGATAGCCTTATAATGCTATATTTATATTGATTCATTTTTTATCTCCTCTATAACCAAATCAATTTTACTTAATCTGGCTGGACTTTGCCACCAATCAATTAAATTAATTTTTAACTCCTCATTAACCCACTGGCTTGGCATTTTGCTAAAAATATCATCAATTTTACTTACATCTATTAATTTTAATTTATCTAAGATTTTTAGTGCGCTTTTTGTGTATTCATCTTTTATTCCCGTTATTTTTTTTATGTAACTCCAAGAATTCGATGTGTTACAATTTGGGAATGCGCTAAGGTCTACCCCTTTGGGCCAACCTAAAACAAGTGATGATAGACTGAAGTCAAAAGCTTGAATATCAAATGAATTACTTCTATTTACAACATACAAATAATTGTTAATATGTCGATCTATATTGTAAATAAATAAATCAAAAGCATGTATGGCCCATAATTGTTTTTTAAATTGTTCACTTGCATTTTTTATTCTATTTAACCAACTTAATTCATTTAAATTGGTTTTATCACAAGCTAACTCTATTCTTGATCCAAAATAGTAATTGCCATTATTTTTATCTAATAATATTTTATAGTTAGGGATAGGTAGCCCGCAAATTTCAGCTAAATTTGAACACAACCATTCAGCAGCAGGGATCTGATTTGGGTTAGGAACTGAAACATGTTCGTTGTAACCGTCATGAATACCTTTTGCAGCATATTCTTGCCCATCATCAGCAATAACAAACATTTTTAAATGAGCTGTCATAGTATTAGCAGGTGCCTTGTCTGTTATTTCTAAAGCAAACAACGAACTTTGTTCCATAATTATTCCTTACCGTATTTCAATTATCTGTTTTTCTCTTTCAAAAAACCGCTGAAGTGGTTATTGCTATATTATTATCAATCCAATATAGACGACTGCCACCAAACACGCCCTAATATAGTTATTTCATCTTGAGATACTATTTCGTCATCATAGCCAATATTATAACTTCTGATTTTAACTTGGTTGCCTGGTATTTTTTCTAGAATCTTTATTCTTAATAATCCGTCGTGATTTATTGCGTAAATTTTACCATCACGGATAAGTCTATCTGCCTGATCTATTGCTACTGTCGCTCCATCTCTAAATACAGGTTCCATACTGTCTCCATAGACAGTTAGACATACAGTGCATTCTTTATCAATTCCATATTTTCGCATTGTTGATTTGGATAGGCGTAATTTATATCCGTTATAATCCTCGATATCATTAGTGAAACCATCACCAGCTGCCAGCCGTACATCTTTATAAAATGGTACTTCAATCTCATCATCATCTAGTGGTGTTTTACTATCCCAATCTCCGATAGTTCCTAGTACTGTCGCATTAGATTTATTTTTGTTTTCTTTGGCTTGTCCAACGCCTTTTGTTAACCATATAGGATCGACGTTTAATGCGTTAGCGATTTCTAATATTTTTCGTGATGTACTGGATTTTCCTGAAAGCAATTTTTGAATAGCTGGTTGGCTAATTTTTACTTTCTCGGCTAGTTGATGCTGAGACAGCCCAGATTCTTTTAATGCTAAATTTAGTCTATCTGTAAATGTAGTCATAGTTTCTTCTCGGTTTATTGATTTATTAATTATATAACTCAAGTTATCACCCATCAAATAACAATAGTTATTGATTTGCTCAATAACTTTGGTTATTATTGATAATAAATATTATCGACAGGCTTAAAAGATAATAATTGAGACTGCTGCAAAAGCTATCCATATTTTAGGAAGTTAAAGGAGATAAAAAATCACTATTAGATTACACAAAAGGGGGTATGGACACATTAAAAACTAAAGTCAATGCGTTCGAAACCTTACAACACTTGCAAGTGATAAAACAATCAATTCAGCACAAACATAAAATTTATCCGATTGTTAGATTAAAGGCATGTATCCACGATTTAATAAATTACCAAATAGTGACTGAAATTATTTATAAAAATGATATCAATTTTGCTGAATATTTTTGAGGTAAAACAATGAATATAGTTGAAATATTGAAATTGAAAGGAAGACCCAACGCCTATTATCCAAAAATGGCTAAGCCGTTAGGTGGTGTTAATGCAGCTGTTTTATTTTCTCAATTATTTTATTGGCAAGATAAAGCTATATCTGATTTAGGGGTGTATAAAACGCGCGATGAACTTGAGGAAGAAACTGGTTTATCTCACAACGAACAAAGAACAGCTATAAAAAAACTACAAGATAAAGGCGTTTTGATAATTACTGAAAAGCGATTAGATCATAAAACTTTTTACAAAATTGACAATAAAAAAGTCAATGAAATTTTAGCTAATTTCGCCAAATCTATTAATCATTTACCGCGAAATGAAGAAAGTAATCACCCCGAAGTAGACATCGTAGATTTCGGGGAGGCTAGAAAGTCGAGTTCGTTATTTCAAGAGATTACAACAAAGACTATTACAGAGAATACTACAAATATTATTGCGGATAAACCACAACCCCAAAAACGGGAGTTGCCTAATGATTTTAAACCCAACGATCATCATCGAAACATAGCACTAAATGAAAATGTCAATTTGGATACTGAATTTATTAAGTTTAAAGATTATTGCTTGGCTAATGGGAAAAAATATATTGATTGGAACGCTGCATTTAATAATTGGCTACGTAATGCAGGGAACTATAAAAAATCGAATCACTCTCAATCAAGATTTATGACTCTTGCAGAACGTAATCGAGCTGTCTTAGAGAGTATGAGGAGCTGATTATGGCAAAAATCTCAGATGGTTTTTTAGCAATTATTGGTGGACTTCTTGAACTCTACGGACAGCAAGCGAGTACAACTAAAATCAATATTTATTGGTCAACACTTAGTCAATACCCAATTGATTCATTGCGCAGAGCAGCCAATGTATGGGTGCGTAAAAGTGAATTTATGCCGAAGCCTGCTGATTTAATTAATTTAATGGGTGGTCCTAATAACCATTTATCACCCGATGAGGCATGGGCAATAGCAATACTTGCTAGTGATGAAACTAATACTTTGGTTTGGACTAAGGAAATAGCAAAGGCATGGGCACAAGCTGAACTTGTTTATCGTAATGGCGACAAAATTGGAGCAAGAAGAACTTTTATCGAAGCTTATGGACGTTTAGTTAACTCATCAATGATGAATGGCAAAAATGTAGAGGTGTTTGTATCACTTGGTAGCGATAAAACAAAACGTGCTGATGCAATTAATCGTGCTGTTTTCATTGGTTTATTAACACCAGAAAAAGCTAATTGCTATTTGCCAAAACCAGAAAACACGATCGCAATGCTTGAGTTTAAAGATGATCAGGTTTCTGCAAAGAGTATGGAGCATATCGCTAACATTAAAGAGATGTTAAAAAAAAGCAGAACTTGTATTAAAACTGATTAGCCTTTGTTAATGGCGACTTTATTAGATGTTTAACAAAATAGTAAAAGACTGTGTATTAGGATTAACAGCAAATGTAGCAAAAAATAAATATAAATCTATAAAGCAAGTCAATAAACGAAACATTCGGAACAATGTAAGCAAATCGAAGGGATTAATACTGAAATGAATTACAAAACAACGGCAAAAGTGAATGAAGATTGGCAAAGTAGGGAGAGAGTAATGAGAGAAACTAAAGATATTTTAACTGCATGGAAAAATACGCGTATATTGAAAAGAATTGGAACTGAATATCCTTCAAAATCGGCTGTTTTTTTGGGAGCGCCAACAGATGTTGATTATCGCCAATATTTAACAGAAGATGAAGCTGAAATTGTTGATAATGCGGTACTGATTTTAAAAAATGACAATTATTCTCAATGGATTGTATTGACCGCATATTATCTGCGAGGTGTTTCGTGTAACTCGCAGGCAAAAGCAATTGGGAAGCGTCCACACGATATCATTAATTTATTGAATCAAGCCGAGATGTTTATAAGAGGAAATATTTATCAATATTTTAAAAAAGTTTCATAACCGCTTGACTTTGCGCAAATGCGCATATATAATAAGTTAAGAATGCGGTTTAGAACGCATATAGTTAAGCCCAGCTAATTAGTTGGGTTTTTTTATATCTATATTATTCTGTTTTTTTCTAGAAAAAATAATAATCAATACGCTAGCTACTAGCTTAATTCCTTTTTTGCCAACCTCATTTAATGAAATACTAACTGTGATTTTATTTCTGTTGTAGTTATTTTAATTTATTTTCGTTTACTATATTTTTTATATCAATATTTTGACTATTTGCTCATCACTGAATCGATAGCAACGCTAGACTCAGCCATAACTCACATCCAGCTAGTATGCTGCCACTCATAACTAATAAGAAGATTTAAATATGCCGATAAAAGACCCTAACAACGTCAATTGGACTGTTGTTGTGTATTTATTTTTTGTTACTTTGCTTGGTTCTCTATCAAGTTATTGCTATCAGTTCCTAAATGGAAATAAATTTAATATTGGGGTGCTATTTGCGCAAATATTTATATCGATATTTGCTGGAACGCTTGTTGTATTAGCCGCAAGTTATTTTAATTGGGACTTTGAGTTAGCAGGAGGTATAGCTGGCTTAGCTGGATGGTCAGGTGCGGCGTTAATCAAGGCATTAGAAGAACAATTAATAAGAAAAGCCAAAGGAGATGATTAATGAAATTAACTGAACATTTCACGTTAGAAGAATTTACACGTTCATTAACTGCTAGTCGTTTAAAAATTGATAATTCAGTCCCCCAAAACTTAATGCCAAATGTGCAGTTAACAGCCATAAAGCTAGAACTTGTTAGAAAAGCATTAGATAAACCCATTATTATCACCTCTGGATATCGCTGTCCTGCATTAAATGCAAGAGTAGGAGGAGTATCAACAAGCTCTCATACTAAGGGCTTAGCGGTTGATTTTCGTTCATCATATGGTACCCCTAAAGAAATATGTCAAAGATTGATTGATGCTGGCGTTCAATTCGACAAACTTATCCAAGAGCATAATCAATGGGTACACATAGGATTTAGTCCTAACAATAACCGACAAATAGTATTAACAGCCGTTAAGCAAGGTGGTAAAACTATTTATAGGAGCGGTTTGCTATGAATAATGAAAAGATATTGAGCATATCATTAATCATTATCACTTTTGCTATTTATTTTTGTTATAACAATTTTGAAGAAAAAAAACGATTAAAAGACGCTAATGCTGAGCTAACTAATCAAATAAATCAGTTAGAGCAAACCATATCTAGAAACAACCAAATCATCGCAGATAACGAATTATCAAAACGTGAACTAGAAAAACAATCACTAGAACGGCAGGAGCAAATTAATGAGCAACTCAAAGATAATGATTGTGCTAAGCAGTTTGTGCCTATGCCTGTTTCTGCAAGCTTGTACAACCGAGCGAAAGGCATACGTGAATCGACCTATAACAGCCAATCTATTAAGTGACTGTTTACCAAATTTACCACCTAATCCCATGACTTTTGGTGATAGCCTCCGATATAACGAGCATTTATTAAATGTCATTGAGAAGTGTAATGCAGATAAAAAAGCTATCAAACAAATTACTGATCAATAAATAGCGTATTAATTGAGTATTACGGCGATAAAATTATGACTTACTCAGCTAATTTATATAACTATCTTCTATTTACTCAAAAAAGTAAGTATATACATGGACCTAACTTCAAAAATGCTCATTGGATCAAATTGACAAATAATTAAAGAAACGATGTGGCGATGTTAACTGATAGGTTATTGTTGAATTGTAGTGGCTCAAGTTTGTTGTCTCATAAAGCTAAATAGAAATGTGGTAAAGGCTGGTGAGATTTTGCCAATGGTACTTCAAGTGCAAACTTTATGATTGAAGAATTAAATAAAAAATTACATATAGCAAATAAAAGCATGTCAAAAACACCTTAAATTATGCAGGTTAAACAATGAAATTATCTCATGTCGTCCATACATTACGCCATTTTGGCCTAAGTTTTGAAGGGCGAGTTAGTTGGATTGCAAAATTCTCATCTGTTAAAGATACGACATTTTCAGAACTACCAGCTGCTTATGTTGTTCCACTAGATGATAAAGCGCAGAACAATAAGTCAAAAACAGATTATTGGCAAAATGTAACAGAGAGTTTTGGAGTTATTGTTGTATTAAAGCTGATAGGAGAGCAAGGGAAACAAGAAATATATGATCTTGTTGAGAATATCAAAGTTGAACTTTGGCAAGTTTTACTTGGTCTTGAACTAACTCCATTTCATTATCCAATTCAATATGATGGTGGGAAATTACTCGATTTAGATAAAGATAGAATTTGTTATCAATTTAATTTCAGTTCGGTGCGTGAAATTGGCTTTGAAGATACTCGGCAATATTTTGATTTGAAAGTTGCTGATAATCCCATCCCCGTTCCTGATTGGCAATTTGATCCAAATAATCCCGGTATTACCAAACCTCCATTATATAACCCGTTAAATATCGGCAATTTTGATACCATTTCGGGTACAGCTAATGAACAAGACTCAGGAGTAACAATAACTTTTTTAAATAACAATATCTATGAGGATAATAATGATAATTAAACCAGTCAATAATAAACAGGTATATGACCCCAATAATGGGGATTATTTACCAGTAGACGGTCGTAATGTTGAGTATAACCAGTACTGGGCTAGACGATTGACAAATAATGATGTTGAAGAAGTTACAAACATCAAAGTGAAACAAGAAAAAAAGGTAGCTAAAAATGACAATTAGTTTTAACAATTTTCCTAGCAATATAAAGGTTCCTTTATTTTATGCGGAAGTAGATTCATCTGCGGCCAATACTATTCAAGATAACGGTGCTTCACTAATTATTGCTTATCCGTTAGCTGATAGTAGCATTGAACGTAATAAGTTAATTATTATGCCATCTGCAGATCAGGCTAAAAAACTTGCAGGGCGAGGCAGTCAATTATCAAGAATGGTAGAATCCTATCGTAATATTGATAATTTTGGCGAGCTTTTTGTTATCGCGGTAGATGAACCTACAGCTGGCTCGAATGCGACTGGTACTATTCAAATATCAGGTACTGCAGAAGAAACAGGAACATTAAGTCTCTATATCGGTAATAGTAAAATTCAATCACAAGTAACCGTCTCTGATAGTGCAGAAACCATAGCAAATGGACTGCATAATGCGATTAATACTCATCTTGATTTACCTGTCACCGCGGTCTTAAATAATAGCACAATTACGCTAACAGCCAAAAATAAAGGGTTGAGTGGCAATGATATTCCTCTATGTTTTAACTATTATGGTACAGTCGGAGGAGAAGATACTCCTGATGGTTTAAATATTGTTATCAATCAAATGAGCGGAGGAACAGGTACCCCTAATTTAACCTCCGTTATTGCAGCTATGGGCGACAAATTACTTGATTTTATAGCATTCCCATTTAATGACCTATCGTCTTTAGCTACATTTAATCATGAGATGGATGACACTACAGGACGTTGGAGCTATGCGCGCCAATTGTATGGACATGCTTATACCGCTAAAAAAGGTAATTTGACAGAATTAGTCGAATTTGGTGATAAATTGAATTATCAACATATTAGCGTTGCAGGCTATGAATCAAGGGTTCAAACAGGACTTGATGAATTAATTGCAATGCGCACTGCTCGTAATGCTATTTTTATTCGTAATGATCCTGCACGTCCAACTCAATCTGGAATGTTAAATGGTGCATTACCAGCTTCTGATAGTAATCAGTTTACACTAACTGAGCAACAATCATTGCTAAGTCACGGTATTGCTACGGCATATGTTTCAAGTGGTAATTTATTAATTCAACGAGATATCACTACATATCAACGTAACAGTTATGGTATTGCTGATAATAGCTATCTTGATAGTGAAACATTGCATACGCTTGCATATGTGTTACGTAAATTACGCAGTGTGATTACATCGAAATATCCACGACATAAACTAGCAAACGATGGTACTCGATTTGGTGCTGGGCAGGCAATTATTACACCGGCGGTTGCTAAAGCTGAAATTAACGCAACTTATCGTCAACTAGAATTAATGGGATTAGTTGAAAATTTTGATGTGTTTAAGAAGAACTTAATTGTTGAGCGAAATATCAATGATCCTAACCGATTGGATGTATTATTTCCACCCGATCTCGTTAATCAATTACGTGTTTTTGCTGTGTTAGCACAGTTTAGATTGCAATATCCAGAGGAGAAAAAATAATGACACAACAACGTATTTCAGGAACAACTTACATCAAAGTTGATTCTTTTCAATTGTCATTAACCGGCGGCATAGAAGTCCCAATGAATACTAACGTTAAAGAAAGTATTTTAGGGTTAGATAATAGTGTTCATTATAAAGAAACATTTCGTGCTCCCTACATTAAAGGAACATTTAAAGTGCCAGGTGATTTTCCTATAGACATGTTAGTTTCAAGTGATTCAATGACAGTTACAGCAGAACTAGCCAACGGAAAAGTTTATGTACTGTCAAACGCATGGATTGAAGGTGAAGTAAATCACAACGCAGAAGAAGGTACAGCAGAAATCGAATTTCATGGTCAAGAAGGATTTTATCAATAATGAAAGAAATCAAATTATCACAGCCTATTATGGCTCATGGCAACGAATTACATGTACTTGAACTTAACGAACCAACTGTTAAGGATATTAAAAAATTAGGCTTTCCATTTGATAGTAATATGATTGGGGATCCCAAAAAAATTGCTGAGTATATCGTTACACTAGGTAACGTTACACCCAGCTCCGTCGAACAACTAACACCTTACGATTTTTTAATGATTACCGGTGAAATCATGATGTTCTTTGGCCCAAAGGCGAAGGAAGAGACTACAGTGGAGGGAGAAGTGACACCGGAATAATCACAATCGAATATCTTGTAAACCTTTGTTTTGATATAGCCAAGTACTGGCAATTGTCACCATTTCACATCTTAGAAGAACGTTCACTATCGGAAGTATTTGAATTAGTCGAACAAGCAAACCGCATAGAAAGCAGTAGGAAATCATAATGGCAGACTTTGACTCAAAAAAATTAGTGATAGGTGTTGATAAACTGTCACCAAATTTAAATAAAATGAATAATAAATTCAAAGAATTTCACAAAAACTTAAGTAAATCAGATTTTGGGAAACTTAGTTTAAAGAATGCTGTTACTGATCTTCCTTTTTCTTCGATGTTTGTCAAAGGAATGAAGGATGCCATGGCATTTGAAGAAAAAATGGAAAATATTAGAGAAGTTATTAACTTTGATACGCCAGAACAATTTAAAGAAATGGGGCAAGATATTCGCGAAATGTCATTACGTTTACCAATTGCGTCTAAAGATATTGCTTCTATTGTTGCACAGGGAAGTCGTGCAAATATTCCAAGGGATGAATTAATACAGTTTGCTCAAGATGCCATAAAAATGGGGATCGCGTTTGAGACATCTGCTGAGGAAGCTGGTATTACAATGGCTACATGGCGAACGTCTTTAAAATTGACACAAAAAGAGGTAGTTAGCTTATCAGATAAAATCAATCTATTAAGCAATACACAAAATGTAAACGCAAAAGATATTTCTGATGTTGTTTCACGAATTGGTACTCTTGCAACACAATCTGGTGTTGGTGCTGATAAATTAGCTGCATTAAGTTCAACCATTATTGCAACAGGTACAAATACAGAACAGGCAGCAACTGGCCTTAAAAACTTTATGCTGACGTTAACATCAGGTAAGGCAGCTACAGCAGAACAACAAAAAGTATTACAACGATTGGGATTCACATCAACACGAATAGCCAAAGGCATGCAAAAAGATGCCGAAGGAACGATTATGAAGGTGCTTGAATCTTTGGGAAATATGTCAGCAGATAAACGCGCAACAGCGCTAACTATGTTATTCGGTAAGGAAAATGTTGAATATATATCTCCATTGCTTAGCAATATGGACTTGTTAAAAACTAACTTTAACCGAATTAGTGATGCAGCACAATATGCTGGTTCGATGCAAAAAAAATATGATTCGAGTTCAAATACAACGACTAATAAATTACAGCTTTTTAACAATGCGTTAACTAATATTAGTTTATCGATAAATGATGCCTTATTACCTGCATTTACAGAGCTTTTAAATGAATTACAGCCGCTAGTTGTTGAATTTGGTCATTTTATTCAAGAAAATCCTGAACTAGTAAAAATGGTTGCAATGGCAGTTATTGGGTTAATTGGTCTTCGTATTGCATGTGCGGGTGTAAATATTATTGTTGGCGCAGTTTCTAACACGCTTACAATAGCAACTGGTATAACAAAGGGATACATTTGGTTCACAAAGGCATTAGCTATAGCTAAACTGAAATTAAAAAAAGCATTTGATTTTGCAAGAATAGGATTAATAGGATTTAACACTGCTTTGAAAGCTAATCCAATTGGATTTGCTATGAGCGCCATAGCATTAGCAGCTGGTTTAATTATCGAATATTGGGATGAAATAGTTCAATTCTTTAAATGGCTCTGGGGAATTATCGAACCTCACGTTATGCCATTTATTAATGATTTTATTGAAGTATTCAAAGATGGAGCAGCATTGATTGTAAATGGATGGAGAATTGTTAGTCAATTCTTTAGCAATTTATGGTCAACAATTGAACCTTATGTTATGAAGATTATTAATTTCTTTGTTGAAGGTTTAAAAGCTGGGGCTTCTTTCATTGTTAATGCTTGGAGTGCTGTCAGTAAGTTCTTTAGTGGGCTATGGGAATTTATCAAACCATTTGTAATGCCTATTATTGACGCCTTTATAGCGGGATTCAAAGCAGGTGGTGAAATAATTGTAAAGGCATGGGAAGCCGTCAGTAAGTTTTTCAGTGGTTTATGGGAAACTATAAAGCCATGTCTGATGCCTATTTTTGATGTATTCATAACCCCATTTGAAGCAGCAGGTGATTTGATTCCTAAAATGTGGGATAGTGTCAAAAACTTCTTCAAAGAGTTATGGAATAACGTTAAGTCTGGCATTGAACCGTTATTGAATGTGTGGAAATTTCTTTTCGGTGATGATAAAAAAAATATAAAGGTTAATATTGATACATCGAGCTTACCTCAAGAAGTAACAAAGCTGATGGATAATTATCCTTATTATCAAACACCTCAAATGCCAATTAATAAATTTTCAAATACAGTTGGTAATGGCGAACTTGTTGTGAAGTTTGAGAATGCACCTGAAGGTACAATAGTAAAGGAAACTAAACAAGCATCAGGTTTTAATATGAAAACGGATGTTGGCTGGAATCCGTATGCGAATTTAGGGAGAGGTTGATGATAAATCTAAGTTGGTTGAATGATTTGCTTCCAGCAAGTTTTCGTGGTGTAGGGTTTCAAGTTAGAAGCACCTCATCTGAATTTGGACGGCGTAATCAAACTCATGAATATCCATTTAGAGATATACCGTATACTGAGGATATGGGGCGTTCAGCACGTAAAAATAAAATAGAAGCTTTTTTAATTGGGGATGACTATCAAGAACAAACTGAAAAATTAGTTAATGCTATTGAACAGGAAGGTTCAGGAATGTTAATTCATCCATTTCTTGGTGAACTTAATGTTAATATAGAAGGGCAAATAACAGTAAATAATTCAGTTGAAAACGGTCGAATGAGTGTAATTTCATTTTCATTTGTCGAAGCTGGTGAGTTAATATTCCCCGATTCTTCTGTAGCGACTGATGACATAGTAGAAGAAAATGCAGATGATGTAGATCAAGCACTTTTAGATGCGTTTGAGGATTTTGACTTAATCGATGCACCTGATTTTGTACAGCACAGTATTCTTGATAACACCATGTCAATTTTAAATGACATAGCCGATGCTTTTAATGCAATAACCCCGTATATTAATGATGCAGTTAAAATCCTAAATGGTAATTTATCGCCTATTCTCGGAACGGGTGGCCCATCAATCGTTAACTCAATCAAAAAGGTGTGGCATAGTGCGACAAAATTTTCCAATTCTATAAACGGGTTAATAGCAAGAGTAAAGGTGTTTAATGGTATATCATTTATAAAAAACATTTTTCCGAGTGCAATTTGGTCAACTGATAGCAAATCCACAAAAAAAAGAAAGAAAAATCAAAACTTGATTAATACTGCTATTCGAGTTACTGCACTTACAGAAGTATCACGAATAATTGCATCGTTACCTAAACAAGTTGAAGATAAAAGAAAACAAGCTTTTGCTCCTGTGGCATTAGAGTCAACAAAAGGTAAAAAAGAGAATTATTTTGATCAAGAACATACGTTACCAACTAGTCATTTAACTACTAATATAACAAGCACACATGTATCAACACCATCAACAGTTGAAAAACATAATACCATTTCATTTGATGATTTGTTGAATATCAAGGAGTTCATCAATAAGTCATTTGATAAAGAATTATCGCGAACTGAGTATGATGGATTATACATTGCGTTAGCAAAATTAAAGGCCGCAGTAAATCAAGATATCAATGCTCGCCTAATCAAAATAGAAAAGACAATTGTCTATATCCCTAATGAGGTGTTGCCTGATTTAGTTTTAGCTCACTATCTCTATAACAATGCTACACGTTGTGAGGATATCTCGATTCGCAACAGTATTTTTCATCCTGGATTCGTTCCGGTTAAAGAACTAAGAGTACCCAAACCATGAATAACGTTTTATTAAAGGTTAATGGCAAATATTTCGGAGGATGGACTGAAATTAGTATCTCGGCAGGTATTGAACGACTGGCAAGAGATTTTAATGTCACTATCACCCGTCAATGGCCTTCATCAGGAGAAAATCTAGAAACAAAAATAGCTGTTAAAAACGGTGATCTTGTTGAGGTGTTTATTGATGATGATGTTGTTTTAACTGGTTATATTGAATCGTTGCCGATTCGATATGATGCAGGATCGTTATCTATGGGCATCGTTGGTAGGAGTAAAACTGCTGATTGTGTTGATTGTAGTGCATTACCAAAACAATATAGTAATAGTTCAACAATACAAGTGATACAAGATTTAGTTGAGCCATTCAAACTAAATGTATTTAACCAAAGTACTGATGCAGGTTCTCTAAGCATTCAGGCAGATCAGGGTGATACTGTTTTCGATGTTATTAGCAAAATAATGGGCATGAAACAGATTATCGTATTTGATGATGAACAAGGACAACTAGTTATTGGTGATATTGGTTCAGATGAGGCAAAAACTGCATTGGTCCTTGGTGCTAATATTCTCTCAGGAGATGCTGATAAAAGTATTAAAGATCGCTATTCAGATTATTTTGTTTCTGGACAGAGCATTGGTGATGATAAAAACTTTGGAAAAGCAACGCTTTCTTCAGTCAGCTCTTCATCTAAGGATGAAGAAATTATTCGTTATCGCCCTCTAATTATTAAACAATCAGGGGATTCAAATAATGGTACGTGCCAGGAGCGCTGTGAAATGGAAAAAACGTTAAGAGCGAGTAAAACCCGAGAAGCGACTTATACCATTCAAGGCTGGCGACAAGGTGATGGGTCATTGTGGAAACCTAATCAAATGGTAGTTGTTGATGATCCTCTATTGGGATTTGAAAGTGAAAAACTGGTTATTGCCGAAGTTAAATATAGTTTAAGTAGCCGCGGAACACTATGTGAATTGAAGGTTGGTCCAGTCGAGGCATATTTACCTGAGAAAAAGGAAAAATAGTTAAAGCAGATATTTATGAGGTGTTTTAATGCGACAAGTTTTAAATAAAATAATGAATTTGGTTTCACGTGGTTATATAACATCTAGTAACAGTGCAAGTAAATGTCAAACATTGCAAATAAAAATGTCTGGTGGTGAGCAGAAAAGCGATATAGAACACATAGAGTCTTATGGTTTTACTTCAAGGCCATTAGATGGAGCTGAAGCCGTTGCATTATTTTTAGACGGTGATAAGTCTCATGGTGTAATTTTAGTAACAGGGGATCGTCGTTATCGAATTAAGTCGCTTAAGCAGGGTGAAGTAGCCATTTATACAGATGAAGGTGATTACATTATTTTTAATCGCAATAATGAAATTAATGTAAAAACTAAAAAATTTATTGTGAATGCTGATGATGCAATAGAACTAAATACCAAAAACTTAGTTGTTAAAGCATCAGTTGGGACAAATTTTGATACACCGTTATTAAAATCTACAGGTGAAATTGAAGACCAAACCAGCACTATTTCTGATATTAGAACCATTTATAATGAGCATACGCATAATGAAACAAACTCCATTACGCATGTTCCTAATCAACGATTAGAATAATTAACACTTCACTATATAAACCGTCTAATGACGGTTTTTTTATGAGTAAAAAAAATGATATTGACAATAAATGGCAAAAATACCAATCCAACTGATAATCAAAATAAGCTATATCGTGCACTAATAATTTCCTTATTCACTTGGCGCAGAAAAAATACCAGTGATGATTCAGAACATCCATATGGTTGGTGGGGTGACTCATATCCTAGTATCGCTAATGACAAAATCGGATCACGCCTTTATTTATTAGCACGTTCAAAATTAAATAACCAAACAGCTAACTTTGCAAAAATTTATATAAAAGAAGCTGTGCAATGGATGATTAATGATGGGTTGGCATCACGTATCGATGTTTCAGTTAAGCGAATCGATTTAACTGTTTTAGCTGCTACTATTAATATCTTTAAAGAAGATGGAAGTAATGAAGAATATAGGTTTGATAACCTTTGGAGTAAAATCAATGGCTAGTGAATTTTCAAGACCGACTTTACCAGATTTAATCACAACTATTCGCAATGATTTGTATGCACGTTTAGCTATTGATGATGAATTAATATCGTTACGACGCAATGATCCTGAAGTTTATGGGCGTGTTATCGCTGGGGCGACTCATATATTATTGGGTTATATAGAAAACATGGCCAAAAATATTTTACCGGATCAAGCTGATGATAATTGGCTAATTCGGCACGGTAATATGAAGCGTTGCTATAGAAAACAACCTACATCTGCGGTTGGCTATATTAGGTTTGATGAAGTATCAGACGGCATTATTATCAGAAAAGATCAAAAGGTTAGACGCCAAGTTGATCAATGCATGTATACAGTTACACAGACAACAACATCTGCAAATAATATCTTAAGAGTGCCTGTAATTTGTGATGAACTTGGAAAAAAAGGGAACTGTGATGATGGCACAAGCATGTCACTGATTTCACCAGTTACAGGGCTATCATCAACATGTTACGCTGATTCTATTGAAAGCGGTTCAGATGTTGAAGATATAGAAACATTCAGAAAACGAGTTATAGATAGGTGGTATTACACCCCTCAAAGTGGAGCAGATCAGGATTATGTACAATGGGCTAAAGAAGTATCAGGAGTTACAAGGGCTTGGTGTTATCGTCATTGGGTCGGCACAGGTAGCGTAGGTTTGATGGTTGCAAATAGCGATCCTGTTAATCCTATTTTAGACAATACCACAATTCAAAATATCAAAAAGCACATTGAACCTCTAGCACCTGTTGCTGGCTCTAGGTTAATCGTTTTTTCGCCTCTCCCCAAGCCCATTGATTTTAAAATTATAGTAACCCCCGACAACCCAGAAATTCGTTATCAAATAGAAGCAGAGTTAAAAGATTTTCTTTTACGCGAAGGAAGACCACAATCGACACTATTTAGATCTCGTATTAGTGAAGTTATTAGTGCTTCATTTGGTGAATATTCTCATGAATTAATGTACCCAAATAAAAATATTTTTATAGAAAAAAATGAAGTTGCAGTATTGGGGAATATTGAATGGATATAGAAAAACAATATCAAAGTATGGTTAGTCATTTATTACCATACGGCCCAGCATGGGATAAAGAAGAGCCAATACTTTTATCATTAGCATTAACATTATCAAAAACACATCATCGAGTTGATGACCTAATGCTAGAAATTGATCCGCGAACTTCAACAGAACTTATTGACAGATATGAGCAAGTTTGTGGTTTACCTGATAGTTGTTATTCAGAGTTATTTCAAACATTAACAACTCGTCGAAATCGTTTAGATTCTAAATTAAATCTGACTGGAGCAATCAATAAAGATTTTTATCTAAATATATTAGCTATCAACGGTTATCCAGATGCAACTATCACTAACTATAACAATGAAGTTTTTACATGTGAATCATCATGTGAAGATTATTTGTATGATGAAGAATGGCGTTTTTACTGGATTATTAACATTCCCCACAATTATAAAATAACAGAAATGACATGTGAGGATCATTGTGATTCATATTTAAGGGAATGGAGTGACAAACAGATCGAATGCATAATTGACAAATTATGCCCATCACATACCTATGTAATTTTTAAATACGGAGTAATCAATGCATAGAATTGACACACCAACAGCCCAAAAAGATAAATTTGGGCAAGGAAAAAATGGGTTTACTAGGGGAAATCCACAAACTGGTACACCAGCAACACAACTTGATTATTTGTATTGTGATTCGATTCAAGAGGAAATTGCTAATGCCATTGAATCAGCAGGTTTCGTGCTTGATAAAACAAAACATGATCAACTTGCCACAGCTATTAAAGAGTTTGTCAGTAAAGGTAGTGTAAAGCTTAACTCATCAACTAACAGCGAATCAGAAACCGAAGCGGCTACACCTCTGGCTGTTAAAAAAGCTAATGATAATGCGGCGAAGGCAAATACCAATGCTAACAATGCACATAATAGAATCGGCGATATTTCTGATAAATTTGAGTTGTGCTCAAATGAATCCCGGGTACATTCTCACGATAAACGATTTTATTTGTTTGTACGTGATGACGGTGTTGTTGCAATGTATAATAGGGTGAGCAATAGGGCAGCGTGGGGATTTAATTCTGAGGGATCGCTATGTGAGGGTTACGTACCTGCTGAACGAGTAACAAATCTGGATTTGTTCGTTCGAGATAAAATGCTACCGGCAGGAATTCCGCAACCTTGGCCTAGTGATCATATACCAAAT
Source organism: Gilliamella sp. ESL0443 (assembly GCF_019469165.1). Classification (NCBI taxonomy): domain Bacteria; kingdom Pseudomonadati; phylum Pseudomonadota; class Gammaproteobacteria; order Orbales; family Orbaceae; genus Gilliamella; species Gilliamella sp. ESL0443. The sequence continues at coordinate 1,179,472 of NZ_CP048263.1, read as the reverse complement.
GGATGGTTTTTATGTAATGGTGCACAGTTTGATGTTAATCAATTTCCCAAATTGGCTGGTGTTTATCCAAGGGGAACATTACCAGATTTACGAGGTGTATTTATTAGGGGGAAAGATAACGGGCGTGGATTAGATCCAAATCGTAACATACTTAGTTTCCAGAATGACGCAATTAGAAATATTTGGGGAGATGTAGGTCCTATATCAGAAACATTCGGGCAAAATGGAGGGACAGGTACTGGAGCATTTAGAGCTTATAGTAGACATGCCTCAGGGACACCTACAAAGGTTGATGTAGGGGACGCAGGTGGAATTAATTTTGATGCGTCTCGTGTGGTACCAGTTTCTCACGACAATCATCCGAGTAATGTTGCATTTAATTATATTGTTAGAGCCGAATAACAGGAGAAAATAATGAAATATCAATTACAACCAGAAACAGCTATTTTAAATAATAGTGGAATAACAACACATCCAGGTTGGAGGATGGTTTTTAATGTTAATTCTCAAACGAATGAATATCAAGGATCAACCTATCAATTTTTGCCTGCCGGTGTTGGATTGCCTGCTCAGTCATATTTAGATGCGCCAAAAGAAGTAGACGATGATCATGCTATTGTACGACAAGATGATAAATGGATATACCCAACTGATTATCGTGGTAAAAGAATCTATTCAATAGAAACTGGTGCTGAATCAATAGTAACTTTTATAGGTGATATACCAGACGATTTTACATTGTTAAAACCAAATTCAGATTTTGATTCATGGAATGGTAAAAAGTGGGTGTTAGATAAAGACAAACAACATCAATACGAGATAGCGATTGCTCAATCACAACAATTGCAATTACTAAACGGAGCAAATAGCGCCATAAGTAATTTGCAGGATGCTGTTGATGCTGATATAGCTACAGAACATCAAAGAGAAATGTTAAAAAAATGGAAAAAATATCGTTTTGAATTAAATCAGATAGATGTTAATACCGCACCTGATATCGACTGGCCTGAAAAACCTGAATAACTAAACGATATAAACCTTCAGCTTCACATACTCAACCGCATCCTGATACGATTCAAAAATTTGGATTTTGTTTAATCTGTCATTATGATAAAAGCACCACACAATACATTGTGTATATCGAGAGACGGAAAAATCAAGTATGAATCATTTTCGCAACCGTAAATTGAATAGTTATCAGGGTAGGTTAGTATGTAAATTGTTTTGTGTAGTTTATTGTGATCATGTTATTAAAGTTTAGCTAGTTTTATTCATCATAGCCCGATATTTTTGGAAGTGTGAATTGAAATGAGAAGTTGGGAAGTGGATCGCAAAAAGTGTTAGAATGGTCGACACATATGAAATCTATTTTTAAATATTATTTCTAGTATACTTTATTTGTCTGAGCTTGATGAATTAATACCCAGTATCGTTTTGTCTTCTTTAGCTTCTGAAATAAAAGTCGGATTAGTCAATTATGGTAAATAACTCGAAAAGGATAAAAATAGAAAAAATAATAATTAATGGAGTTAATTAAATGATTTATTTAAATGGAGTAGTTTTTTTTATTGTCACTATTTATGTTTTGGTGGGTTTATTTATTAGTTTTCGTAATTGGTATAATAATTTTATGCTTCGCTAAAACCAAAATTATGCGAAGATTAGGTATTTTATTGATAATCACACCAATAAGTTGTTATATTTTTGCCTATTTATTATACGGATTTTTATCATTAATGTTGATTTGACCTATTTTAATTACCTTTTTTACTAAATAATAAAAAAGCGGAAGTCTATTTCCGCCTTTTTTATTAACAATAAAATATAATTAAAATTCGCTATTTACCTTTTGTATTTCTTTTCTCTTTTTTCGGTTTTTTATTTGATGATAACTGTAAAGCCTGTACACTTTGCACTAAGTCAGCCAATTGCGTAACAATTTGGTTTCCGGTATCACTTTCATCACCACCTAGTGCTTTATTGCGTATAAAATCAGCTTTGATTTGTTGCCAACGTTTAGTTTGTGTATCAGTTAATACGCCACGAATTTCAGCGAGTTTAAGAAGATTTTCTTCAGCACCATTAGTTAATAGTTGAGCTTCACCCACATAGTGATCGTTGATGATTTGATTAAGTTCATCATCATTCATAACAGAAGAAACCTTCTCAGCAAGTTTATTCATGTTTCGATAACTACCTTGAAGTTTGAAAGGTGGTTCTGTACGGTATTTATCTGATTGAGCAGCACTAACGATGTATTGCTGGTTAACTTTGAACACCACTTCTCTAATTTTCAATAAGTGACTAAGTACTGCAACAATTTCACTGATTTCTGCTTGGCTGTAAGCGTAACTTAATTCATTGCTATTAAGTGGCTTGCCTTGTGCATGGTCAATGAGTTGATAAAGATCATTTAAGTCACGCAACGCAAGTGGCGCTAGAATTGGATTTGAAGTTAAGCAGTTTTCAATATAACTTGAAGCAAAAACTTCATCCATACCACCAAGAACTTCACCTAAATTATAAATATCTGCACGGTTAGCTAACATATCTGGTATTTTGAATACTTCTCCTGATTCAGTATACGGGTTACCTGACATAATAACGCAGAATTTTTTACCTCGGAGATCATAGGTCTTAGTTTTCTCTTTCCAAACACCTTCTATTCGGCGTGAACCATCACAAAGGGAGATGAATTTTTGTAAGAATTCCGGATTGGTGTGCTGTATATCATCAATATAAAGCATGACGTTATTTCCCATTTCAAGCGCAAGATTAAGTTTTACTAACTCTTGTTTGGCAGTTGCATTCGGTGCTTGATTTGGATCGAAAGATAACACACTATGACCTAAAGCCGGACCGTTAATCTTCATAAAGATTAATCCAAGACGATTAGCAACATATTCCATTAACGTCGTTTTACCATAACCTGGTGGAGATATAAGCAGTAATAACCCCATTAAATCGGTACGTCTAGTTTCACCAACCGTTCCCATTTGTTTAGCTAAGTTATCACCAATGATAGGTAAGTAAACTTGATTAATGAGTTTGTTTCGCACAAACGAACTTAATGGTTTAGCCTTAAATTCCTCCAGATGTAGAAGATCACGTTGTTCATCGAGTACTTCCTGACGAAGACTTTGATAATGCTGAAACTCCGGAATAATAATTCTGGACTGTTTACGCATGCGACTAAAGAAATCATCAAGATTAATATTCAACACTCCCTGAATTATACTTGGATGATCGCCAAGTAAATCGTTGACGGAAATATCAAGCTCAAGCTCGCTAATTCCCAGCGTAATGCTACTTTCTTTATCTAACATACACAATACTAAAGCTTCAGCAATATAGTCTGATAGTTTTTGATATTGGGGGAGGGTACAAAGACCTTTAAACCAACTTTCGATTAGAATCCAGCGATCGGCAAGTCGTTTTTGAAGATTGCTTTGTGATTGGTTAAAATCACCCCACATATGAGATTCCTCGAGGCGGGCTTTTAAACCTTCAAATAGATAGTGGCCATATTTACTTAACGTAAATTCTTGTGGTGTTTCGGCTAATATATAGCTTAAATATTCAGTTGCTTGTTTTACATGATACTGTTCATGTTGAATAGGGTACTTTTCTAAAAATTGGGTTAATTCAAAAGACATCTCTGTTTGAAGATTTCTTATACCTTCATCATGACCAAATAACGCCTGTATATCTTTACAAGTTTTGGCTCGCTCTGGCCATAATTTGGCAATTTCATTCTTTTGATTATGATGCCAAAAAAGGATAGCTAAGCTTCGGGCTAAAGGGTTATAGCGTAATAGACCGGCCGCTTCACCTAGCGGGATCAGTTTGGCTAATATTTTTAATGCATCGTGATCGTGAATCCCTTTTTCATAGCCTTCACGATATCGCATTGACGCATAATCTCTTACTGTTTTAGCTAATACCTCAGGTTTGTTTAATTGATTTTTTAAATCGTCATAACTTAAATCATGCTCTTTTTTAAGCGCTGAATTAATTATTGAATATGCTAAATATTCACCACGGTAAACACTAGGCGATTCGGATTCTAATGAAATTGACCAGAAAGGCTTATAACTTTCTAATTTAGGGTGATTAATTCTTTCTTGATAATCAGTACCCGTTAATTGCAAATAAAGATGATCTTCTTTTGGTACAATGGTTAAATCAAGTTCTTGGGTGTTGACACTAAACTTATGTCTTGGCCCCAGTTTGATTACATTACCGCCAGATTCAAATATTTCTGATTTATCTCGTAAGGCACGTATTGATTGATCTCTGGCACTTTGGAAACGAGATTCAATATCATCTGCTTTGACATTATCAAAGAGTGCTCTTAATTTTTCGACAATTTCACGAATTTTTAAAGCTAAAGTGTCGGCAACAAAAAAAGCATTTAACTCATTTTGATCAGAAAATTTAGCCGTTCTTCTTGGTATACTATCTAAAATTCGATTGGCAGCCGTAAGTAACGCTTCTGTTCGTCTTGTTCTATCTTCAAGTAGTGATTGTTTGTGAGTTTCAAATGATTCTAATATCTCTTCCCGTTTAGCCAGAATATCATTAAGGAACTCTTCACTTTCACTAAATTGATTCTCAAGCTCTTCAAGTTGTACTAGAAGACGAGATAGCTCATCATCACATTTTTCAGGTGTTGTTGCCATACTCAAGGCATTGGCGATACTTTGGCCAAATAATTTAAATTGAGCACCAAATTGAGCGACCATTTCAACATTAGCTAAATTTTTTCGTTTTTGTTGGATTTTAGCTTTTGTTTGGTTAAGTTTTGCATAGACTTCAGCTATTGATTCTATGATTTTAGTTTGTAATGTGACGTCATCAAATTTTAGAGTTGCTATCAATTGTGAAAGCATATCTAAATCAGTTGACATAGTTTCTGTTATTTCAACAGATTCAAGTAATTTTGCAACAGTATCTGCTTTGGTAATTTGCTGTTCAATATCGTCAATTTTTATATTGAATGGCTCTAATGCTTTATCACTTCCTAAAAACTCAGCAGTAGCTAATGAAACCTCAGCTTGTCTAACTTTTAGTTTATTTTCCATTTCATCGATTTGGTCTAAATCAATGTATCGGTAAGTTCTTAATGTGACTAAACTGCCAAGTTGTAATTTTATTGCATTTAATGCATCAACAAATTCTTGAGTTTCTTGCCAGCTATCAGGGTAAAGCTTGGTTAATAAATCTTGTTGATTAGAAATTGCCTCACGCATAGCGCTTTCGGATTGACGTCGAATGCTTTCGACTTTTTCATACTCATCTATAACTAATTCACTCGTTTGTGAAATATTACGAAGAATAGGGGAGAATGATAGTTGTTTCTCGTCATTGAGCCAAAAGTAATTATCAAAGAGCCGTTTTGTATCTTCACTTAGTTTGCTATAGAGTTGTGAAGAGACTGCCTGGTTATCGATTTCGCGCGAGATAAAATACAGATCTGAAATTCCGCGAACAAGTTCAGCATTACCTATTTTTCCGAGGAAGCTATTATTTGTCGGTTGTTGTGCTGCATATTCATCACTATAAAAAGGAGTTTGCCAAATTTGCATTGGATGAACTCTAGTTGGCTCATCACTTTCTCCTTCAAAAACGACCATTCGACCATCTTCAAAAACGGCGTAGCCATGACCTAAAATTGGGTTATCTAGTTTGCGTTCAATCATATTATAATTGAACAGTGCTAGTCGCCCATTGCTTGGGTCATAGAAAATGTATAAAACATCTTCACCATTTGGTGAACGGCGAATTCGTCTGAAACGCATACCTAACATTGATTGGTCAAAAGTTTTATAATCTCCATTTTGTAAGTAGTATCCCCCAGGAAATATAATTCCATGATCTTCTGGAAGTTGAATACATGATTGACCAATAAAATCTATACGATGGACTTGCTGGGTTAGCGAGTTATAAACTAAATAGCGCCAATTGTCTTCGCGGTAAGGGAGAATTTTCAATAGGATTAATGAACCAACTTTTGCATATTCTATTTTAGCATCATTAATTGATTGATTTTTATCAACAACCTCTTCTCGATAAATTCCTAAACCATCATTAGTATTATTTTCACACTTTATTGTTAAGTCACCACCAATGGTTTCAACAAATACTGTATCAAGAACATTGATATGCGGAAATCGCCCATTAACAATATCTTCACGTGTTGTTTCGATCCATTCAAAATCGTAGGCAGGAGGTAGTGCAATGTCGCGCTCACCTCGATTATCTATATATTCAATTGTTTTTTTATCGCTGGATATAGACCATCGAAATACACGAATATCACTAATTCGTTCTCCAATTTGAAAACTAGCAAGAAGTTTTCCATCACGTTCAACAAGCTGAAGTAACTGGGCATTTTTATAATAAGTATAAAGTTCATTAAAGTCTTGTATAAATCGATCTATATTTAAGAATGTATTTGAGAGATCAACCGGATCAGCTTCATAATTGTTATCACGTTCAACTAATTGATAAAGTGAAAATACATCTTCTATCTTGGTTTCTTTTTTTAATCCTAAATAGACGTTATAACCAAACAACAACCAATCACCAAAGCGAACAATATCTCGTGCTACACAGTTATTTTCCGTTCTAATACGAATACGGCTAATAATGGACATGTCACTTTTACCAAACTCAGATAGCCTTTCCTGATTTAGAGCTTCTGTCTTTTGATTAAGTTCTTGTCCTAAAGAGGTTAAACGTTTACGAAGAATTTCATAAGCTCCGCCTTCCGCGACTGCTTTATCAATTGATGTTTGTTGCTGATCTTGGGTTTCTGACATGTTTTACTCGTTGAAGATAATACTGAAATACCTAATGTTTTAGGTAGGAAATGAATCCTACCTAAAACTGATTACATTATAGATAAATGGCTATTCTGATAGTAACCTATTCATTTTCATTATTGGATGACAAAAATTGTTTTGCTAACGCTTTTAAATCAGTGTTTTGCAAAGTCTCTTTTATGTTTTTGTCTCCCGATAAGCGAGATAGTACTGATTGTAATGCAGATTGTAGTACAGGGCTCTGATTAACAGTTCCTTCTATTGCTTTACCTACACTAATTGCTTTAGAGAAGCTATTAAAGAAGTTATCATTACCGCCTACAATTTCAATATTGGCTTTACTGAATGCTGCAGCAAGCACGTCAGCTTGTTCTCTAGCAATTTCTTTGTTAGCAGCAATAGCAGCCATGGCTTGTTCGAAACCTTTTTCAAGCGCTAAGCGGAATTCCTCATGATTTTTCGATTGTTCATTCATCGTACCCATTGCTTGGAACTTATCTACTAAACCATTTGCCTCAGCAGTTAATTTTTCGCGAATTACTAACGCTTCTGCAAGACCTTGTTCTTTTGTTGCTGATGCTTTTGCGAATCCAATACGTTCATCACCACGAGCTTGAGCAGAAAGTTTTTCCTCAAGTACTTTAGCTTCAGTTAAACCTTGTTTTTCTACTGCAATTGCTTTGGCTTCAATAACTTTAGCTTCTGCTAAGCCTTTTTCTTGATTACCTTTCGCTTCAGCTAATAATGTCTCAGCTGTAATATTTGCTTTGACTAAACCTTCTTTTTCTTCTGCTTCTGCTCTTGCTTTACGTACTTTAGCTTCGGCAAGGCCTATTGCCGCTTCTTCGGCTTCTATACCCTGAGCTAATTGTTTTTTAGCTTCAGCTTGTTTAGCTGCAGCTTCTAATTCAGCTTGAGCCATCGTGCTGATTTCAATTGCGCGATGTTTAGATGATTGTTCATCTGCCTCAGCTTGTTTTACTTGTTTAACTAGCTCTTGTTCAGCTCTAGCTTCAGCTTCAATAATTGTTGTTTGTTTTTCACGATCTGCTCTTGAAACTTCACGAACTTCTTTAATGTTTTCCTCTTCAACTGCAACTGTTTTTTCAACTGCTACACGTTCACGAATAACATTAGCAATCTGTTTCTTTTCCTCTTCTACAACTTTGTCTTTCTCTATTCGTTGTAGTTCAACTTCACGTTCACGAGCAACAATTTCAAGTGAACGAGCTCGGATTACACGTTCTTCTTCAATCGCAATAGCTCTTAGGCGGTTATTCTGTGCAACTTCTACTTCACGTAAACGATTCTCTTCTCTTACTTCAATTTCTTGTTGGGTTTGAATTCTAGCTTGTTCAGCTTTCAAACGTTCTTCTTCTTGAACTTTTAATGTTTCAGCGGCTTCTCTAGCTCGAATAGTTTCAATTTCACGTTTTTGTCGAGCCTCAGCGTCAGCTTGTTGACGTTCTAATTCAAGTTTAGCTTCGATAGTTTCAGTATCTTTTTTCTTAAGAGCTAACTCTAGATCGCGTTCTCGCTTATTGGTTTCATCTTTATGTACAGCAGTTATAGCTGTAATTTTATTAATACCTTCAGCATCAAAAATATTATCTGGGTCGAGTGATTTAATTGGAGTTTGTTCTAAATAATCGATAGCAACATCTTCAAGGGCATAACCGTTAAGGTCTTTACCTATTACATCAATGATACGTTCACGGAAATTCATTCGATCTTCAAACAGCTTTGCAAGTTCAAATTGTTTACCTACGGTTTTCAATGCTTCTGAAAATTTAGCACTAAATAATGTGCTTACCGCTTGTTGGTCTGATGCACGATCTACACCGATTGATTTGGCAACTTTAAGAACATCTTCTGTTGTTTCATTAACGCGTAAATAGAATGCTACGCAGATGTCAGCCCTAAGGTTGTCTTGGCAAATTAAACCATCTTTACCTCTTCGTTCTACGTCAAAAGTGATCAAGGAAATTTTCATGAACTCTTTTTTGTAGATGATTGGATATACCAATGCACCAGTAAAATGAACTTTAGGTTTTGACGTCATGTCATTAACAATAAGCGCCGTACCTTGAGGAACCTTTATGTAAAATGCCTTAAATAATAGGAAGAATCCGACAATTACAAGGAATATACTTCCAACTATTACCAAAAAAAACATTATAGTATCACTGCTTAAAGACATATTTTTCTATTCTCCAAATTAACTTCTATTAGCCATTAAAATCTTTTAGGCTAATTATTTCATAACAATTTGTTGTTTCATCATACTGAAGGATTACGGCTTTATCACCGCGCTTGAATTGATAAGATTCATCACATCTTACCTCTAAAATAAGGCCCGCTCCTCCATCTTCACAGGTAGCTTGTCCTTTAGTTCTGGTTACGGTACTTGAGCGTATTTCGATAACTTGTCCTAACAATGATTTATGATTGTGGTTAATTATCAACTTTCTAAATAAAGGACGAAGTGGTTTAATAAAAAAAGCAGTTAAATAGACTGATAAAATAAATGAGATAATTAAAAGAGCTATCCCTGCTAAATAATAAAGAAATACAAAATTATACAAAGGTAGGATTAATAGACGAAAGGCAAAATAACAAATTGACCATCCAATTAAAGAGATCAATGTGATGATGAGAGTCATTGGTACTTCATTGAAGCCAAATTTCATTAATAAACCACCTAATCCAGTAGATGGAACATCACTATAAACATCATTGACACTGATATCAAAATCTAAACAGTCAACGCTTAATAGTCCTAATGCTGCAACAAACCAATATAAGATACAGATTGTTAACAATGCACTAAAGATAATTACGGGAAAAGAAAAAAATATTCCCCAAAACAGTTCCATTATATTCCCTTCATCTATCCAAACTAGTTTTAACTAATTAATTATTCTATAATTGTTTTTGCTATTCTAACTTAAAAATATCAAAACGCGAAAACTTTAATTCGATTGTTTTTCTTTTAATCTAGCTAAAATTGAAGCTGCATTATTATTGCCAGCTTTAATACCGGCCGCTTCTAATTTACTATCAAGCGAATCAGGATTTTCAGTTGCTGCTAATTCTTTTTTTGCTTCAAAAGTGGCAGCAGCTTTTTCTTGACGTTTTTTGATTCTATCTAATGAATCGAGTGCAGTATGCAATTTAGCTGTTGAACCACCGTAACGCTGTGCTACTGCAGATTGTGCTTTTTGGACACTTTCAGTAGCTTTAACTATATCAACTTGTTGTTTTAAATTACGAATATTGATTTCAGATTGTGAAATAGTTTGTCGTAAATTTTTAACACTTTCAGCAAAATAGTTAGCTTGCTTTTTGTTATTTTCATATTGATTTTCGAGTACCGAAAGTTTTTCCGCTACTTCCAAAGCTAACTCTTCATTGTTATTTTCAAGTGCTTTAATAGCATATGCTTCATATTCAGTTATTTGAGCTTTTGTTGATTCAACTTGTTTCTCTGCTAATTTTTGTTCTGCTAGAATATTAGCTAATGATTCTTTAGCTTGTCTTAATTCTTCATCAGCATCTCTAATTTCTTGGTCTAATATACGTAATGCTTGAGAATCAATTATTGATTCGCCAACTTCATTTATTCCACCACGTAATGCTGTTACTAATTTTTTGAAGATAACCATATTTAACTCCTTCTATAACTTTTCGCTTTAACTATTCAATATTAAAGAAATGCTCATAAGCTTCAGTCGCTTTGATCACATTGTCTGATAACATTTCGAGTTCATAAATAATATCGTTTAAGGTTGAGGATGAACTAAGTGCACCATACATAATGTAATTGATTTCTCCATCTCCTGTTTTTTCAATTGCTATAGTTGATAAAGCAAATAGTTTTCTAGCAGACAGAATTTCTTCATTAAATGATGAAGGATTTTTGATTAGTGAAACTGGCCAAAGTAGTGCTTCTACAATAATTTGCTGATTTGAAACGCTTAAAAAAAGTGGTAAATCACCATAGTCATGCATAATGATATGTAAACAAGCATCGACACCATCAATTATTTCAATACTTGCAGAACTTTGTTTGATTAAATCAGTTTGATTTAATTCTTGGAAAAGGTCATTAATTTTCCAGATTTCTGTATTTTTCATTTCATTGTTTTCCTTCACATGGTACAAAAAAGATTTATTTTCTACAGCTGGTTGACGAAATTTTTTTTCGATTTCAAGTAACTCAGCAGTATTTTCAGGCAAAATCCAAACTTCTTTTTTTATCAACCCCTGTTCTCTTAAACGTTGTCGGTATTGTTGTTGATAAAATGCTGAGCTTTTAGCTTCTTTGGTTTTTTTCATAAATTTTGGTTATTCTTTAATTTTTTATACAACTTATATTAGCATAATTTTATCACATGTAAATATTACATGTGATATTTTTTATCAATTTATTGATGCTAAATTTACTTTAATTTTAATAAAAAACTAAACATCTTTAGGGAGGTTTTATAGAAGGCTATAGAATAAATAACCCGCATGATGCGGGTTATTTATTTGAAAAAATGATATATCATTCTAGAAATCAACATCTAAACCTAATTGGAATGTTCTGCCTGGAGCAGTAAACATGTTTAGATATTTATGATCTGATGTGCTGTATAATTTATTATTACTTAGATAATCCCAATATTTTTGATCGGTAAGATTATAAACTCCACCATTCAATTTAACATTCTTGGTAATATTAATATAACCAGTTAAATCAATAATGCCATGACCGGCGATTCTAAAATAGTCATCTTTAGAATTAGGAAGTGGTCTACCATCATTACCATAAGATTCTCTAGATGTCGCTTCGGCTTTTTTACCTTTTTGGAATGTTGCTGTAACAGCCACACCATAAAATTTATTCGGATCATCCCACGCTAAACCGACAACACCTTTCATTGGTGCTATTGAATCCATTTCAATATATTTATCACCTAAATAGCTTGATTTTGATTTGCCTTGGTTATAACCAATTGCAAATTTAGCGCTTAAGCCATTAGCAGATTCTACCCATTTGCCGATATTGAATTCACTGCTCAATTCAGCACCATAGATGTATGCCTTATCACGATTTTCTGCTTGATAAACAATTCGGTTACCTGTTCCAACAAAGTTCTTTCTATAACGTGTATAAGCGATGAAATTTTTATATTTATTATAAAAAGCTGAAGATGTTAAAGTTACACCTGAAACAGGATGTCCTTTCAAACCTAATTCAAAATTGTCACTGGTTTCAGTGTTAAGATTTGAATCACCAACAAGTACATACATATTGCTATGCGCTAAATAAGATCCATATAATTGGTTCTGATTTGGCATTTGTGCAGAACGTTTGTATTGTAAATAAGCAGTGAAGTCAGGATTAATATCATACATAAATGACATAGAAGGTAAAACTTGGAAATCACTATTACTACTGTATTGTTTACCTAACTGACTACCATTGATGTTTGTTACAGCCATATTTTCTAAATTACGAGGTTTAGTATTTTGGTAAATAACTCTAACACCAGGTACTAGATAGAAATTATTACTATCTTTAATATTAAAACTAATTCTGTCTTCGAGGAATCCCCCTAATTGATAACTTCGACTATCTGCTTGGGGTTTAGTGTAATCTCCGTCTGGAAATATTCTACCATTTTGAGATTGGGCTGAAGTAAAGAATGGTGATTCATCTTCACTCCATTTACCATTTAAACCAGCGCTAATTTTCTGATTTTCATAGTTTTTAACTAAAGTAGTAATAAAATTATAAGTTTTTGTATTGTAATTTGTTTGAGTATTAAAATTACCTTTAGTTGTATGTCTAATATCGGTACTATCATAGACATTGGTTCGTTGATAATTTAATTGAGTAGTTAAACTATCAATCCAGCTTATAGCAGTTGGTTTCCATTGATCTTTAATAGCAAGATTAAAGCGATTGTTTTTGCTTCTTTGATGATCAAGTGACTCAACTTTTTTACCGTATTTATCCCAAGTATCATAATGAGAATTTTTGGTTTTATTATTGTAATCAACTGTTGTATTAATTAAATGTTCTTCTGTCATTTGCCAGCCAAAACCAGCTAAAATTGAGTTAGAGTGCCAGTTTTCTGGATAACTACTTATTGAGTCTCCATTATTACGTGTTTGCTGGCCATCGCGTCGACTTAAAACCAAAATACCATTTAGATAATCATCACCACCAGCCATAGTTAAGCCCTGGTGGAAACTTCTATCTGAACTATCATAGTTATTTTGATAACCAAAGTAGGTCGTTTTACCCGGATAGAGGTAATAACTTGCCGATTTAGTTTGGAATGAAACTGAGCCACCTAGAGCATTATTTGCATTACTAACCGATGTCGCTCCTGATTGAATATCAACTTTATTGTACATATAGGTATCAATATAATCTCGGCCAATACCGTAAGATCCAAACCCAGCTCGTCCAACAGAGTTAACCCGACCTTGAGCTATTGGTAAAGGCATACCATCAATATCGATTGACACGCGGTTAGCATCTAAACCACGAATATTGTATCCAGTAAACCCACCACGGTCCCAACTACTTTTACTACTACCTGAACCTGAAATACTTCCTGGGGCAGAAATTAGAGGTTGATAACGCATTATAGTACCAAAATTAGTACCTCCATCACGGCGAATATCTTGCTCAGAAATTTCAGTATTCATTCCCGGATTTTTTGTTGCTTCATGAGCTGTTACAGTAATAGTATCAATGTCTTTTTCATCATTATGTTTATCAGTAGCGAAAGAGGGTAGTGCTAATGTTAAACCTATTGCTAATGAACTTGTCTTTTTTAAATATTTAAAATTCACATTTTTATCCTTTCAAACTTAATATGTTTAATGCGCGCATTTATTGCTTCAATTAATAAAAATATTATTAAAATAGTTTATTCAGGGTAAAAGCTTTGGAATAGCAATTTTGCTGCTTCATCAACTCTTGGCCCGATTCCAAATAAGTAACTATCATCTATAACCGTAATACGATTATTTTTAAATGCATTCGTTTCAGTAATACCTGGAATAGTATTGACTTTGTCTAAACCACCTAATTGATCAATCGAATATTTATTTAAAATGATAACTTCTGGATTGATAGCTATAATTGATTCTGCAGTGTAACTTTTGAAGCTATTATGCGTTGCCAAATTTTCACCACCAGCGATAGTAATTAATGCATCAATTGTAGTATTTTTACCTGCTACAGAATTTGAACCACTCATACTCATTAGGGATAAAACTTTTGTTTTTTGTGGGTGAGTTGCGATTTTGGCTTGAATGTCGGCAAGATTGGCTTTAATTCTATTGATTAATTTTTCGCCTTCTTCTTGTTTATTTAATTTAGATGCAATTTTATTGATATTTTCGTATAACAGTTCAATTGTACCAGGTACACGCCTTAATGCTAATACATCTACTTTTGACTCAGACACTTTTTCGATAACATTATCAGGTTCTACATCATTTAATGTTATAAACAAGGTTGGTCTAAGCGATAAAACACCTTCAATATTTAATAATTTCCAATAACCGATTTGTGGCAATTGTTTAACTTTCTCAGGATAACTGCTTGTTTTATCAACACCTACGACATCATCTCCAGCACCTAGTGCGAATACAATTTCAGTAAGAGATCCTCCAGCAATAACAATTCTTTCATTTGCTGAACTATAATTGAGAAGACTGTTGATACTAAATAATAGTAAAAATAGGCTAATCCTTTTTATAAAATTTTTCTTCATGATTTAATTTACCTACCATGGTTTTCAATTTTGGAAGAATAATATAGTGAAAATGATAACCATTATCAACATAAAATATTGGGGGATTTAATAGTAAAGCATTAGAAACTGATCAAGCATAAATGATAAATTAAAATTTATTTAAATAAATAATAATGTTATAACAAATTATTACAAAAATAATATATTGATATTTTGGGGGATATGAAAATTAGAATGATATCTTGTAGGGAAATTTTGGTACTTTTTATTTCTGTTTCAGTTTATTTAACTTAAATATAATTTTACTCATATTTTCATAGAGTAATTCTATTTTACTAGCTTCACATTTTGCGCTTAATCATCAAGTTTTGATTGATTAAATAACTTAAGAAAATTAACGATTATGCTAAATATTATAAGGAATTAAGAAATAAAATTGACTTAAAATTACCGAAATATCAATACAAGATAAGCGTTTATTTGGGGAAACAATAATGTTATCCATAGTAATTTCATCTTTAGCAAAATATGTAAATACAATTTGTATAAAGGTTCCACGAGTTACTAATCAATACAATAAATCGATCAGCATTATTAAAAAAAGGTTTTTATTTGCTAATTTTTTATGAAAATACTAGCGTTTAGTTTGAAAACTGAGCATAAATTTTAAAAAATAATCAGATTTAAATAGATAAATAAGAAAATAATTAAAAAAATATTGATAAATGATAATAATTATTATTTAATTCACCGAGATTATTTTTATGAATGGATGTTATGAAATCATTTGATGTAAGTGCGTTTTACGCTTCAAACTCAGTTTTACCTTTTAAAGATCGTTGGGCAGTAATGCCTTTACAAGCAAGTTTACCAGTATCACCTCAAGAATTGGAACAACAATGGAGTATTGTTCAAAATTCAGATTTATCTGGAAGAAAACGTCTAATTTATATACATATTCCTTTTTGTGATATTCATTGTCAATTTTGTGGATTTTATCAAAATCCTTTGCGTAAATTTGATACCAACACTTATATTGATTACTTATTACAAGAGATATTCCTAGAAATTAACAATAAAGCGATGCAGTCTGCGCCAATTCATGCTATTTATTTTGGAGGTGGAACACCTTCAGCTTTAGCTGCAGGACAATTAGCTCGTGTAATAAATTATCTAAAAAAACATGCTCCTCTAGCACCTGACTGCGAAATTACTGTAGAAGGGCGAATTTCTGATTTCGATGAGGATAAAATTGATAGTTACATTGAGGCTGGGGCAAACCGTTTTTCGATAGGTATTCAAACCTTTAATACCGAAATTAGACAGCGATTAGGACGCCAGTCTTCTGAAAAGGAAATTATTAAAAGTTTTGAACGTATTGCTGCACGAGATAGTGTTGCTTTAGTTTGTGACCTTATGTTTGGACTACCTAATCAAACTCCAGTTACTTGGCAAAGAGATTTAGAAATCGCCGATCAATTGCCTCTCGACGGGGTTGATCTTTACTCCTTAAATCTTTTACCAACAACGCCATTAGCTAAAGGTGTTGAAAATAAAAGAATAGAGATTCCAACAGTAACTGATAAGTGCGATTTTTATCATCAAGGAGCTAAATATTTAGATAGACAGGGTTGGACTCATTTAACCAATGCTCATTGGGCAAAAACGAGTCGTGAACGGAATTTATACAATTTTTTAATCAAACAAGGCTCACACTTTTTTGGATTTGGTTCTTGTGCTGGTGGAAAGCTAGACGGGCAATCATATATGATCCATCGTGATTTAAATCAATATTATTCCTTATTAGATCAAGGTAAAAAGCCCCTAATGATGTTAACCGGTAAACCATTACTCGGTGACTGGCTGCATAAATTACAAGCAGGTATAGAAAAAGGGCGTGTTGATCTAACGCAACTTACTAATCAAGCTGAATTATTTGATCCATTAATCAAGCAATGGCATGAAGTAGGATTACTACAAAATGAAGATCGTTGTTTACGATTGACTTTATCGGGACGTTTTTGGTCAAGTAATATTGTACAAGCTTTGCAACAGCTTTTACTACAGCTTAATAATCCTGAGCATATTGAATTACAAAACAAGATGGCACAAGCTAGACAAGCCATGCAACAAGGTAATGGTATGCCTAAATCTCACCCACATATGCAAAACATCCAAGTAAAAACAGAAAATTAAAGGAAATTACTATGGCAGATAAACAAACCCTTTTAAATAGTCTTGCAACTTATATGCAATCTAACCCTGAAGAATTACTAGAGAAAATTGCCCAAGATCATAAAGTCACTATGACGCAAGTGATCCAAGCAATACCTGATGCAAAAATCGTAGATGGAAGTAACTTTGATACAATTTGGGAAGAAGTAACAACTTGGGGTGACGTATTGTTTTTAGTTCATACTGGTGACATTATTGCTGAAATTTCAGGTGAATTGCCTCCTGGAACTCATAGCCAAAAATACTTTAACTTACGCCATCAAAAAGGGTTAAGTGGTCACATAAAAGCAGAACATTGCCAATATATTGCATTTATTGAAAGAAAATTTATGAAAATGTCGACTGCTTCTATTATATTCCTTAATCATTTAGGTCAATCAATGTTTAAAATTTTTGTTGGGCGTGATGAAAAACATCAATTAAAAGCAGAACAACTTGAAAAATTTAGAGCTTTAGCAAAAAAAATCAATTAATTTTAAGAAACAATAAAATGAAAACAGTAATTATTTTTGGTGTAAGTTCAAAGCTAGGAACTGGTTATCAAGTATCTCAATTAATCAAACAATGCCACCCTGAGTGGCGTTGTATTGTATTAGTTCGTGATGCCGATTTTGCAAAACAATTATCTGAACAAGGTATTGAAACTCATGTTGGCGATGCAACTGACGTTGAATTAGTGAAACAGATATGTCAACAAAACGGTAGTGACGCGACAGTAATTTCAACTTTAGGTGGAGAAACGGGTAATTACATTGCTCAGCGCATTATCATTGATTGCGCAGAACAGGTTGGAATTAAACAAATGATATTAGTGACCTCGCTTGGTTGTGGTGATTCATGGTCAACATTATCCTTACGAGCTAAGCAAGCATTTGGTAATGCGGTTCGAGAAAAATCACTAGCTGAAATTTGGTTACAAACCAGCTCATTAAATTATGTGATCTTAAGACCAGGTGGTTTACGAGATGGAGAAACAACCAATCGCGGTGAATGTTATTTCGCTAAGGAAGTTCATGGTTTTGTATATCGCAAAGAATTAGCCAGAATAATCATTGATAAAATTGCTAATCAACAATTTGATAACCGAGCATATAGTGTTGTTGACCCAAGCTTAGCGGTGAGTTATTAGTATTAAAAATATGAGGTTAATCGGTGCGAAAATCTAGTCAACAAATATTGTTAGTGGGATTATTTGCTTTACTTTTAATTTTAATTGTCTATTCGGCAAACTCTGGAGCATTAAAATTATCTTTTACGCAATTAATTAATATGTCATTTGATGATCCATTATGGAATATTTGGTGTAACATTCGATTACCCAGAATTATACTTGCTGTAGTGGTCGGTATGGCATTAGCCACTTCTGGTGCTGTTATGCAAGGATTATTCAGAAACCCTTTAGCTGATCCTGGTTTATTAGGTATTAGTAGTGGTGCAAGCCTAATGGTAGGTATATCGATATTATTTCCTGCCGTTTTTCCTCCGATTATGATGCTTTACGGAAAAATGATTGCTGCATTTGCTGGTAGTTTATCTATCTGTATTCTTATATACCTCTATAGTCTTAATGAACAATGTAATTTAGCTAAAATGATTTTGTTAGGGGTCGCAATTAATGCCATCATTGGATCAATATTGGGAGGACTCAGTTACATTAGTGATGAATCTCAATTACGTCAACTTTCGTTATGGTCAATGGGACATTTAGGAAAAGGCTCTTGGGACCTGGTCATTGTATCCATTTCTTTAATTTTACCTACGTTATTATGTGTTATTAAACTTGCTCATCATCTCAACATATTACAGCTGGGGGATGAAGATGCTCATTATTTAGGTATCAATGTTGAACGCACTAAACGCTATCTATTATTACTTAGTGCTGTACTGATTGGTACTTCTGTTGCAGTGAGTGGCATTATTGCTTTTGTTGGATTAGTTGTACCTCACATGATTCGTTTACAAGTCGGTGCAAACCATAAATGGCTAATACCTGGCTCTGCATTAGGTGGTGCTTGTTTACTTTTATTAGCTGATACTTTAGCTAGAACATTAGTTGCTCCAACTGAAATTCCTGTCGGTCTTTTAACCAGCCTAATTGGTGGTCCGTATTTTCTTTGGCTTATTCTGAGACATAAATAACTGATGGAGATTTATTGTGTTAACCGCTAAAAATTTAACATTTGGTTATGGTCGTCGAATGATAATTAATGATGTATCTTTATCAATAAATTCAGGCGAAATTGTAATTATCATAGGTCCTAATGGCGCAGGTAAGTCCACTTTATTGCGTTTACTAACAGGTTATCAAAAACCATTATCTGGTGAATGTTATCTATTAGATAAACCATTATCACAGTGGCCACAAAAACAATTAGCAAAAATAAGAACAGTTATGCTTCAACAAAGCCAACTTACTTTTCCTTTTAAAGTAAAAGAAGTAATAGCAATGGGACGAGCTCCTTATGGCAAAATACATTTTGATGAATCAATTCACGAAGTGATGATACAAACTGATTGTTTACAATTTGCTGACCGAGATTATAGAGGTTTATCCGGAGGAGAACAGCAAAGAGTTCAATTAGCTAGAGTCTTAGCTCAATTGTGGCAACCGCAATCTAATGAAAAATTATTATTTTTAGATGAACCTACCTCTGCACTTGATCTTTATCATCAACAACATACTTTAAGATTATTAAAGCAGTTAGCTATTAAGCAGAAATTAGCAGTATGTTGCATCTTACATGATCTCAATTTAGCTGCTTTGTATGCTGATAAAATTATTCTTGTTAACCAAGGAAAAATTGTAGAACAAGGCGTACCATCTGAAGTATTAACTGTTGAAAATATCAATCGATGGTATGGTGTTGAATTAGGTATTTATAATCACCCTAAACATTCATCAATACCTCAAATCTATTTAAATCCCTAAAGGATAAATCTAATATCATCCGCTCCATTTTCGTTCAAAATGAGTATATAATTAAGCAAACTTAACAATTGGGGCTGATGATGATTAACGAAAATAGTAATAATTCTATTCTGGTTTCAGATCTACTTGCAGCACACCCTGTCTTTAGTTGTCAATTGGATGGGAAGGGCAAAGCCAACCCTTTAAATGATAAAAGTGAAGCTTCAATTTCACAACCTTATTGGATACATCTTGATTTTGCTAAAAGCGAAACAATCAATTGGATTAACCAAACAAATTTAATTCCAGATCTTGTCAAAAATGAATTGATTAAACCCAATCAGTTTCCTAAAGAAATTCGCTTTGATACAGGCATTTTAGTCGTACTTAAAGGTGTTAATTTTACACCTAATGAGCTACCTGATCCTATCGTCACTTTCCGATTTTATATAACTGATAATTTTATAATATCAACTAGGCACCAAAAAATTGATGCCATCATCAAATTAAAAGAAAATTTAGAAAAAGGTATTGGCCCTGTAGATGTTGCTGATTGGCTAATTCAACTTTCTGAATTAATTTGTGATCAAGTTAATTTATCTTTTGATGGGGTTCACAATAAAATCATCAAATTGGAAGATCTATTATTAAATCAACGGATTTTTTCTCACAAGGAAATTGGAAGAGTTCGTAAACAACTTTTTATATTACGTCGTTTACTTTCCCCACAGCGCGATATATTTGTCAAAATTTCGACTGAAAGAATATCTTGGATTGATGACAATGATCGCCAGCGATTGCATGACATTTCTAGCCAACAAAATCACTATGTCTCTGAAATTGATAGTTGTTTGATTAGAATTGGTTCCGTTATGGAACAAATTAATAGCATTTTGGCCGAATCGACGAATAAACGTATTTATTTAATGTCCTTGTTTACCATCATTTTTACACCAATTACTTTTATCACTAGTTTGCTTGGTGTTAATTTGGCCGGCATTCCGTTCAATGAAAAAGAGTGGTCTTTTATAGGGTTAATATTCCTATTAATTCTGATCAGTATACTTTCAGTGGTATGGCTTAAGCTAAAAAAATGGTGGTAAAAAATTAAGCTTAAATATGAAAAAGGAAATATATTGATGTATTTTGATAAAATTATTAATAAAAAAGATATTGAATCATTATTTCAAAATACAACTCAAACAATTATTCAAGCTTATTGGGAAGGAAATATCGGTTTTGCATATGCTGATGATTTATTGCGGCCTACATCAGTAGTAATTAATCTTGGTTGCTTCTTTTTTTTAGCAGGTCAACCGAACCAGCAAATGCTTCACTATATTCCAAAAGTATATAGTGATGATTATGCAATTCTTATCCCTATTGATAAAACCTGGCAAAATTTAATTGAAAATATATATCGCAACAATTATGAAAAAATTACACGTTATAGTTTTTATACTCCTACAGAATTTGATATTCAGAAACTACAATTAATTATCTCAAAATTACCTGAAAACTATCAATTAAAAGCTATTGATGAAAAGTATTATCAGCAAATTCTCAATCTTGAATGGGCTAAAGACTTGTGTAAAAACTTTAACTCATACTTGGATTTTGAAAAATCAGGATTGGGATTTATTATTTTAAAAGATAATGTTATTGTTTCTGGTGCATCATCTTATTTAGCATATAATAATAGTATCGACATTGAAGTCGATACAATAGTTGAGGAAAGACGAAAAGGACTTGCATTAATTAGTTCGGCAAAGTTAATTTTAGCTTGCCTAGATCGTCAAATAACACCTAACTGGGATGCTCACAACAAGCCCTCTTTAAAGCTTGCTACTGAGTTGGGTTATATTTTAAATCAACCCTATAATGCTTATGTCGTTTGGAATTTATGATTAACACTAATTATTATGCAATCTAAAGAACCTTATCGTCTATTTATTGCCGAAAAACCGAGCTTAGCTAGAGCTATTGCTGATGTTTTGCCTAAACCCCACCAAAAGGGAAATGGATTTATCAAAGCCAGTAATGGTGATATTGTTAGCTGGTGTATTGGGCACTTATTAGAACAAGCAACACCTGAAATATATGATGAACGCTATAAAAAATGGGTTTTAGACGATCTACCCATTGTTCCTGCAAAATGGATATTGATACCCAAAAATAGTACCGAAAAACAATTTAACACCTTAGTTGAATTGATTAAATCAGCTGAACAAATTGTACATGCGGGTGACCCAGATAGAGAAGGGCAATTATTAGTTGATGAAGTACTTAACTATTGCCAGTTACCACCAGAAAAGCGGAAAACTATTCAACGTTGTTTAATCAGCGATTTGAATGCTAGCGCTGTTGAAAAATCACTTGAGCAATTACGTAGTAATCAAGATTTTATCCCATTATCTACTTCTGCTTTAGCAAGAGCAAGAGCTGATTGGTTATATGGGATGAATATGAGTCGTGTTTGTACTCTTGTGGGGCAACGAAGCGGTTATCGTGGTGTACTTTCTATTGGGCGCGTACAAACACCGATTTTAGGATTAGTGGTTAGACGAGATTTAGAGATAGCGCAATTTGTTCCTAAACCATTTTATGAAGTTTATGCCATATTACAAACCAAGGATAACGAAACCTTCAAGGCCAAATGGCAACCAAGCGAGGCATGTGAACCTTATCAAGATGAAGAGGGCAGGGTTTTAGTTAAAGGTTTAGCAGAAAACGTTTGTCAACGAATTAAAGATCAGACAGGCACTATTGATAAAGTAAGTAATAAAAAGAAAGAACTTGCACCACCTATGCCATTTAATTTATCGGCTTTGCAAATTGAAATGGCAAAACGAAATGGTCTAAGTGCACAAGATGTGCTTGATATTTGCCAATCATTATATGAAAAACATAAATTAATTACCTATCCTCGTTCAGATTGCCGTTTTTTGCCTGAAGAGCACTTAACACAAATTAATGGTGTAAAATCTGCGATTGAAAACAATTGTTCTGCGTTACAACTTGCAATTAATAATGCTGATTTCACTTTACGTTCTAAAGCTTGGAATGATAAAAAAGTTGAGGCTCACCACGCTATTATTCCAACATTGCGTAAAGTGAGAGCCGAAAGTTTATCTAGTAATGAGTTAGCCGTCTATCAAGTGATTGCTACACAATACTTAGCACAATTTTATCCAGCTTATAAATATGCTGAGTTACAGATTGATGTTGATATCAATGGTGGTAAATTTATCTCTAAAGCCAATCAAATGTTGGACGAAGGCTGGAAAGTACTGTTTAGAAGTAAAAATTATCAAGCAGAGAACGATACCGATAATAGTGAGAATAATGGTTTATTAACTAAATTAGTTAAAAAAGGCGAATCAGTCCTATGTATTGATACCGAATTACTCAGTAAAGAAACTCAACCTCCAAGACCATTTACGGATGCGACTTTACTTTCTGCAATGACAGGTATAGCTAGATTTGTTAAAGATCCTGAGATAAAAAAAATATTACGCGAAACTGATGGATTAGGTACTGAGGCAACAAGAGCTGGTATTATTGAGCTTTTATTTAAACGTCAATTTTTAACGCGTCAAGGTAAATCAATTCGTTCAACGAAGGTAGGCCAAAACTTGATTTTATCATTACCGGAAAGTGTTTCAATGCCAGATATGACTGCACATTGGGAGTTGCAGCTTGAAGAAATTAGTAAAAAAGAATTCAGTTATCAACAATTTATGTATCAATTAAATTCGTCTTTGCTTACATTAGTTGAACAGTTAAAAAATTCAAGATTGAAAATTCAATCATAAATTTCTATTACCAAAAGGACAATAAATAGTTTTTTTATTATTTATTGTCCTGTCTAATAATAAAATCTAAATAATAATTATTCTTCTAAATCCGTAGACTCTTTTTTGTCAATTTCTCTTGAGATTGTCTCAATTGGTCTATTTTCATCGAGGATTTTAGCAAATACTTTATTTGCTCTAATTAAAAATTGTTTATCCTTTAAAATGATGCGGTAACTATTTAATCTTTTTAATGGTCCTTTAGCAAATTGCGCAATAATGATTATTAGAACAAAAATCGTCAATACAGAAATAATGACATTAATAATCCATTCTGATTTGAAAATAGTATGGAGATTATATATAACCATAAAAAAGGTAAACAGACTAACAGCAGCAGTTAAAATCACGTCTTTAATTAAAAAAGGTCTAAGAAATGTAATACGGTTTTTTTCAATACCGAAATATTGAGTTAATTGATTTAATTGACTCAATTCAATAACATTATGAATATCTGCATTAACAACAGAAATAGCAATTCTTTCTTTGTTAATATTGCCTGGTTTATAAAAACAAACTTTTTCCCAAATCAGTTTTTTCTTGATATTGTTTAAATAATCTTTTTGATAACTAGGTTGAGGTACTTTTTCTAATATATCTGTATATCTAATAATATTGTCAAAGTAATTATTAGGTGTGTTTCTTTTATAAATAAAGCCAATAATTGATAGAGCGAAGATAATAAATAAATTAAACCAATTATCTTGCAACAATTGAGTAATATCCATCCAATTTAACCAGTGTTGTTAACAATTGGTTAATTGTAACTGATATTATGTAAAACGGGTATTAATTCTACATTTCATCATCCTAGTAGTGGTGTTTTTAATCAATTGCAACTTTATTACAAGTAATCGGTTGACTTCTTGAATGCAAAAGCGTATAAAGTGCTCGCCTTTGAGCTTTTCTTACTTTTTTAACGATAAGAGATGGTTAAAAATGAGGTTTAAGAAAAGTTGAAATACAAAGTGATGAGTTCAATTTACAGGAGAAATATGGACAGTCAATCGGGTCACCCCAAACTATGGGGAGATAAATTCAAACACATCATTATCGGTTAATGAACCTGTCTAAATAGTTATTTTTTCAGTTCACAAGCCGAAATTGATAAAAACGGTAACGGTGAACGATATGCAGTTTTCTACACGCTATCACACAAATTCAAAATACCTTTGTGCTCATAAAGCACTTTTGCGAGTGTTATATCTGACAGATAAGCATTTAGAGCCACCTAGTTGTATCTAACTTTTAATTAATATTATTTTTAATATTTTTATTTCATGTTAAGCCTTAACTGCAATGGTTAGTTATTGCTTTACGTTTAAATTTTAGTCGATAAGAACTTAATAACTCCTAGTTTAACGTTAACTAAGAGCGGGTTCCTTTTGCCTGAAAAATAGATAGGTACAAACTATGATTAAAAAAACATCTCAAGTAAAGACAGATAATACTTTAAACATAAAAGCACTTGAAGAAGCTCAGAATAGCTTAGATAGCATTTTGTCTAAATTTCAATCAAGTCTTTCGGGGTTAACTCAAGAAAATGTAAAATCTCGATTGGAACAGTATGGTAAAAATGAAGTGGCTCGAGAAAAAGTGCCATCAGCTTTTGTCCAGTTACTTTTAGCTTTTAAGAACCCATTTATATTTGTACTATTAATATTAGCACTGGTAAGTTTTTTTACTGATTACTGGTTGCCATTACAAAACGGTGAAGAGACAGATCTAACTGGAATTATTATCATTTTAACCATGGTAACACTTAGTGGATTATTGCGTTTTTGGCAGGAGTTTCGTTCAAATAAAGCTGCTGAAGCATTAAAGTCAATGATCCGAACTACAGCCACAGTTCTACGTCGTCGTAATAAAAATATGCCAACTGAGCATATTGAAGTTCCTTTAAGCGATATCGTTCCTGGAGATATTGTGTTTTTATCAGCTGGGGACATGATTCCTGCCGATATTCGTTTAATCGAATCGCGAGATTTATTTGTGAGTCAAGCGGTGTTAACCGGTGAATCAATTCCAGTTGAAAAATATGACACCTTAGGTGCGGTATCGCAAAAAACGACAGAAGAGATAGATTCTTCAAAAATTGATAAGGACAATGTACTTGATGTAAACAATATTTGTTTTATGGGCACCAATGTAGTGAGTGGAACAGCTAAAGCTATTGTTGTTGCAACAGGTGCTGATACACATTTTGGTTCATTAGCAAAATCAATAGTGGGTTCAAGAGCCGAAACCTCATTTGATCGCGGTGTAAATAGCGTAAGTTGGTTACTAATTCGCTTTATGTTAGTGATGGTTCCGATTGTATTACTAATAAATGGATTTACCAAAGGCGATTGGGGGGAAGCAACATTATTTGCATTAGCTGTTGCTGTTGGTTTGACGCCTGAAATGTTACCGATGATTGTTAGTGCAAATCTAGCTAAAGGTGCTGTTGGCATGGCAAAACGAAAAGTTGTGGTAAAACGTTTGAATGCTATTCAAAACTTTGGCGCGATGGACATTTTATGTACTGATAAAACAGGTACTTTAACACAAGATAAAATCATTTTAGAACATCACTTAGACATTAATGGGCAGATTGATCCATCTGTTTTACAACTGGCCTGGCTCAATAGTTACTATCAAAGTGGAATGAAAAACTTGATGGATAAAGCGATCATTCGTTTTGCTGAAGAAAAAACCAGTGTTAAAAAAGTGGGTGTTGGTCTTTATAAAAAAATTGATGAATTACCGTTTGATTTTGTTCGCCGTCGTTTATCGGTTGTTGTACAAGGCAATGATGAAAATCATTTAATGATCTGTAAAGGCGCAGTTGAAGAAATGCTATCTATTTCAGATTTTGTTTATGAAAACGGCGAATACTTACCGTTAGACGAAAATCGTAAACAAGCATTGATTGAACTTGCACACAATTATAATAAAGATGGATTTAGAGTGTTAGCAGTAGGTGTAAAAGATATTTCAGCATCACAAACTAAAGCTCAATATAGTGTCCAAGATGAAAAATCATTAGCCATTCGTGGTTTTTTGACTTTCTTAGATCCACCTAAAGAGAGTGCTTATGAAGCTATTTCTGCATTGAATGAACATGGTGTTGGCGTTAAAGTTCTAACTGGTGACAATGAAATCATCACGATTAAAGTATGCCGAGAAGTTGGCTTAGAACCGGGTATACCTTTACTTGGTAACGACATTGAAAAAATGAGTGACGCTGAGTTAAAAGAGCAAATTGAGCAACGCACTATTTTTGCTAAGTTGACTCCATTACAAAAATCTCGAATCATTAGATTGTTACAAAGTAATGGTCATACTGTTGGATTTTTAGGTGATGGTATTAATGATGCGCCAGCGTTGAGAGATGCAGATGTTGGTATTTCAGTGGACACCGCTACTGATATCGCTAAAGAATCAGCTGATATCATTTTGCTTGAAAAAAGCTTACTTGTATTAGAAGAAGGTGTAATTTGCGGACGCGAAACTTTCGGTAATATTATGAAATACCTAAATATGACCGCAAGTTCTAACTTTGGTAACATCTTCTCTGTATTAGTGGCTAGTGCATTTCTACCATTTTTACCAATGCTTGCGATTCATTTGCTTATCCAAAACTTATTATATGATATCTCACAATTATCATTACCTTGGGATAAGATGGATGAAGAGTTTTTACAAAAACCTCGTAAATGGGATGCACAAAATATTGGACGTTTTATGATCTGGATTGGACCAACATCCTCTATTTTTGACATAACAACATATGCATTGATGTGGTTTGTTTTTGGTGCTAATAGTGTTGCAGCTGAATCATTGTTTCACTCAGGTTGGTTTATCGAAGGATTGTTATCACAAACTTTAGTTGTACATATGCTAAGGACTCAGAAAATACCATTTATACAAAGTACCGCGGCATTCCCAGTAATAGTAATGACTATGCTAATTATGGCGGTGGGTATTTATATTCCTTTTTCACCAATAGGTAGCCTAATTGGTCTTCAACCATTACCATGGTCCTATTTTCCATGGTTAGTTGCAACATTATTAAGTTACTGTGTGGTTGCTCAAATAATGAAAAGGATTTACATAAAACGCTTTGGACAATGGTTCTAAAATAACAAAATTGATGTAAGTGACGATGTTGCTTACATCATTAACTAAAGAAGTATAAATATTGAACTAGTGTGTTATAGTAGTGATGAGTACACATTTGATAAATATAATTGATAATAATATTTGTATAAATAATCGAGCTTTTTAGAAATGTTTTTAAGGAGCCTATAAATAACAATAAGAGGAGTAAAAAATGAAAACCCCACACAAAAATTTAATTACACTAATCAAACATCGCAAACTGAAAAAAGAACAAGAGAAAGTTAATAAATAACTTTCTATAAATGATTTGCAAAAAATTGCTATAAAATTAAACCCCACAGCTTGGGGTTTTATAACACAATAAAGCTTTATAAGCTTATATTTGATGAGTTATTTAGAAGCTTTTTTCAAAATTTCGTAAAGTTCATCTTTTAATTTTAGCTTCAGTTTTTTTAGACTTTCAATCGTTTCCGAAGTATCAATTGCAATACCAGACTCGATATTTTTAATTTTTTGATCGAGCTCATTGTGCTCATCAAATAATTTTTGGAAATGTAAATCTGAGTTTTTTAGTTTAGAGATTAAATCACGGTATTCTGGAAACATACAGCCTCCTTATAAGATTAATTAAAATAATAGCAGTTAACAATAATTCAGCTTACAATATTCTCAATTGTTTTAATAGCAATTTTTGAATGGGAGATGTCTATGAATGAAAAGATCGTTATTGCAAAAAGTGAAGGTAATGATTTATACATCCTTGCATCGTTGGCTAATCGCCATGGTTTAATTACCGGTGCAACAGGTACAGGTAAGACCGTAACCCTACAAAAGATAGCGGAAAAATTCTCGCAGATTGGTGTACCCGTGTTTCTTGCTGATGTAAAAGGTGATTTGACCGGTTTAGGGGAAAATGGCCTATTATCTGAAAAATTAAAAGCACGGCTAGAAAGTATTGGTGTAAAAGATTGGCTTCCTAATTCTTCTCCTTTAGAAATATGGGATGTATTTGGTGAAAATGGTATTCCCGTTCGCAGTACAGTTTCCGATATAGGTCCTATATTATTAGGTCGATTATTAAATCTCAATGACATTCAATCTGGCGTTCTACAATTAGTTTTTAAAATTGCCGATGATAATGGATTATTATTACTAGACTTTAAGGATTTAAGAACATTCATCCAATTTATTGGTGATAACGCTAAAAAATTTACTACCCAATATGGCAATATAAGTTTAACAACTATTGGTGCTATTCAACGTGGATTGCTTACTTTAGAACAGCAAGGTGCTGAATTCTTTCTAGGTGAGCCGATGTTTGATATACATGATTTAATGCAAACTAATGCTGATGGTCGTGGTGTTATTAATATTTTATCTGCCAGTAAATTATATAATTCACCAAAATTATATTCAGTATTTTTACTTTGGTTATTATCAGAACTATTCGAGCATTTACCAGAAGTAGGTGACCTTGATAAACCAAAACTTGTTTTTTTCTTTGACGAAGCACATTTACTTTTTAATGATATTTCTCCCGCATTATTAGAAAAAATCGAACAAGTTGTTCGCCTTATTCGTTCTAAAGGAGTGGGGATTTATTTTGCTACACAAAGCCCAACCGATATTCCAGAAACTATCCTTGGTCAATTGGGGAATCGAGTGCAGCACGCTTTACGAGCATTTACACCTAAAGATCAAAAAGCAGTCAAAGTGGCAGCTCAAACCATGCGAGCTAACCCAAATTTTAACACTGAAAAAGCTATTATGGAGCTTGGGGTAGGAGAGGCTTTAATTTCATTTCTAGATGAAAAGGGGCGCCCTAATATTGTTCAACGCGGAATGATAATAGCGCCAGAATCAAAAATGGGGCCTATGGATATAGAAAAACAGTTGACGATTATTCAAAAATCTCGCTTTTATGATAAATATTCAAAAACCATCGATCGCGAATCAGCCTACGAAAAACTTAAACAGGGTTTTAGTATAAATACTGAAAATAGTCAAAATTCAATAGAAACTGATTCCAATCAGAATCCATCTGATAAAGAGGAACATGGTGGTATAATGGACTTTTTAAGTTCACTTATTTTTGGTAGAACCGGCCCAAAAGGTGGACAGCATGACGGTATCGTACAAAGTGTTGCTAAAAGTGCGACTAGACAGATGGTAAATCAAATTGGAAGACAAATTACTCGAGGAATCTTGGGTGGTTTCAAAAAATAGGTTAGATTAATAAACTACAAAAAGGAGTTATAGATGTTAAAATTGTTTATTGAATGGTACAAAAAACGCTTTAGCGATCCTCATGTGGTTTCGTTAATGATTGTTATCATTGTTTTATTTTTTATCATCTATTTTTTCAATAAAATTTTACTGCCTATTTTGATTGCTATTGTTTTATCTTATCTACTAGATAGACCGGTTAAGTATTTACAACAAAAGAGAGTTCCTCACACATTAGCTGTTGTTATTGTACTATTTGTATTTATGTTTGTCGGCTTAACCGGAATTATGATTTTGTTACCATTGATTTGGCAACAAGGTGTTAGTTTAATAACAAATATCCCAAATATGTTGAATTTTGTAAATAAATTCATCACATCATTGCCTGAACATTATCCGGAGCTTATCGATGTTGGTCTATTTGACTCAATACTCCAAGGTATAACTAATAAAGTTATGCAAACAGGTAACTCATTGCTCCAGTTTTCAATTAGCTCACTGTTTAGCTTAGTTTCTGTTGCTATAAATGCGGTATTAGTTCCGATTATTATGTTTTTCTTATTGAAAGATAAATCTAAGATATGGGGATATTGTTCGAAAATATTACCAAAAAATCGAACAATATTAAACAAAGTAGCTACAGAGATGGATCAACAAATATCTAATTACATAGTCGGTAATGTTTTACACATCATTATTTTAACTGCCTGTGTCTATATTCCATTTTGGTATTTTGGTTTAGATTATGGATTATTGTTAGCAGTGTTAGTTGGTGTTTCAGTACTTATTCCTTACATTGGTATTATTATTTCAAGTATCCCTATTGTCCTAATTGCACTTTTCCAATGGGGGGTTACTGCACAATTTGGATATTTAATGTTCTTTTATATCCTTATTCAGGCTCTTGATGGCAATTTATTGGTTCCTTATCTTTTCTCTGAAAAACTTAACTTGCATCCTTTAGTGATTATTGTAGCTGTTATCATTTTTGGCGGGTTATGGGGATTTTGGGGCGTATTTTTTGCTATACCGTTAGCAACTTTAGTTAAAGCGATTATAAATGCTTGGCCAAATCTTGAAGAAATTAATAATATTAAAAATGGAAAAAAAGCAGATTAATGAAAATATAATCTGCTTTAATTAGAAGTGTTAACTATGGTTCTTAAGATAATCTAAAACCACAGTGTGATGGTTGGTCGTTTTGAAGTCATCAAAGACTTTCTCGATCTTACCATCTTTACCAATCAAAAAGCTTATACGATGGATACCGTCATAAGTTTTTCCCATAAACTCTTTTTCGCCCCAAACACCAAACGCTTCAGAGGTTTTATGATCCTCATCTGAAAGTAGAGTAAAATTCAACAATTCTTTATCAACAAAACGCGATAGCTTTTCAGGTTTATCCGTACTAATACCAATAACAACTACATTATATTTCTTAAAATCGTCAGCACTGTCTCGTAAATTGCAAGCTTGTACTGTACAACCAGGAGTCATCGCTTTCGGATAGAAATAGAGCAAAATACGCTGACCTTTGAAATCTTTTGAACTAATTAGCTCACCATCCTGATCAGGCAGAGAAAATTGAGGTGCTTTTTCACCTTCTTTTAAAGGATTAACCATAAATTTATTACCTATGTTAATAGTTAAAATTTTAATCGCTATGGGTATAATTTACTATATTTTATCAAATTAACTTATGTTTTTAAAAAAACGACTTGCTGCATCAATCGTATGATCGATTTCTTTATCTGTGTGCATAAGTGACATGAAACCTGCTTCGAAAGCTGAAGGCGCAAAGTAAACCCCTTCGGCGAGCATATGATGATAGAATTTCTTGAATAATTCAACATCACAATTCATTACATCCTTATAACTGCTCACTTCTAGAGCATTTGTAAAGAAAAATCCAAACATTCCTCCTGCATGATTAACCACAAACGGAATATTATATCGTTTTGCTTCTGCATATAGGCCATTAACTAGTGAGGCAGTTTTTTCTTCTAACTCTGAATAAATACCAACATCCATTAACTTTGTCAACGTGGCATAACCCGCTGCCATAGCAACAGGATTCCCTGAAAGTGTTCCTGCTTGATAAATTGGTCCAGTTGGTGCTAATTGTTGCATAATTTCAGCACGCCCGCCAAAAGCACCTACAGGCATACCGCCACCTATAATCTTACCTAAGCAAGTCAAATCAGGAACTAAATCATAATATTCTTGAGCTCCGCCAAGTGCAACCCTAAACCCAGTCATCACCTCATCAATAATTAATAAAGCCCCGTAAGTATCACACAAGCTTCTTAATCCTTGTAAGAACGATTTTTTAGCTGGGACACAATTCATATTGCCTGCCACAGGTTCAATAATAATTGCAGCAATTTCATTAGGATATAGCTCAAATTGTTTTTTTACTGATTCTAAATCGTTATAATCACAAACTAATGTATGTTTAACAAAATCCTCAGGCACACCCGGTGAAGTAGGGTGTCCAAAAGTGAGCGCGCCAGAACCGGCTTTAACAAGCAAATAGTCAGCATGTCCATGGTAACAACCTTCAAATTTGATTATTTTGTCACGTCCTGTATAGCCTCGTGCAAGGCGAATTGCACTCATAGTTGCCTCAGTGCCTGAATTCACCATACGTAACATTTCTATTGATGGAATTAATTGTGTAACTAGGTTAGCCATTTTTGTTTCGATTTCGGTTGGCGCACCATAACTCAAACCATTACGAACAGCGTTAATAACTGCATTGGCAACATCAGGGTCATTATGACCTAAAATCATAGGTCCCCAAGATCCGACATAATCAATATAAGCTTTTTCATCAACATCATAAATATAAGCACCATTAGCTTTCTCTATAAATAATGGCGTACCACCAACTCCATTAAAAGCACGTACAGGTGAATTAACACCACCTGGCATAAAAGCCATTGCTTCGCGGTAAAGTATTTCAGATTTAAATGTTTTAAGCATAATTATGGTCTTCTTTATAGTAATTGTTGTCGTATTTATTCATAAAATTAACTTAAATTCAAGCAAGCTATTACAAATTTAACTAATTGATGTTTTCATTTTGTATTTTATTTTTTCAAGAGTATATAATATATTAGTACTTAAAGTAGGAGAATAAAATGAGCGATGCGTTACCCATTAATTTTACTGATGCTGCTGCAAACAAGGTAAAAACTTTAGTAACGGAAGAAGAAAATCCAAATCTTAAATTAAGAGTCTATATCACTGGTGGTGGTTGTAGTGGATTCCAGTATGGTTTCACATTTGATGAAAAAGTAAATGAAGATGATCTGGCGATCGAAAAAAATGGTGTCTCACTTATTATTGACCCTATGAGTTTACAATATCTTGTTGGAGGCACTATAGACTATATTGAAGGATTGCAGGGTTCTCGTTTTGTTGTTGATAACCCAAACGCAACTACAACCTGTGGTTGTGGATCATCTTTCAGCGTCTAATTAGTAACAAAACATTAGCCAAAATTTTTATTTATATTAAATCCAAATTTTAAGGGAATTGATTAAAATTTCCTTAAATGTGACAAACATTGAGCAGTTAGACAATTATTTTAATTTTTTTATTGACGTAAATTTTAAGATAGGTAAAATGCACAGCATCCAAAACGCAGTTACCTTTCGGTAATAAGTTTTGAGCCCGGGTGGTGAAATCGGTAGACACAAGGGATTTAAAATCCCTCGGCCTTTTTGGCCGTGCGAGTTCAAGTCTCGCCCCGGGCACCATTAAAAACACTTTTTTTTGTAAGCGGGAATAGCTCAGTTGGTAGAGCGCAACCTTGCCAAGGTTGAGGTCGCGAGTTCGAACCTCGTTTCCCGCTCCAATTTTTTTTCAATCATTATCCTCAATCAAATTTATCATTGAAATTCATTACTCAATTCGTATTACAAATAAACTATCTAGATTTTTTTCATAGCTAGAAATATTCAATTTTTTATAATCTTTTAAAAAATGCTCCTCCAATTTCAATTCTGAGATGATTATTTAAAAAATTTATCTAAATTAACAATAATTAATTAATAAAACTATTTCAAAGATTATTTTTCCTTTTATTCAGATACTTTTACCGCTAATATTGAGCCAGTTAATTTTATAAGATTTTTAAATTTGTATTGGAGTATTAACTAATGAGTAATCACAACTCATATTCGATAGCTGGCTCTATCTATGCTAATTACATTATTCAAAGTATTGCTTTAATAGTAATTATGCAATTTTCTGTCGAAATTTCTGCACAATTAAAAACTGATGATGTTATAGGTATTGGTTACGTTGCATCAGGGATAGGATATGGAAAAATATTATTAATGTTTATTGGCGGAATACTATCTGATAAATTTGGACGCAAACCATTTATCCTTATGGGCATGTCTTGTTATATTATCTTTTTTGTTGGGACTCTCTTTTGTCACAATATACATGTTGCATTTTGTTTGGCTATGTTTATTGGTGCTGGAAACTCATTTTTAGATACCGGCTCCATGCCTGCTTTAACCGAATGCTTTCCTCGTTCGGCAGGTACTGCAAGTGTTTTAATTAAAGCATTTATTTCAATAGGAACGTTAGTCTTACCATTTATTGTTACATTCTTTCATGCTTATGATTTATGGTATGGTTATGCTTTCATCGGTTTTGTTACTTTTATCATTATTAATTTTTTACTTTTAGCGCCAAGAAAATTTCCTTCCAAAAATACAGTTATTTGTGGCAATGAAGGCCATAGTGACTACTTCATTGGAAAGCCGAATATTTTCTTTGAAGGTATTTTATTAATCATTATGGGCTTCACCACCACTGCAACCTTTGTCATCATTTTACAATGGCTACCTGCGATTGCAGAGAAAGGTATAGGAATGGAACCAATCGCTTCTAAACAATTGATCAGTTATTATAGTACTGCATCAATAATTTCTGTGTTTACAACAGCCTATATTGTTAAAAAATTCATAAAACCAATTTATTGCATTATTATATTGCCGTTACTTTCTGCATTAACTTTATTAATGTTTTTATTTAATCTTAATCCTACAATGAGTTTAATTGTGGCAATAGGAATGGGATTAACAGCAGCAGGAGGTATATTACAACTCACCTTAGTTGTTATGCAGCAGCTATTTCCTGATCGTAAAGGGTTTGCAGTTGGAACAATGTATACTTTCAGTGGTTTATCATTTATTGTCATTCCACTAATAGTCCCTAAGTTAGCATTAATCAATGTTAGCTATGCTATTTTAGTCGATCTAGTTGTTGCATTATCAAGTGTAATATTAGGATTAATTGTTTATTCACGTTTCAAAAAAGTTATTGATATGAATAAAATTTAATGACTTTCAGCAATACTAAAAAAGCACCATATCACGATAAGGTGCTTTACGATGATAAGTAATTTAAAGTAAAAAAAATGGTAAATTAGTAAGCCTAGAATTTTTAGAAAGTTATCTTAAACATCAAAATAATACTGGAAAGTATTTATCGCTGATTTTCGTGTTTTTTATGGCTTAATGTTGGTGTTTTTAGTATTAATCCTAGGTTTGAAAAAACATCTAAGAATTATCAAATGCGATTATATAATTTGAGAAAAGCTTAATAACAGTTAGGAGTTACTTTATTAAGCAAGAATTATCAATTATCACCGAGCGAGGTGGTATTGAGGTAATAACATTACTAAAATCTTTACATGAAATGCCAATTTCAATTTAGCGTAATGATGATGAATTTTTATTGAGTCATTCTCCAATTGAACGAGCAAAAATGTATCTATAAGATACGAAAAGATTACTTAAAAAACTCGCTGAATTTTAATCATTAATAATTGGAGAGAAGCATGAGAGCTAATATTGATGGACACTTTTTATTAATTGGATTAATGGCATATCCAATTCGGCACAGCTTATCACCAAAAATGCAAAATATAATTTACTCTAAATTAGATATTCCCTATGTCTATTTAGCTTTTGAAGTGACGCAAGAAAAATTACCTGATGCTATAAAAGGCTTACGTGCATTAGGTTTACGCGGTAGTGCTGTTTCAATGCCGAATAAACAACTCGTGTGCCAATATTTAGATAAATTAACACCAGCAGTAGAGCTTATTGGAGCCTGTAATACCATTTCAAATGATGATGGAGTATTAACCGGATATAATACTGATGGAATAGGATATATGCGCTCATTAAAAGAGGCGGGTGTTGATGTTATAGGTAAAAAGTTGACATTACTTGGCGGAGGCGGTGCTGCAAGTGCTATTGCCGTACAAGCCGCATTAGATGGTGTTAAAAAGATTTCAATTTTTAATCAAAAAGATGAATGCTTTGACAAAATTGTAGAAATAGTTAACCGAATAAATGCAAAAACTGACTGTGAAGCAGTAGTTTATGATTTAGCTGATCACTCAAAATTACGTCAGGAAATTGCTGAAAGTGCAGTATTATGCAATGCTACTGGTATTGGTATGAAGCCGTCAGAAGGAAAAAGCTTAATTACCGATCCAACTATGCTAAGAAAAGATCTCGTCGTAACCGATTGTATTTACAGTCCACGTAAAACAAAATTATTAGAAATAGCTGAATCGCAAGGTTGTAAAACGTTAAACGGTATAGGTATGATGTTATGGCAAGGTCATGCACAAATTAAAATTTGGACAGGAAAAGAAGCTCCAATTGATTATGTTAAAGAAAAAATGGGCTTTAATGACTAAAAAATTTTAGTTAACTTATTAAAATTATTTATAAATATAGACTATACTCTCAGTAATTTAAATTAAGAGAGTAGAAAAGATTAATTGGTGGAGAGATGTCAAGAATTACTGTTAAAGGTTTAGATATTGGTGTTGGAGCGCCTAAAATCATTGTTCCAATTGTAGGAAAAACAGAAGAAGAATTAGTTAATGAAGCTGAATTTTTGACAAAAATTGACTTTGATATGGTTGAATGGAGAGTAGACCATTTTCAAAAAGTTGATGATGTTGAAAAAGTAAAACAAACAGCAAATAAATTACAAACAATCATTGGCTACAAACCCATTTTATTTACATTCCGTACCGCTAATGAAGGCGGAGTTTATCCTGCTACGATTGAATTTTATATCAACCTTAATAAACAGATGATAAAAAGTGGTTTAATTGATCTTGTCGATATCGAAGTTTTCACTGGTGACAAATATGTTGAAGAAATTGTCCAGTTAGCTCATCAGCATAACGTTTTAGTGATAGCCTCCAATCATGACTTTGATAAGACTCCGCCAAAAGATGAAATTGTAGCAAGATTACGCAAAATGCAGGATCTTGGTGTAGATATTCCTAAAATTGCCGTAATGCCACGTTCGCGTGAAGATGTAATTAACTTACTTGCTGCAACAGCTGAAATGAAAGACAAATATGCACGTAAACCACTAATTACTATGGCAATGGCTGGAACAGGTGCGATTAGCCGAATTGCAGGTGAAACTTTTGGGTCAGACCTCACTTTTGGTGCAGCAAAAAATGCATCTGCACCAGGTCAGCTAGATGTAAAAGATCTAAGAAACATCTTAAATATATTACATAAAAGTTTGGCTTAAAAATTCTAGCGTTTTAATAAACAACTTAAGTTAAAAAAAGATAAACGAAAGATATTCAATATATAAACTCTTTGGTGCAAATTATTAATATTAAATGACTAATATGAAGACTATATTAAAATCTATATCAATAGTATTTTGGTGAATTAATAACATAAACCTGTTTAACCATTTTTATTGTATTATTCGAATTTAAACAACTTAGTTTGTTGATCCAAATAGGTCAGTAAATCTGGTATGCGATATTTGCCGGCCATTGATTGAATATGATTTGCTGCCTCTTTAAGTAACATTCCTAATGATGTTATATAGATTGGATTATTACTTTTACCACGCATTACTTCAATGGCATATTGTTTATTATCTGTAAAAGATTTTTTTGCAACGCCGATAATAGGTATCTTTTTATCCAGTGCTTCATAAAGATGACCACCTAAACCAAGATTACCACCATTCAAATGAACATAACCATCGACTATAATCACATCAATCGAATTGAGATCAACCTGAGACAATAATGCTAATATACAAGGTAATTCACGTTTATAAAATTGGCCTGATTGATAAGGCAGAACATTCGATTGATAATCATTGATAACAGATTTTATCTCATTGATACCATCAGTAAATTGCTCAAATAAAATGCCAACAGTTTTTGCTTTATCATTTAAATAGTAAACATCTATTGCAAGTATCATTTTTTTAAAATCCTTTTTGGAGTAGAATAACAATGTTCTCGTATTAAACTTTCTAATCTCTATTAAAAAACAAGTAGTCATTGATTTCAAATAAATAAAAATTTAGTTAATTCGTAATACATCTTTTATTTATCCGATTAGACCAGATAGCTAAGCAATGGTCGTTTAGATTGGATCTACACTTGGAGGCAGGAATGTATTTACTTGAAATGGCACCAAAATTTTTAATTGCACTTATCATTTTACTTATTTATGTCAAATTATCAGGAAAAAGCCAAATCGCACCGATGTCACAGCTGGATCAGGTTGGTAGCATGGTTATTGGTGCATTGGTAGGTGGAACATTACTTAATGCTAATGTTTCTGCGTGGGAAGCCGCTGGAGCTGTGGCGATTTGGGCAGGTCTTCTTATCTTAGTGCGATTTATCAAATCTAAAAATTCAAAACTCCGAGATGCTATTGATGGTGAACCTATCCAATTAGTCAAAAATGGCAATCTAATCTCTGAAAATTTCAAAAAAGCGAATTTACCTGTTAGAGATTTTGAAACGCTAATCAATATTCAAGGAATTTGCGCATTTAGTGAATTAAAACAAGTGTGGTACGAATTAAATGGATCTTTAACCATTATCAAGAAAGGAGATAAAGATATCGCAGTACTGGTGATTGAAAATGGCGCTATTAGTCAAGACAACCTTGAACAACTCCACAAAAGTGAAACATGGCTTAAGAATGAAATCAAAAAACAAGGTTATAAAGATATTGATGAAGTTTTTTGTGCAGAATGGTTTGATGGTAAATTATTAGTTTACCCTTATGATGAAGTCCGTAATTCAAAAAATAAAGAATAATTGAGGAAAGCAAAATATAAAAGGGGAAGGAGTTTTACTCAATCCCCTTATTAAGAGCTTGTTATCTTAGTTGGCTATCTTTACTACCACGTCGATTATATAATATTGCAGATTTTGCCAATTGCTTATCTATTTCTTGTTGGCAAGCTAAACAGTATTGCACACCTGGTAAAGCAATTTGTCTGGCTTTTGCAATAGCATCGCCACATTCAACACAAAACTCGGCACTAGGTTTATCGTGTTTTAGTTGGCGTCTGGCGATTTCGATAGCATCTGTGATTGTACTTTCGATCTGTTGGTTAACGGCATCGTCAGATGCCCAGCCACTAGCCATAATTACACCTCCTAAAAATTTATATTAGATGAATAATATGGTGCTTATTTGACCAGTTTCAAGTAATATGAACACATCATTTAAAAAGCAAAGTAAGTGTTATATTTTTTATAAAGATCGTTTCTGTTAATGTAAGTTAATTGGAGGTTTTTATGCAACAATATGAACAAGCAACATTTGCAGGTGGATGTTTCTGGTGTATGGTAAAACCTTTCGACAAATATGAAGGCGTTATTAATGTGATCTCAGGTTACACTGGTGGTCATACGGAAAATCCAACTTATCAACAAGTTTGCCAAGGCAACACAGGCCATACAGAAGCGGTGCAAATTACCTTTGATCCAACGATGATCAGCTATAAAAAATTACTTGATATTTTTTGGCAACAAATTGACCCGACAGATTCGCAAGGACAATTTGCCGATCGTGGCGATTCTTATCGTCCAGTAATATTTTATCATAACAAATTACAACAACAGCAAGCGATCGCATCTAAACAAGCGCTTGAAGAAAGCAAACGATTTAATCATCCGATTGATGTCGCTATAGAACCGGCAACAATATTTTATCCCGCCGAAGAGTATCATCAAGATTACTATAAAAAACAGCCAGAACATTATAACCGTTATTATCAATTATCTGGACGAGCTAATTTTATTGCAGATAACTGGCAAGATAAGTCAACAACCAAAAGTGAGTAAATATGCAAAAGTACCCGCAATATAGCAGTAAACAAAAATGGATTCATTGGACATCAGCTTTACTTGTCATAATGGTAACAATGCTCCTTTTAATTAAAGTGACAATGTCACATATATTGGGTGGAATGGCAATAGTCTATTTATTACATAAATCCTTTGGAGTGCTTGTTTTGATATTAACAATATGGCGAATTATGGTGATCCGCAGTCAAGGTGTGCCTGATGTCTTACCGAAAGACAAAAAACTGCAACGAATTTTGTCAAAATCCACTCAAGGAGTGATCTACCTTTTACTGCTAATTACGCCATTATCGGGGTATTTAATGAGTGGAAGGGACCTTAATATATTTGGTTTAATATCGATCCCTGCTATTGATATGCCATATCACCAAATGTTTCATTCATTACATTTGATTAGTTCTTATGTACTAGCTATTTTAGTTATATTTCATGTATTAGGTGCGTTGTACCACTATTTTTGGGTTAAAGATAAAGTATTGCAATCAATGTTAAATAGCAATGATTAACACAAATTTAAACGTTTATTTATATCACATTTATAACGTGAGGCAGATACAACATGAACAAATCAATGAAAGATAAAGCTATATCAGCACTAACACCAATGCAATATCATGTTACGCAGCAAAATGGTACAGAACCTCCATTTGATAATCAATATAACGCTAACCACCGCGATGGGATCTACGTTGATATCGTCTCTGGTGAACCACTGTTTACCTCACTAGATAAGTTTGATTCAGGCTGTGGTTGGCCAAGTTTCTCTAAACCGATTAAACAGCAACAAATTGTTGAAAAAGAAGATAACAGCCATGGAATGCGTAGGATAGAAGTCCGTTCATTAGAAGCTGATTCACATCTTGGTCATGTATTTAATGATGGGCCTGCAGCTTTAGGGGGATTGCGCTACTGTATCAACTCTGCAGCGCTAAAGTTCATACCAAAAGAAGAATTAAAAGCTCAAGGCTATGGTGACTACTTAAAATTGTTTAAATAAATTAATCTTACGCATCCTTTATTTAAATAAAGGGTGCGAACTAAACCAATCAACCTTAGCCTAAAGCCTACAAAATCATTGTTTAGCTTAATTGATATACATAAAGAAAATTTTGATGAATATTGCGAATGAAATTGGCATATAACTTATCATTTTTTTATATGCCAATATCGTAGGAGATCAAAGCTATAATTTAATTTTTTCTTTTAAATAAAATATAACTGATTAACAAAAACACAAAGCTAGTTATCATAGAGCCAACGATAGGGTAAATGCCCATCACAATACTGGCTTGAGCAAAAAGATTATCGGCGATATAAAAGATAAAGCCAAAAGTAATACCTATAATCACCCTAATACCCATAGATACACTTCGTAATGGTCCAAAAATG
Organism: Gilliamella sp. ESL0443; assembly: GCF_019469165.1. Classification (NCBI taxonomy): domain Bacteria; kingdom Pseudomonadati; phylum Pseudomonadota; class Gammaproteobacteria; order Orbales; family Orbaceae; genus Gilliamella; species Gilliamella sp. ESL0443. Next base: position 1,137,962 of record NZ_CP048263.1, on the reverse strand, counting down.
AAAGATAAGGCCAACAATAACATCACTGCAACTGAAACGGGTTTAATCAGCTTTTTCCAAAATAACAAATCATAATATTTTGTATCTTGGCCCGAATTTTTCAAATATTGCGAATATTGATAGAGTCCTGATGCTGACAATGAATCAGGGTCAAAAGCTACAATACTCAACTTATCAGGTGTGATATTAGTTTTCCACTGCATAGTAAGTGAGTTCGTACCCGTTATTTGTTGTGGATTGGTTAAATCATTCATCTCGATTTGTGATAACGTCCAACTTCCATTTTCAAACACTCCGCTATCAGCATGAGTAATCGATAGTAATTTATTTTTATCAACTTTATAAATATCAATATTTGAGATAGAACTATCATTATTAACATGGTCGATATAGATATAATCATTACCATCTTTCGCCCATAAACTGCCTTGTTGAGCTAATAAAGAATTACCATAAAGCTTTTCTGAGCGCATATTACGAGCGGTTTGTTCACTGATAGGAGCAACCCATTCACCAATTGCCATTGTTATAAGCACTAAAGGGAGAGCAGTTTTCATCACAGCTAATGCAATTTTAAAACGACTAAAGCCTGAAGTTTCCATCACAATAAGCTCGCTTCTTGAAGCTAAAATCCCTAAACCGATTAAGCCGCCTAAAAGTGCTGCCATAGGGAAAAATATTTCTATATCTTTAGGTACCATTAGCAAAGAATAAAAACCAACTGACAAGGCATCATAATCAACTTTGATTTTTCTAAGTTGGTCAATAAAACGAATAATTCCTGACAAACTAATTAATAAAAATAAGCAAATGCCAATGGTATTTAAAATAGTTTTACCAATATAGCGATCTAAAATCGAAAACATCGTTCTCCCCTTAAGACGCAATAAATTTTAAACGAAGTTTACGCATAAATAAGTTATCCCAACAATTTAAAATCAAAGCCAGAACAAAATACCCTAGATTAATCAGATAAAACCACAAAGCGGGATCTAAGCGACCTTTACCAGCATTAGCTTTAACCGAACTAGAAAGTAAAAAATAGACTAAATAAAGCAGTAACGCTGGTAAAATTTGTGCAAGCCTTCCTTGTCTTGGATTTGACACACTCAATGGAATCACTAAAAAAGCCATCAAAGGAACCGAAATTATCAACGTCAATCGCCAATAAAATTCAGCATTAGCCTTCGGTGTTGGATTTTCATGAAGCTCAAGCAATCCTAATTGCTGAACATCCACTTTATCATCATCAACATTGCTTTCTAGCTCCTTAGGTTTAATAATACCTAAATAGTTATGAAAATTCGAAATTCTAAAATCTTTTAACTGTGCTGTGCCTTCATAACGGTTTGCATTTTCAAGTGTGATGATTTGATTACCATCTTTATCTTCTTCAGTTTTTCCTTTATTAGCAATAATAATAGAAGGGCGTTGAGCATTTTTCGGATTGATTTGGGCTATAAATACGTTATCTAGCTTATTATGATCAACATTACCAATATAAATTACCGAGTTGCCATCAGGTGTTTGTTGAAATTGGCCAGCTAATAAACCGGCTAAACTTGGATTAATCTTGGCATTTTCGACTAGCTGATCTTGTCTCACACTAGACCAAGGCCCAAACCAAAGGCTATTGAGTGCTGTGAATATACAGGTGATCACACACAGAAATAGCACAACCTGATAGTTAAGTCTTCTCTTAATCCCACATGCATGCATTGCGACCATCTCGCTGTCCGAATAAAGCCGACCAAAGGTAACAAGCACACCTAAAAACAGACTTAGTGGCAAAATAAGATCAGCCATATTCGACACACCTAACACTAAAAGTGGCATAATCAAATCACGTGGAATACTGCCATCAATAGCGCTGGATAAAATTCTGATTAATTTTTGAGAAAAGAAAATTAGCAATAAAATAAACAGTATTGCACCTTGTGTTTTCATCGTCTCTTTAATTAAATATCGGCGAATTATCACTTTTTTACCTATCTATCCGTTTTATCAAATCGCACTATTATAATCTGATTTGCGTTGTTTCGTTATCTTTTTGTTGCTATCGTTTAATGAACCGATAAAATGTTACTATTCACCATAAAAATCTTACAAGAGAACGCTATGAAATACTCAATCAAAAACAGCTCATTAATCACATTACAAAAAGAAGAATGTTTAGTGGTAACTGTCCAATTAGGCAAGAAACAAACTAGTTTAATCAAGGATATAGATGAATTAACCAAGGGTATGATTAGTCAGCTGATCAAGTCAGGTGACATTAACTGCGAATTAGGCAAAACCACCTTTTTATACGCTTGCCCGAATTCTCCGAAAATATTAGTTGTAGGGTGTGGCCAAGCAAAAAATTTTGATATTAACGCTGCAAAAAAAATGATACAAGCAGCTACAAAAGAGTTAATAACAAAACAAGTTAAAAATATAAGTTGGGACATTCTAACTCTAAATCCTGCAATAAGTGGTGAAATTGCTAAACAACTACCACAAATTACTAGCGAATTAACCTATAGCTTTGACCAATTCAAATCAATAAAATCAGAAAAACCAAGCTTACAAAAAGTAACGCTACTTTATAGCGATAAAAAAACAATCAAGCATGTAGAAAGTCAATTATCGCAAGGACAAATTATTGCAAATGCTATTGTCAGTACCAAAAACATTGCCAACATGCCATCTAACATCGGCAATGCTAAATACTTAGCAGAGCAGGGCAAAAGTTTAGGTAAACAGCATTCAAGCTTGAAAGTGACATGCTTAGGTGAAAAAGAGCTTGCTAAACTCAACATGAACGCTTATTTAGCGGTTGGACGAGGCTCAGCTAACGAATCAATTATGACGGTCATAGAATATCATGGTGCCAAAGACAAAAAAGCCAAACCATATGTATTAGTTGGTAAAGGATTAACCTTCGATTCAGGTGGCATATCCATCAAACCCTCAGCCGGTATGGATGAAATGAAATATGATATGTGTGGTGCTGCCACTGTGTTTGGTGTAATGCAAGCTGTGGCTGAATTAAAACTACCTATCAACGTAGTTGGCGTGATGGCTGGTTGTGAAAACATGCCAGATGGTAATTCATACCGTCCTGGTGATATCTTAACCACCATGTCGGGCACCACCGTTGAAATCATTAATACCGATGCAGAAGGTCGTTTAGTATTATGCGATGCTTTAACTTATGTTGAACGTTTCCAACCCAAGACTGTGATTGACATTGCTACACTTACTGGTGCTTGTATCATTGCACTCGGTCATCATTATACTGGCGTGATGGGTAATAACGCAGAGCTTACTGAACAATTGGTAAATTCCTCAAATCAAGCAGGAGACAAAGCGTGGTCATTACCGATTGATAGTGATTTCCAAGAACAAATCAAATCAACCTGCGCTGACATTGTCAATGCTGGTGGTCGAGATGGAGGAACGATTACAGCCGCTTGTTTCCTATCTCGCTTTACTGAAAAATACCAATGGGCACATCTTGATATTGCAGGAACAGCTTGGAAATCGGGTGCAAACAAAGGTGCTACAGGCAGACCAGTCGCGATGTTAATTCAATACTTACTTAACCAAAAATGAGTAAATACATGAAAAAAGTGATATTTTATCTACTTGAAAACCCAACCCCAGCCAATGATGCCGGGGTTTTATTCAAAGAAAAGTTAGCGTGTGAAAAAATTGTTGAAGCATGGCAAAATCGGCAACGTGTGTTAGTGGCCTGTCAAGATCAAGCTCAAGCCGAACGTATTGATGAATATTTATGGCAACTCGATACTGAAAATTTTGTTCCCCATAATCTAGCTGGCGAAGGCCTGAAAAGCGGATCACCTGTCGAAATCTGTTGGCCACAAAAGCGCAGTAGCAATGGTTCACGTCACTTACTTATCAATCTACAAGAGCAATACCCAGAATTTGCTGGTGTATACCGCGATATTATTGACTTTGTCCCCATTGAAGAACAACAAAAATCGCTAGCCCGTGAAAGATATAAAACCTACAAAGAAGCTGGATTTAACCTAAAAACCATCCCTGTTTTATGCTCTTAAATTTATAAAAATAAGGTTTTTATCAATAAATTTATTATTACAAGTAATGGCTATATCTGATGTGGCAAGGTAGTTCTAGCATCAGTAATACTGTATAAAGACAGCATCACGAGCTGGAAAATCTGCTTAATAAAATTTCAAAATCCTATCAGCATCTCAAATTATAAAAAGACCTTAGTCGAAGGTTGGCAAAGCTTTATTGAAAGGAAATTTCACCTATGAATAATATTGTCGCTATGTGTAACCTATTAAATTAATGAATAATTTATTAAACTGTTTGTTATAATAGACAATAGTCAATTCTATACAGGAAGTAAAATGTTTAAAAATTTATTGGCGCTCTCAATATCATTATTGACTCTAGTTGGTTGTCAAGAGCGACAAAAAGTTACTGCTGAAATGCTAGAAGGAACTTGGGATTGTAAAGTCGACGATAGTCGCGGTACAAGCTATCATTATTACGACTCAAAATTGAAAGGAATACAATCTTATACACTCAATAATACAGGTTATGTAGCGCTTATTAAGAAACAGGAAGAAGGATTCGCAGTACAAACAAAATATTATGCGTTTATTGCGCCTATTTCTGCTGATAATAACTACGCAAAACTCAATGGTGCAATTGAATGTGAATCGATAGATCAAATCAATAATATTATAACTGAAATTGAGTATAAGTTTATTTCAAAAAATGAATTAAAAGAGAGTTCATTTACAAAATACGAACATTGTGATCCAAGAAGAACCTTTATGGAATTTAATATTGAAGCTACTTGTAAACGTGTACCTTGAATTTAACTTCCTTTTGCGTTTTTTTGTTGTAGGAAGATGCATCGTATTTTGAATTAAAAGGATTTTTAGAATAGTTTACTGATAGTAAATTAATAATATATTAAATAATTAGAAGATTAAGATTGATTCGAATTAAGGATTATTTGCTCTTCACAGGGACGTACAAGTAGTGAAAACAAAAGTAATAGTAGTTTTAGTTTATTTTATGACTACAATACAAAATGCGTATGGTAGGTTTATGATGCATAATACTCCTGCTTTACACGGTCATTCAAGGCATACAAAAGTTGATATGGATACAACATATGCCATCATAATTATGTTTTTAACGTTTGTATCGGCTTGTATGTTACTTAGTATTTACTATGCTTATTCTGAATTAAAACATCAAAAAAATAAAAAAGTAGAAGAAGAGAAAAAAAAACGTTATGAAGCAATCTATAGAGGTTCTTATAGAATTCAACATTTTTATCGATTTGTCGATGATGCAGTTATACCGCCAACTTATAAACTCACTAAATTTCCATTTCTAAATGAGTATTCCGATTATACAAAACAAATTACAATTTTAAATTATAATTTTTTAAAAGTTGATTTCAGCGCTTTAATTCAAATTTATGCAGCGCTTAATAATTTTGATATAGATACCAAGTGTGGTGGACAATATGACTATGTGCCTAGTTCTCTTTGGATTGGTGCTACTCATATAAACTCATATACATGCGAATGGAATAAAGAGAAATTCATTTTCATACCTAAAGAAGATAAATATTATTTAAAAACTATTGGCAAAATAGAATCAATATCAAACGAAAAAGATTATTTTTGTCGATCGAGATTGGAAAAATGGTATGAAAATACAAAACAATTTCAAAATATACAATCAACCTACTATATTGAAAAATAATTATTTTTCAAATTTTACCTGAGAATAATTACCCAAAATTTAAAGATGCAATTGAATGTGAATCGAAGGTTCAACTTAATAACATTATAACTGAAATGGCGAATAAATTTATTTTAGAAGGCAAATTGAAGTAAGATTGTTTATTAATAATAAAGGGGGATAAGATTCAAAAAATGTTTGTGGAGTATAATATTGAAGCGACTTATAAGCGCATACCTTAAAACCCTCTATTTCAGCGATTTCTTTGTAAAAGAATCAGTGTGTTTTTCATTAAAATGACTTTTAAGATAGTTAACTGTTAGTATAATTATATTATTGTATAATAATAAGATAATTAAGATTACTTAAAATAAGATCACTTCGTTATTACAGGGATGTATAAATAATGAAAACAAAAATAATAGTAGCTTTAGTTTTTTTAATTACTCTGATACAAAATGCGTATGGGATTGGATATAACAGAACTTATATCCCACGAGTTCACATGCATTATTCTCCTAGTCATCAATCAAGGGGGAGCGACGGAGATGATGCCTCTATAATTATCATTTTACTATTCGCCATTGCAGTTGGTATTATTTTATATCATATTTACAAAAACTATGAAGAATCAAAGCAAAATAAAAAATTGGAAGAAGATAAACGTCAACTCAATTCAGAAAGCAGGAAAGATAAAAAAGATTAAGAAAAAAGAAGAATTAACTGACTATCCTGAAAAATAACTATTTTTATCATTCTCAATCGCTTATATTGCTTTTTTAAATTATCGAAAAAGTTGAGGAGCGGGGTTTTTGTGGGGGTAATTCGCGAGTAATTCTTGAGTATTTTCTTGTTTTTGGGTTAAAAATTGAATCTCAATCAAATTAGGCTATAATGCCGCTTTGTTTAAATTTTGTTATTAATAATGAATATTGGTTTTATCGGAGCTGGTAAAGTTGGATGTACACTAGCGAAATATTTTAGTTTATCGGGTTTACAAGTTGCAGGTTTTTATAGCCGAACTTATGAACACGCTAAACAAGCTAGTGATTTTACTCAATCTTATGCTTATTCATCTTTAGCTGATTTAGTGAATAATTGCGATTGTTTATTGTTGACAGTAGCTGATGGTCAAATTGCTTCTGTCTGGCATGAATTATGTCAATTACCTATTACCAATAAGTGGATTGGTCATTGTAGTGGCTTATTGACATCACACATATTTCAGCAAAATAAAGTTGTGCATCCATTCGCTTTTTCATTACACCCTTTATACGCTATTTATGATAAGTTCGATTGCTATAATAATATGTCGGACGTCTCTTTTACGCTCGAAGCAAATAAAGCTATTATCGACCAATTACAACGTTTTTTAGCGCTATTACCTAATCGCTTAGCAATTCTTTCAGCAAATAAAAAGCCACTATATCATGCTGCTTGTGTCATGCTAAGTAATCAAGTGCTAGCTCTCGTACAAATAGGTGTAGATTTACTTAATCAATGTGGATTAGATAAAGAGTTTATTGAACAAGCTTGGCATCCGCTATTTCTTGGTAATGCCAACAACATTTGTAAAGCGGGAGTCATAGATGCATTAACTGGACCTGTGGAGCGTAACGATATTGAAACCATTAAGCAACATATGATGGCAATGCCAGATGAGCTCAAACCAATTTATCAACAATTATCGACTATTTTGCTTAATATCAGTCGTCAAAAACATCCGGATAGGGATTATCATCAATTAGAAATGGAACTGTTACCTTGAAAAATACAATTTTGACTTTACAACAACGCAAACAAAATCAAGAAAAGATCACCATGCTAACCGCGTATGACTATACGACAGCAAAATTGATGGATGATAGCGGTGTCGACTGTCTATTAGTAGGTGATTCTTTAGGTATGGTTATGCTGGGTTATGAAAGCACAGTATCAGTCACTATGGACGATATGATCCATCACTCTAAAGCCGTGGCCAGAGGTGCTAAAAAAGCATTGGTTGTAACCGATTTACCGTTTATGTCTTACCATGCATCTGTTTATGATGCCGTGCATAATGCTGGACGATTGATACAAGAAGGGAATGCTCAGGCGGTGAAGCTTGAAGGTGGACAAGCATTTTGTGAGCATATTAAGATGATCGCTCAAGCCTCAATACCTGTCATTGCCCATATTGGCTTAATGCCACAATCAGTATTAGCATTAGGTGGTTACAAAGTACAAGGTAAGAATTATCAAGCAGCCAAAGCGATTATTTTAGATGCTTTAGCTGTTGAACAGGCTGGCGCTGCGGCAATTTTACTCGAGTGTGTACCTGCTGATTTAGCTAAATTTATAACTGAACTTGTTAGCGTGCCTACTATTGGGATTGGTGCTGGTCATGGTTGTGATGGGCAAGTTTTAGTCTATCAAGATATGTTATCTATGTATGATGGTGTATCGTCCAAATTTGTTAAATCTTTTGCCCCAATGGGTGATCAAATGAAACAGGCATTTGCGGATTATTGCCAAGAAGTTAAACAGCAACAATTCCCTGCACCTATTCATGAGTTTGCTATTGATGATGAGATCATGACCAAACTCAAATCTGAATTTTCAAACTAGCTTGGAAGGATAATAAACATGAAAGTTATAACCACTATTGATGAAGTCCGCGATCAGGTTAAATCATGGCGTAACAATGGCGAAAGTATTGGTTTAGTGCCGACCATGGGTTATCTGCATGAAGGTCATCAAAGCTTAATGGCTAGTGCTAAAAAAGATAATCAAAGAGTGATTGTTACAATATTTGTTAATCCAATGCAGTTTGGTCCTAAAGAGGACCTAGCTAGCTATCCGCGTGATTTAGAAAGAGATAAAAAAGCCTGTCAGCAAATGGGCGTTGATTTGATTTTTTGTCCGTCCGCCGATGAAATGTATGATGCGAATTTCAATAGCTATGTCAATGTTAATGGTTTAACTGATGCGCTTTGTGGAAAAAAGCGACCAGGACATTTTAAAGGTGTTTGTACAGTTGTCACCAAACTATTTAATATTACTCAACCTGATCGTGCCTATTTTGGACAAAAAGATGCGCAACAATTAGCCGTCATTCAACGAATGGTACAAGATCTCAATATTCCCATCGAAATTATTGGTTGCTCGATTGTACGTGAAAGTGATGGATTGGCTAAAAGTTCGCGTAATAGCTATTTGTCTGAACAAGAACGCTTAGCCGCTATTTGCTTATATCGTTCAATTGAGCAGGCTAAGGAAATGATCAAAGCTGGTGAAAAATCAGTTGCGACTATCTTAAATGCCATGCAAAACATTATAAATAATGAGCCATTAGCTAAAATTGATTATATTGAATTTGTTGATTTTGCAACGTTAACCAATGTTGATGTATTAAAGCAAGATAGTCTATGCGCTTTAGCGGTTTATATTGGTAAAACTAGATTGATCGATAATTTTATTTATCATCATTAACAATCCATTTATTGAGATAAAAGATCGCTTATCGACAAGCGATCTTTTGTTTACCATATTCCTACCGTCTAGGAAAATCGATTTAATCAACGACTTTATTCGTCTAGCAATTTATTGTTATGTCTTTTTACTGTAGAATAATAGCCATTTTTATGCCTTGAATTAGGATTGATGCCTTTATTATGAAAAATACGACTTATAATCCACAAGAAATCGAACAACCTATCTATCAACATTGGGAAGAAAGTGGTTACTTTAAGCCTAATGGTGACAAATCTCAGCCTAGTTATTGCATTGCTATTCCACCGCCAAACGTAACGGGTAGTTTGCATATGGGACATGCATTTCAACAAACTATTATGGATGCATTAATTCGCTATCACCGTATGCAAGGTAATAACACGCTTTGGCAATCAGGTACTGACCATGCAGGTATTGCTACCCAAATGGTGGTAGAACGTAAAATTGCCGCTGAAGAAAATAAAACTCGCCATGATTATGGTCGAGAAGCCTTTATCGAAAAAATTTGGCAATGGAAAGCTGAATCAGGTGGAAGTATTACGAAGCAGATGCGACGTTTAGGGGATTCTGTTGATTGGGATCGCGAACGTTTTACGATGGATGAAGGCCTTTCTAATGCAGTTAAAGAAGTATTTGTCAGACTTTATCAAGAAGATTTGATTTATCGCGGTAAACGCTTAGTGAATTGGGACCCCAAATTACGCACGGCAATTTCAGATCTTGAAGTGGAAAATCGCGAAGTTAAAGGTTCAATGTGGCATTTGCGCTACCCATTAGCGGATGGTGCAAAAACGGCAGATGGTAAAGATTATCTTGTTGTCGCAACGACTCGTCCTGAAACGCTATTTGGTGATACTGGTGTGGCGGTTAATCCTGAAGATCCTCGTTATAAAGATCTCATTGGTAAATTTGTTATATTACCTTTCGTCAATCGTCGTATTCCTATTGTTGGCGATGAACATGCGGATATGACAAAAGGCACGGGTTGCGTAAAAATCACACCTGCTCATGACTTTAATGACTATGAAGTAGGGCGTCGTCATCAATTACCGATGATTAATATCTTTACCTTTGATGGTGAGATTCGTACGCAAGCAGAAGTATTTGATACTAATGGCGAGCCAAGCACCGCTTACTCAACTGAGATTCCGGCACAATTCCAAAATTTAGAACGCTTTGCTGCACGTAAATTAGTTGTTGCAGAGTGTGAAGCTCAAGGTATTTTAGAAAAAATTGAACCACATGATCTCACCATTCCTTATGGCGATCGTGGTGGCGTGGTTATTGAACCAATGTTAACCGATCAGTGGTATGTTCGCGCTAAAGTCTTAGCTGAACCAGCAATAGCTGCCGTAAAAAATGGCGATATTCAATTTGTACCTAAACAGTATGAAAACATGTATTTTTCATGGATGAATGATATCCAAGATTGGTGTATTTCGCGCCAATTATGGTGGGGACACCGAATTCCGGCTTGGTATGATAATCAAGGTAATGTCTATGTTGGTCGTGACGAAGCTGAAGTTCGCCGTGAAAACGGGCTATCTGCTGATATCGAGTTATCACAAGATGATGATGTACTTGATACTTGGTTCTCATCAGCGCTGTGGACATTCTCAACCTTAGGTTGGCCAGAAAAGACCGATGATTTAGCGACTTTCCATCCAACTAATGTTCTTGTAACTGGTTTTGATATCATCTTCTTCTGGGTCGCAAGAATGATTATGATGACGATGCATTTCATCAAAGATGAACATGGCAAACCTCAAGTACCTTTCAAAACAGTTTATGTAACTGGCTTGATTCGTGATGAAGAAGGGCAAAAAATGTCAAAATCTAAAGGGAATGTTATTGATCCTTTAGATATGATTGATGGGATATCACTTGCCGATTTATTAGAAAAACGTACTGGTAACATGATGCAACCACAGCTTGCTGAAAAAATTGCCAAACGTACTGAAAAACAGTTTCCTAATGGCATTGAAGCCCATGGTACCGATGCATTACGTTTTACTTTAGCGGCACTGGCGTCCACTGGTCGTGATATTAATTGGGATCTAAAACGTTTAGAAGGTTATCGTAATTTCTGTAATAAACTATGGAATGCTAGCCGTTATGTATTAATGAACACTCAAGATCACGATTGTGGATTTAAAGGTGGTGATTTAGAGTATTCAATAGCGGATAAATGGATCTTAGCGGAGTTTAATCAAACGGTGAAAACATACCGCGAAGCATTTGATACTTATCGTTTCGATTTAGCGGCTAATATCTTATATGAATTTACTTGGAATCAGTTCTGTGACTGGTATTTGGAGTTAACCAAATCAGTATTAGCTAATGGCGAGCAAAATCAACAACGAGCAGCTCGTCATACGTTAGTAACAGTCCTTGAAGCACTCTTGCGTTTGGCTCATCCAATCATTCCATTTATAACTGAAGCTATTTGGCAAAGTGTTAAACCATTAATGGCCATCAAAGCAGATACTATTATGTTACAACCAATGCCAGCCTTTGATAGCAAATTAGTTGATAATGAAGCAGTTGCTGATATCAATTGGATTAAAGATGCCGTTATCGCTGTTCGTAATATTCGTGCTGAAATGAATATTGCGCCAAGCAAACCGTTACAATTATTGATCAGAAAAGCATCACCGACGGTGCATCGCATTATTGGTGACAACGTCACCTTTATAGAGTCTTTAGCAAGATTATCAGAAATTGTCTTGTTAGATGAAGGTGAAGCAGGGCCATTATCGGTAACCAAATTAGTTGATGGTGCAGAACTACTTATTCCAATGGCTGGTTTGATCAATAAAGATGATGAGCTAGCTCGACTTCAAAAAGAAATAGCTCGCATTGAAGGCGAAATTGCACGTATTGATAACAAGCTTTCCAATGCTAGCTTTGTTGATAAAGCACCAGCAGCTGTAGTGGCTAAAGAGAAAGAGAAACAACAAGGCTATGTTGCTGACAAAGCTAAATTACAAGAGCAGTATGAAGCAATAAAAAGTCTTTAAGGACATCAATAAAAAACCTCTCATATGAGAGGTTTTTTTATGATTAAAACTTGTAACCGACACCGAGCATTACAACCCAAGGATCGAGTTCGTATTTTGCCGTGACTTTAGTATTACCTAAATGAGTTTTAGCTTTAGTTTCAATATCGATATAACGGACTTGCGCGTTAATCAGCCAATTATCATCTAAAGAATAATCAGCACCTACTTGTGCAGCCCAGCCCCAGGAATTATCCAAGTCTAAGCCATGAAAGCCTGCTTTCTTAGCTTCACCACTAAGTTTTTCATCAAAAAAGAAAGTATAGTTAACACCAAGGCCAACATAAGGTTGGAACTCGTAGCTACTATCAAGCGGATACCACAGTGCGCTCAATGTTGGTGGTAAATGTTTAATTTTTCCTAAATGAGCACCGGATAAACCAGTAGAATTACCACCGCCAAGTTTAACTTGATGACTAAAAGGTGTGGCACCTAATAATTCAACAGCAAAATTATCAGTAATCATATATTGAAAATTCAGGCCTAGTTGCGTGTCATTATCGGCTTTAGCCTTAAGATCACTCTTTGTACCACCCACTTTAACATGATCACTTTTATCTTGAGGATGAACATAGACAGGACCACCACGGATGATAATTTGGTCGGCACTATGCGCCAGAGCGGCTGAGCTTGCTAATCCGAAAGTAACTAGCATAGCAATTGACGATACTCTCATTTTTATCTCCTTATTATATTTATATAAACTGCTAACTGAGCGTGATATATGCTTCATTAACAGACCGTTTTTTAATATAAAGCTTTAAAGGATTGACAATAACCTAAAGGTATTGATGAATATCTTAGCACCATAATATGAGTAATGATATGGTAGATTTTTTGATGAATTAATTAATAGTCCTTTTTGTTCAATTGATTCAGATTCAATAGGTCAATTTGATTTAAATTCGCTTTTGATGACGCCAAAGCCACTTGCCACTGATAAGTCGATGATAAAAGAAGATGCTTCGTATGATCCAATCTAAGAACATACCAAACCAAACACCAATCACACCAAAGCCGAAATAAACACCAAAAATATAGCCTACTACAATACGGCACATCCACATACTGCCGATAGCGACCCACATAGTATAGCTAGCATCTTTCGCCCCTTTAAAACCATATGGCAAAACAAAGGATGACGCCCAGAATGGGGTAAATAAGGCATTAAACCAAAGTAAGTGTTTGGAAATTTCGATAACTTCCTGATCATCGGTATAGAGCGAACTTAATAAACCAGCAAATGGAATCGATAAAAACGCTAAAAAGCAGAGTAATAAACTGGTTAAATGAAAGATATACTTAAGTTGCCGGGTTGGTTGATAGATTTGCCCCATACCAATGCGCTTACCAACAATTATGGTTGAGGTTGCGCCAAGTGTTCCACCTGGCAAATTAAGCAATCCAGCAATTGAAAACGCGATAAAGTTTGCCGCAATAGTCGATGTGCCCATACCTGCAACAAAGGTTTGCGTTAGTAATTTTCCAATATTAAACATCACCGACTCAACACTAGCCGGAATACCAATCCCTAAAATATCAATCAGTATCTTGCCATTAAATGAATGAAAATAACTGCGAAGTGGGATAAATAATGCCCGGCTTGGTTTGATGGTCAACACCAACAAAATAAAAAACATCCCACAATAACGAGATGTAGTTAAACCAATACCTGCACCGATAAACCCAAGTCCTTGCCAACCGAAAGCACCATAAATTAGTACATAACTAATAGATAGATTCAGAATGTTCATAAGGATATTTAAATACATGGGAATTTTAGTATTGCCAGCGCCACGCAAAGCGCCACAACCAACTAAAATAAAGGCAAGGGCGGGGTAACCTAAAACGGTTAATCTTAGAAAGGTTAGTGTTAATTCCTTAACTTCAGGATCAGCCTTACCGGCAATAATCTCAACAATCCAATAGCCTGAAAACTCAACGAACAAAAATAGTAAAATTGAGATTATTACTAATAGCGTAATAGATTGTCTTGCTGCTACTACTGCTTTTTTACGATTATGTCGTCCTAAACTAAACGCGACTACGACGGATGTTCCGAGCGCAACCGCCATAAAAAAGGACATCACAATCATATTAAAGCTTTCGGCCAAACCGACGGCAGCCATCTCGGCCTTACCAATCCAACTTACTAAAAATGTACTGAATATACCCATTAAAATGACAGACAAATTCTCAATCAGAATTGGCATTGCTAAAGGATATATTTCGCGCCAGAATAGCACATTGTTTGAACGTCGTTTTTTATAAAGTTGAAGATTCTTCAATCGACTTAGAACATCCAATTTAAGGCCTAAAGTTTTATTCGATAATTTGTGGCTATTATAACGCCTTTATGTGATAAAAATGAAATTATGTTTTAAAAAAATGGCTATCAATTTTAATTGATATAATACTCAACATTGTCAGTGCATTGTTTCTTTAATCTATGATATTTAAGATTAAAAATTAAATGATTAGGTAATTTTAGAGCTGCTTATTGCCGTTTCTCTAGAGAACTTGTTATAAGTGGTGCTTGAAAAAGATGCTTTTTTCTAAGTAACTAAATCTTAATCACCAAATTATAAAAGGATGAAATTTTCACTACATACTTATAGTGATTATGTAAAAAGATAGCTTATCTTTATATGATTTCAGTGTGTGAAGATCAAACTTGATCCATTAAAATATGATTTAGCTATAGTAAAATTTCAACACATAATTAAGTAAAGGGCATAAACTTTTTTTAAGTGTTTAAAAAGTAATGTTGAGATAAGAAGAGATAATCACAAAAAAAAGTTGAGGAGCGGGGTTTTTGAAGCTTTAATTTTCTCCAAAAAGCGATCTTTTCGCCTTAAACTTGAACGCTTTTTCAGTTCGCTATATTATAGCTGCCTTATTTTCCATTATTTACTTAAGCAAACGTTAAAGAGTACGAATGTTAATCAACGCCAAAGATATTCTCGAAAAATTAAATCCTCATAATAAAGTGAATTATGATTCAATTTTAAAAGAAGTGATTGCTGATTGGCAGTTGGCAGCGGCTCGACCTAAGTTGTTAATCCATAGTTGCTGTGCACCATGTAGTACTTATGTACTGGAATATTTAGCACAGTATGCTGATATCACGATCTATTTTGCCAATTCAAATATTCATCCCCGCGTGGAATATGAGTATCGCAGTGTCATTCAACAGAAGTTTATTGCTGACTTTAATCAAAAGACGGGCAACCAGGTGCAGTTCTTAGAAGCACCTTATCAACCGGCTGAGTTTATTAAACAGGTAGAGCATTTGCGTGATGCGCCAGAAGGTGGTGAGCGGTGTCATCTTTGTTATAAGATGCGGTTAGATTTGGCGGCGATTAAGGCGCAAGAGTTGGGCTTTGATTATTTTGCTAGTGCGTTAACACTGAGTCCTAAAAAGAATAGTCAAAAAATCAACCAACTTGGTTTCGAAATTCAGGAAATTTTTTCAGTTAATTATTTACCTTCCGATTTCAAAAAGAATAATGGTTATAAGCGTTCTATCGAACTTTGTAAGGAGTACGATGTTTATCGTCAATGTTATTGCGGTTGTATTTTTGCTGCAAAAGCACAAGGTGTCGATCTGAAGAATGTAATTGCTATCGCTAAGCAAGGGCTGGAGAAAGTATAACTCGATATTGATCCTCTTCAAAACATCCAAAATGTCATTTCCCTAACAAATTGATTAAAAATCTGAAAGATTTCGCTATAATAATTTTATAAAAGAAGAATAATAATTATTTATAATCCTATTATTGGTTAAGTCTAATTTTGCAAAATGTGAGTTTGTTTATGCCAAAAATATATAGGCTTGGATTGGATGTTGGTTCTACAACAGCTAAGTGTGTTGTACTCGATGAACAGGATAATTTTATTTATACCAATTATGTTCGTCATAACACCCATATTGTTAATACCGCTTTATCCCTGTTAGATGAAATTAAACAGCAGATTGGTGATGATGCTATTGTGTCGGTTAAGGTGACAGGCTCTGCTGGGATGGGGATTTCTGAGAAGGCCGGTATCGCTTTTATTCAGGAAGTTGTAGCAGCATCGGAAGTGGTACAACGAAAATATCCTGAGGTGCGAACTCTAATTGATATCGGTGGGGAAGATAGTAAGATGATCTTCTTTTTTCCTGATCGTCCGCCCGATATTCGTATGAATGGGAGCTGTGCTGGAGGAACCGGTGCCTTTATCGATCAGATGGCAACTTTACTTAATACCCCTGTGCAGGAATTTGACCTGCTTGCAACCAAACACGATAAAGTCTACCCCATCGCTTCTCGTTGCGGTGTGTTTGCGAAAACCGATGTGCAAAATTTAATTAGCCGTAATGTTTCCAAAGAAAATATTGCATACTCTGTTCTACATGCAGTTTGTATTCAGTTAGTGAATACGCTAGCGCGTGGTTATGATATTGTGCCAAAAGTGATGCTGATTGGCGGGCCGTTTTCATTTATTCCAACTTTAGGCAAAGCCGCATTAGAAACGTTAAAGTTAAATGAGGAACAAATTGTTACTACAGAGCATCCTACGTTATTGTCGGCTTGGGGAGCGGCAATCCATGCTATTGAACGTAGTGAACTTACTATCAATGATTTCATTGATAGGCTAAGTGCGTCAAATAAGATTCAAGTCAATCAATCTTTTCGCTTAAAACCGTTATTTAACCAGTCGCTATCATTTAATGATTGGCAACAAAAACGCAAATATATCGAAATTCCTCGCCTAGCTTTAGCCTCTTATCAAAAGCAAAACGCTTATTTAGGTATCGATAGTGGTTCAACAACTACTAAGATTACGCTAATTAGTGAGAATGATGAGCTACTTTTTACCTATTATGCCCCCAATAATGGTCATTCAATTAAGGCATTAATTAAAGGGTTAACGGTACTTAAGGATGAGATTGAGGCATCTGGTAAAGAGATTGTAATTGTTCGTACTGGTGTTACTGGTTATGGAGAGGA
This sequence comes from Gilliamella sp. ESL0443, assembly GCF_019469165.1. Lineage (NCBI taxonomy): Bacteria > Pseudomonadati > Pseudomonadota > Gammaproteobacteria > Orbales > Orbaceae > Gilliamella > Gilliamella sp. ESL0443. The sequence goes on along the minus strand of NZ_CP048263.1, from coordinate 1,120,675 downwards.
GTTGTTGAAAGCAGCTTTTGCCATCGATGATGGTTTGGTTGAGACAATGGCTCATTTTGCCGCGGCTAAACATATCGACCCTAAGGTGAGTTTCATCATGGATATTGGCGGTCAAGATATGAAAGCCATTTTTATAGCCAATGGCGTAGTGAATCATATTGAGCTTAACGAAGCTTGTTCGTCAGGTTGTGGTTCATTTATTGAGACTTTTGCTAAATCCCTTAATTCCAATACTATCGATTTTGCTGATGCAGCGTGTAAATCCAATAATCCTTGTGATTTAGGAACGCGTTGTACGGTATTTATGAACTCTAAAGTGAAACAAGCACTCCGTGAAAATGCGACTGTTGGCGATATTTCAGCTGGACTTGCTTTTTCGGTGATTAAAAATGCGATTCATAAAGTGCTTAAGCTTCATGATATGCGCAAGCTTGGCGATCATATTGTGGTTCAAGGTGGTACTTTTAAGAATCCTGCTGTGTTTCGTGCTTTAGAGCAGTTAACTGGTGCTCAAATCGCTACGTCCAATATTCCTGAATTGATGGGGGCTTATGGTGCAGCGCTAGTTGCGAAAAATCATTATATAAATAATCAAACCCCTTCGCAGTTTATTGGCTTAGATAATCTACAAAAAGCTGAAGATAATAAAGCTAAACCTTCACGTTGTAAGGGGTGTGAGAATAATTGCGATATTATGATTTATCGCTTTGCTAATGGTCAACGTTATTATTCCGGTAATAAGTGTGAGCGATTTTTAAGCAATAATCAGCATCAAAATAAAAATGCATTTAATATGTTTGATTATAAGAATGCATTGTTATTCGATAGAGCTAATACGCATAATGTTGACGCTAAACTCCATATTGGAATCCCTCGTGTTTTAGGGCAATATGAAAATTTTCCATTCTGGCATACGTTGTTAACTAGAAGTGGAATAAATGTGACGCTTTCACCCTATTCGACATATGATCTTTATGAGAAAGGGGCAGGTACCGTGATGTCAGATAGCATCTGTTTTCCTGCCAAACTTGTTCATGGCCATATTTTGGAGTTGATCGAGCAGAAGGTTGATCGCATTTTTATGCCGATGGTGGTATTTGAGTCTGACCATTTTGATAATGCAATTAATAGTTATAACTGTCCGATTGTGAGTAGTTATGCTGAGGTGATAAATAGCGCGATCAATCCAAAGACGAAATATAATGTGCCGTTGGATTATCCAGTAATTAATTTTAGTGATCAGAAGTTACTGAAAAAAGGATGTATCAATTATTTAATGTCGCTCGGTATTCCTAAAAATGTGGCGAGTCAGGCTTTTGCAGATGCACTAGTTGCTCAAGCTGAATATAAACAATCACTGAATAAAAAAGCTGTTGAGGTGTTGAATAATGCTAAAGAGACTGGTCGTTATGTGTTTATTTTAGCGGGTAGACCTTACCATAGCGATAGTTTAATAAATCATAAAACACCTGAGATTTTAAATGCGTTAGGTTGTGATGTCATAACCGAGGATTCCGTGTTGGGTGAAATCAGTCGATTATCGCCAGAGTTACAAATCTGTTCACAATGGAGTTATCCAAATCGATTGTATGCAGCAGCAAGTTTTGTTGCTGAGCAACCCAAAAATATTCAGTTTGTGCAACTTAACTCTTTTGGGTGTGGTCCTGATGCAATTGTTACCGATGAGTGTAAGGCGATTTTAGAATCCAAAGGTAAAACATGTACGATTATTCGTGTCGATGAGATCACTGCAACAGGATCTGTTCGTTTGCGTTTGCGTTCGATTATTGAATCAATCCGCATGAATCATCAACAACCATTAAAAATAGTTAAGCGTAAAAATACGACTATTTTTGCTAAGCAAGACAAACAGCGCCGTACTATATTGGCGCCATTTATTTCAGATTTTTATTCTCCATTGTTACCTCCAATTTTTGCTTTGTCTGGCTATAAGCTTGAAATCCTTCCAAAACCAGACAAAAGTTCGGTCGAGTGGGGACTTAAATATTGTAATAATGAGATTTGTTATCCAGCAACGATTATTGTTGGAGATATTATTAAAGCGCTAAATTCAGGTAAATATCAGCGTGATGAAGTGGCTATCGGTATTACCCAAACAGGAGGCCAGTGCAGGGCGAGTAGTTATCTCTCTTTAATTAAGAAAGCAATGATTAGTAATGGTTATGAAGATATTCCGATTGTGTCGCTAAGTACAGGTAATATTAATGAAATCGAACAACCAGGCTTTAAACTTAACTGGCTGAAAACATTACCAACAACTTTTTTTGCTATGCTGTTTGCCGATTCGATTTCAAAGATGTTTTATTCGATTGCGCCTAGAGCAAAATATAGACAGCAAGCTAATCAGTTGAAAGAACTTTATATTAGAAAGTTACAACAAATTATCAATCAACATAAAGGCAAAAAGGCGATCTTTTTGCTGTTAAAAGAAGCTGTCGATCATTTCAATCAAATCGAAACCTTAAATAAAGATTGCCCTCAAATTGGAATTGTTGGGGAGATTTACGTTAAATATAACGGTTTCGGAAATCAAAATAGCATAGATTGGCTAGTTGAACAGGGAATAGAACCGGTTATTCCGCCAATGATCGAGTTTTTTGCTCAGTCTTTTGTTAACTATGATAGTAATGTTGATAATTATATTATCAACAAGAGTTTTGTTGCTTATTTTGTTCACTTTTTTGAAAAAGTAGCGCAGAAGTACATTGATCAAACTAATCAGATTTTGTCGGGATTTAAATATTATCAACCATTCCACAATATTCGTGATATGGCGACAAAAGCGAAAGAAATTCTTAGTTTAGCTAATCAATATGGTGAAGGTTGGTTAATTCCAGCTGGTATTATGACTTTTGCTCAACACGGTATTAATAATGTGATTAGTCTACAACCTTTTGGCTGTATTGCTAATCATGTTGTTTCAAAAGGGGTAGAGAAACGTATGCGTGACCTTAATCCAAAACTTAATTTGCTTTATTTGGATTTTGATGATGGCGCAGGTGAAGTTAATGTGCTTAACCGTTTGCATTTTATGGTGAGTTCATTAAAGTATACTCAATTACAACGTATTGTTTAATTATGTATTAAGGGACGAAAATGTTTTCTATTTATCAATTAAAATCGCGCTTTCAAGCATTGCTTCGTCCTTATGTGAAGTTGCTCTATGATTCACAAATAACTGCCAATCAGGTGACAATAGGTGCTTGTATTGGGTCGATATTAGTTGCTATGTTCGTTGGTTATTTTGCAGATCATCTATGGTTATTTTTGTTAATACCATTATGGATGTTTATTCGGATGGCACTCAATGCGATTGATGGTATGCTAGCAAGAGAATATAACCAAAAATCTAATCTTGGTTCTTATTTAAACGAGATTTGTGATGTGGTTTCTGATTCTGTATTACTATTAATCTTTACTCAATTGAATCAGGTCAATAACAGTTTAGTTATTTTAGTCGTTTTGTTATCTTTTTTAACTGAGTTTGTTGGAGTACTTGGTGTGATGATTGGTAGCTCACGACGTTATGATGGCCCCATGGGTAAAAGTGATCGGGCTTTTGTTTTTAGCCTAATAAGTTTAGGCATTTCTACCTATTTGTTACCACTTGATTGGCTTAATACTGTATTGTGGCTAATTATCTTTTTGTTATTAATTACGGTAGTTAATAGAGTTAGAAAGGGATTGCAAGAATCAACAAGTATCAAGGATTAGCTTATGCGTGAACAGCAGCAAAAAACATTTATTAGTCATGATGGTTGTCAATTATTCTATCGTTATTGGCCAGCTGTCGAGACTAATGATCAAATGACTTCAAAAGCAATTGTACTTTTTCATCGAGGTCATGAACACTCTGGACGAGTAGCCCATTTGGCTGATGAACTTGATTTACCTGACTTTCATATTTTTGCTTGGGATGCGAGAGGAAACGGTCAATCAGAAGGTGAGCGTGGTGATGCTCCCAATTTTGCCACGCTAATTAAAGATGCTGATTGTTTTATTAAGCATATCATTGAGGAATACTCTTTGACTATGCAAGATATTGCCATTATCGCTCAAAGTGTAGGGGCGGTAATTGCAAGCGCTTGGGTGCATGATTATGTGCCAAATATTCGCGCCTTGGTTTTAGGATCACCCGCATTTAGCGTTAAGTTATATGTACCATTAGCTGTGCCAGGACTTAAGTTACTGTATAATCTAAAAGGAAATTTTTTCGTAAATAGTTATGTCAAACCGAATTTATTAACGCATGATACTAGTCGGGCTGAATCTTTTAATAAAGATTCATTAATTACTCGACCTATTTCAGTTAGATTATTGCTTGATCTTTATGCGGTATCAGATCGAATTGTTAAAGATGCCAACGCCATTACTGTTCCCACTCAATTACTCGTTTCTGGCTCTGATTTTGTGGTGCGTCGTAAACCGCAGAAAATTTTTTATGATAATTTGGGAACAAACCAAAAAGAGTTCCATATCTTACCAAAATTTTATCACGATACGTTTGGCGAGAAAGATCGTTATATGGCTATCGATAGGGCGAGGCGGTTTATACAAGGCTGTTTTGCAAATCAACCCAATGTTCCGGTATTAACAAATGCTGATCGAGTTGGTTATACTCGCATGGAAACCGATAAATTAGCATTACCGCCTTCTGGATGGATTAAGTCATGGTATTGGAAGTGTGTCCGAGCGACCTTAAAACATGCTGGTAAAATGTCGGATGGTATCAAGCTAGGCTTAGAAACAGGATTTGATTCGGGTAGTACACTAGATTATGTTTATCGAAATGAACCTTCTGGTTCCTCTAAACTCGGTCAATTTTTTGATTATCTCTATTTGCAATCTATTGGCTGGAGGGGTATTCGACAACGCAAAAACCATTTAGAGCAATTGTTAAAGCAAACTATTGAAAAGCTACAATCTGATGAAGTTAACATTGTTGATATAGCTGCAGGACATGGTCGCTACATTCTAGAAACGATTAATCAAATAGCCCATAAACCAAATTCGGTTTTATTACGTGATTATAGTGATATCAATATTCGTGATGGGCGTATACTCATAGAACAACAAGGTTTAAGTGATATTGTCCGTTTTGAAAAAGGTGATGCATTTAGTCGTAATGAACTTTCACAACTCTCTCCAAAACCTAATTTAGCGGTGGTTTCAGGCTTATATGAATTGTTTGATGATAATCAGTTATTACGTGAATCTCTGTTAGGATTGTCCGATGTGATTCCAGCAGGGGGATATTTAATTTATACCAATCAACCTTGGCATCCTCAACTTGAATTTATTGCTAGAGCTTTAACCTCTCATCGAGAAGGGAAAGCATGGATTATGCGACGACGGACTCAGCTTGAGATGGATCAGTTAGTTGAGGAAGCTGGATTTACTAAAGTTACCATGTTGGTAGATCAGTGGGGTATTTTTACCGTTTCGCTTGCACAACGAAATTCGAATTAATTATGTTAAAAATATATAACCGACTTAACTTTTATAAGTGTATATGGTTAGTCGGTTTATCGGTGTTCTTTTTTACTAGTTACAATTTTGCTAACTGGTTTACGTCTCAACGTGAGGGGGTACCGAGTCTGTTTTTTAGTTGGGAGCGTAATATTCCACTTTGGCCATGGACGATTGTTCCTTATTGGTCTATCGATCTCATGTATGGTTTTGCCATTTTACTAACATCTTCATGGCAATCTCTTAAGACTCTTGGTTTACGGCTGTTAACGGCGCAAGTCATTTGTATTATTTGTTTTTTGCTTTTTCCACTTAAATTCTATTTTGATCGTCCGGCTTTGGACGGATTTTTTGGATTGATGTTTGATATTTTGATGGGATTTGATAAGCCATTTAATCAAGCTCCTTCATTACATATTACGTTATTAGTTATTTTATGGCAGTTTTACGCTAACTATTTTCGTGGATTGAGTCGTTATCTTTTACATATTTGGTGCTTGTTAATTGGACTTTCAGTTTTAACCACTTGGCAGCATCATTTTTTTGATATTCCAACTGGATTATGGGTTGGGTGTTTTTGTATTTGGTTATGGCCGGATAAGAGAGAAAAACAGATAAAACATCGACCGTCAAGCTATTGCTGGGCATTGATTTATTTTGGTTTGAGCTTGTTATCACTGGCCGTTGTTGTCTATTATTCTGTATGGGCTCTATTATGGTTGGCAGGTGCTTTGTTATTGGTTGCTGCTAATTATTTGTTCTCATCAGACTTTCAAAAACAACAAAATGGCCATTTTAAGCTTCCCGTTATTTTGCTTTTTTTCCCATATTTTATCATTATGTGGCTAAATTCAAGGATATGGACAATCAGACATCAAACTGATGATTTGATCGTTGATGAAGTTTATTTAGGCCGCATTCCATCCAGTCAAAGCTTAAAGCAAAATCATTATAATTCCGTGGTAGATTTGTGCGCCGAGTTACCAATTGGGCATTTTAAAGGTGCATATACTCTTATTCCCGTTTTAGATATGACCCCACTTTCGCAGGAAGAGTGTCAACAAGCCGCGAAAACTATTGAACTTTATCATCAACAAGGTAAATTATTAGTTTGTTGTGCTTTAGGTTATTCTAGAAGTGCAACCGCTGTGATTGCGTGGTTATTATGGACGAAAAGAGCCAATAATTTACAAGAAGCAATAAACAAAGTAAAAGCCTGTCGGAATTCGATTGTTATATCTAACCAACAACAATTGATTTTATCCAATTGGTTTTCAACGATTAAAGAAGGGATAGGGAGATGTTAAGTTCGGACCCATTGCAAAATAGTATTAGCAAAACCGATTTGGAGATATTTTGTCATTATTTATCAATTAGCAGACAGATTGATATTTATTCTATGCTTTTATCCGTATTAGGTGCTTTTGTTGCTTTGATAAGTTTTGGGGAAGGGGCTTTAACCATTTTTTGTTTGATTATTTTTCTCCTTGGTTTAATAAGTAAATATTACGCTATAAGAGTCGCTTTTGATAAAAAGTTATTTGAATATTTAGCCAATCATTCAGACCATTTGCAAAATGAGTTGTTGGCGATGGATAAGGCGTTAATCAATTTAAAACTCATTAATGCTCCAACATTAAGGACAGTGGATGATCGCCAAAAGGGAGTTTTATCGCTGTTAAGATTCCAAATAATTTTATTTTTATTACAAAATTGTTTAATCGTTTTTGCTGTCATTAATGGTATTATCAATAATTAACGGATTTTTTTGTAACATTACACACAAGGAGAATTAAGATGTCCCATTATCAATATGATACATTTTTATTGTTTTTGGGCATCGGTTTGTTTTTGTTAGTAGCATCGATAATTGGTCAGCTTCTAAAATACCGCTTCAAATCCCCCAGTATTGATAATTTAAATGCTCGAATTAATGCATGGTGGGTGATGGTAGCCATTATTGGTGGAGCTTTTTGGTTAGGTCAATTGGCAGTGATATTTTTGTTTTTTATTGTTTCGGGCTTAGCTTTACGTGAATTTCTTATTTTAACGCCGATTAATCGCTACGACTATTTTGCATTAATTTTTGCATTTGGTATCGCTTTACCTGTGCAATATATTTTGGTCGCTTATGCTTGGTATGGTCTATTCAGTATCTTTATTCCAGTTTATGCGTTTTTGTTCCTGGCAATATTTGCTACAATTACAGGATCGACCCGAAATTTTTTAGAAAGAATAGCGGATGTGCAATGGGGATTGATGATTACGGTTTATTGTATTTCATGTGTGCCAGCATTATTAGTGTTAGACATCGAAAATTATCAAGGTCGTAACCTGTTGTTAATCGCTTATCTAGTACTCGTCGTTCAGCTATCAGATGTATTGCAATACGTTTTTGGAAAATTATTTGGAAAACATAAAATTAGCCCAAATGTCTCACCAGCGAAAACGATAGAAGGGTTTGTTGGCGGTATTTTATCAGCCAGTTTTATTGGGGCATGTATGTTTTGGATCACGCCTTTTACTTTTCTGCAATCGGGTTTAATTTCGCTAATGATTACACTCTTGGGCTTTTTTGGGGGATTAGTGATGTCTGCTATCAAACGTGATCGGGGTGTAAAAGACTGGGGAAGGCTTATAGGTGGTCATGGAGGAATACTTGATCGCTTCGATTCAATCTGTTTTGCTGCTCCAATTTTTTTCCATGTGGTGAGATATTTCTGGGTAGAGTAATTTTAGTATTATTAATAAACAGCTATTAATAATCAGAATGTTATGAATAAATTTCAAAAATTAACGCTAAAAAAGAGCAAAAAAAATGAATTTATGATATAAATACAGGTATCGTATTAACGTTAGATATAAGTAAGGACATATAATATGCTAAAAGAGCAAATGGTAGTAAAAAATTCAACTGGTTTACATGCCCGCCCAGTAACGACACTTGTTAAATTAGCTGGTCGTTATAAATCATCAATTGAACTTGTTTATAACGATAAAGCTATTAAATTAAAAAGTATGATGGGTTTACTTGGTGCTGGCGTTAAAGGTGGTTCAACTGTTGAAATCATCTGTGATGGTGAAGATGAAAAAGCAGCTATGGATGAAATCCGTGAATTATTTGCTACAGGTTTTGGTGAATAATTTTAAGCGATTTTAATCAAGTTTTATTACTTAAAAATAAAAATCCCGTCGACCTTGGTCGACGGGATTATTTTTAAAGGGCATGAACTAAATACTTTTAAGTAGACCTAATAGAATTATCTAATCTTTGATAATTGAATCCAATTCCGAATGATCAATTGATGGTAATGTTGTTGTAAAAAATCGAGTTAAATAAAGTAAATAACAGAATCCAAAAGCCAACCAAATCAATCCAACCATCATTGCTGTCGATTCAAGGCTAGTCCATAGCCACAACGAAAGTAGTAAACCAATTGCAGGCATTAGTCCATATTTTAATAGCATCAACACTGTTTTCTTGGTTTCACCACCTAAGTAGCTTTTGATAACGCATAGGTTGACAAAGGTAAAAGCGACTAATGCACCAAAACTTATCATCGATATCACTAAGGTTAAATCAAGAACCAAAGAGAATAATGAAAAAATAGAAACAAAAATTATTGATAAGTAAGGTGTTCTAAAACGTGGATGAATTCTATAGAAGATTCTTTTAGGTAATACACCTTCACGTCCCATAGCATAAAAAATTCGAGAAACGCTAGTTTGGGCTGTCATGGTTGAGGCAAATACACCTGTTAGATATGCTGTTTGGAAGAAATTATAAATAAAATTATCTCCATACTTGCCGAAAATATCGCTTAAATGACTTATGCTATCAACTCTATGCATTACATCCAAACTCGCTGTATCTCTATTATCAACAAAATCAGTCCATTGCGGATACGCTAAATGCGCACAATAGGAAACAACTAGGAATATACAACCAGCAATAAGTACGGTGCCAATAATAGCTCTTGGTAAGGTTTTTTTCGCTTCATTTGATTCTTCAGCCAGTGTCGCTATTGCATCAAAACCTAAAAATGCAAGGCATAATATGGCGGCTCCAGAAAATAAACCACTAAAGTCATCTGGTGTAACAGATATTGGTTTGAGCATCGCTTCAGGTGTTAAATCAACATTTATTAAAGTTATAATAATAAACAATACGATAAATAACGCTTGAAATAAATTTAAAGTGATATTGGCCCAATTGATTAACTTGATTCCAAGATAATTTAATATACTGACACCCATAATCGATACTAATACAAATACATAGGCTGGAATATTCTCAAAGTGCTCATGTAGATATATTCCTAAAACCAAATAATTTAATATTGGTAAAAATAGGTAATCAAGAATTTGTGCCCAACCAACTAAGAAACCAACTTTTCCACCAAAAGTTCGTTGTACATAGGTATACGCCGAACCAGCAATAGGGAGTTTATTTGCCATTCGGCAGTAACTCAATGCTGTGAAAAAGATCATGGCAAGGGTGATGATGTAGGCTATAGGTAAGTGTCCATTACTGACAACGGTAACTTCCCCATAAGTGGTAAAGATCCCTAAAGGAACCATATAAGCTAAACCAAATGCAATTAATGCAGGTGTGGTTAAAACTCGTTTCATTTTTATTGCGGACATGATTTATTTTTGCTCCTCTGTCCCAAAAAACAATAAAAAACTACTAAGTATAGTTTTGCCTTTTACCCGCTTGAAGCGGCAGGGAATTCTGCCACATTATCATAATTATGCAAGCTAATTTTTATTATATTGACATTTAATTTAGTAAATTCTGGATTTAACCATTTAATATGAATTATTTCTGAACAATTCTTAATAAAAATAGATTTTTTAGACTCAAAGAAAGTGATTTATATTTAGGTTAAGCTCTCTATTATGAATAAGAATAAAAATAGATTAAACCAAGGTTATTTGCCTATAAAAATAAATCGCATTTTTAATTTCTGAAGAAAGGGAAATATTAAGGATTTGATATAAAGTAATGAGAAAATATATTTATAGGAATATTATGGTTAAATACTTTTCTAATAATAGTGACATTTTTATGTGATCCAATAATTGGCGTGTTAACAATTTTTTCAACTCCACATACGCATAAAGTACATTGTTAAAAAGTAATAGAGAGTAAGCCTATTCTTTTCTTGTCAGTAGGCAAAATAAAAAAATTATTATATTTAAGGAAATTTAGGGAACTTATGAAAAACATCCCCCTTGTTGCATTAACTGCATTATTCTCGACGACGGTTTACGCTAATCATTGTGCTACCTATTATGAACAAAAAGATTTTGATAAAGCTTTTATTGCTTGTAATACTGAGGCTAAGCAGGGAGATAGGGAAGCTCAGTATAATTTAGCACTAATGTTTTACAACGGCGATGGCGTTGAAGAAAATATTGAAAAAGGACTATATTGGGAAACAAAAGCAGCGGAAGCTGGATTTGCTCAAGCGCAATTTGATTTAGCATATAATTATTACATAGGATGGGATATCGAAGTCAATAAAGAGAAAGCACTATATTGGTATACTAAAGCCGCTGAACAAGGGCATAGTGAAGCGCAATATAATTTAGGGGTTATGTATGGTAATGGGGAAGGCGTCGTACAAAATATTGAAAAAGAATTATATTGGTATACTAAAGCCGCTGAACAAGGTCTTAGTAATGCACAATTTAATTTAGGGGCTATGTATAACAGAGGATTCGGTGTCGAAGTCAATAAAGAAAAAGCCCTATATTGGTTTACTAAAGCCGCCAAACAAGGGTATGGTGACGCGCAATATAATTTAGGCCTTATGTATTACAAAGGGGAAGGTCTCGAAAGAAATATCGAAAAAACATTATATTGGTATACTAAAGCCGCTGAGCAAGGCGCTAGTTATGCGCAATTTAATTTAGCACGTTTGTATGAAGTCGGAGATGGTGTCGAGGTCAATAAAGAAAAAGCGCTATATTGGTATACCAAAGCCGCCAAACAAGGGGATGGTGACGCGCAATACAATTTAGCACGTATGTATGAAGTCGGAGATGGTGTCGAAAACAATAAAGAAAAAGTACGGAGTTGGTACACCCAAGCAGCGGAACAAGGTCATATTTTTGCGCAGTTAGAGTTAGCATATATCTATGACCAAGGAGATGGTGTTGAAGTCAATAAAGAAAAATCGCTAGATTGGTATACTAAAGCTACCAAACAAGGAAATGGTGATGAGCAATATAATTTAGCACGTATGTATGACCAAGGAGATCGGGTCCAAATCAATAAAGAAAAAGCACTATATTGGTACACCAAAGCGGCGGAACAAGGGGATATCTCTGCGCAATTAGAGTTAGCCTATTTGTATGACCAAGGAGTTGGTGTCGAAGTTAATAAAGAAAAAGTACTATATTGGTATTCTCAAGCTCAAGTTCTATCTCTAGCTCAAGAAGAGGAAGATGAGTTTATGGTAGATCAATATTATTTGGCAAGTATTTATGCTGAAGGTGATGGGGTCAAAGTTGATAAAAAGAAAGCATTATATTGGTACACAAAAGCAGCGGAACAAGGGTATAGTGAAGCGCAATATAATTTAGGACTTATGTATCACCACGGAGACGGAGTAAAAAAAGATATAGCGTTAGCAAAAAGGTATTTTAAGCAAGCTTGTTCGCTTGGTTTTGATAAAGGATGTGATGATTATAATTCCCTTAAATAAACACGATTAATTCATATTGAAAATATATATGCTAAAAATGTCTTATATATTAAGACAATTTTTTATACAGACTCAAAATGTCATTGATTCTGTTATCCCAATCTTTTTTGATATAGATTGATTTAACAGTGACTTTTTAATTAGGCCCAAGATATTTGGTTGATATGATAACATTTTATTAACTCCATATACCGATAAACGATTTAAAAGTACATTGTTAACGAGTAATAGATAGTAAGCGTATTTTGTTCTATTTTTGCCAGCAGACAAAATAAAAAAATTATTATATTTAAGGAAATTAAGGAAAACTAATGAAAAAAGTACAATTTGTTGTATTAACAACATTATTATCGACGACGGCTTACGCTAATAATTGCGCGACCTATTATGAACAAAACAATTTTGATCAAGCGTTTATTGCTTGTAACACTGAGGCTGATCAAGGAGATAGGGAAGCTCAGTATAATTTAGCACTTATATATGACGAACGTATAGGTGCCGACAATAAAGAAAAAGCACTCTATTGGTACGCAGAAGCAGGGGAACAAGGCCATGTTAAGGCGCAATATGATTTAGCACAGACGTATAACAATGGGTATGGTGTCGGTATTGATAAAGATAAAGCACTCTATTGGTTCACAAAAGCAGCGGAACAAGGATTTCTTGAGGCGCAATATCAGTTAGCACTTATGTATGTTGACGATAACGGTATTGAAGTCAATAAAGAAAAATCGCTATATTGGCTCACTCAAGCAGCAGAACATGGGTTTGATAAGGCGGAAAATGATTTAGCGCTTCTTTATTATAGAGGTGACGGTGTCGAAAAAAATAAAGAAAAAGCCCTCTATTGGTTTACTAAAGCAATGGAACATGGGCTTAGTGAGGCGCAATATCATTTAGCACGTATGTATGAAATAGGAGATGGTGTCGAAGTCGATAAAGAAAAAGCCCTCTATTTGTACACTCAAGCAGCGGAACTGGGGTATGAATTTGCGCAATTTGAGTTAGCATATATGTATGACCAAGGTAAGGGTGTCGAAATCAATAAAGAAAAAGCAGCATATTGGTACTCTAAAGTTGAAGAAGTGGAAGAAGGACTTGCTGATGGAGAATATGAGTTAGCTCTTATGTATGACCAAGGTATAGATGGCGAAATCAATAAAGAAAAAGCGCTATATTGGTATACCAAATTAGCGGAAGGAAAGTATATTTCTGCGCAATTAGAGTTAGCATATAGGTATGACCAAGGTGAGGGTATCGAAGTCAATAAAGAAAAAGCACGATATTGGTACTCTCGAGCTAAAGCTCAAGGAGAAAGACAAGAATATGGGGTTGTTGAAGCGCAATCTGATTTGGCACATATGTATGCCGAAGGCAATAGGGTCAAACCTAATAAAAGTAAAGCATTATATTGGTACACAAAAGCAGCTGAAGAAGGGGATATTTCTGCGCAATTAGAGTTAGCATATATGTATGACCAAGGAGATGGTGTCGAAGTCAATCAGGAAAAAGCGTCATATTGGTTTTCTCAAGCTCAAGGAGAGGAAGAAGGGTTTGTTGGGGCGCAATATTCTTTGGCAAGTATATATGCTGAAGGTGATGGGGTCAAAGTTGATAAAAGGAAAGCATTATATTGGTACACAAAAGTCGCTGAACTATGGGATGGTGATGCGCAAGAAGAGCATACTGCTGCGCAATATGAGTTAGCACGTATGTATGACCAAGGTGACGGTATCGAATCCGATAAAGAAAAAGCACTATTTTGGTATAAAAAATCTGTAGATAATGGTAACACTGAAGCAATGCATGATTTGGGCGTTATGTATTATAAAGGTGATGGTATTGAAAAAAATAGCGAGTTAGCTAAAAAGTATTTTGAACAAGCTTGTGAGCTAAAATTTAAAGAAAGTTGCGATATCCTTCACAAAGGAATCAAATAAACATTATTCATAAGTCAGGCAAATTAGAAACATGTTAAAAGAACTGCCTCACATATTAAGGCAGTTCTTTTTTTATATAGACTCAAAATGTTATTTCTTCTGTTAACACAATCACTTTTTTGATATAAATTAGCTTAACAGTGACTTTTTAAAACGGCTAAAGATATTTGGTTGGCGTGTTAACCATTTTATCAACTCCATATCCCATAAGTCATTTAAAAGTACATTGTTAACGAGTAATAGATAGTAAGCGTATTTTTGCCAGCAGACAAAATAAAAAAATTATTATATTTAAGGAAATTAAGGAAAACTAATGAAGAAAGTACAATTTGTTGTATTAACAGCATTATTATCGACGACGGCTTACGCTAATAATTGCGCCACCTATTTCGAACAAAAAGACTTTGCTCAAGCGTTAATTGCTTGTAACACTGAGGCTGAGCAGGGAGATAAAGATGCTCAGTTTAATTTAGCATTTATGTATTACAACGGCGACGGCGTCGAAAAAAATACAGAAAAAGCACTAAATTGGCTTACTCAGGCAGCGGAACAAGGGGTTTCTGTTGCGCAATATGGTTTATCACGCATGTATGAAGAAGGTGAGGGAGTCGAGGAAAACAGAGAAAAAGCACTATATTGGCTCACTCAAGCAGCGGAAGCCGGATCTGTTCAAGCACAATATGATTTATCCGAAAGGTTTGAACGTGAAAAATGGCTCACTAAAGCAGCAGAGCAAGGATTTGTTGTTGCGCAATATGATTTAGGGCAACATGGTAATAAAGAAAAATCGCTATATTGGTATACTAAAGCTGAGCAACAGGGGCTTATTTCTGCACAAATTGGATTAGCAAACATTTATAACTATGGGCTCGGTGTCGAAGTCAATCAAGAAAAAGCGGTGTATTGGTATACAAAAGCTGCGGAACGAGGGGATGGTTGGGCGCAATTCGAGTTAGCAAAGAGATATGATAAAGGAGACAGTGTTGAGGTCAATAAAGAGAAAGCAGTATATTGGTACACGAAAGCAGTAAAAAAAGGATATGTTGAGGCGCAGTATTATTTAGCAGTTTTGAATAATGAAAGTGACGATGTTATAGCAGAACTACGTAAGAGGTTACCTAGAAAAAGCGATGTACCAGAATATGGAATTGCTCAAGCGCAATATGATTTAGCAGAAATGTATGACAAAGGAGACGGTCTCGAAGTTAATAAAGATAAAACGGTATATTGGCTCAGTAACGCAATGAAAAAAGAGCTTAGTCAAACACAATATCGTTTAGCACATATGTATGACAAAGGATACGAGATCGAAGTCGATAAAGAAAAAGCACTATTTTGGTATAAAAAATCTGTAGATAATGGTAACACTGAAGCAATGCATGATTTGGGCGTTATGTATTATAAAGGTGATGGTATTGAAAAAAATAGCGAGTTAGCTAAAAAGTATTTTGAACAAGCTTGTGAGTTAAAATTTAAAGAAAGTTGCGATATCCTTCACAAAGGAATCAAATAAACATTATTCATAAGTCATGCAAATTAGAAACATGTTAAAAGAACTGCCTCATATATTAAGGCAGTTCTTTTTTTATATAGACTCAAAATGTTATTTCTTCTGTTAACACAATCACTTTTTTGATATAAATTAGCTTAACAGTGACATTTTAATACGGCTCAAGATATTGGGTTGGCGTGTTAGTCATTTTATCAACTGCATATACCGATAAGCGATTTAAAAGTACATTGTTAACAAGTAATAGATAGTAAGCGTATTTTTGTTCTTTTCTTGCCAGCAGGCAAAATAAAAAAATTATTATTATTTTTAGGAATTTAAGGAAAACTAATGAAAAAAGTACTATTTGTTGTATTAACAGCATTATTATCGACGACGGCTTACGCTAATCATTGCGCTACCTATTTCGAACAAAAAGGTTTTGATAAAGCTTTTATTGCTTGTAACACTGAGGCTGAGCAGGGAGATAAAGATGCTCAGTTTAATTTAGCATTTATGTATTACAACGGCTACGGTGTCGAAGAAAATACTGAAAAAGCACTATATTGGCTTACTCAGGCAGCGGAACAAGGGGTTTCTATTGCGCAATATGGTTTATCACGCATGTATGAAGAAGGTGAGGAAGTCGAGGAAAACAAAGAAAAAGCACTCTATTGGCTCACTCAAGCAGCGGAAGCCGGATCTGTTCAAGCGCAATATGATTTATCCAATAGGTTTGAACGTGAAAAATGGCTCACTAAAGCAGCAGAGCAAGGATTTATTGTTGCTCAATATGAATTAGGGCGGTCGTTCAATTTCGATAAAAATAGAAAAAAAGTGCTCTATTGGTACACTAAAGCTACTAAACAAGGGTTTGTTTATGCGCAGCACAGTGGTTTAGCCTGGATGTTTGATCATGAAGGAAATAAAGAAAAAGCGCTATATTGGTATATGTTGTATTAACAGCATTATTATCGACGACGGATTACGCTAATAATTGCGCTAACTATTTTGAACAAAAAGCTTTTGATAAAGTTTTTATTGCTTGTAACACTGAGGCTGAGCAGGGAGATAAAGATGCTCAGTTTAATTTAGCATTTATGTATTACAACGGCGACGGCGTCGAAGAAAATACTGAAAAAGCGCTATATTGGCTTACTCAGGCAGCGGAACAAGGGGTTTCTATTGCGCAATATGGTTTATCACGCATGTATGAAGAAGGTGAGGGAGTCGAAGTCGATAAAGAGAAAGCACTATTTTGGTATAAAAAATCTGTAGATAATGGTAACACTGAAGCAATGCATGATTTAGGCGTTATGTATTATAAAGGTGATGGTATTGAAAAAAATAGCGAGTTAGCTAAAAAGTATTTTGAACAAGCTTGTGAGCTAAAATTTAAAGAAAGTTGCTATATCCTTAATAAAGGAATGAAATAAACATTATTTCTATATAAGGAGATATATGGTGTTGATATCTCGCCAGTGCTGATTTTTAAACTGACGGAATGAGTAAAGCAGCTCGTGTTAGAATGGTAATGCATAATCCTTTTAAAGTTTCAACGCTTCTGCTTATCTAATCGGTTCCGATATTACGACAGTAATACCGGAACCAATATAAGCCAAGATCCCATAAAACTAAAAGGAAGATAACCAAAGTTCATGCTTATACGCATGATTATAATACTCTCGTTAATCCCTTCGGGGACGGTCTTTTAATATCTAGAAAAGCTATGGATATATTAATTAGGATGGGTATTGGTGAGTTGAAAAAGATAATAAAGAAAGTTCTGGTTGGAGCATCTAAAAGCGTTGGTTTCAAAGAAACTATCTTCATAGCACCAGAAGATTTAAATTTAAAAATAGAGGGATAGGCATAATGGAAAAATTTTTCTTTTAATTCAAGTTTTGTTTTTCTCGTTCGTTAGTCTCAAAGGAACAAGTTTTGTTGTAGATGATATGCAAATGTCTAATTTTAAAAATGTATGTTGATAATTATGATGTGGTAAATACAACAAAAGGATATAATTTGCTCAAAAGACAATGTGCAAGTTCTATGTATAGTGCATCTTAAGCAGCAGGTATAATGATATGAAAATCTTTAAGGTAATTTCAGTTATAACTTTTTTAATAATATCTTTGTTATTTACGTGCTCATTTACTAGCCCTAAGTTTTATATAAAATCCTATAAATATGATAAAATTGAAGATGAGGATTCTTTAACATTAAAAATTTTTGCTAAAGTTGATGAAAAAGAGTATGGTTATATTCATATCTCAAAACAATATGTAACTTTCAGATATTATTATAATTTATCTAATTTTAATAAAGGCGCTACATCGGTAGAAAATATTATTTTTGATTATAAGGATAATCATTTTCTCGTCATAAATAAAAGTAATAATAAATTAATCTTAAACATTGAATGCGATAAAGATATATATATCAAAGCAAATAACTATTTAATAGAAAAGAAGAAACAAATTAAAGATGAGAGTTCTAGATCCAGTAAAGATATTTTTTTAGGACGTTAACCATAAATAAATACTGAAAACTAGAAATAAACCAGTCAACTTTTCAGGCTTATTTTTCAAGAAGAGTAACTCAAAGTAGAGGTTAAATAGCGCCGCCTACAAATTCATAATACCTTTCTAAGAAAAATTTTTATTAGAATATAATAATGGACAACAGTTCATTTATTGCTAACTAAATGTTATGCATTACTTAAATGATTAAAAAATAGCTTTTGTAATTTTTTACGGTTTATTTTTCCAATACTTGTCATAGGTAGTTCTTCTATAAAAATGATTTTTTTGGGCATCTGATAACGGGCTATTTTTGATTTAAGCCAGTCCTGTATTTTAGTTTCGGATTGTTCGGTATTAGGATTTAAAACAATAAAGACGACCAATCTTTGCCCGAATTCTTCATCCGGCACACTTATCACTGTTACATCATTAATTTCCGGATGAGTTGATAAGCAGTGTTCAAGTTCATATGGATAAACATTTTCACCACCTGAAACAATCATATCATCAACGCGACCTGCTAAAAAGTAATAACCGTCAGCATCTTGATAGACTAAATCTCCTGTTGAAACCCAATGGTTGCCTACAGTTGACCAAGCACATTTAATAAACAGCTCATGGTGTTTTTGTGATTCATTGTTTTGCTTCTGTAATTTTGTTGATAATCCTCTCAGCGGTTTACCAATGGTTTCTGGCTTGATAGAGAGAGCATCAGGCGAGGCAATCATGCAAACGCCTGCTTCTGATGTACCATACAAATTGAATAATATCTTTCCAAGTGTAGCAATGACTTGATCAACTAATATTGCTGTAATTGGCGCGCCTCCGGTAATAATACATTTTAAACTAGTGAGTTGATGTTTAGAGCATTTCAGCATCCTATTTAACATTAAAGGAACAAGTGTGACCACCTCTATTTGGTTACTAGCAATTAACCTGCATGCTTTTTGACTATCAAATTTTTTTGTTAAAAACATTGTCGCACCTAATAACACAGCTATACATAAACTTGCCATACCAAACCCATGATAAATAGGCGTTGCAATATAGATTTTTTGATAACGGAAAAGATTTAGTTTCACCAGTAGTTGACAAAATGGACTAATAAAATTTTGTGCCTTACTGTTGCGTTCTGCTAATTTAAAACGTCCTGTTGTACCACTCGTTAAAACTGTAATTTTTGAGAAGTGGGTCGTTTTAATTTTTACATCAATTGTTGACGTTGAAGCTAATAGAGAGTGAATTGACATAAGGCTTTCATGATAAATGGGTAAGCTTTTTACATTTGATAAACACTCTATTTCTGGATCATGAATTATCCAGTCAAAACCGACATTTTCGTGAATGGACTTAAGTTGATTTGTCGACAGTTCAGTATTGATAAGATAAACATCAACGCCTAATCTTGTCATTGCAAATAAAGTGTGAACTAAGAGTAGGTGGTTGTGCGCTATAATAGCGACTTTTTGATGACGCTTTATTTTAAAATTAATCGCTAATTGTTTGGCAAGGTGCTGAGATTGATTAAAAAGAGTGCGATAATCAGTGCCAGTGCCATTCTCATCGATAGCAATTTGGTTAGGAGAAAGCTTTTGACGAACATAAAGCAACGCCATTAAATTGATACCAACAATATGAACGCTATTTAATAAGTGCCAAATGCCTAGTAAAGTTAATAATTTCTTTTTATATAGCGCTTTAATAAGTTTTATCATAGCGTTTTCTTCAAAAAATAACGGTTCAATTTAACCCAAATATTATTAAAAAATAATGAGGCAAGTTGAACTATAATGGTCCACCATGGTTTATATTGATGTTTTTTTGTTTGTAATAAACGACAGATTATGGCTGCAGCTTTATCAGCTTGTAAGGCAGGAAATCTCTTATAAATCTTAGTAGGTTCAATCATTCGTGTTTTAACAAGAGATAAATAAGCTGTTGAAACATTGATTTTCTGATTTTCCAATTCTGGCCTTGCACAGCTTAACCATTGGTCAAAGGCCGTTTTTGAGGCTTGATAAGCAGCCCAATTAGCCGTTGGGGCTAAAAGTACGTTTATGGCAGAAACATTAATAATTTGCCCTTGATTACGCTGTAATTGGGGAATTAACGCCAAGCAGAGTTTGACCGGTGCATAATAATTTAACTTCATCGTTCTATCAAAATCATGCATACGTGATAATGATTGCAGTATTGACCGACAAATTGATTTGCCAGCATTATTGATTAAGATATCAACAGAGTGTCGCTGTAAATTAGTAATTAAATTATCCAATTGTTCCGATTCGCGCAAATCAACCGAAAATATATCAATCTTAGCTTTTTTGTGAGCTAATGACTGCTGTATATTTATTAATTTATCATGTGTTCTAGCGACTAAAATAAGATGACATTGAATATTGGCTAAAAGATTAACCAGACTTTCACCAATTCCATAGCTAGCGCCGGTAATGACAATCACTTTATTTTCTAATTGGCATTTTAATTTTGAATAATTAGGCTTAACGATTGGAAAGAGTACACAATTAAGAAGATTTGAGGAGTTGAACATTTTTGTACTGCCGGTAAACAATTGCGCATAGTATAAGGTAAACATTCAATCAGTCAACAAGTTAATGTTTTTTAAAATAAGTTGATTTTAAAGTTTATATCTAAATAAAAAACAGACCTTCCTTAAGAAACTTGAAATTATTGTATTAATTTCTAACTGTCAGTATTTCAAGCAAGTTATTTATTAGATTGCTTTTCCCCTATTAAAAATTTTGCTGCATCAGAGTTGAATGTAAAGCTTAATAAACTTGAAGATTATTCTTTTAAACGTTCAAGTATTATTATCTGCTGAAAACAAATGATTGCTTAAACCCTTGATGATGCTTTAAATTGTAATAATATTACTCCATATTTCACTGATTTATAAATCTTTGATTATGCAATTCGAATGCAAGCTTTACTTTTCAATGCAGCACAAATTTTAAAAGCCAGCATGTTATCTTAATATTTGATAATTGGTTAAGTACATGTGAGATTTTTAGAATGTTATTCTCAACATCTAGAATTTTTACTTCTTTTATAACGCAATAATTGGTTGCTGCTCAGCAGTTAATTTTTATCAACTAGTTTTATTCGGTGTGATAATTTGCTATTGAAAGTAATGATTACTTTAATCATCAATAAATTTTAAATATTTCATATTTGTGAGCAAGATCAAATTATTTAATCAAAAAATTAAGTGTAAATAAAAAATGAACGTTATATATTTGTTTTGTATATCTTTATTTTACTAAAATTTTATACTAAATAATTATCAAGAGGACATATTTATGGCTTTAATTCCGGTTATTCCCGTCGAACTAACTGATAATCTTGCTCAAGATAAATCATTAGTGGTCAAATTAATGGCAGAAAACAGTAACGAGTATTTAAACAATGTCACACAATTTTTCCAAGATGTTATGAATCATGAAAAAGAAATGGATACAGATGTACTAACAGATATTGCTTTGCCTCATGCTAAAAGTAGCGCAGTAAAAACACCATTTATTGTTGTCGGTAAGTATAATCCAGGAGTAATTTGGAATAATGAAAATAAAGTTAAGTTAGTGGTAATGATTGGCGCTCCAGAAAATGCGGATAAAGAGCATTTGACAATAATTGCTAAATTGGCATCTAATTTGGCTGATGATGATTTTATTGAAGAACTTTTAAATAGTGATATTCAAACTGTAGCAAAATTAATCCGAGGTTTATATGAGTAAAGAATCGCTAAAAAATAAAAAAATTGTGGCCATATGTGCCTGTACAGCGGGTATGGCTCATACTTATATTGCTAAACAAAAAATTGAAAATGAAGCTAAAAAACGAGGATGGGATTGTAAGGTCGAAACACAAGGCGCAGCAGGGATTGATAATGTTTTAACAGAACAAGATTTAAAAAGTGCTGATGTGATTTTGTTAGCAACAGATATTTCTATTGATAATGCTGAAAGGTTAGAACCTTTTAAAAATGTGATTAAGGTCAGCACCGGTGAAGCGGTTAAAAACACGGTTAATATTTTTAACAATGCTGAAGCACTATCATCAAAAAAAGAAGTTAAGGAGAGTATTGGAAAAGAAATATTTAGGTCATTAAATACCGGTATCAGTAAATTTTTACCAGTTATTATTGCTTCAGGTATTCTTTTTTCAATAGTGTTAATGACAGGTCATGTAACTGGTGACACTATTTTACCAAGTAATCAATTCTTTGCCGATTTACAGCAAGTTGCGTTTTATGGCTTTGCAATGATGGTACCTGTTCTTGCGGCATATATGGCTTATTCGATTGGTGGAAATGCCGCTTTAGCTCCAGCATTTATTATGGGGTATGTAGTAAATAATCCAATTGGTGCTAATCATGTAAGTACAGGCTTTATTGGTGCTATGATTTTCGGTGTTTTAATTGGTTATTTTGTAAAATGGTTTAAAACAGTTAAAGTCCATCCAGTTATTGCCTCGGTTATGCCGGTTATGATTATTCCAACTGTGACCTTATTAGTTATGGCTCCTATTTATATTTATGGCTTGTCATATCCGCTAGATTGGTTTGTAAAAGCGATGGTCGAAACTTTAAAAGGCATGTCTGAAGTTAACGCGGCATTTTTAGGTATAGGAATTGGTGTTCTTGCAGCGCTAGATATGGGCGGACCATGTAGTAAAGCAGCTACAGCCTTTACATTAGCAGCTATGGCAGAAGGTGTTTACGGTCCTAATGGTGTATTTCGTATGTGCTGTGCAATTCCTCCTTTAGGATTGGCTATTTCTTCTTTAATTGTGTCTCGCTCTAAATATACTAAGGAAGAAAAAGAGTTTGGTATTACTGCGTTCTTTTTATCCCTAGCTGGTATTACAGAAGGGGCGATTCCATTTGCGGCTAAAGATCCAAAACGCGTTATTATTGCGATCGTTGTTGGTACAGCAGTTGCGGGAATGCTAGGCATGATTAATGGTATTGATTCATTAGTTGCATTTGGTGGTTTAGTTGCGTTAGGTGGTGTAACCAAAGGTGCATTATGGTATGTCATTGATATGTTTATCGGAGCATTTATTATTGCTGCGATTTTACATTTTTCTCGAAAACCAGCAGTGGAAGGCGATGTTATTGTTGATGCTGATTAATCATTGAAAAATTACCCCGACTAATAGGCGGGGTAATAAATTTTTTAACGATTATTAGGCGTGTTGATAAACTGTTTTCCCTCCAACAATCGTCGTTAATACTTTGACATTTTGAATATCCGTTGCTGGAATGGTAAATGGATTACGATCTAAAATAATTAAATCTGCAAATTTTCCTTTTTCGATAGAGCCTATATAATCATCTTGTTTTAACACATAAGCGGCGCCAATTGTTGCACAGCGTAGGACTTCGGTCGCTGTTAAATTGCGGTCACTATTTAAACGAGGGTGCTGTGCATCAATTTGTCTGGTCATGGCGATTTGGAAATCATACCATTCATTAAGTGGATCAATTGGCCAATCGCTACCAAACGCACAAGTGACTCCAGCATCTATATACTGACCGTGGGCTTCTAAACCATTATAGCGTTCGGCACCAAATAAGGTTTCGTATTGTTCTACCATTGCTGAGCTACAGCCAGCCCATTGGAATGAAAATACTACACTGGTTTTCAATTGTTTATAACGAGCAAATTGATGCATTGCACTGAGTTCATTATGTGCAGTACTTGGACGAATATCCGCATCTGGTAGTGTTTTTCGCATTTTTTCAATCGCGTTAAGAACAACTTCAATTGCTCCTTCGCCAACAGTATGCATGTGAGGATGAAATCCAGCTTTAGATGATTCGAGTATTAATGCATCTAACATCTCTGTTGAATAATATAGATCACCGAGGCGATCTTTTTCATTTTCTAATTGATAAGGTTTTAGTAAGCGAGCTGTCATTAATGGTGCTTGCATCACTCCATCGACAAATAATTTGGTATGCGATACTTTTATACCTGGCTTAGGTTGCCAGTTTTTATCATCATAACGCTTAGCAAATTGTTTAACGCGATCAATAACAGCAGGAATATCCTCAATAGTACCGACATCATCAGGTGGTAATTCACGTGCACCAAATAAACGTATTGAGAGCTGATCTTGTTGTTGTAATTTTAGAAATGCATCGGCTTGTGTTTCAGTGATGCGTGCATCCATAACTGACGTTACACCTTGCTTATTTAATTCAGTTTGTGATAATTTAGCTATGTTTACTGCTTGTTCATCGGTAATTTTAGAGATGCTGTCAAACGCGCGCATAGCAGGGGCATCTTCTAATATACCGTTTAATTCGCCATCTTCAGTGCGTCCAATTTTTCCATCAGAAGGCTCTGGCGTATTACGGTCAAGTCCAAATTTTTCTAAAGCAATGCTATTTGCAACAAGCGTATGACAATCATTTGAAAACAGAATTACGGGGCGCGTGGTATTAAGTTTATCAAGATCAAAGCGGGTAATGTCGGTTCCGATTGGTAACACTTCTTGGCGCAACCAGCCACGAACTTGTAACCAATTTTTACTATTGTCTGCGGAATCATTATCTAAATATTCTTGAATAATGGCTAAGGTAGTATCAACAGTTAAACTTTGATAATTTAAATTACATGATGATAATTGCATACCGCCCCAAAAGGTATGTAGATGAGCATCAATTATGCCAGGCATCATTGTTTTACCTAGTAGATCATGAATTATTGTACAATTATCAACATATTGGGAGTTATTTATCTCTTGTGTGGTACCAGTTGCAATAATATAGCCATTTTTAATTGCAAGCGCTTCACAAACGGTATCATGCTCGTCTGCAGTGTAAATGTAACCATTAATATAAATAACATCGGCTTTTGCCATTATTTGTAATTCCTTAAGTAGAAGTTCAAAATGATAGGCGAACGATAGCAGATTTATAAAAAATTTGTCAAATGCAATAATTTTCTTTATTGTGTGTCAAGATTATGCTACAACTAACATATTTAGTTACAGCGTCACAAGGTGAGCTTATGAAATATCAACAATTAGAAAACCTTGAATGCGGTTGGAAGTGGCACTATTTAGTAAAAAGACATTTAGAAGGGGAGCCTATCACTCGTTATGTTGAAAAGAGTGCAGCTCAACAAGCCGTAAATGAACTATTGTTATTAGAACATAAACCGACAGCCGTCGTTGATTGGATTAAGCAGCATTTAAATCCCGATTTAGATAACCGCATGAAGCAAACCATTCGGGCGCGACGAAAACGACATTTTAATGCCGAGCAGCAAAATACACGTAAAAAGTCTATTGATTTAGAATTTCTAGTCTGGCAAAGATTAGCTAATTTAGCTAAACGCCGGGGATGTACGTTGTCACAAACAATTACACAATTAATTGAAGATGCAGAGCAAAAAGAGCAGTATGCAAGTAAAGTGTCGACAATTAAAGATGATTTACTGTCATTACTTGATGTTAATTTAGACAGTAAATAACTTAAACTACAGGATAAATAGGTTTAATTATGGGAAAATCCCTTGTTATTGTGGAATCACCAGCAAAAGCAAAAACAATTAATAAATATCTTGGCAAAGATTTCGTGGTTAAATCAAGCGTAGGGCATATTCGAGATCTTCCAGTTAGTGGTAGTAGCCACCGCAATGAAAAAACCAGTAAAGATAAAGCCGAGAAGAAAGTAAAACGATCTGAAAAGCAGATCTTAGTCGATCGTATGAGTGTCGATCCTTATAATGGTTGGAAGGCTCATTATGAAATTTTACCCGGTAAAGAGCGGGTAGTTGATGAGCTTAAAAAGTTAGCCAAAGATGCTGATATGATTTATCTCGCAACCGACTTGGATAGAGAAGGGGAAGCCATCGCGTGGCATCTAAAAGATGTTATTGGTGGTGATGATGATAAATATCGACGTGTTGTATTTAATGAAATCACTAAAACTGCGATTCAAAATGCGTTTAAGCATCCTGCTATGCTTGATATGGATCGTGTTAATGCTCAGCAGGCACGCCGATTTATGGACCGCGTAGTTGGTTTTATGGTGTCGCCATTACTTTGGAAAAAAGTAGCAAGAGGTTTGTCAGCTGGTCGAGTCCAATCCGTTGCGGTACGATTAGTTGTTGAACGTGAACGTGAAATCCATGCCTTTATTCCTGAAGAGTATTGGGAGCTCTATGCTGACTTAAAAACAGCTAATCAAGAAAAACTAACGATGCAAGTTACGCATTATAAAGATGATGCGTTTGAACCGAAAGATCGAGTTGCTATTGATATTGCTTTAGCAGAGCTAAATAATAAACAATATCAAGTAACTAATATTGAAGAAAAGCCAACTAAAAGTAATCCAACTGCGCCATTTATTACGTCGACTTTACAACAAGCTGCAAGTACTCGCCTTGGCTTCGGGGTGAAAAAGACAATGATGTTAGCACAGCGTTTATACGAGGCAGGTTATATTACTTATATGCGTACCGACTCTACAAATTTGAGTCAAGATGCATTAACGATGGTCCGAGATTATATCGGTGAAAATTATGGTGATAAATATCTACCAAAATCACCGAATGTTTATACCAGTAAGAAAAACTCACAAGAAGCACACGAAGCTATTCGTCCTTCAGATGTTAATATACAAGCTACAAGTTTGAGTGATGTTGAAGTTGATGCTGTTAAGTTGTATCAATTAATTTGGCGTCAATTTGTTGCTTGTCAAATGACATCAGCTGAATATAACTCAATTACTGTTACTGTTAAAGCTGGGGATTTTACTTTAAAAGCAAAAGGTCGTACTTTACGTTTTGATGGTTGGACAAAAGTACAATCTCAGTTGAGTAAAAACAATGAAGATAAAATGTTACCTGCTGTATCTGTCAAAGATATTTTAGAGTTACTTAGCTTAAATCCAGATCAACACTTTACTAAACCACCCGCTCGTTACAATGAAGCTTCTTTAGTAAAAGAGTTGGAAAAACGAGAAATTGGTCGTCCTTCTACTTATGCAACGATCATTTCAACTATTCAAGATCGTGGATATGTACGATTAGATAATCGTCGTTTTTACGCAGAAAAAATTGGTGAAATTGTTACCGATAGATTAAGTGAAAATTTTAATGATCTTATGAGTTATGATTTTACCGCTCGTATGGAACATGCACTTGATGAGATCGCTAATAAAAAACAAGAATGGCGCGAAGTTTTAGATCAATTTTTTGAAGATTTTAGCCAGCATCTTGAAATCGCTGAACAAGATCCAGATCATGGTGGAATGCAATTAAATCCTTTAGTTTTAACACCAGAAATTAAATGTCCTAATTGTGGTCGTGAAATGGGGATTAAAACTGCAGGAACCGGCGTGTTTTTAGCTTGTTCTGGTTATGCATTACCGCCAAAAGAGCGTTGTAAGCAGACAATTAACTTAATTCCAGAACATGAAACCTTAAACATTTTGGAAGAAGCTGAAACAGCTGAAACCAACGCTTTAAGAGCACTTAAACGTTGCCCTAAATGTCATACCGCTATGGATAGCTATCTGCTTGATAATGAGCGTAAGCTGCATATTTGTGGTAATAATCCTATTTGTGATGGTTCTTTGGTTGAAAAGGGTACATTTAAAGTAAAAAGTTATGATGGGCCCATTATCGAATGTGAAAAATGTGGATCAGAAATGCACCTTAAATCAGGTCGTTTTGGACTCTATATGGGCTGTACTAATCAAGATTGTAAAAATACACGTAAAATCTTGAAAAATGGTGATGTGGCTCCTCCTAAAGAAGATCCAGTTGATTTGCCTGAATTACAATGTACTAAATCAGATGCACATTTTGTCCTTAGAGATGGTGCATCAGGTATATTTTTAGCAGCGCATAATTTCCCAAAATCACGGGAAACTCGTGCACCATTAGTTGAAGAGTTACAACGCTTTAAATATCGTTTACCAGAAAAATTTATTTATTTAACTGAAGCACCAAGCCATGATCCAAATGGTAATCCAAGTATTGTTCGTTATAGCCGAAAGAATAAAGAACAGTATGTTACTTCTGAAGTTAACGGCAAATCTACTGGTTGGGTCATGCAATATGTTCATGGTAAATGGGTTAATAGTAAAAAATAGGTAATAACACTTAATCATTTTATAAAGAATAGCTCAGGTTCAGTAGCTGTTTAATATAAAAAGCCGTTTATGTGATAAGGTGTGAAGGGAATTACCTTAATAAACCCCTTTCCTCAAGTTTTTTTTGAGAAAAGGGAAAGGTATATAGTTAAAGGAGCCTTTGTCATGAAGTTGCAACAGCTGCGTTATATTGTTGAGGTTGTTAATAATGATCTCAATGTATCGCTTACCTCTGAAAAACTTTATACCTCTCAACCTGGAATAAGTAAGCAGATTAAATTATTGGAAGATGAGCTAAATGTACAAATCTTTACCCGTGTAGGTAAACATCTTTCAGAAGTTACACCAGTTGGTGAGCAGATTATAGCTTTAGCCCGTGAAATTTTAAATAAAGCACAAGATATTAAAATTTTAGCTAAAGAGTTTAGTCAACCAAATCAAGGCTCATTAAGGATAACAACCACTTATACTCAAGCTCGTTATACTTTACCTCTTGTTATCCAACAATTTATGCAACAGTACCCGAGTATCACTCTTCATATGGAACAAGGGTCATCTCCTCAATGCCTGATGCAAGTACAAACTGGACAAGCTGATTTTGCTATCGTGACCGATTTATCAGATCTTAGTGATGATATGATTGCATTACCTTGTTATCATTGGAACCAAGCTGTCATTGTCATGAAAGATCACCCTTTAGCTAAAAGCAGTTTAGTTACAATTGATGAGCTATCTAAATATCCATTAGTTAGTTATGATTTTTCTAATGATGGTTCCGATCTTAATCAGGCATTTATTAAAGCTAATCAAGTCCCAAATATTGTATTTAGCACTACTGATGCTGATTTGATTAAAACCTATGTCAAATTAGGTGTTGGTGTTGGCATTGTGGCTAAAATGGCGGTTGATGAAAGTTCAGATTGTGAATTTGTGGTGCTAAATGCCGGCCATATATTCCCTTACAGTACAACTTATATCGTCTTCGCACGATCTCTGTTCTTGCGTAATTATATGTATGATTTTATTAGTCAATTTTCTCCACATTTAAATAGACAAACTATAGATAAAATTAGTCTTTGTGAAAACAATGTAGCAGTGCAAGCTATGTTTAATGGAGTTAAATTACCTGTTAGATAAACCGATAGGTCATTTTGAAATGTATTTTAAGAAACCAAGCTCAAAGATTGTGCCTCGCTTGGTTTCTTTTTAATATTATTTATGTCTAGCTTTTAAAATGCCAATCACATCTTGGAGTGATAGATTTTGATCCTGTAGTAAGACTAATAGATGGTAAATCAAATCTGCCGATTCATTTTTCAATTCTTCTTTATCTCGTACAGTGGCAGCAAGGGCGGTTTCTACACCTTCTTCTCCGACTTTCTGAGCAATACGCTTAGTACCATCATGATAGAGTTTTGCAGTATAAGAGGTGTTAGGATCAGCTTGCTTACGAGAGCCAAGTAATTGTTCTAAATCGTATAGAAAGCCCCATTCAGTTTTAGAATTCTTAAAGCAGCTGTTTGTTCCAGTATGACAAGTTGGTCCAATCGGATTGACTAAAATTAACAGCGTATCGTTATCACAATCGGTTGAGATATTAACCACGTTTAAAAAGTTGCCTGAGGTTTCGCCTTTGATCCATAAACGTTGTTTAGTTCGAGAATAAAACGTTACTTTTCCGCTATTTAGGGTTTGAGCTAAAGCTTCCTGATTCATATAACCCAGCATGAGCACTTCACCAGAAATATAATGCTGAATAATAACTGGCATTAAATTATCGACTTTTTGCCAATCAAGTGATTTTGTATCTATCTGTATTTGGGAATGTTGAGTTAACATAATCGTATTTCTACTCCATGTTGAGCTAAATATTGTTTAAGTTCGCCAATATTAATAATTTGTTTATGAAAGACTGAAGCCGCTAAAGCACCATCAACATTAGTTTCTTTAAAAGCTTGTAAAAAATGCTCCATAGTACCCGCACCGCCAGAAGCAATCAGTGGTACTTGGCAAACTTCTCTAATCGTTTTAAGTTGCTTAAGATCATAACCATTACGAACACCATCTTGGTTCATCATATTCAATACAATTTCACCGGCACCTCGCTTTTGGACCTCTTGAACCCAATCAATTGTATTCCATTTGGTGGCTACAGTTCGCTTTTCATCACCGGTAAATTGATAAACGTGATAACTATCTGAATCTTTATCATACCAAGTATCAATCCCTACCACGATACATTGCACACCAAAGCAATCAGCTAATTGAGTAATCAAGTTTGGGTTAGCTAAAGCAGGGGAGTTGATTGAAATTTTATCTGCCCCATAAGTTAAAATCTGCCCAGCATCTTCAACCGTTTTTATACCACCAGCAACACAAAAGGGTATGTCAATAACTTGAGCAACTTTAGCCACCCAACTTTTATCAACCACACGCCCATCAGATGAAGCAGTGATATCATAGAAAACCAGTTCATCTGCACCTTCTTCCGCATAGCGTTTAGCTAATGGTACAATATCACCTATGATTTCGTGATTACGGAATTGCACACCTTTAACAACTTGACCATTACGAACATCCAAGCAAGGTATTATCCTTTTTGCCAACATGAAATTGCCTCCTGAACTGTAAATTTACCTTCTAGTAATGCCCGACCCACAATGACACCAGCAACACCACTGTCTTTTAAGTCCTTTACATCGTTCAACTGTCCGATTCCACCAGAAGCTTGAAAATCAATAGTTGGGTATTTTTTGCTAATTTCTTGATACAAGCTTATGTTAGAACCAGTTAATGTACCATCTTTTGAAATGTCAGTACAAAGGACATGTTTTAAGCCATAAGGTAAGTAATCCTCAATTACTTGTTCTAAAGTTTGCTTAGAATCTTCTTGCCAGCCATGAATAGCGACATTTTTATTGCCATATTTGTCAATACGAACATCCAATGCTAATACCAAAGATTCAGGTCCATAATTTTCAAACCATTTTTTTACTAATTTGGGATCTTTAATTGCAGTTGAACCGATAACAACTCGTGTTGCACCAGCAGAGAGAAGCGCTTTAACATCATCTTCACTGCGAATTCCTCCTCCAACTTGTACTGGAACTTGGACACCATTAATCAGTGTTTTAATTAATGCGATTTGTCGAGCTTTTGGATCTTTAGCACCTGTTAAATCAACTAAATGTAGTAATTTAGCTCCTTGCCTCTGATAGTCTTGTAATCGAGCTAAAGGATCATTACCGTAATCACGTTTTTGTTCATAATCACCCTGATGTAATCGAACCACAGTGCCATCAATTAAATCAAGAGCAGGAATAATAATAGGGTAAACTGCCATTTTTACATCTCCAAAAAGTTCTTTAGTAATTTTGCACCGGCTGAGCCAGAACGCTCTGGATGAAATTGCACACCGTAAAAGTTGTCTTTTTGTACGGCAGCTGTAAAGCTTTCGCCGTAATTGGTTTCTGCGATAGTTGATGAGCATAATGGTAAGGCGTATCCATGTACAAAGTAAAAATAAGCACCATTAGGAATATCTCGGAATAAATGGTGGCCAGCTTTAGGGTTAACTTGATTCCACCCCATATGCGGTAGTGGTAGTCCACAATCAGGAATTTCAGATACTTTTTCGTGAATGATACCTAACGTATGGACATGCCCTTCATTACTATAATCGGCCAAAAGTTGCATACCAAGGCAGATGCCTAATACAGGTTGGGTGCAAACTTTTATCAGCTCGATTAAATTCCGTTCTTTTAGCTTTTTCATTGCTGCAGATGCGGAACCTACACCCGGTAAAAAGAGTTTATCCGACTCAAGCACAATATCAGGTTCAAGACTAATAATTGGATTATAGCCTAGTCGTTGTATTGCGTATTTTACTGATGAAAGATTTGCACAGCCTGTATCGAGAATGACAATTTTCATCTATAGCACTCCTTTCGAACTAGGTAATCTATCACTTTCAATTTTAATTGCTTGTTTAAGTGTTCGAGCAAACGCTTTAAATAAGCTCTCGATTCTATGATGATCATTATTTCCTGATGTTTCAATATGTAAGGTGATCCCCATAGCATAAGTTAAAGAGTAGAAGAAATGTTCTACCATTTGTGTACTCATATCTCCAACTTTAGGATCACTAAATTGTGCCGAAAATACAAGGTAAGGGCGACCAGAAATATCTATTGCACATTTTGCTAAACATTCATCCATTGGAATAACTGATGCATAGCGCGTGATTCCACGTTTATCTCCAAGAGCTTGTTTTAGCGCTTCACCTAAAGCAAGGCCTGTATCTTCAATGGTGTGATGATCATCAACATGAAGATCACCTTCAACTTGGATATTGAGTTTAATGCCACCATGAATAGCAATTTGATCGAGCATATGGTCAAAAAAACCAATACCTGTATTAATTTGGCTACCACCTTGCCTATCTAACCAAACCTCAACTAAAATCTTAGTCTCTTTGGTGTTTCTTTCGACTTTTGCATAACGATCTGCTGTGGTTAAACGTTGAGCTATTTCGTTCCAATTAAGATTTACTGGATCATAACGTAACCCTTTTATTTGCATATTTTCTGCAAGCTGGATATCAGTGACCCTGTCACCAATTACATAGCTATTTTGTTTGTCTAAGTTGCCATTCATTAAATAAGGAAGAACCAGTTTTAGTTTAGGTTTACGGCACTCACAATTGTCCTCAGGAAAATGTGGACAAATTAAAACTTCTTCAAATCTGACGCCTTGTGATTCAAATATTTGCATCATTAAGTTATGAGGGCCATCAAATTTGGCTTGTGGATAGCTGCTGGTGCCTAAACCATCTTGATTGGTCACCATAACTAATTTATAACCAGCAACTTGTAATTTAAGTAATGCGGGTATCACATTGGGTTCAAATTCAAGTTTTTCAAAACTATCAACTTGAAAATCGATAGGAGGTTCAACAATTAATGTTCCGTCACGATCGATAAATAAATATTTTTGTAACATACTTGCTCCTATAATATGGCTTTAAGTGCTGTTATTACTGCTTCACATTCAGCTTGAGTACCAATCGAAATTCGAACAAAACCATCTTGACCAATTGATTTACTTTGGTCACGCAATATAATGCCTTCATTCCAAAGTTTATGAAATACATCCTTATTACTCTGAAATTTAACACATAAATAATTTGATTCACTCGGATAAACTTTTTCGACTATAGGCAGTGCTGAAAGTTGCTTAGCCAGCTTTTCTTTTTGATTATTCAGATTGATGACATGCAATCTCATCGTATTAATACCATCTTTACTCAATGCCTGAGTGGCAATGTCAGCTACAGGTGTAGCTAATGGATATGGAGCGATTACTTTTTGTAACGCGTCGATTACAGGCTTATTAGCTAAAGTAAATCCACAACGTAAACCGGCAAGTGCAAAAGCTTTTGATAAGGTGCGTAAAATCACTAAGTGAGGAAAGTCTTTAAGCCAACTGACTACCGTTGAATTAGGCGAAAACTCAATATAAGCCTCATCAATCACAACTAGCGCTCGATCTTCGGCTATATTAAGTAATGTTTTAATATCATCTTGATTGATTAAATTACCAGTCGGATTATTTGGTGAACAAACATAGATTAATTTAACACTATCAATATTTTGCTTAATTCCTTCAAGATCAAGTTGCCAATCTGATTTGGTCGGTACAGTTTTAGTTTTTATTCCTAAAGTTTCAGCACTGACTTGATACATACCATAAGTTGGTGGACAGTAAAGTATTGTATCTGTATCAGGCTCACAAAAAGCACGCATTAACAGTTCTATCGCTTCGTCAGCACCGCGGCTAACTATCACTTGATTAGGTCGAACTCCTGCATACTGCGCATAACCATTTATAACATGTTCAGGCTGTGCTTCTGGATAACGGTTTAATGTTTGTTCTGTTAACTGATAATTGGGGGCAACAGGGTATTCATTGGCATTTAACCACACGTCACCTTTACCACCAATACGTCTGGCTGATTGATAAGGTGTCAACTTTTGTACGTTTTTTCTGACTAATTGATTAATATCCATTTTATCCACCTATTATTTATTATCAGCATTAAGTTTAGCTAAGCGAATCGTTACCGCATTTTTGTGTGCAGTCAGTTGCTCAGCTTGTGCCATTAGCTCAACTGCTGTACCTATCGCTTTCAATCCATCAGGCGTTAATTTTTGTACAGTCATCCGTTTTTGAAAATCTGGTAACCCGAGGCTTGAATAAGTTGAGGTATAACCATAAGTAGGTAATACATGATTTGTACCTGATGCATAATCGCCAGCCGATTCTGGTGACCAATCACCGATAAATATTGAACCGGCACTATTAATTTTATCAACCAGTTGATCGGCATTTTTAGTTTGAATAATTAAATGCTCAGGCCCATAACGATTGCTGATATCTACACATTCTTCTAAATCGTTGGTTACTATAAGTCGGCTTTCTTTCAACGCTTTTTCAGCAATATCTTGGCGCGATAGTTGCATAAGTTGTTTATCAACCTCAATCGAAACTTCCTGTGCAATCTTCTCATCAGGAGTAAGTAGTACCACTTGTGAATCCGGTCCATGTTCAGCTTGAGAAAGTAAATCAGCAGCTATAAAAGATGGATTAGCAGAACTATCGGCGATGACCAATACTTCAGAAGGGCCTGCTGGCATATCAATAGCTGCGCCATCAAGACGTTGACTTACTTGACGTTTGGCTTCAGTAACATAAGCATTACCCGGGCCAAATATTTTATCGACTTTGGGAACTGATTCGGTACCTAATGCCATTGCAGCAATCGCTTGTGCGCCACCTAGTTGATAGATTTCTGTTACACCACAAAGATCGGCAGCATATAAAATTTCATCAGCAATTGGGGGAGGTGAGCATAAAATCACTTTACGACAACCAGCAATTTTGGCTGGAATAGCCAACATTAAAACAGTCGATAATAAAGGAGCAGAACCACCAGGTATATAAAGACCAACTGAATCAATAGGTCTGGTCACTGATTGGCATTGAATACCTGGCATAGTTTCAACTGTTATGGTCTGTCTTACTTGTGCCTGATGAAATTTTTCAATATTGCTTACAGCCAATTGCATTGCCTGTTTTAAATCCGATTTGACACGACTAGTTGCTGTTTTTATCTCATCTTCCGTTAATTTAATTTGATTGGTTTGAGTTTTATCATATTTATTACTCAATGCGTTGAGGGCTAGGTCACCATTTTGTTTAACCTGTGTCAAAATATCTTTAACCACTTGGCTAATAGAATCTGAGGCAGCAATTGCCGGGCGAGTTAATAATTCTGCTTGCTGTTCTTTAGAACAATTTTGCCAATAAGAAAGCTTCATTTGATTACTCCATCATTTTTTCAATTGGTAATACAAGGATTGAACTAGCACCTAATGCTTTTAGTTTTTCCATGGTTTCCCAGAATAATGACTCAGTACTAACCATGTGTAATGCTACCCGATTTTGTTCACCAGTTAATGGTAAAATAGTTGGATTTTCTGCACCAGGTAATAGCGAAACAACTTGATCTAAAACTGCTGTTGGAGCGTGAAGCATAATATATTTAGATTCACGAGCTTGAATTACACCTTGAATTCGAGTCATCACTTTATCGATTAAGGCTTGTTTAGTGCAGGACATTTCACCTTCACGTTGAATTAAGCATGCTTTAGATTTATAAATGACTTCTATTTCTTGTAAACCATTGGCCTCAAGAGTTGCACCACTTGATACCAAATCACAAATTACATCAGCTAAACCAGCTCGAGGAGCCACTTCAACAGAACCATTAAGCAAACAAGTTTTAAAACTTACATTATATTGAGAGAGATAACGGCGGAGTAGGTGAGGATAAGTTGTTGCTACACGCAAATTATTTAAGCACTCAGGACCTGTATAGTTAAAGTCACGAGGGGCGGCAATAGATAAACGACATCCTCCAAAATCAAGTCTACGTAATTTTTTATATTGTGGATTATAACCTTCAGCTTGCCTATCTAGAACTTCTTCTTCTAAAACATTTTCGCCCACAATACCAATATCAACTACGCCATCAATCACAAGGCCTGGTATATCGTCATCACGAACGCGTAAAATATCAATTGGCATATTTTCAGCGAAAGCAATTAGACGTTGCTCTTGTAGATTAATTTTGATACCACACTGAGCTAGTAATTTTTTTGACTCATCACTTAAACGTCCTGATTTTTGCATTGCTATACGTAAACGTGAATTATCCAACATGTTATTCTCCCTAAATAAAATTATTAACCACAAACAAAAAACCCTCGGAAGTTTGATCTTCCGAGGGTTCTCTATTTGCTTTTGCGAAATCACCGGAAGACCATTTGTCTTCCAGCACCAATCGCCCGAAGACTATTCAGGAATGATGGTGATGATGGTGTTTAGTCATACAAAAACAATTCATAAAAAATAAAACCTTTAAATTTAACTGTTGTACAAAATATAACAGAAACGATTAATGAGCAATAGCTTTTTGTTAATTTATTAAAATAAATTGTAAGCAAGCGATTATTATTAACAATAATGACTTATCAAATATAAATATTTAATCATTTATTTTTACGATTAATTATAAGATTTGTTTTAACTTATGGCTGACCTTGTAACGACTATAATCAGCAATTTTATTTAAGAAGTTCTCTAGACTATTATTTTCAAAGTGGCAGACCATCATATAACAACCATCACCAGTAATTTTGTAAAATTCGGAAACCTCATCAAAAGATTTTACTAACTTTTCAAATGATTCAAATTGATTTGAATTCATATAAATAGTAATAAATTGTAATTGAGATTTTTGTTCTTTAATGGTGAATTTTTCGATAATATGATTATTTAATAACTCTTGCACACGTTGACCAACTGCTTGGCTTGACAAGAATACCTTCTCTCCAATCTCTCGCCAAGGTTGACGACTATTCTCTTTTAACTCATTTAATATAGCGCGATCTTTTTTATCCATATTTTCATTTTGAAAGCGAACTGCTGTTAATTCCTTCAACTTACTATGTTATTTAAAAGTTAATACCTGCAGAATAATAACATAAAACATTATAAAGGAGAGCAAAATGAGGCAAGCATTAATGATTATTGATGTACAAAATGATTATTTCCCTCAGGGAAAATATCCGTTAAATAATACTGAACAAACGTTACAATATACTTTAAAGTTACAACATTATTTCCGCCAAAAGCAATTACCGATTATTTATATACAGCACGTTAATCAAGATGTTAATGCCGCTTTTTTTGTAAAAAATAGCTACGGAAGTCAGTTACATTCTAAATTACTTCCTCTTGAAGAGCATAATGAATTTATTGTTCAAAAAGCATATCCAAATAGCTTTTACCAAACTCATTTACAACAGACGTTAGAGCAATTAGGTATATCACAATTAGTGATTTGTGGAATGATGAGTCACATGTGTGTTGATTCCACCACTCGCTGTGCGTTTGAACTAAATTATCAACCAATTTTGATTCATGATGCTTGTACTACTCGTGATCTTAACTTTAATGGCAATATAATTGCTTCACAAATAGTTCATGATAGTTTTATGTCTGCATTAATGCGATTTGCAACAGTAAAGAAATGTGAATCATTTATACAAAAAATTTAATGAAGTGAAATAAATAAAACACTATTTTAAACTTTAATAATTGAAGTAAATATTCTTATTTTTGACATTAATATTTATCTGTGATAATACTGGCTAATTAAAAATAATTTAATATTAATTAGTATTTTATAGGTGTTTTACATGTTTCAATCCATTGATGTGCATCATGTAGCAAGAGAGGTTATTATATTATTATTCTTGTTGCCAATCTTTTATTTCTTTTATGTTTTTTCATTCATAACTATCTTTGTAAGAATGAATCGAATTATTAGAGCAATTCTAGCAACTATAATTTTGGCTTTAACTGTTTATATTTCAATCAATGCTAATTTAGAGTTTTTTGTATTTTTTCTTTCAGCTATTGTTTTTCCGCTTATCATTCGTTTTTGCCAATCAGAAACGAAAAAATATTTTGGTTCAAGACATAAATTGGCTTCTCTATTCAGTTATATATTATTACCATTATTTTGTACTTTCTTTTGGCCGACTTATTTAATCATAGTACCTGGCGTGACTAAGTATTTAGAAAATAGACCAAGTAGCGAGTGTAAAAAAAATGGCCGTTTAGTTGAACTGTCAAAAGATACAATCTTACGTATTTATCCTAATTCTAAATATTCACCATTTTGGGTTATTGAAGGATATAATAGTGCTAATGTTTCAGAAAGAAAATTTTGCGAGAAGTTTTCTAATGATGTAGCTCATAAAATTGATAAAATTAGTGATATTAGAATTGACTCGAGTGATATTTGCCTTCATCCAACATCCAAAGCATTAACTGCCTATTGCAATAATATAAAAAATGAAAATTTACAATTTAACAATTTAGATATTGATTTTTTTAGAACTAATAAGAATAGCTCTGATGACAGTTCATTTAAAATATTTCAAGAAAACTTAGAGTATGCAAAAAGTAAAGAAAACTGTGATTATTGTTATAATAAATTTATAGAGAGTAATCAATTTGACAATAATATAGAATTATATAAATTTACAAATGAAAATATTCTAATTGTTCCCCAACCAAATTGGTTACCTATTCAATCTGAACCATTAGTAATTAAATGTTCAATTGATAAAGATTTAGGATGTCATTATATTTACGAATATAAAGGGGATTTTAAAGTATCACTTCACTATGAATTTATTAATCATGATAATAAAGCCAATTATGGAGAGGAACCCATTTACAACCAAGAGTTCATTGATAAATATTTAGAAGGTGCTCAAAAAGCCGCTTTAGTAGTTGAAGATTTTATTGAGAGTCTAAGTAACAAGCAAGATATGGTGGATTGAGACTTTAGTTAAATAGTTTCAAATTACTTGCCGATTGATGTTAGTTTATATTTTAAGGATTGATTTCAGATAAAGCTTTCAATGCTTAGATAAATTTACCCAGAATATACATATTATAGTTTTCTTATTATCAATAAATAAACAATCAAAAAATTGTAACGTAATATGTTTAATAAAATAGATCATATAAACATAACTGGTTTAAATAAAATATAATTATTTGAATGTTAAGATAGGGAAGAGTAATAAACAATATCGATAGGAAAAATAAGCCATTATTAAAACTAGATTGAACTATTTATTTAAGGGATAAATCAAAATTAGAGGAAAGGTAATCATTTTACCTTTCCTAGAAATTTAACATATTATGACTCGATAATTTGTGGATATTTTTTACCAGATAGAACACTAAATCTGCCGGTTCCAAGCAATGAAAGACTAAAAGCAGTTAAAGACATAAATGCTGGATATTCCCAACCACCACCTGGATTAGTAAATGACCAACCATTAGCCCAATGCACAATAGTTATTATTGCTAATTGAAAAAAGGCTATCAATGCAACAGCGCGAGTTAGAATACCTAATAGCAACAATGCACCGCCACCAATTTCAAAAACGATTACAATATAAGAAAAGAACCCAGGAAAACCAAGAGTGTGAAAATACTCTGCGGTACCTTCTGGTGTTAGAACAAGTAATTTAGTAAAACCATGGGCTAAAAACATCATACCTAAAGCAATTCGTAATACGAAAGCAGCTACATCAGTTTGATATTCTTTCATTGTGTGTTTCCTATATTAAGTTAACAAAATAATAAAAATCTTATATATCTATTACTTATTTGAAACATAGGATACTGCATGTGAGATTGTCTCACAGTTAACAATCAATAGTAAAGGAACATTAAAAAAATTAAAGTTCTTCTTATCAATATGAATTAGTACTATTAATTGCGATAAAATAGCGGTGCGACTAATGTCGCACCGGTATTACTTACTTATTGTTGGTGTCGAATAGAATTGGTATTTAAATTTGTTTGCCTAAATTATGTTTCTAAACATTCAAATTTTATTGGGTAACATTATATATCAAAAATGAGACTTTAGTCTCATTTTTTTAAAATATTTCACAATTAATAATTTATTATTTAAAATGAAATAAATGGCGTAAAATTAATATAAGTCAAAAAACACTGTTATGAACAAATCTGAAACTAGTTCTTTGAACAACTTTACAAGTCTTAAAAAAAAGAATTATGAGCGACTATTAGAGATTGCTTTGGACTCATTAGAAAATGGAATTGAACCTACGATTACTGAGTTAGCTGATAAATCAGGAATCTCAAGATCGACTGCTTATCGCTATTTTCCAACACAAAATGATCTGATATCGGCTGTAGTTAATCGTTCACTTGATCCTATTTTACAATGGCATACAGACGAACAAAATATAAACCAAAGAGTTAATGAATTCATATCGTTTGCTTATACTGAAATGATAAAACATGAAGGTGCTATAAGAGCGACGATGCGATTATCTTTGCAACAATGGGCGAATGAGCGTTCTAAATTAGCACCTAATACAACAAAACGAGTACGGGAAAATCGTAAAGAGGTAATTTCGAAATTATTACAACCGTTACAATCACAGCTTAGTGAAGAGCAATATAATAAAGTCATTTATACCATATCAATCATCTGTGGTTCGCAAATAACGGTTTTAAAAGATGTTTGGAATTTAGATGATTCATATATTATATCGCTTTCTCAATGGATAGCTAACGCTATCATTAATCAAGCGAAAAATGATGCTAACACTTAACGTGTTTTTTTCCTATTCCTTTCTAAGTTTTTAAAACGAAAAATCATTAAAAACACTGCCATATTAGACAGTGTCTTTCTTTTATAACTATAAATTTTAGAAACAGATATTTTTTTAATGGTATTGAATTGGTTGTTGGTTTTGTTCATCGTGAACTAAAAACAAACAGGTATTGCTAGTTAAAACGGCTTGTTGTAAACGCAGTTTATCTTGCTCAT
The DNA here is from genome assembly GCF_019469165.1 of Gilliamella sp. ESL0443. Lineage (NCBI taxonomy): Bacteria > Pseudomonadati > Pseudomonadota > Gammaproteobacteria > Orbales > Orbaceae > Gilliamella > Gilliamella sp. ESL0443. Next base: position 1,079,362 of record NZ_CP048263.1, on the reverse strand, counting down.
TAAGATCATTAACACATGCAACTACATAACTACAGGTTTTACTTTGTAATGCTTTCTCAATAGTAGATACTAAATTTTCATTATTCAAATTAGCTAGATGAACAACTTTTCCTTTATCAAGCCCAGCAGTATTTACCCATGATCGTTTTAGCATCGGACGATCTGATAGCCATAATTGCCATTTTTTCTCTTTATTAAATGAACGTAATAAAGGTCGCTGTTGTTGTAACACCTGTTGAAAGGGTGTTTCAAAATTGATAGCCATAAGTTGTGGTGAAGAATGTTCAATAAGCATAAAAACCTCAATACTGTTTACATATACAGTGTATATTAATACAGTAATTTTAGGTTGTAAATACTATTTGTGATCATTTTTTATATTGTTTTGGATTAATATACCTTCATGAACGAAAAAATTGATAGGTAAAAAAGCCTAAAAATGTCATTAAAACTGAGCCAGTAACATGAACTGCAATGGTCGCTAATCCCCAACCAATACGACCTTCTTGAAGAAAGTTAACAATTTCAGCCGAAAACGTTGAAAAAGTAGATAACCCACCACAAAAACCTGTAATTATCAGCAATCGCCACTCAGAAGAAAGATTTGCATGATTAAAAAAAGCAATTGCAAAACCAATAATATAACCAGCGATCAAATTAGAAAATAATGTACCTAAAGGAATAGCAAAAACAATGACATTTAATTTTAACGATAAGAACCAGCGAAGCAATCCTCCGAAAACTGAACCGATTGAAATAGCTAAAATAAGTTTCAACATAAATGGGCAACCTTTAAACCATAAATTAAATCCGATCATATCAGTAGAGCATCCAATTGGATATCTTTTTGAAGATAAAATCATTCATTTATTAAATATTCGATTTCAATCGTTATTATTTTTTACTGGTTTGCGCTAAAATATTTAGCTAAATGATTAAATATAAAGGTTATGATAATGTTTACAGGAATTGTACAAGGTGTTGGTCAGATTATTTGTATCACAGATCGAGACAAATTAAGAACCTATAAAGTCAAACTTCCACACAACTTAACAAATAATATTGAAATCGGAGCATCAATAGCAAATGATGGCTGTTGCTTAACTGTAACCGGAATTGAAAATGATTGCGTAACCTTTGACATTATGCAAGAAACCCTTGCTTTAACTACTCTCGGCAATAAGAAGCAAAATGACTTTGTTAATATTGAACGAAGTGCTAAATATGGTGATGAAATTGGCGGGCATGTAATGTCTGGACATGTCTCTTGTACTGCAACCATTATCGATATCCAAAAAACAGCTACCAACTGTCAAATGACCTTAGCTATGCCTGAAAAATTTATGAAATATGTGCTATATAAAGGCTTTATTGGTATAGACGGCGCAAGTTTAACCGTTGGTGAGGTTAAAGATAACCATTTTAACATTCACCTGATCCCAGAAACCTTATCGATTACTACTCTGGATACCAAAAAAGTAGGGGATAGTGTTAATATCGAAATTGATTCACAAACTCAAGCTATTGTCGATACGGTTGAACGCGTATTAGCAAAATAAATGATTGAGCACAAAAGATTATTTGATAATGGTTTATTGCAAAATAATATACTTTTTATTGAAATAAAAGCAAACTATTAAAAGCATCAAACCATTATTATTGAATTAACTTATAACATAAGTTATTACAAACATTTATCTCTTTATATAAAATAAACTCAGCTATTTAATAAGATGAAAATATTAAAGGTATGCTTTACTATCTGAAATGAATCATCCAAATAATCATCATTCTTAATTTATTCATTAAAAAGAAGTATAAAATAGTAATTTCATGTCAAATGACTAAATGTATTACCTCATTATTAAGACCTTTATAATCATCTAGATTAAGAAAAATACCCCACTTTAAGATTGCTATTTAGGCACTCAGACTTTTCAACATTGTTTATTATCACATTGGATTCCAGATTAATCTGGAAAAAAATGTAATCGTCTTATTTATTTATCTAACTATACTTTAAATCATCATGAAGGTATTACATACAGAAAAAGGAGTTGAGTAATGGAAAGACAGATCAAATTACTTAAACTACTTTACCATGATATTACTGAAGAATTAAATCAATTTGTTAAGCAATCCAATATCCAAAATGGTCAGTTAACCATAGCTACCACACATACAACTTGCTCACTATTTTTTGAAGAGTGTATGCATGACACTAATTTTTTTGGTGATGAGTTTCTTCATGTCGATATCAACAATACCTTAGAAAAAATTGTACCGCGCATGACTAGTGAAAATCAGTACAACAGCCCTGGTCCAAAGCATGTTGAATTTGGTTTAGGACTTAGTGATCCCAATTATCCAGCAGAAAAATGGGTTATGTTAAATACTGATGCTCATATCAAATCATCACTTTTTGGTCATTTCTCATTGGTGTTGATTATTAAAGATGGTTTGCCACTATTAGGGCAATTAGGAAAAATCTATTTTGTTGACTGGGATGCGTTACGTGAACGAATACGCAATGTCAATTTTATGTTAATGGGCTGTTAATAAGAGGGAATATTATGATACTGTCCCCATCACTATTTAATTCTGATCTTTATCAGATTAAAGAAAACTTGGAAAAATTTAAATTATTGGGTATTCGTCAATTACATATTGACGTGATGGATAATCACTATGTACCAAATCTCGGTTTTAATGCAAGCTTTGTCAAAAATTTAAAAACACATACTGATTTTATTTTAGATTGTCATCTTATGGTTGAGAAGCCTGAGTTAGCCATAGCAGATTTTATTGATGCTAAAGCTGATATCATCACCTTTCATTACGAAGCAACGGCCCATCACTCATTCATTATCAACAAAATAAAAAGTAACAATATCAAAGCTGGAATAGCTATAAATCCAAGCACACCGGTTGAAAACCTAAAATTATTATTACCTTTTATCGATTTAGTATTAGTTATGACTGTTAATCCGGGTCAAAAAAAAGAAAACTTTTTACCTTTTACCTTAAAAAAAATTGAACAATTAACCCGTGAAAAGCAAAAAGGTAATTATCATTACGACATCCAAGTTGATGGCAATATTACTGACCAAACTATATCACCATGCATTGCCGCTGGGGCAAATAGCATTGTATCGGGTGGATTCATCTTTAAAAATAATGCTATAGAAAGCAATATAGAAAAATTAAAAATGGCAATAAAATAGGAATAAAATAGTGAAAATCAAAAATGTTCTTAGCAATATATTGACAGAAATATCGGCGCAGGAAGTCAATTTAAATGAAGATCAACTTCAGGAATTTAAAAATGCTATTATTTCCGCAAAACATATTTTTTTAGCTGGAACCGGCCGTTCAGGATTAATGATTAGTGCCTTTGCTAATCGATTAATGCATTTAGGTTTAAATGTGAGTTTAATAACTGAAATCAGCAAACCTAAAGCAAATGTTGGCGATTTATTGATTTTAGGATCTAATTCTGGGGAAACTAAAAGTCTTATTGCTTATGCTAATCAAGCAAAAGCAATCGGTGTTAAAATAATCCTATTTACCACCAACAACAACTCAAGTTTAGCAAAACTAGCTGATAACATTGTTGCAATTCCAATCAATGTTGTTCAATTAAATCAACCTATGGGCAGTACCTTTGAACAACTATCTCTGCTGACTTATGACAGCATCATTTATAGTCTAATGGACGATTTAAATCAAACGCCAGAATCAATGAAAAATCGACATGCCAATATTGAATAGCATTGAATCTTAAAAACTCCAAGTCTCAAACCTAAATTAGTGATGGATGCTTTTGGAGGCAAGTCCATTGCATCTACACTATATGGGATAGTTAACATTATAGCATTTAATATTTTTATAAAATTTTGAGGAACGGGGTTTTTTGATTCAAAAAAAGTTGAGGAGCGGGGTTTTTGAGGGGATGAGAATGCAAATAGCTCTTAAAAAGTTAAACCGCCATTAATTTATTTATTCAATTAACAGCGATTTTATTCCTTACAGATTGAATCACTATTTAATGCTTTTTAAATAGTCAGCAATTTCAGCAATATCTTTAGGTGTAGTTTGGCAGCATCCGCCAATCAATTTAGCACCTAATTTTAACCAAGTTGGTAATTGGTTTTTGAAAGTACAGTTGTGTTGGTGAGTTTTATGCCATTGTTTGGTAGTTGGATCATACTGTTCACCTGAGTTTGGATAAACAATCAAAGGTTTTCTAGTTAAGGTTTGTAATACGGTTAATGCGGCAGTTACTTCTTCTAAGGCAATGCAATTAATACCAACACTAACCACTTGATCAACGTTATTTAGATAATCGATCACTTCTTTTAATGGAGTGCCATCGCTAAGGTGATTAGCATCTTTTAAGGTAAATGAGAACCATGCTGTCATTGTTGGATACTGTTTCAGTACTTTAACAAGCGCTTTAATTTCAGCAAAATTGGGTAAGGTTTCGCAAGCTAGGATATGGGCTTTTGCATCGATTAGTGCTTGTATTCGGATCTGATGAAACTCGATAAATTCTTCTTCACTTAATTGGTAGTTGCCTGTGTATTCTGAACCATCAGCTAAATAAGCACCATAAGGACCAACTGAACCAGCTATAAATAGTGGTTTATTTTTACCAATCTGAGTTAAATATTGCTCTTTTGCTTGTTGAGCCAGCTCGACACTTTTTTTGATAAGCTTTATAGATTCATCTAAAGATATCCCTTTTTTAGCGAACCCTAAAGGTGATGCCTGATAGCTGGCTGTGGTTGCACAATCTGCACCAGCTTTAAAGTAGTCATAATGAACTTGCCTAATCAGATCGGGTTGTTCTATTAATACTTTGGCTGACCACAAACTATCATTAAGATCACAGCCACGGCGCTGTAACTCACTAGCTAAAGCACCGTCAATTATGATATTTTGGTTGAATGATATTGGATTAAACATTATCGGTTTACTCGTTGTTGATAAGCTCGGGTAACATGATAGGCAATATAGCAAAACACCACAAATGGAATACCACAATAAAGCGCGATGCGCTGTTCTGGATCGAATGCCAAACCAACACAAGCAACTAAGCATAGAATAAAGCCTAAAATTGGTACTAATGGGTATAAAGGTGCTTTATATTTGAGACCTTCAATGTCAGAAGATGAAAGTTGTTTTCTAAAAAAGTAATGAGAAGCACAAATACTTAACCAAACCGCCACCACAGCAAATCCAGAAATCGCGGTTAGGCCGACAAACACCGTATCTGGGGCGATGACACTAGAAAACAGCGCTAATAAACCGCCAATCATACTAACGGCAATAGCTGTGGTTGGAATACCTTTTTTATTTAGTTTACTAAAGTATTTAGGTAATGTGCCTTGATTGGATAATGACCATAACATCCGACCAGAAGCATATAGTCCAGAATTAGCGGCAGATAGAATAGCGGTTAAAATAACAAAATTCATAATATCAGCCGAATAGGGGATACCAATACTTTCGAACACTTCAACAAATGGACTTTTGATTACACCAGCTTGCTCCATTGGAAGTAGCGCTGCTAATACAAAAATTGTACCGACGAAAAAGATGATTAATCTGAAAATAGTGGTTTTAATCGCTAATGGAATCGATTTCTCAGGCTGATGGGTTTCACCAGCAGCTATACCAATAAGTTCGGTTCCAGAAAAAGCAAAATTAACTGATACCATGGTCATAATTATTGGCGTAATACCATTAGGGAACCAGCCATACTCGGTAATATTATGTAAAAATGGAGCTGGCATATCATTTTTCATCGGAATTATGCCAAAAATAGCTGCGCTTCCGGCAATGATAAATACTACGATAGTGATGACTTTTATTATCGAAAACCAAAACTCACTTTCGGCAAAAAATTGTGCAGTAATTATATTCAACATAAAAATGACTAAGCAAAAAACTAAACACCACTGCCATACAGGGACATGCGGGAACCAGTATTGCATACACAATCCGGCAGCGGTAAAGCTTGAGCCTAATGCGACAGTCCAAGTTAACCAATAAAGCCAGGCTACCGTATAGCCTGTAGCAGGGCTGATAAATCGAGATGCATAGGTATGAAAGGCACCCGTTTCAGGCATAGCCACAGCAAGTTCACCTAAACATAACATGACAAGATAAACGACTAATGCGCCAATTAAATAGGCAATGATTGCACCAATTGCGCCAGCAGTGGCAATAATATAACCGGTATTAAAAAATAGACCGGTCCCAATTACACCACCTAAAGATAGCATAATTAAATGCCGAGTTTTCATGGTGCGTTTAAATTGATTTTCATTACTAACAGAAGAATGTTTATTCATAAAATTTATTTTCAGTTAAAGTAAAAGAATTCATAATTCTAAGTAAGTTGAATTATGATTTAAATATTCATCTATCATTGTTTAAACAAATACTTCATTTTGTGATTTGATATAACTAATCAAATAATATGTATCGGATTTACAAATAAATTGTTTATTGAAGCTATCCCGCCAAAAGGTGGCGGGATAAATTAGTGATAAAGAGTTTAACTTTTAAAAATGGTTTTGAAGCTCTTGAAAACTCATTTTTTTGCCATTAAGGTTGAATTGACCACTTTGTTTAGTGTATTCAATTTCAGTGAATATACCTTCCACATCTCCTTTTTTAAATAAAATTGCTGGATATGGAGATCTATTGAAAGATCTTTCAACGATGAATTGCATTTGTTTAGCATCAGACTCAAATTGTTGTTCAGAAATATTTTCATTTTCTGGATTATCAAATTGAGTCTTAATACGTGCTATAACTTTGTATGGTGCATCAAGATTTACTTTAAATTGGTTAAGTTGATCGATATTTTGAGCCAATCTGAAACTTGACATTATAGTGAAATCAGAAACATCAAAAAATGCGCTGTAGTTAAAATCACCGACTGCATTGTGCCAATTGACTTTTTTGATGTTTATTTTGGTATTAGGTGAACTATGTTTAATTTTAGCTAAAAACGGCGCTGCTTCTGGGTAAATTTCTAAAAAAGATTTATCTAATCCTTCAAAATCAAATTCAAACGAACCATTACCTATGTCTTGTTTACCATATTTAAATGAACCAATCTTGAATGCAAAATCACCATTTAAGCCACTCTCTTTTGCTTCTAACACATAATTCCAAGCTAAATTTTTCAGAGAAATTTCTGGTGTATCTCTGGCCGATTCAAAATTAAAATAGAAATCATCAACGCTAGCATTTAAAGTATATTTATTTTGAAAATCTGCATCGTTAACAACTTTTAAATTGGTTATTTTTAATTGATTATCTGCATCATGTTGATAATTAATTTTACTTGCTTCAATCGAAATTGATGGGGCAACAAAATTAATGTTTCCTGAAGCACGCCAATTTATCTCACCAAGATCAAGTTTACCATCAGCATCTTCAACTCCGATATCTTTCAAATCAAGTACAATTGGTTGAGTTGATATGTTATAGTCTATGAAGTCAGAGTAAGACAGGCTTATATGACCTTTCATAAATGGCTGATTGCCCGCTTTTTTCCATAAATCAGGATTAAATTGTTCACTATTTTGAAATTCAACCCAAGCTTGTTGTGGTGTGAATACGCCATTTTTTAACGCTTCAATTGGAAAAGGACCATGATGAATAATCACATCATCATCGTATAATACAACTGTTTTTGAGTCCTTAATTACAGCTATTTTTATGTGTGTTTTAGTTGAGAAAAGGCTTTTTTCGTCATTTGTATGCGTGATTTGTACATTAAAATTATCTTGTAAACTATTAACTTTTTGGGTTAAATTTTTTAATGTGCCATCAAGACCATTTTCAATTACATTTCCGGTATACCATGCAGTACCAACATACCCCAAACCTAATATTGCAATAACACCAACTGCTAATTTTGTTTTCTTCATTTTTACTCTCTTAATTTCTATTACTTGTTAGTTACTTTTCTAAAATTAATAATTTTTACTGCTTTTTACTTCGGGTTTAAGACTAATTGGGTTTTAATTCATTATTATTTTAATAGTTCCAATACATCACTTTTATTATAAATTTTTCCATTAATATTAACATCATTGCTATCTTGAAGTATATCAATAAATAAACCTTGCTCTCCGTCTTTACTAAAGGTAAATAATGGCGAATCATTAGACATATGTGCCAATATGTCTTGGACTATTTTTTTAGATTTATTAAATTGATCCTCTGTTATACCACTATTATTAGGAGAATAATATTGAGCAAATGTACGCGCTAGTACGTTAAGTGGGGCGTTCACGTGTAATGTAAAGTTATTGATGTTATCTAACGGATCGTTAATTATATAAATTTTATTAAGATTAGTAACATCAAGTAAACCTTTGATATTGATGTCACCATTATCATTATGTAAATTTAATTTTTTTAACTCAAATCGACTATTGATAGGTTGATTATATTGAGTATCTTCATCGATAAACGCTGCACCAAATTCCGCCTTATCTAACCCTTGATAATCAATATTTATTTCTGCTTTTCCTAACTCTTGTTGTCCATATAAGATCGAATCAATACTACCGCTAAAAAAGCCATTTAGAGTACGGCTATCACCAAAATTAACTTTCTGATTGACTGAAATTTTATTTACTTTTATAGCAGGTCGTTTATCGTCTGACTCAGGAATTAAGGTAAACTTATCGAGGTTAGCTTGTAAGGTTATATTTTGATTATTGGAATCAATAGTGCTATCTACTTTTAGATTGTTTATTAAGAAAGTGTCATTATCGGACTTAGTAAAGTCATAATCAGGATTGAAAAAAGCATCTCTTAGATTTGTATTTAAAGAATCTAAACTCAATAAATAATGAGTATTTGTTGATTGTTTTTCGCCAGCAAACTCAATGTGAAGCTTATCTAAAGTGAAATATACATTAGCTTTTTTGGTGTGAAATCTATCTAAATCCAGCGTTATCGAAGGTATAGGGGAATCATTATTACTAATAAATGTAAAACTACCATTACCTAATTCGTATTCAAGATTAATATTAGTTTCGAACTCCCTTTTTTCACTAAATTTTCGACTAAAAAGTTTCATGATCAGATTATTACTATAATCCAAACTAATGTAGCCAGTAATAAATGGTTGATTTCCCATAGCTTCCCATAACGCAGATTTAGCTTCTTGGCTGATTTCATAATCAATCCAAGCCTGTTGTGGTGAAAATATACCTTGTTTTAAAGCTGCAATTGGGAATGGTCCATGATGAATAGTAAAATCTTTATCAGCTAACGTTAATACATCCTCTGAACTTCCATCTTTGGGTGTTAACGTCATATAGATGTGTGTTTTGGTTGAAAACAGATGTCTTTCATGATTAGAATGGGAAATGTTTAACTTAAAGATATTTTGCGCATTGTTAAATTTTGCAACGGTTTCGGGTAACGTATTGTATAGTTCCTTTTCTATTACGATACCTGTATGCCATGCTATACAAATATAGCCTAATATAGCAATAGTAATAATGGTTAATATAGCAATAGTAATAATAGTTAATATTGTTTTTTTCAATTCTTATGTTCCTGTATATTTCGAGCTATTTTTCTTGATGTTCAGCAAAATCAGCTAATAAACTTTTAATATAATCAATGCGTTCAATGCGCTCTAAATCAGCTTTGAGTAATTTTAATCGATTTGTTCCTTCCAAGCGATAATTTTTTGGTGATTTTTGAATTGTTTCAATTAAATAATCAACTGAAATTTTGTTGTTAGATCCAAACTCAATAAAACCACCTTTTTCACCAAATTCAATTTTTGTAATACCTAATTTTTGTGCTTGATAACGGATTTTCGTTGTTTCTAATAAAAAAAGTACCGGATCAGGTAGCTGACCAAAGCGATCGCGCATTTCGACTTGAATATCGGTTAATTCATCTAAACTTTCGATACTTGCAATTCGCTTATATAGTGACAATCGAGTATTGACATCGGGGATGAAATCATCAGGAATCAACGTTGGTAATCGTAACTCAACTTCGGTCTGTTGATTATTGAGTAATGATTCAAGAGTCGGTTCTTTGCCTTCCTTAAGAGATTTAACGGCATCATCAAGTAATTCGATATAAAGGTTAAAACCAATTGTTTCAATCTGCCCACTTTGATCACTGCCTAATAATTCGCCTGCACCACGGATTTCAAGATCATGTGTAGCTAAAGCAAAACCAGCACCTAAGTCCTCTAATGTAGCGATAGCATCAAGACGTTTTTTAGCATCTTTACTTAGTAATTTAGGGTGTGGTGTTAATAAATAAGCGTAAGCTTGGTGATATGAGCGTCCAACTCGACCACGCAATTGATGTAATTGTGCTAAACCAAATTTATCGGCTCTTTCAATAATAATGGTGTTGGCATTAGGGATGTCGATTCCGGTTTCGACAATGGTAGTACACACCAATAAGTTGAATCGTTGATGATGAAAGTCATTCATTACGCGCTCTAAATCGCGTTCATGCATCTGCCCATGACCAACTGCAATTCGTGCTTCAGGTACCAATTCAGCTAACTTTTCAGCCACATTTTCAATATCTGATACGTCATTGTGTAAGTAATAAATTTGACCACCACGCAAAATTTCACGCAAGATGGCTTCACGAATAACTAAGTTATCATATTCTCGAAGAAAGGTTTTTACCGCTAATCGGCGAGCAGGTGGTGTAGCGATAATTGAGAGATCACGCATACCACTCATTGCCATATTTAGCGTTCGAGGAATAGGGGTAGCCGTTAAGGTTAATATGTCGATATTGGCTCGCATCGCTTTAATACGCTCTTTTTGGCGAACACCAAAGCGATGTTCTTCATCAACAATTAAAAGCCCTAAATCTTTCCATTTTACATCTTCTTGTAAAAGTTTATGGGTGCCAATAACAATATCGATTTTACCTTCAGCGAGTTCTTGAATTATAGCTTGTTGCTGTTTAGCGGTTTTAAATCGTGACAAACTTTCGATGCGTATTGGCCAATTGGCAAATCTATCACAAAAACTTTCATAATGTTGCTGTGCAAGTAAAGTAGTCGGGACTAAAACTGCGGTTTGTTTATGATTTATCACCGCTAAAAATGCAGCACGAATTGCCACTTCGGTTTTACCAAAACCAACATCACCACAAACTAATCGGTCCATAGCATAAGGTGAGCACATGTCACCAATAACAGCACCAATGGCATTTTGCTGATCTTCCGTTTCTTGGTAAGGAAAAGCTTGGCAAAACAGCTCGTATTGTTCACGATCTTGTTTGAATTCGAAGCCTGGCTTACTTTCGCGTTCAGCATAAATATCTAACAATTCAGCTGCAACATCTCGTACTTTTTCGGCAGCTTTTTGTCTAGCTTTACTCCATGCATCAGTTCCTAATTTATTGAGTGGAGCATTTTCTTCATCACCACCTGAATAACGGCTAATTAAATTTAGCGATGAAACGGGTACATAGAGTTTAGTATCATTGGCATAAAGTAAAATAAGGTATTCAGCAGTAATACCACCTGTTTCTAATGTGGTTAAACCAGCGTAGCGACCAACACCATGCTCAAGATGTACAACAGGCTTACCTGGTGTTAATTCTGCTAAACTACGGATTAAACTGTCAGTATTAATTGCCTGCTTGCTCTCTTTCTTACGGCGAATAACTCGACGGCCCAATAATTCGTTTTCAGTAATAAAGGCCAAATTTTGTTGATGATCGATAAAACCTTGTTCGCTAGCACCAATCATTAAACAATAACGGTTATCCGATTGTTGGCTAAGTTGAGTGATGGTGGTTGGATGTATTCTTATACGGCCTAATATTTCTAGCAATGCATCTTTTCGACCTTCCGATTCGACTGAAAAAATAATCCTGCCATTAAAATTTTGAGTAAATTGTTCAAAATGTGAATAGGGATTTTTCTGCTGAATCTGTATAGCTATTTCAGGCAGTAAACTAAATGGTAAATTAATACTTTTGTTCGATTCAGTGATTTGAGCGCGTGAAACCGTAATTCGTGGATAGTGTTTGAAATGAGCAAAGATTTCATCGGTTTTTGACCAAATAATTGTTGGTTCTAAAAGCGGTCGCATAGGATCGACTTTTCGGCTCTCATAACGCTGAGTAATATCTTGCCAATATTTATTAGCAAACTGTTCGATGTTAGCAGTGTTAATGATCAGTGTATTAGATAAAAAATAGCTAAATAGTGGCGTGAGCGGTTCAGTAAAGAATAATGCCTGCCAATACTCAATACCGGTTGGTAAAATATTTTTACTGACTTGTTGGTAGATACTTTCAGGATCTAACCTTACTTCAAATCTCTCTCGCCATTGGCTTCTAAACAATTCTATTGATGTTTTATCAAAAGGAAACTCATGAGCAGGTAGTAGTTGAATTTCGGTAATTTCATCGAGAGTCCGTTGAGTTTCGACATCAAAGGTACGAATGCTGTCTATTTCATCATCAAAGAAATCAATGCGGTAAGGACTTTCACTGCCCATCGGATAGATATCAAATAATGCTCCGCGAGTAGCATATTCACCATGTTCCATGACTTGACTAACTGAACGATAACCCGCATTTTCAAGTTGCAAGCGTAGATTTTCCCGACTTATGGCTAAGCCTTTTTTCATCATAAAGACATGCCCACCTAAATAGTTCTGCGGGCAAACTTTTTGCATAAGCGTATTAATTGGTAAGATTAATGCACCTTTGGTCAAATGCCCTAGATTATAAAGGCAAGATAATCGTTCTGACACGATATCTTGGTGCGGTGAGAAGCTATCATAAGGAAGCGTTTCCCAATCGGGGAAGAAGATCGACGGATAGTGTGAAAATTGTTTTAGCTCTTCATGGAGACGAGTTGTTTGTTGCATATCATCTGTAACAATCACCACTAAACCATCATGTGCGTCAATGACTTGCGCACAAAATTGAGATAATGAAGAACCGACAAGTTGACCAACTTGTTTAACTTCACCTGATTTTTTAGGAATGATGCTAGAAATATTATTAGGCATGTTGGAATAATAGATAATTGCGACAAAGTTATCGTGATATTATAACGTAATTATATGGTTGTTTTCTATAACTGTTTAATCCTGTATGATAAGCAACTAAAATTTAAAAAGTTGATTGAAAACTTCAGGTATTTAATAACTATTATGTCAAAGATATTTCGTCCATTAGTATTTTATATTGGTTTACGCTATGTATATGGGCAAAAAAACGATGGTTTTGGCCGCTTTGTTTCCTGGCTATCTATGATTGGAATTATGCTTGGTTCTATCGGTTTAATTGTGGTATTGTCGGTAATGAATGGGCTGGAAGAGCAGATGCAAAATAGTATCTTAAAGTTTTTTCCTCAAGCACAAATTACCTCTAAAACAGGTAAAATTGATTCTAGTATTATCACTTCATCGCAATTTGAAAATATCCAAGGTGTTGAGCGGATAACGCCGATTATTACCGGTGATGTGGTTTTACAAAGCCAACAAAGTATCACGGTTAGCACCTTAATGGGGATTACTGTTGACGACCACGATCCGATTGAAGATTATGTTTATGCTGGTTCAATCGATACCTTACAGGCGGGTAGCTATAATGTAATATTAGGGCAGACGTTAGCCGATCAATTAGGGGTGATAGTTGGTGATAAGATTCGCTTGATGGTCACCGATGCCAGTCAGATTACACCAGTAGGGCGTATTCCTTCCCAACGTTTATTTACCGTGAGCGGGTTGTTTTCCGTTAATCATGATATCAATCAAGCGTTAATTTATATCAATCAAACTGATGCTAGAAATTTATTACGTTATCCTGCTAATAATATTAGTGGCTGGCGTCTATTTTTAGCTCATCCACTTGAAATTTCATCTGTAACAAAAAATCCATTACCTGAAGACTTGGTGTTTACCGATTGGCGAGCAAAACGAGGTGAGCTGTTCCAAGCTATTAAGATGGAAAAAAATGTGATGGGGCTGTTGATTAGTTTAATTGTAATTGTCGCGGCATTTAACATTATTACTTCGCTTAGCTTGTTAGTTATGGAAAAACAAGGCGAGGTGGCCATATTAAAAACGCAGGGTTTATCACGCTTTAAGATTATGCTGATTTTTATTATTCAAGGTGCTAGTTCAGGTGTCATTGGAACTTTATTAGGTAGCGCCATTGGTTTGTTACTTGCCTCATATTTAAATGAGTTGATGTCGGTGCTTGGTTTATCCTTTGCTGGTATTGAATTACCAACGCTAGTTGAACCTGCACAAATTATATTTATTATTTTCGGATTACTTATGTTATCGCTAATTTCAACTATTTATCCTGCATATCGTGCAGCCAATATCCAACCAGCCGAGGCTTTACGTTATGAATAATTCACAGCCACTTCTTTCAGCTAAAAATCTCTATAAAACCTATAAAGAAGGCAAAATGGTGACCGAGGTATTAAAAGATGTCTCGTTTGATATCTATCCTAAATCATTGCTGGCAATTATTGGTAGCTCTGGCTCAGGTAAAAGTACTTTGTTGCATTTGCTTGGTGGATTAGACAAACCAACTTCAGGTGAAATCACATTTAAATCTCAACAACTGAATCGCTTATCAGAACAAGAAAAAGCACATTTGCGTAACCAAGAAATTGGATTTGTATATCAGTTCCACCATCTATTGCCTGACTTTACTGCGCTTGAAAATGTAGCAATGCCTTTGTTGATTGGAGGCACATCACCTAGCGAAGCTAAAAAACGTGCTATGGCGATGTTAGAGTCGGTAAATCTAGTTAAACGTGCTAATCATCGTCCATCTGAACTATCAGGTGGTGAACGTCAACGCGTTGCGATAGGACGAGCGTTGATTAATAATCCTGCACTCGTGATGGCTGATGAACCAACGGGTAACTTAGATAAATCAACAGCTGATTCAATTTTTGAGTTACTGATAAAACTTAATCGTGAACATGGTACGGCTTTTTTAGTGGTGACGCATGATCTCGCTTTAGCAAATCAACTCGATCATCAATTGATTATGAGTGATGGGCAGTTGTCTCATTCGGTGAAATAAAGGTAAATGGATTATGAATTTATCATTAATCACAGCCATAAAATTCCGTAAAGGACGCCGTAAAAGCGGTATGGTTTCGTTGATATCAATTATTTCAACTCTGAGCATTGCTATAGGTATTGCTGCGCTGATCATTGGCTTAAGTGCCATGAATGGTTTTGAGCGTGAATTGAATGATCGAGTTTTATCGGTCGTGCCTCATGGACAAGTTTATTCTCATATGGGCAATTTGGAAAATTGGGAACATATTCAAACTGAACTGCAAGAAAATAAACGTATTGTATCTGCCATGCCGTTTGTTAGTTTTACGGGATTGATTGAAAATGGTAGCAAGCTTGGTGCGGTTGAAGTGCAAGGGCTTGACCCAGAACAAGAAAAGAAGATAAGTGCATTACCTAATTATGTACTTAATAATAAATGGCAAGATTTTAAAGCCGATAATCAACAAATCATTTTAGGTGCCGGTTTAGCTAAATCACTTGCAGTTCAAGAAGGGCAGTGGGTTTCTTTGCTTATTCCGGTTTCAAACAATCCAGAACAACTTAAACCACCTCGTCGAGTTCGTTTACAAGTACATGGTATTTTAGATCTTAGTGGTTCATTGAGTAACAATATGGCTTTATTACCTTTAACTGATTCACAAAAGCTACTCAATATTGGTGACAGTGTCACAGGATTGATGATCAATGTAGATAATGTTTATCAAGCTAGTGATATTATTGGCCAGGCAACGTTGAATCTTGAAGAGAATCTCGATTTTAATAGTTGGGAACGTACATTTGGATTTATGTATCGTGATATTCAAATGATTCGACAAATTATGTATTTAGCGATGATTGTCGTAATTGGCGTTGCTTGTTTTAATATAGTATCGACGCTAGTTATTGCAGTTAAAGATAAGCAACGAGATATCGCTATTCTTAAAACACTTGGCGCAACCAATAATCTTATAAAACGTATTTTTATTTGGTATGGTGTAATTTCAGGTTTGATTGGTAGTGTGATTGGCGTGGTGCTTGGCGTTATCGTTTCATGGCAACTTTCAAACATAATGGGTGTTTTTGAGTCGATGATGGGACATAAAATCTTAAATAGCAACATCTATTTTGTTGATTTTTTACCATCTGAAATTCATTTATTTGATGTTGTCATTGTATTTATTACAGCAATGTTATTAAGTTTGATTGCCAGCTATTACCCAGCTCGAAGAGCGTATAAAATTGATCCGGCTCGAGTGCTAAGTAGTTATTAATAAATCAGATAAAATAATAAAGGCGTAAAGTTCAATTTGCGCCTTTATTTTTAATAATTAAAACCATATGTTGTTTTATAATATTGATAAATTGAATATAACAGCAAACACGATGCCGCAAAGAGGATTAAGATTAATAGAGTGTAAATATTGCTTTGATAGCGAAATTTTTTCAAACATACCGTAACTATCCCACCTAGAATAAACCCTGTAATCGCACCACCAATGTGCGCCATATTGTCAATAGAAGGTAACAAACCTAATCCCAGAGTCAGAAATAAACTGATTACAATAGACTTGATAGGCATCTCTTGCAGATCGGTACGATTGATGAGCGAATAAGCAAGCAGTGCAGTGATAATACCTAAGATAGCCCCCGAAGCACCACAACTAATAACACTATGACGAATGGTTGAAACGTCACTCGCTAAGCTACCAAATAAGCCGGACAATAAGTAGATACCAATAAAAGAAAATGGTGGGATTAATCGTTCTAAAACAATCCCAACACTCCATAATGCTAACATATTCATAGCAAGATGAGCTAATCCTGCATGTACAAAGATATTGGTAAATAAACGCCAATATTCACCAGAAAAAGTTAACTGAGCAACATCAGCACCCCAGTCAATCAAGAAGGCGTTTTCCATATATGTTGAAAAACCACGAGAATCAAGTAGATGAGAAATAACAAACCATGCAACATTAAGCAGAACTAAAATACTCGTAATCTTTGCTTGTTGAAATAAATATTGAAGATTTCTTAGATTGCTCATGTGTGGAGTATCCCTTTTGAAAAAAAATAAATCATAACTAAGTTAGATAAATGTGTTAATCCAGATGCTTACCCAAAATAACTAAATCACGTTTGACGCCATCAAGTTCGGCAATTTTGGGGAGTAGTGCCCAATGTTGATAATGAAGTTTTTCAAATAGTTTTATGCTAGGCGTATTGTGTCCAAAAACATAGCTAAGTATGGATTGAATACCGACTTTTTTTGCAAATGATTCAATTTGTGTCACTGTGGCTTGGCCGATTTTCTTCCCTCTAAAATCTTGATGAATGTATAAACTAATTTCAACCGTTTTATCGTAAGCCGGGCGACCATAAAATGATGATAAGCTCACCCAACCACAAGATTGATTTTGATATTTGATTAACCAAAGTGGGCGTTTTTGTGGATTATGCTGATCAAACCACGCTAAACGACTTTCAACAGACACCGGCTGTAAATCAGCTGTAACTTGGCGACTAGCAATTGTTGAATTATATACATCCACGATAAAAGGCAAATCATCTAAAGTTGCATCTGTGTAAGTAATCATAAGGTTAAAAGAAAAGTGATTAGTTTTGCATAATTGTAATGGCTTTATTATGTACAAGCAACCAAAGGCGATTTAATAGCTAAAAAAAGAAAAATAGTTTAAAAGAATTTACCAAAAAAACCTTTCCTCAACATTTTTGACACCATTTCAATAATGAATAAATTAGCAAAAAAAGTTGAGGAGCGGGGTTTTTGAGGTTTAATTTAGCTGATTTTATGCTGATTAAAATAATCAATTATTGCTTGATTAACAGTTGAAGTTTTAATGTTTTTACGCCATATCAGATAAATATTTATTTTTAATTTTTTATCTTGGTTGTTGATCAACTTTTTATAGATAACACCATCGACTTTCACTTGTGTCATCGATTGTGGTAAAAGCATTATTGCTTTACCTAATGCAACTTCCAGTAGCATAGATAAATTATCCGCAAGTTCGGCACGACGATGTAGTGGGTGGTTTAAGCTATTGAAAACCTTTTCACACTGGTCGTAAAAAAATGGATTTAAATGTTGTTTAAACCAAAACAGTGGTAAATCAATCACATCATTAAGGTTAACTTTATCTTGTTTACTGCATGGGTGATGAGCTGGCAATACTAAGGTCATGGGTTCTTGATAGATTAGTATTGAGTTTTCATTAAAATCTCTAGTTGGATAGTCGGAAACAAAGGCAAAATCAATATTGCCTTTTTGTAACTCTAGTATTAGCTCTTTAGAGGTATAGTTATGTTTATATATTTCTGTTTCATCACTAAATTTGGATAAAAACGATTTGAAATAAGGAATATAGTCAAAACTTAAGGTTTTAGTTGTTCCTATAATAACTTTTTCTAGATGCTTTGTTGATTTAACCATTGAACAAAGATCACTTAATAATTGTGTTACTTTAGATTTTAGTATTACGCCTTCATTGGTTAATACAATATTGTGAGAGTTTCTTAAAAAAAGTGTGCTTTGTAGGGTTTCTTCCAAATTTTTAATTTGAGTTGAAAGAGGAGGTTGGCTAATACCAAGTTTTTTGGCTGCGCCAGTAAAACTAAGTTCTTCACAGACCGCAATGAAATATTGTAATTGCTTAATAGTCGGTAATCTTTTGCTGTAAATGTCCATAATTACACAGTTCTTAATACATGAATTAGTTTGGTGTCCAAATCGTCGTATAGTTTTTTAGCACGATAATCATTTAGTTATTATGAATGAGTTTTACATCTTTTGCTAATCATCATTTTTTTCTATACGATTTTCGTATAACAAAATATGTATTTTTAAATTAGCTATTTGTCAGATAGTCTTCTTGAAAACTAATCAATCTTTATTATGAAATCTATGTTAAAAGAAGAAACAATACAGAAAAAATCCAGTCTAATTTTATCAGCAATTTTAATTGTGCTATTAGTCGGCTCGGTTTATATAAGTCAACTTATCTTTCAAGAAATATCAAAAAGTTATCATATTGATATTTTAGAAGCGAGAAATGTGTTTAGTTTATCTTGTTTTTTTTATGCCATTTCTTTTTTTATTTATGGTCCACTCTCGGATAACGTTTCAACAAAGTTATTAGTTCTGATTGGTAGTATTGGAACTATTTGTTGTCTTATTTTATCGGTGATCATTGATTGTTTTAATTTATATTTGGTTGTTATGTCATTAATAGGCTTTTTTGCAGCTGCTGTTCCTGCAGCTCTGTTCGCTTATACCGCTAAAAACACGCCAAATCATAAGTTACCACAAGCAATGGGAATTATGATTTCAGCTTCAATTGTTGGCATCATTTTTAGCCGAAGTGTGATTGCGATGTTAACTGATTTTTGGTCTTGGCAGATTGCTTTTATCATTTATGCGGGATTAATCATTGTAGCATGTCTTTTTGTTCCTTTTGGTATAAAGCAAACAACAAATCAATCTCCAACAACCAGTTTGATAGGTACGTATTTATCTGCACTTAAATTATTTCTAGATAAAACTGTCGTTATTTTTTTAGTAATCGGTTTTTTACTATTTTTTGTTTATCTTGGAATATCTTCTTTACTCACTTTTTATTTGAAAGGCGCACCTTTTTACTTATCTTCAACCGTTTTAGGTTGGTTGAATTTTGCTGGTTTAAGTGCGGTAGTCGGTAGCATGATCACTGGTAAGTTAACTCAAGTCATCAATGAAAAATACTTATTCATTATCTGTCTGTTAGCTGTATGTATGTCGATTGTCACTATCGGATTTAGCTCATCATTATATGTTATTGGATTAGGCATTTTTTGTTTATTCCTATTCGTTTTTGGTATTCAACCATTAGTTATTGCAATGCTAAATAAAATTGTACCAATTAGTTCTAGAGGTGCTATTTCGTCTTTATATCTTCTTGCTTGTTTGGCTGGCGGTAGTATTGGTACTTATTTACTCGGTATTGTTTATCAAAACAAAGCTTGGATTGGCGCCATAATACTTTGTGTCTTTTTGTCTATCGTTAATTTAATTCTAGCGTTAATTGCGATTCGATTAATTAGAAATAGTATCAAAAATTAATGTGTTATAAATAAGGAAATTAATAATGAAAAAATTTTTACTGCGTATATCGATGTTTATATTTTGCTGTTTTTATGGAGGGTCATCTATGGCAGGTTTAACAAAGATTTCCTCAGACTTCAATGCTCCAACAGGAATCGCATTTAATAGTAAAGGGGAGATGTATGTGACAGATTGGTCAAATAATTCAGTTTTGAAAATAAATGCTAATGGTAAAAAAGAGACTTTTTATTCGGGTATATCATCACCAGCTGGAATAGTGTTTGATGCAAAAGATAATATGTATGTTTCATCTTATGGCGATGATTATATTTTAAAAATTAATCGTGATGGTAAATCAGAAAAAATTTCTGATGGTTATCATACGCCTACCGGAATCGCTTTTTCTAATCAGGGGCAATTACTCATCACTAATCGTTCAACAGGTGAAATTGTTTCGCTTGATCTTCAAACAAAACAAAAAAATATTGTTGCTCGTGGATTAACTACACCAGTTGGCGTGACTCAATTAGCGGATAATAGTTTAGTTGTTTCTCAATACAGTGGACGTCTAACTATGATCAGTCCAAATGGTATTCAAACGGAACTCGGCGCCGAATTTAGTCGCCCAGGTGTAGGTATTGTACGAATTGCCCCAAATGTAGTAGCAGTGGTTGATAATGGTGCCGGTATGGTGCGAAAAATTGATGTACAAAGCAAAAAAGTGACGACATTAGTTTCGAACTTATCTCAAGCTGTTGCATTAGCTTATCATAATAGCCGTTATTACATTGGCACGTGGGGTGACGGTAGTGTATATGAGTTTAATAATTAACTATTTATCACTAGCAATTATTTATCCTTAAGGGGAAAGAAAAAAAGTTGAGGAGCGGGGTTTTTGAGGTCATTTTTTGAATGATTAAAAACATTTAAATTAATTTTAAACGTCATCCCGCTACTTTAAGTGTATATTTTCCAACGTGCTGAGTGCATTGATTGAAGCAGTATTTAAATTATTTTTATGCTTATCTATTTCGAAGTCATTTCAATCAAGAGTATATTTAACGTTATTGAAGGTATTTAAAAAGTTTTCAGATTTCATTCAATAATCACTCTTCCGCGAGTAATATCACTAATATTCTTTTTAAGTGTGAGCAAATTGTCTTGCGTGATAGCGATGCCAACTGTGACACCTTCTGCATCAAAATTTTGCTGTTCAATAATTGCATCGAATTCCTTCAGCCGGTTTTCTATGATAGGCCACTCGTTATAGTAACAGTGAAACTCTAAGGTTGTTCTGGCAATAAGTTCGATTAATTCAGCTTGTTGTAAGCAATGGCTTGCTGAGCCGCCATAAGCACGGATTAGTCCACCTGTACCTAATTTAATTCCGCCAAAGTAGCGAGTCACAACAACGACGACCTGATCGCAATCTTGTCCTTCAATAGCCGATAGAATAGGGCGCCCAGCAGTACTGGTTGGTTCTCCATCATCATTGAAACGATATTGTTGTCCTATTTTCCATGCCCAACAGTTGTGAGTTGCATTTGGATCACTAATGCTATCAATAAATTGTGCAGCCTGCTCCGCATTTATAATGGGTGCCGCGTTGACAATAAAGCGACTTTTTTTTATTTCTTCGGTTAATTCGGTTGGATTTGCTAATGTATAAGGCATACTTATTCTGGTAAAATCATTTTATTGTAACTAATAATACTCAGCAGAGTTGAAATGTCTATTAATTTAGCACAATTAAAACTTTCACAACAGCAATTAGCCAATCAGGTTAGCTTGGTGGATGATTTTAACCCAGCAATAAAATTGATTGGTGGGGCGGATGTCGGTTTTGAACAAGGTGGCATGATAACTCGTGCTGCGATTGTGATATTGGCATTTCCTGATTTTGAAGTGGTTGAATATAATATTGCTCGATTGGAAACAAATTTTCCTTATATTCCAGGATATTTGTCTTTTCGGGAGTATCCGGCATTGCTTAAAGCATGGCAACAGCTTAAGCACAAACCTGATTTGTTGTTGGTTGATGGGCAGGGTTTTGCTCATCCCAGACGATTAGGAATTGCAAGTCATTTAGGTTTATTGCTCGATATACCTACGATTGGTGTAGCAAAAAGAAAATTATGTGGACAATTCGAGCCTCAATCGAAAAAAGCGGGAAATGTAACGCCTCTGTTTGATAAGCAAGAACAGATAGGCTGGGTTTTACAAAGTAAAGATAATTGTAATCCGTTATTTGTTTCCGCAGGGCATAGAATCAGTCAGGACAGTGCATTACATTGGGTCAAACAATGTTTACGCGGTTACCGTTTGCCGGAGCCAACTCGTTGGGCTGATGCAATTGCGTCCAATAAGCCATTATTTAGAAAGTTTAGTCATGCCAAATAATCAGCTACCATTAAAAAAAGGTGGATTTACCTTTAAGCGTTTTTTTGTTGCCCATGATAAAAGTCCCATGAAAGTGACAACGGATAGTTGCTTGTTAGGTGCATGGGCACCAATTAAACCTGATATACAAAATGTTTTAGATATTGGTACTGGGTGTGGCGTTATTGCATTGATGCTTGCCCAGCGTTTAGAAAACCATTCATGTCAAATTGATGCGATCGACATTGATCCGCAAGCGATTATGCAATGTCAGCAAAATAGCTTAAATGCTAATTTTCAAACGATCCGAGCATTAAATATCAATGTTAATCAATTTAGAATAGATGATAATGCTTGTTATGATTTGATTATAACTAATCCACCTTATTTCCAATCAGCAGTCGAATGTCGAAATACAGAACGTCAGTTGGCTCGTTATACCGAGAGTTTAAACTATCAGCAACTTATTGATGCGGTAATTCGTTTATTAAAATCAAATGGATTATTTTGTTTAGTATTACCTTATCATGTTGCAGATAAATTTAAACAGTTATGCGAGTTAAATAGGTTATTTTTATGCAGTGAAATGCAAGTAAAATATTCAGCTGATAAGGATTTTTCGTTGGCACTGATGGCCTTTTCATTTCATCAAAATGATAATTTCCTTAGTCAATCATTGTGTATGCGCGATGACCATGGGAGGTATTCTCAACCATTTAGAGAATTATTGGCTGATTTTTATCTGTTTCGTAAATAATGCCTTTTTGGTTATTGCGGAATAATGTAGAAGTATATTATCGCTATAATAGCTAGTATAACTATGGTTATGGCATAAATTTTGTCATGCAAATAACTGAAAGATGATAGATGCCTTTGTTTTCTTGCATAAAGGTAGAATAATAATCCAACACTATATAAGATCATGGATAGTAATAAATAAGAAACTCCACCAGCATAGATTAACCAGAATCCATAAATTGAACCCAGTGTACCGATGAATAATAGATGTTTTTTTCGTTGCCTTATAGATAGTTTAAACACGAATAATGCTGATAGTAGATAGGGGATGAGTACCATTGAAGTTGATAGCTGAATTAAGGTGTTGTAACCCGATTGATAAAAATGTGCCAAAATCATAAGTACACTAATTAAACTCGTTGTTAACCACAATGCATTAGCGGGTGTACTGTTTTTATTAAGTTTACCGAAACAACTAGGTACGGTATGTTGATTTCCTTGGCCAGAAAGGAACAGCATTTCAGCCGCTAACATTAACCAAGACAATAGTCCACCACTGACCGACACAATCAAACCAATGTTGATACATTTAGCTCCCCAACTACCTACAACATGTTCAATCACTAAGGCCATGGATGGATTTTTCATTTGTGCTAGTTCGTGTTGTGGGACGATCCCTAAAGATAGTACCGAAACACAGACTAATAATAGACTGGTAATAGCAAAACCAAAAAAGGTGGCTCGACTTATACTAATTATATTTTTAGCTCGAGCGGCATAAACTGTTGCACTTTCAATCCCTAAATAAACCCATACGGTATAAAGCATGGTATGTTTTACTTGACTGAGGATGGTTCCTAATTGAGGTGTCCCCCAAAAGTCCATATTGAAAGTATCAACTTTAAACGCTAAAACGACACAAACAATAAATAAACAAATAGGCACAATTTTAGCTAATGTGACTAAACAATTAAGTAAGAATGCTTGATAGATGCCTTTTATGACAAAAAAATGGATAATCCATAAGAATATAAGTCCAGCAATCACAGCGGGAATAGTTGTGCCATTACCAAAATAATTGAAGCACTCAAATGAACCTAATGCGCTAAATAGGATAACTAAATAGCTGCCACATGACATCCATGCCGATATCCAATAGCCCCAAGCGGCATTAAAACCAATATAATCACCAAATCCTTCACGAACATAGCCATATAATCCTTCATTGATTTTGTAAAAACGAATTGAAAGATACTGAAAAATTCGCGTAAGCATAAACATGCCAAATAAGGTTATTACCCATGCAATTAAAATTGCACCTGCTCCAGCCCCTTCGGCCATGTTTTGAGGAAGGCTAAAAATACCACTACCGACAATACTGCCCACTACCATTAATGTAAGTGGGAGTATGCCAAGCTTTTTTCTTACTGGCATATTCATATCGTTTTCTTATTTTAATTGTTCAGTTAAGTTTTAATTAAAATCGCAATGACATACAACTAACTCCGCCATCAATTTTGCGATATTCTGAGGTATCAACTTCGATGACTTGATAGCCAAGCGCTTCAATTTTAGCTTTAGTAATTGGATAACCAGCCGGCATGATGACTCGCTCATTAACCCAGATACAGTTAGCGGCATAACTCTCTTCTTCTGGTATTTCAATAATATTGAGATGTTGAAATTCTGGCTTAGTGATAAATTCACCCGCAGCTAATAAATTATTGTGTTCCAAATAAGCAAGTCCGGTTTTTAGATGTAATACTTTCTCTAAAGTCACCACTGAACCGGATAGTCCGTATTTTTCTAAGATAGCAATCATTTGATTGGCACCTTCTTGATTGGTACGAGCGGATAAACCAATGTAATAGTGATTCTCAACCATCATAATATCGCCCGCTTCAATAGTGCCAGGGGCGGTAATGTGTTCAACATTATTAGGATAAAATCGTTCAATAGTATCAACGATGATTTCTGTTTCTGCACGACGGCTTACCGCGCCAGGGCGAGTAATAATGGCGCAACAGGGCGTACATAACACGGCATCTTCGACAAAAACAGAATCTGGAAATCGTTCATCGGCAGGTAATATTGTGATATCGACATCGCATTGCTGTAATGCTCGAATGTAGTTGTTATGTTGATCAAGCGCTTTTTGATAGTCTGGTTTTCCTAAATTGGCAGAGGTTAATCCGTTGATAAGTGACTTAGCTGGGGTTCTGGCAATAATATGATTAAATTTTTTCACTGTTTAATTCCTGTTATAAATATTCATTATTTTTGAATAATAATTCATAATAATAACTATTTCAAGCGTTAAGTTGATATTTTATGCAAATTGAGTATGGCGATATTTGTTGTGGTTTGGGCTAGTTAAAATGAAATTAGAGTAGCGGATAAGATAAGCCTGAATTTGATGGCAAAAATAAGGATATTAATAAATGAGGATGTTGCAGACGAATAGGGCGACATTTCGCCCTAAAAATATGCGTTATTCACCGGCAAAATCGACTAATGTGTAACAGTTAATTCCCATATCAGTTAATTTTGTTTTCCCGTGTAAATCAGGTAAATTAATTACAAATGCCGCATCTTGAGCAATACCACCTGCTTTTTGAATTAATTTTGCGGTAGCTGCAACTGTGCCTCCAGTTGCAAGTAGATCGTCAATAATTAACACTCGTTCGTTAGGTTTGATCGCATCGCAATGCATTTCTAAGGTATCTGTACCGTATTCAAGTTGATACTCTTCTTTAAATACTTTACGCGGCAGTTTATTTGGTTTTCTTACTGGTACAAAACCAACGCCTAATGCTAACGCAAGTGGCGCTGCAAAGATAAAACCTCTAGCTTCGGTGCCAACCACTTTGTCGATTTTTTTATCTTTATAATGCTCAATTAAAAGATCGACAGATGTTTTAAATGCAATAGGGTTTTCAAGTAGACTGGTGATATCACGAAATAAGATACCTGGTTTAGGATAATTTGGTATTGTGATAATGCTATTTTTAATAAGTTCAAGTTTTGATTGAGTCATTTTAAATGTTCTCTAACTATTCTCTTCAAGAGCGACTAATTTTTTATTATATACCTTTGCACTTTAGACTGGCAATAAACAAACAGTTAACGCACCGTAAAATAGAGAGATTGGTTAGTTTAAGTACTAATAGGTGTTTTTTATCACGGTTTTACTATTTACAACTTTTTACAATTAAATACATTATTTAGACAATTTATTTGGCGATTGATGAATAATTGAATAAACTTTATATAGGAAGGAAAATACTATGAAATTTATTAAAATATTTGTCATGTTAGGTTTTGTCTTGTCTAGTTTATTTAGCTATGCCACGACAATTCTACCAAGTTCACAAGTTTCACAAATTAACGTCCGTTCAGAATTGTCTTCACCTATTATTATGGCAGGAAGTGAAGAAACCAATTATTTAAAAGTTTCATTAACTGGTGAAAAAGCGAACTCTAATAAACATGTGCCGATCAATTTAGCGCTTGTTATTGATAAATCAGGTTCAATGAAAGGCGATCGCATAGTAAAAGCGAGAGAAGCTGCTATTTTTGCGGTTAATATGCTAAATGAAGAAGATACATTATCTATTGTTACTTATGATTATGATGCGAAAGTTATTGTTCCAGCAACTAAAGTAAAGAATAAAGAACAAATTATTGAACTAATCAATAAAAATTTAGTTGCAGGTGGAGGAACAGCCTTATTTGCAGGATTGAGTAAGGGAATAAAACAAGTTGAAAGCCAACTTACGAAAGATAAAGTTAATCGTATTATTTTGTTATCTGATGGTCAAGCCAATATAGGTCCTAGTTCAGTAGCTGAACTTTCTCAATTAGCTATTATTGCGGCTAAAAAGAATATTGCTATTACCACAATGGGGATCGGTTCAGATTATAATGAAATATTAATGTCATCTATCGCAAGTTATAGTGATGGTAATCATGTATTTGTTAATAATACTTTTGATCTTGAAAAAATGTTTGTTCACGAGTTTACTGACGTGATGTCCACGGTTGCTCAAAATGTTGTGATTACTATCCAATTGAAAGATGGCGTTAAACCAGTGCGTTTACTTGGTCGAGATGGTGTAATCAAAGGTAATCAAGTTACGATTAAAATGAATCAATTGTTTTCAAATCAAGAAAAATATGTACTGTTAGAAGTCATCCCTGAGGAAGGAAAAGTTGGCCAAAGTAAAACGTTAGCTCAAATTGATTTATCATATGACAATTTATTGAAAAATAAAGCTGAACACGAAACTCAATTTGTAAGCGTAGCGTATACCGATGATAAAAAGTTGGTCAAGGATTCAATGATTCAAGAAGTTTTAGCTGAATCAGAGATCCAGAAGGTAACCATTGAGAATGAAAAAGCCTTAGAGTATTACAATCTAGGTAGGTTCCAAGAAGCAGAAGATATTCTTATGGAAAATAGTAAAAAACTTAGCTCAATTTCAAATTCAGTATCCTCAGAAGAGGCAAAAGAAAGATTAAGAGGCCAAATTGAAAAAAATAATATTATGGCTGATGCTGCTAAAGCTGATAAAGACGTTTTCAACAAAATTTCAGCTGAAAAGCAGTTTGAGTCAAAAAGCAATGTAATTAAGAAATAATTATGAAAAGATTAGCAACGATTTTATCTTTAATGATGTTAATAGCGTTTATAAGCTATTTAGGTTGGCGAAGTGTAGAACACGAAGTGTTATTACGAGAAAGCAACCAAATCTTACTCGCCAAAAGCCGTATAAATAATATCAAGTTATCGATTGAATCGTTGCTAAATCAGCGTCTATCTTATTTGAGTAGTTTGACACTTCAAATTAATGACGACAACGATAAAGCGGAAGATTTATTAGGATCAGAAACTGATATTAAAAATATTTTTATCATCAATAAAAATAAAATTTTATTTGTAAGTGATGTGTATGATTCGCAATGGCATAAGATAGTAGAATCCATCGCTTTAGATAATTCTGTTTTATTCAATCAACAAGATCATACTGAACAGTTTCAACCAAGTTCTGGTTGGTATCAAATGTATAACCACTTAATTTACTGGTCAATTCAATCGGATAATATTATTGGTTTTGAGCTTTCTAACATCAAGCTTTCTTTTGATATGATCAATTTATTAGATAAGCAAGCTTTTGATGATAATTTTAAATTATCCGATGGCGATAAGCAGATTTATACCAATGGTGAAATATCTGATAATGAAATTTTGATATCGCTTGACTATCCTTTACAAAATTGGCATTTAACCTATTATTATTCCTCCCCAAATGTTGTTAATTTGTATTTATTAGGTTCTGTTGTTATTGGTCTTTTCATTACCGTAATACTTGGATTGATTTTCTATAGCTATCGAGAATATACTCGAACATTGCGCTTAGCAAAGCAGCAGGTTAGTTTTGTTGGACAAGTTTCCCATGAATTTAAAACACCTCTAACCAATATCACACTATATTCTGATATGTTATCAGAGTATCTAGAAGATGAGCCTGCGCCCATTCCTGATTATTTGCATGTAATCAGTGCTGAAAGTAAGCGATTAACTAGGCTAGTTCAAAATGTTTTAAGTTTTAATAAACCACTTAGTATCAATATAAAACCAGTTAATTTAACCGAGCTAATCAACCAGATATATCATACCTTTAGTCCTATTTTAGAGGCAAAATCGTTACATCTTAATATCACTAATATTGCAAGTGATTGTATTGTTAATACAGATGAAGACAGTGTAATGCAAATTCTCAATAATTTTCTAAGTAATGCTGAGAAATATGCTTCTAAGGGCAAGCAAGTTGATTTATCTTTAACTAAATCGGGAAAACAGGTGATAATTACGGTTCGAGATTATGGTGAGGGCATTGCGAATCATTTATTAAAACAGATTTTTGATCCTTTTTATCGGGTTAGCTCATCCATAACCGAAGGGGTTTCAGGTACTGGAATAGGGTTGACGATTGCCAATCAGTTAGCTAATCAGATCAATGGTGAAATTAAAGTTATGAATCAGAATCCAGGAATTGCGTTTTCACTTATTTTAATGGAGTTAGAAAATGAAGATTTTAATTGCTGAAGACGATAAGCATATTCTTAATGGTATGTCAGATCTTCTAGAAAAAGAAGGTTATACGATTATCAAAGCAAATGATGGTAAAGTTGCACTTGAAATGTTTAATCAACATCAACCCGATTTTATTATTTTAGATATTATGATGCCTGAACTTGACGGTTATTCTGTTTGTCGTGAAATTCGTAAATTAAATGAGGATGTGCCAATTCTATTTTTATCTGCTAAAGATGAAGAGATCGACCGAGTAATTGGATTAGAGCTCGGTGCTGATGATTATATGAATAAGCCATTTGGTATTCATGAACTTAGGGCAAGAATCAAGGCAATTGCCAAACGTTACTTAAAATCAAAATATTCAAATTGCTCTAAAGAAGATTATTTTCAATTTGGTGATTTAAATGTCTATTCTTCCGAATTGTATGCAAAAAGAAACGATCAGGTTATCGAATTAACCTTAAGAGAAATTAAGATTTTAGAGTGTTTATATCAATTTAAAAATCAGGTTGTTACTCGAGATATGCTTTTTGATTACGTTTGGGGATATGATTTTTTACCTAATAGCAGAACGCTCGATCAACATATTTCAAAATTGAGAAAACAAATAGAAATTAATCCATCCACACCAACTTTAATTAAAACTGTTCATGGGATTGGTTATAAACATTAAATTTAATATAAATTTTATGAAGTTCAATTTTATTTTATGCAAGTAAAATCTTAGATGTAGTAACTCAAACCTGATCTGACAGTTACCCGTTTTTTATAGGTGTCTATCAGCTATGCTAGGACAAGTCCTACTCAATTGTATCGGATTATTTGGGTAGACCCGCTCAGGCCTATGATGATAAAGGTGAATTGGTTTGGCTGGTTGAGTTTGACATCTATGGCAGAATACGGGAAGATACCTTTAACAATAAGTCATTTATTCCATTCAGGCAACTAGGGCAATACGAAGATAAGGAACTAGACGGGCTTTATTACAATCGTTTCCGATATTACGACAGTAATACGGGAACTTATATAAGCCAAGACCCGATAGGGTTAGCAGGTAATAACCCGAATTTATATGCGTATACGCATGATAGCAATACTTGGGTGGATCCGTTTGGGCTTAATCCTTTAGTTGGGTTAGATTTAGGCAATATGAGGAGAGACCAAATTGGTGAAATTTTATCAGGTGTTGAAAATATTTCATGGAAAGGAGGATCTCCTGATGGACAATTTATGCAATGGAAATATACTGATACAGGAAATACAGCTGTAAGGATAGATCCACCTGATGCCGTTACTAAATATGACCATGTTCATTTATATGATAATAATGGAAATTCTTTAAATATTAACGGAAATAAAGTTGATTCAAAATCCCCAGATGCTCATATAAAAATAAAATGCACATAAGATAAACTAATGGATTTAATTAACATAAGCGTAGCAGATTGTAATGTTACAAATACAATAGTAGATAACAATTTTGTAAGTATTTTTTTTGAACAGGCATATGATATTCAAAAAAAAGAATTTATTCAAAATGTAGAACTCCAGATTAATAATTGGAAAGAGTTTAAAATAAAAGTATATATTTCAGAACAACCATTTTCAAAATTCATAGAGAAAAATTTATCAATTTCAGAATATGAATCGTTCGAATTCATTCAAGAAATTTTAGCTAAAGACAATATTTTGGAATTGAAAGGATTTAGCAAAGATACAGGATGTTGGCTTGAATATATTTTTAAAGATTATGAATATAGTCTATGTCAAAAATAGAAAAAGAGGTTGTCTCACTTTTGAGACAGCCTCTTTTTGATTTAGAAAATAGAATATTAAAAAAAACATCAAGTAGATAAAAAACCGCTTCGAGAAAAGCAGTTTCTTTGTGTCAAAAAGAAAAAAAGGGGCAAAAAAAGGAGTGGCAAAGCCACGCATTTATAAAAATTGCTTAAATCCCTTTACTGTTCAACATTTCCACCTTATTACAAACTATCAATTTGTATTTGGCGGTTTGAGAATGTTTTTTTACGTATTTTTGGCGATTTAGCGCTTTTTTGTTTTTTCAGTGTTTTTCGAGCTGTTTTAAATTCTTAATTTTAAAAATTAAGAAGTGTAAAGCTATCTTCCTACTGCTAAGTTATGCGAGGGCAAGTCTTACTCAATTGTATAGGATTATTTGGGCAGACCGATTCAGGCCTATTGTGATAAAGGTGAGCTGGTTTGACAGGTGGAATTTGACATCTATGGCATAATTCGGGAAGATACCTTTAACAATCAGCCGTTTATTCCGTTCAGGCAACTGAGGCAGTACGAAGATAAGGAACTAGACGGGCTTTATTACAATCGTTTCCGATATTACGACAGTAATACAGGAACTTATATAAGCCAAGACCCTATAAAACTTGAAGGAAACAACCCGAATTTTTATGCGTATGTGCATGATAGCAATACGATGGTCGATCCGTTCGGGTTGGATTGACATAAGGTGATAATTCAAGCTCAAGGTGATGGTTTAGAAAAATCTGTATCATGGAATAGAGCGACTCCACCAACGTCAAAGGAAGGGCTATCTATGTTAGATGAATTAACTGAAAGTTTAACAAAGGGAGAACGTAAAGCAAGACAAGAAGCTATTGATAAAGCTAAAAAAGTGGATTATTAATGCTGGTAAAAATGGTGGAGCGGATGCACCTGTAAGTAAAACTTTCTTAATAAAAGGTACTAAAGATGTTAGAATAGACATTGAAATAATTACAGGGAAAGCTTTTGTATGAAAACACCTCACATACTCGAATTAAAAAAAAATGGTATTACTTTATTACTGATTTATTAATTGAATCTGATGAAATAGATAATTGGCAATTTCCATTCTTTAAAACTCGTTATAGTAACGGTAATTTTTTTGAAGATTTAGATCCAATCATTAGCTTAATTAATTTTAATCAAACACAAATCATTAAGATTATTCAAGATCCTGACATTGATTTCAATGATTTTTTAAGTGATTTTGATAATAAAAGTATGCTTGTGATTACTACTAACGATCTTGTAGAAAATAAAACTTTAATTAAAAATAAAATTATAAATTTTATAAAAAGCCAACTTTAGAAGTTGGCTTTTTGGTTTAACAATCAATTTAGTTTCTCTAACAATTCCGATTCTCGTCTATAAGGGGTGTTTGTGCAATACTACAACTAGAGTTAAGCGTAAAACCTAAATTCTTATCATCAGGAATCAATTTTAGATATAGTAAATTAATTAAAAATTCTTAAGAATTAAGGATTCTTTTCCGTTTTATAAAAATTGATTTTTATAAAATTTGTATTCCGATCCACAATAATCCGATCAAATATATGGGGCATCGGGTAAGATTTTAAAGGATAAAAATTGGAATTATATTTATGATAAACAGGGAAATCTTATTTTAAAAACTCCGATAAATTTTAAAAATTCTGCCAATAACTTACCCAAAAATTCATCTTTCTTAAGTGAAAATATAAATTCTAAGAACAATTTTTGGATTGAAGAAAATGAATTTGACCGTAAGGCCGAAATACGGCGATATTCCAAATCCGAACTCAAACAATACGATAAAATACGAAAAAAAAGAACGCTTGAAAATTCTGACCCTCCACAATGGCAACAAGGTGAATGGGAATACCAATGGCAGGGCAACGGAATGTTACAAGCAGTACGCAATCCTCAGGGGAAATGGATCCGTTTTGAATACGACGCGTTAGGAAGAAGAACAGCGAAAATTGCAAATACAAAGATTTATCGCTATCTTTGGGATGGTAATGCAATATTGCATGAGTGGTTTTATGAGTGTGAACGGCGTCCAAAGGTTGTTTCTGATGAGCTGGGAATGCTTATGTTGGAACAGCCCGAACCGGTTGAAAATCTGACCACTTGGGTTTATGAGGAAGGAAGTTTAGTACCCACTGCTAAGTTAAGCGAGGGCAAGTCCTACTCGATTGTATCGGATTATTTGGGCAGACCCGCTCAGGCCTATGATGATAAAGGTAAGCTGGTTTGGCAGGTAGAATTTGACATCTATGGCAGAATACGGGAAGATATCTTTAACAATAAGTTATTTATTCCGTTCAGGCAACTGGGGCAGTATGAGGATATAGAAACGGGGCTTTATTACAATCGTTTCAGATATTATGACAGTAATACGGGAACTTATATAAGCCAAGACCCGATAGGGTTAGCAGGTAATAACCCGAATTTTTATGCCTATACGCATGATAGTAATACATGGATAGATCCGTTTGGGTTAGATATCTTTAGTGTTATTGATTGGACGGCTCCTGATCCTAGTAAAGGAGGAACAGGGTATACTTACAAAATTTTCCAAAAAGATGTAAATTGGGATTTAATTGATTCTAAAGGTAGAACTAATTTAGATAGAGCTTTAGGAGGACTAGCTCCTATAGGAGCAGATGGCAAATCTATAAATTTACACCATTCCAAACAACAAGCACATGGCCCTCTATTTGAATTGTCAGCTACTTCACATCAGCAATATGGACATACAAATGCTTTACATCCATATAGAGTAACTCCTAATCCTGATGGGACTAAATTTAATCCGTATGATCCAGTTGATAGAAAAGCCTTTGATGTTGATAGAAAACAATATTGGAAAGATAGAGCTAATGCTGAAATAGAAACAAGAAAATTAAAAATAGAATGTAAATAATATGTTAAAACAAAATATTAAAAACTATTTAGATGAAGAATATGGTACTGTTCTTCCAGAGTTCCAAGAAAAATATAAAAATACTTTATCAAAATACCACATTAATCCCAATAGTGCATTTTTTGAATTTGTATCGAAATATAGTGATGAATATTATGGTAAATATGGTTTATTATATGATATAGCAGCAGATTTAAGTACAGATGATAATGTCACACAGATATTGCATGAGAAAGAACAAGTCCCTTTAAAGTATATTTCATTATTTAACTTAGAGACAGAAGATTATTTGTTATATAATAAAGAAAATGAGCATGTTGTACTCATAGAGGGTGGAAATATTGATAAACTAAAAAATAATAATTTTGATAAAGAATGGAATAGTTTTAATGAATTTTTAGAAGATTTCTTTGAATTAAATTGATAATAACAAGCCAACCTTTTAGGTTGGTTTGTTATTTCTAATCTATTTAAAGCGTTAGATAAATTATCTTTAAGTCTTTTTAGTTTTAAAATTCTGAATTACATTATCTACTTCTTTTTCATAATCGTTTCCGTTACTATAATCCTCAAACAGGCGCATACATCAGCAAAGACCCTATCGGACTGGCAGGAAATAACCCGAATTTATATGCGTATGCGCATGATTCTAATGCATTTTTTGATCCTTTTGGACTAGATATTATAACTGTTTACAGATTTGATGAGAGATCTCCAGATGTAATAAAAAAAGGAGGTGGATTTGGCGCATATAAGCCAGATGCTAATGTAGACCTGTTAGATTATGCTAAAAATAATACAAAATCCCAATATATTTCTACTTCATATAATTTAGAAAGTACAATCGAATTTGGTAAAGAATATTATGATACTGGTTATATTTATAAAATAGAAATTGATGATAGCAAAGGAATTAATGTAAATGAACGATTAAAACAAAATAGTCCTTTCCCCAATGAAAATGAATTTGCAGTAATAAAAAAAATACCTAATGAAAATATAAAAGGATATGCTAATATTGAGGATATTGATAATGTTAATGATATTAAATGGACAAAATGTAAATAATAATATGGAGAATCAATTTTTTCAGATAGAATGTTTAAATTCAAATGGATTAAAAATTAAAGCAACAATAAATTTAGATATAAAACAGGAAAAAAACCCTACAATTATAGATCTAAAGACAAGGGAGCCTTATACTTTTCAAGGAGATTATAAAGTTTATTATTTCATTTATAATGATGAAGAAGGAAGGACTTTTAAAGAAAAGGATATAAGAACTAGTGATGCTTTTTATAAACTTTATAAAGATACTGATAGTTATAACATAAAAATGCTTATAAAAGGTTGTAGTATAGATTATTATATGGTTAAATTTCTTAAGAATACTCTGTATGCTATGAAATTATCCCTAGGGGAAAGAGTTGATTATAAAACAACTAAAGTTAGTATTTTTTCTTCTGAAGAAGATATTGAAAAAGTAGTTACACTTGAAGAACAGAATGCTTATTATAATCAATGGTTAAAAAGTATAGAAGGCTTACCATATTAAAATGACAAAAAAAGAATTACTAAAAAATATCCTTTATGGCGTTTTAATAGGCGATGCATTAGGAGTTCCCTATGAATTTAGAACCAGAGAGATTATGAAAAAATACCCTGCAAAAGATATGTTTGGTTATGGAACTCATAATCAACCGTCAGGGACTTTTTCAGATGATGGCTCTCTAACCTTATGTTTAGCCGAATCTATTATAATGAATGGTTATAACATTAAAGATGTTGCAAATAAATTTATTGAGTGGAATGATGAAGGATATTGGGGAGCACATAATCAAGTTTTTGATATAGGTATAGCCACCCAAGAAGCCATATACAATCTGAAACAAAGAATAAATCCCATTTTAGCAGGAGGGAATGACGAATATTCGAATGGAAATGTATCTTTAATGCGAATATTGCCTTTATTAATAATACTTAAAGATGTTTCTTCTCCAAAAGAAAGATTTAAAATAGTTAAGGAAGTTTCTTCCATAACCCACGCACATATTCGCTCAATTATAGCTTGTTTCTATTATCTGGAATTTGCATTGCTTTTATTACATGAAAAAGATTTAGAAAAAATATATTTAAAAACACAAGAACACATTTCTTCTTTTTTACTAGAACAAAATATTCAACCAAACGAAATTAAAAAATTTGATCGCCTTTTAAAAAATAAAATATATAAATTAGAAGAAAAAGACATACAAAGTAGTGGCTATGTTATAGATACATTAGAGGCTAGCATTTGGTGTTTATTCCAAACACAAAATTATAGTGAAGCAATCTTAAAAGCAGTTAATTTAGGAGAAGATACAGATACAACAGGAGCAGTAACTGGAGGATTAGCAGGGTTATTATATAGTTATAAGAATATTCCTCAAGAATGGCTATCTAAATTAGCTAAAAAAAAAGAAATAGATAATATGATTAATAAAGTAAACTAAATTAACAAGCCAACCTAAAAGGTTGGCTTTTTGATTTTAAGAATTCTTCAATTGATCTAACAATTCCCATTCACTGGTAGGGAGCAGGTTTTTAATAAGCAAAAAAAGGTTATAAAAATCTAACGGGCTATGGCAGAGCGTAAGCTCTTGCATTCCGTTTCCACTAAAAGAGCCTTTACCCAATAATACATAAAGATTTAAGGGTAAAGCCTGAATTCTTATTTACAGGAATATATTTAAGTTATGGTAAAGTAGTAAGAATTCTTAAGAATTAAGGATTCTTTTCCATTTTTATTCTGAACTCAAACAACACGATAAAATACGAAAAAAAAGAACTCTTGAAAATTCTGCCCCTCCACAATGGAAGCAAGGTGACTGGGAATACCAATGGCAGGGCAACGGAATGTTAAAAGCGGTACGCAATCCTCAGGGGAAATGGATCCGTTTTGAATACGACGCGTTAGGTAGAAGAACAGCAAAAATTGTAAATACAAAGATTTATCGTTATCTTTGGGATGGTAATGCAATATTGCATGAGTGGTTTTATGAGTGTGAACGGCGTCCAAAGGTTGTTTCTGATGAGCTGGGAATGCTTATGTTGGAACAACCCGAACCGATCGAAAACCTGACCACTTGGGTTTATGAGGAAGGAAGTTTAGTACCCACTGCTAAGTTTTGCGAGGGTAAGGCCTACTCGATTGTTTCGGATTATTTGGGCAGACCCGCTCAGGCCTATGATGACAAAGGTGAATTGGTTTGGCAGGTAGAATTTGACATCTATGGCAGAATACGGGAAGATATCTTTAACAATAAGTTATTTATTCCGTTCAGGCAACTGGGGCAGTATGAGGATGTTGAAACGGGGCTTTATTACAATCGGTTCCGATATTATAATTCTGAAACAGGGCAATACATCAGCAAAGACCCCATCGGTCTGCAAGGAAATAACCCGAATTTGTATGCTTATGTGCATGATAGTAATGCTTGGGTGGATCCGTTTGGGTTGTCCCCCATATTTGTAAATCCCAATGATATTAACTTTTCACAAAGGACTGTGTCTGAAGTAAGAGTATTTGATGCGTCTAAATATACGCCGATAAATGTTATTGAAGTTGATGGACAATTGGTATCTTACGATAATAGAAGGTTGCTTTCCGCCCAAAATGCATGTATAGATAAACTTGAAGTTAATGTTGTAAAAGCAGATGATGTTTTTCCCGATTCTACAACAGGAAAAACTTGGGGGCAAAAAATCAAAGAACGATTTAACGATATAAGAAATAAAAAAGCAGGTGGAGTTGTTCCCGACAAAGGACTAAAAGAAAAACCTCGAATTTCTTGTGGATAAAAGATATTTTTATGAATATAAATGATTTAATTGATAATTTTGAGTGTCCATTAATTAATGCTTTATTTTTTCCAAATGGAGAAATGTTAGTTTTAAAAAATAATAATGAATATATAAGAGTATTATGTAAATCAACGATTGAAAGTTTTTTTAAATACAATAATGAAGACTGGGTTTCCTGTTTTGATATACTTAAAAAATTTGAAACAGATAACTTTATTATAAATGTTGGTGAAGGAAGTTTTGGTAATGACGGTTTTGTTCAACTTAATGACAAAACAGGAAAATTACTTTGGTTCTTATTTTTAGATAATAGCAATCCTTTTATAGAAGTGAAATTAGAAAATGATTTCATCGAAGTAAGAAGCACAAAAGGTATTACGATAAAAATTCCAATATATAACCCTGAAAAAATTTACATTGTAAAATAAATTGGCTACCAAAAAACCGCTTCAAAGCGGAATAAAGAAAGGGGGCAAAAATTGAATGTAGGTAAATTTTTATTATGATAATAGATGAATTTTACAATTGGTTTTTAACTTTAATACCTCCTAATAATTGTGAATTAGAAATACAAAAAATAAATTTTGGTGAAAATATATTAGATAGTACTCTAAAAAGAACTATAGTTATAGATATTACAAATGACAATTACATCGGAAAATTTGTTGTTTGGGATGATAATAGTTGTTTTTTTGAATTAATTGAAATTTTATCTGAAAAAAATGTTCTTCATCAACGAAAAGATTTTAATAATTTAGAAGAATTAAAAACTTTATATAAAAATATTGAGAAATATTTTTAATTATGAAAAATACGGCCATAAAAATTTGCTTTAAAATCATGATAAATTTAACAACAGGTGATTTATACTCTTCATACATCTAGGACAATATAAGACGAAGAACTAGATGGGCTTTATTACAATCGGTTTAGGTATTACGACAGTAATACAGGAACTTATATAAGCCAAGACCCTATAAAACTTGAAGGAAACAACCCGAATTTTTATGCGTATGTGCATGATAGTAATGCTTGGGTTGATCCGTTTGGATTGGATTTAAAACCTGAAAATGGATATACTAGAGGGAAACGTCATGGTACAAAGTTATCTAATAAAGATGCTCAAATTTTAGCTAATACAGAGAATTTACCACACGGAAAATGGGGAAATAAAGTTGATTTAAATTATGCGGGAAAATTAGCAGATACATTAGAACCTGGTGGATTTAAGGATTTTCCTGTAAATGCTGATAGTAAGAGTGTGGTAT
Organism: Gilliamella sp. ESL0443; assembly: GCF_019469165.1. NCBI lineage: Bacteria > Pseudomonadati > Pseudomonadota > Gammaproteobacteria > Orbales > Orbaceae > Gilliamella > Gilliamella sp. ESL0443. The sequence goes on along the minus strand of NZ_CP048263.1, from coordinate 1,040,142 downwards.
TTCATCCAGGAATAGCTCCTGATGTAGCAACTCCTCATCCGGCGACACATTATAGAGTTAGAAATAATGGAGATGGTACATTTCATGGTTTTCCAATAGATTGCACAGCTGAACCTATAGCCCAAGGGAAAGAAGCTAAATTAAAATCAACCTGTCATTAAAATGATATTATAATGAATTTTAAATTATTAATAAGCCACCCTAATAATCTTTTACCTAGAGATAAAGAAGATATTACTATAAATGAAGCTTTACAAACAATTTATCCATACACAAGAGAATCATCAATTTATATGTATTGGAATGGTTATATTTTAGAACTGTGGTTATGTGCAGAAATTTCAGATATTTTCAAAGATATTTTATTATTAATTAATTCTTTAAAAAATGAGAAACAATTCACAATTAATTGGGGAAGTAATATTTTCTTTGGAACATGGGAGTGTTTGCAATATAAAAACACTATTAAGATAAAATCTGATTGGACTGCATTAAGAGGGGGGAATGAAATACTTAATGAGATAAAGAAAGTTTCAAATGAACTAATTATAGATATAGATGCATTTATCAAAGAATGGTTAAAGTTATTAAATCAGATAAAAGAAGATTTAAAAAAAACGGGTTACAATAAAGAAAATCTAGAAGATTTTTATTTATTAGAAAATTTAGATAGATATTTAAAATAATCTTAAAATCCAACTTATAGAATTGGTTTTTTTCTAAGCATTTAGCTTATCTACTAGTTCGACTTCATACTTAGGGATAAGGATTTTAATAAGGTTTGAAATTTCAAATAGTTCAAGCGAGTAGTGCTAAAGAAGCTTTTACTAAAGCTACTCGATTACATGATATTATTAATGCTGGAAATATTGCAGAAATAGATGCAAAAAGTATAAGAGAAGCAGGTTTTGATGTAATTCATAATCCTACAAAAGGTATAGGTGATGCGCATGCTAGATTAATCCATCCGGATGGAGCCGATGGATTTAGTAATAGTAATTTGAAAAAATTATCAGATAACTTTAAATGTCCTTAACGAAATGAAGAAAATAATAGATAATATCATATTGATAGTAGGTTCTAATAAATTGAACATAGGAAGTATCAATGTTAGCCTACATAGAGAAATTAGTTTTAATAATATTAATAAATTGCATTATAGTGGAAATATAAGTAAAGGAAAAGATATAATACCAGAGTCTTTACAAAATCTTTTAAAAGAAAAAGAAGAATCTATTAATACGGGTTTATTTTCTATTTTAGATGAGCTTGATGAACAAATCAATAGTTTTGATTTATTCCTTGAAAGGAATAATATACGCATTTATGATTTGTATATTGAAAATGACGGTGTAGAATTTACTATACTAAATAAAAACTAAAAGGGAAAAACCAATGTAAAATTTGGTTTTTTGGTTTAACAATCAATTTAGTTTCTCTAACAATTCCGATTCTGAGTTAGGGTGAAGGATTTTAACGAGCCAGAGCAGGTTATAAAAATCTAGGTGAGAATGGCAGAGCGTAAGCCCTTTGCACTGCGTTTCCGCTAAAAAGGCTGTTTGCCCAATATTACAAATAGAGTTAAGCGAAAAACCTAAATTCTTATCATCAGGACTCAATTTTAGATATAGTAAAATAATTAAAAATTCTTGAGGATTTATATTTCTTTATATTTGAATGATGATTTTTTCTATAAAATTTGTATACCAATCTTCAAAAAATCCGATCAAATATATGGTGCATCGGGTAAGATTCTAAAGGATAAAAATTGGAATTATATTTATGATAAACAGGGAAATCTTATTTTAAAAACTCCGATAAATTTTAAAAATTCTGCCAATAATTTACCAAAAAATTCATCTTTCTTAAGTGAAAATACAAATTCTAAGAACAATTTTTGGATTGAAGAAAATGAATTTGACCGTAAGGCCGAAATACGGCGATATTCAAAATCCGAACTTAAACAATACGATAAAATACGAAAAAAAAGAACCCTTGAAAATTCCGCCCCTCCATAATGGCAGCAAGGTGGCTGGGAATACCAATGGCAGGGCAACCTAATATTAAAGCGTCACTCAATTACTCACGATTTATATAATCAAATTTTCTAATTTATTAAAATCTCTTCTAAAATTTTATAGGTTTTCAGTATTAACTTTAATATTTATTGTTTTACTAGCTTAGGTCTTTAACATTTGGAGAGTACTATGCTTAACTATCTGGATTTTATTATTATTGCTTTAAAGTTATTGGTTGTTTTTATATGTATCGTTTTATTCTTAAAAATAACAGGTAAAACATCACTATCACAAATGTCGAGCATTGATTTTATAGGGAATATGATATTAGGTGGGATTGCAGGTGGAATTATCTATAATCCTAAATTGACCATATATGATTTTATTGTTGTCTTATTGATGTGGACAGCAATCATGTATACCTCTAATTATTTAAAAAAACGAAGCCAAAATGCTAAGGCCTTTATTGTTGGTAATCCAATTATATTAATGGATCATGGAAAATTAAAATTGGATGCTTTCACCTCGATTAATTTAGATTTGGCTAGTTTTGCAGTACTACTCAGAATGAAGAATGTTTTCAACATTCATTGTGTTGAAAAAGCTATTTTGGAGCCTAATGGGCAATTATCAATAGTAAAAAAAGGGGATAAGGACATATCCGTCATTGTATTAGAAAACGAACAACCCGTTGATAATGTTTTAGAGCAACTAGGTAAGGATGAAAAATGGTTAAAATCCGCGTTAGCTGATCAAGGTTATAAAAGTTTTGAAGGGCTTTATTGCGTTGAGTATTATGATCATCATCTTTTTGTTATACCAAATGATGCTATACATTAAGGTTGCGACTTTGTCGATTTTAGATGATTAACCATACAAATTAGTTATATGGTTAATCATGTTAAGCAAAATTAATTAATCTGCATACAGTGGTGATAAGTTTAGTGATTTAGTTATAAAGTTTTTCACTGAGAGGGACTTCAGCTCATTTTGTATCGACAATGCTTGTTCTTTAGAATCACAACGAGTGAAAACACATGCTCCTGTCCCAGTTAGCCTTGTTGGAGCAAATTTGGACAAATACGATATAAGCTGATCGACTTGAGGATAACGTTCACGCACAATAGGTTCACAATCGTTAGTAAACTTATCAAAAGGAATTGACATTAATTGTTCAATAGTTCGTTTAGGTGTGTCACGCTGTAATTTAGGATCCTTAAATACTTTAACTGTTGAAATTTCAATATTAGGACAACTAACTAAATACCAATATTGAGGGATATCAACTTGTTGAAACTGATCGCCGATACCTTCAGCAAATGCTGAGTGACCATAAATGAAAATAGGCACATCCGCTCCAATTGAACGGCCTATTGTTATTAAAGTTTGTTGCTCAATATTTAAATTCCATAATTGGTTTAAAGCAACAAGAACTGTTGCAGCATTGGAAGACGCACCGCCAAGTCCTCCGCCCATAGGGATCATTTTCTCTATAGCAATATCCACACCAAGTTCACTATTATTTGCATAGGATTTTAACCGCTGAGCTGCAATAGTGATTAGATTTTTATCTTCAGGGACTTGTTCAAATTGAGTTAATAATCTTATTTTACCATCATTGCGAACATTAAAAGTCAGTTTGTCGCAAACATCAATAAACTGGAATAATGTCTGTAAATTGTGATAATTGTCTGGACGACGTCCAGTAATGTATAAAAATAAATTTAATTTAGCTGGCGATAACCAATGTTTCATATTCTGTTCCGTTAGTTTAACGTCCAGTTGCTAATTTTTAAGCGAATAAGTTCATCATCATGTGAAAGTTCAATGATGGCGGGTAAATCAACTTTTTTATTTTTGAAAGTATAAGTTGCATATCTCAAAATCTTTAATGTCCATTTATTGTTATTTTGCATAAAAGATGTTGATGCAAGCCTACCTGAGTTATCTAATTTATCGGTTTGGTTATCATCAGAAAAGCCTTTTAACCAATTATGTAAAGAGTTAAGAGGAATGTTGATGTTAGAAACTTTTTTCATTAATCTTTCAATATTAACATCATTATAATGTCCACCATTTTTATCCACTAATTCGGCATAGTTTGGTTCAGACTTTAGTGTTAAAATATTGGTTCCTACAGGTGTCGTTAATTTAACCTCATAATGATCTTGTGATTGTTGAATAATGAGGAAACGACCATAGTTTTTCGTTTTTGTTCCAGTATGAGCAATACTACCATTAACCTTAAAAGAATTAATTTGTTCAAGTATCTGTTTATGGCTTTGCCATTGTTGCTCGATTGATGCGTTAGATTGGTATTTTGTTGTTTGACATGCAGTAATCATTAATGGCAATATAAAAAGTAACGCAAATTTGATTTTTTTCATAAAATAACTCTTAAGTAGTTATGGTCAAAAGTAGGGCATATTATAGCTGATAATTTTGCGAATAAGAAAAAGTAACTGTAATTAACCTTTATTATTTTTTTAGCTATAATATTTAAATTTAGACGCTTTATAAACTATTATAAAAGAATCAATGCAATGTCTATTACAGTATTGGGTGTAAACCATAAAAGTGCGTCAGTCGCTTTAAGAGAAAAAATTGCTTTTTCTAATGAGATTATTGATAAGGCATTATATAGTCTATATCAGCATCCTTTAATTACTGGGTGCGTCATTTTGTCAACTTGTAATCGCACAGAAATTTACCTAAGTTATGAGGATGAGACAGATTTTTTTCGAGTAAAGCAATCTGTTGAAAATTGGTTAGGACAATTTCATCAAGTTGATTTGGATGTTTTTAATAATTCACTATATTGCTATGAAGGCCAGAAAGCTGTCGAACATCTTATGTCTGTTGCTTGTGGTATTGATTCGTTAATTATTGGTGAGCCTCAAATTCTTGGTCAAGTAAAACAAGCTTATAATTTTGCTCAACAAAATAATTGTTTGTCAGTTCAGCTTGAAAAACTCTTTCAATCTATTTTTCATGTAGCCAAAATTGTTCGAACAGAAACTAATATTGGAGCAAATACCGCTTCGGTAGCTTACGCGGCGTGCTTAGTTGCGCGTGATCTTTTCTCTGATGTGTCTGAGTTAAGTGTAATGCTAGTGGGAGCAGGTGAGACCATTGAGCTTATTTCTCGCTACTTAAAGCCTCATGGATTCAAACATGTTATTGTTGCTAATCGAACAAGAGATAAAGCGCTAAAATTAGCATCTATTATTGATGCTGAGATCATCTCTTTACCCGATATTGCTAATCGACTCAAAGAGGTTGATATTGTCATTAGTTCAACTGCTAGTCCTTTACCTATTATTGGCAAAGGGATGGTTGAACGGACACTACATGAACGAAATAATAATCCAATGTTATTTATCGATTTAGCCGTTCCTCGTGATGTTGAGTCAGAAATTAGTCAACTCGAAAATGTTTATCTTTATACTGTTGATGATCTGCAACAAACCGTTCAGAACAATCTAGAACAACGGATTATTGCTGCCAATGAAGCTGAATATATTATTCATGAGCAAGCTGAGTTGTATATCGATTGGCTAAAAACCAGACATGCTGTTGAATATGTAAAGCAATATCGCCAGAATGCACAAGTTATTAAGCGTGAATTAGAATTAAAAGCGTTAAAAGCAATTAAACAAGGTGCCAATATTGATGATGTATTTTTTGAGTTTTCACATAAATTGACTAATAAATTGATTCATGCACCAACACAAACTTTGCTTGAAGCGGCAACACATGATTGTGATGATTGTTTTAAAATATTAAGTAAAGGATTAGGCTTAAAAGAGCTTTAATAGTTGTTGATCTTCATAGGAAGAGATAGATTGGATCAAATTGAATTTTTTGACATACAAAGCCCATGTAGACGAGTATGTGAGACAGATAAGCAAGGTTATTGCATCAAATGCTTTCGTTCCAGGGAGGAAAGATTCAATTGGTTAAAATTTTCAGATGTTCAAAAACAAGAAATTTTGCGATTATGTAAGCAAAGGGCATTAAGACGCCGCTATCAATTATTACAACAACAAAATAATAATCAAATAAATACTGCACAAATTGATTTCACTTTTTAATAAAAAATAGCCATTCTTATATATCTTGTATTCAATCTAAACTCGGAGTAGCATTTTTATTCAGGTTAAGTCGATTTATTTTAATTACCTGCAAATTAATTGGAATTTAAAATATGAAAATGTGTATTGCTTGTGGTATGCCAATGACAGCTATTGCTGATTATCCTTTACATGATTTGTCGAAAAACTACTGTAAACATTGCGCTCATTCAGATGGTTCAATGAAAACCTTTGATGAAAAATGGCAAGAAGTTACTCTTAAATATTCAAATAACCATAATGTTGATTATTTAGTGGCAAAAGAGACCGCTTATACTATTTTAAAAAAATTACCTGCTTGGAAACGTAAATGGTAGTAGAAATTTTAGGCAACTAACTGCGTTTATAATAATATCTGTTGCAGATATCACAAAGCTTAGTATAATTGCCAACGTTTACTTATTTACACTTCAGATGCCAGTGTGGCGAAATTGGTAGACGCAGCGGATTCAAAATCCGCCGCCCTTAAAAGCGTGTCGGTTCGAGTCCGACCACTGGCACCAATAATAGATCATATTTCAACTGCTCACCCAAATCCTAAAAAATTAATACTAAATAAAGTTATTATTATCATCAAATTTTTCCAAGTTCTCCGAAGTAAGCCTGTTTAATCATTAATCTGGTAATAGGAGTAAAATATGGCAGAAAAAATAAATGTTAGAAAATTGACAATTTTCATTTCAACACTCTACTGTTCTTTAATATTTTCTTCATCATTATTTGCTTTTCAAAAAGGATCAACAGAAGACTTTCTTGGTCATGAAGTTGGGGTTACATATCATACTGCCGATCAAGCCGTTAGTAGTAAAGAATACTTGCCTATTTATCCTCAAGAAGGTACGCCTGAATTTGAAGCAGATAAGATTGCCTATTTACATGGTTATAATCTCAAAGATACTGATCGTTGGAAACAAGCAACAAAGGATGCTGATTTGCATACGGCAAATGTAGCTGAAATTTTTTCTGAACCTTTAGGTATTACAATATCACCCGAAACAACACCCACTTTATATAAAATGTTTGGCGATTTATTGGTTGATTCTGCTGATAATGCCACTAAAACGGCTAAAGAGTTTTATATGCGAAAACGTCCTTTTGTCTATTTTGGTAATCACTCTTGCCAGCCTGTTGATGAAGAAGAACGATTACGTCAAAATGGTTCATTTCCATCAGGTCATACCGCTTATGGTTGGACATTAGCTTTAGTTCTAGCTCAAATTTCACCTTCACATGCTGAAGCGTTAATCAAACGAGGCTATGAATTTGGTCAAAGCAGAATGATTTGTGGGGCCCATTGGCAGACCGACGTAAATGCCGGTAGAATGGTTGGGGCAGTGGAATACTCAAAATTACAAACTATCCCACAGTTTCAAGAAGATCTTCGCAAAGCAATTGACGAAGTTAATCATCAATATAGTTTATTAAAAAATTGATAGGCCATTTTGGAAAATTAAAAAGGCAGTATTACTGCCTTTTTAAAATATAAAGATTAATCTAATTAAGATTTCAATGCATCTAAAACAAGTTTAAAAACATTTGAGTGGCCTTTACGGCTTGGATAATAGATATAAAATGGCTCATAGGTAATTGAATAGTCGCTTAATAATTCTATAAGTCTTCCAGTTGCTAATTCATTTTTTACATCAGGATAACCAATCCAACAAATACCTAAGCCATCAAGTATCGCTTGTTTTCTTAAATGATTATTGATGGAGAAGTGAGTAGAGGGGTGATATTGAATAATATTACCACTATTAGTAAATTCCCAAATTGTTTCCATTCCATGTTGGCTTGAAACTTTTTTACCAATTAAAAGATGTTGATCTAAATCACTTATCTGTTTAGGCTCTTTTCTGTGCTTTAGATAATCAGGACTAGCAACTAGGACCATTCGCAAAGGATCTGATATTTTTACAGCAACCATTTCTTTAGCAAGGTCATTCCCAATTCTACAACCCATATCAAAACCATCTTTAACGATATCGACTAGATTATTGTCACATTCAATTTCAATCTTAATTTGTGGATAGCGTAAGGAAAATTGACTTAATTTAGGATATATAAAGTTTTCAATCGCAATATTTGATGCGTTGATCCTAATTGTACCTGATGGCGTATCTAAATAATCCCCAAGTGCGTTAACTTCTTCATTTATCTGTTTAAATAGAGGCGCTAGTTGTTTATAAAGTTGTTCACCAGCTTCAGTTAGTGAAAGACTTCGAGTTGTACGATTAAATAGCCTGAGATTTAATCGAGTTTCTAAATTCCTCATACTATGGCTTAATGCGGAAGAGGAAACTCCCAAAGATTTAGCTGCTCCAATAAAGCTTTTTGCTTCAGCGATAGTAATAAAGTAATTGAGTTCATTATAGTTATGCATAATATATAAAATTAATGAATTTAATTCATGATACTATAAATGAATACCCTGTTTATCTCAATAAAAGTTATCTCTAAAATAATATTATCAAAATTGACTTTTTATCAATTTATTAAATTATTTAAACGATTCTGACATACTGAGGAGTTATTGTATGGATTATATAAAATTAGGTACTTCTGATATTGAGGTCTCCAGGTTTTGCTTAGGATGTATGAGTTTTGGTGATCCTGCCAGTAAAATGCATGACTGGACACTTAATCCCGACCAAAGTGAAGCCATCATTAAACATGCTTTAGATCTAGGTATTAATTTTATTGATACAGCTAATACTTATTCAAGTGGAACTAGCGAGGAATATGTTGGAAGAGCATTGAAACGAAATATCGCTAGAGATAAAGTCGTTTTGGCCACTAAAGTCTATTTTAACGAAGGACACCTCTCTAAAACAGCTATTGAAAGAGAAATTGATGGATCCCTTAAACGATTGGGTACCGATTACGTCGATTTATACATAATTCATCGTTTTGATTACAGTACACCGATTGAAGAAACCATGGCGGCATTACATCATTTGGTCGAGATGGGTAAGGTACGAGCCCTAGGTGCTTCGGCAATGTATGGTTATCAATTTTATAATATGCAGCTGGCAGCTAAGCAAAATGGTTGGACTCAATTTGTTTCAATGCAAAATCACTATAATTTATTGTATCGCGAAGATGAAAGAGAGTTAATTCCGATCTGTAAGCAATTCCATGTTTCATTAACTCCTTATAGCCCATTAGCGGCTGGTAGACTTTCCCGATTAGAATGGAAAACCGATACGTTGCGAAGTAAAACTGATAAAGTCGCTATTGCCAAATATGATAGTACGCAACAAATAGATAGAGAAATTGTTGTAAGAGTAAATGATATCGCACAAAAATATGGTGTAACCATGACGCAAGTTGCGCTAGCATGGCAATTTGCTAAAGGCGTTGCATCACCTATCATTGGTGCAACCAAAACGCAATATTTGGATGATGCAGTCGGCGCGTTAAAAGTTTCATTAACTAAAGATGATATTGCTTATCTTGAGGAACTTTATATCCCCCATGTTATTATGGGAGCAATCTAAAAATATTATTTTTTAACTGTTTTTTACAGCTCGCTAATCCTCGATATTATATTTGAAATATCGAGGGTTAAATAATAAATTGATTTTAAATAATATTTAAATGACTTTTTTATCAATTTAATCAAAAGTATTCCAAAGTTCGTAAATAAAAATGCGTCGTCACTTTATTTGGACCTAAACAATATTCTTTAGTCCAATCTCCGTGTTGATTATAATCACCATAAGAACACTCTTCCTTCATCTCAGCTATTCTTTGATTGTTTTCATCGAGTACAATTTTGCCTAATTCAATTTTGTAGTCGTATTGAATTCTTTTACTCAATTGTTTTTTATCATTATAAAAATATTTATATTCTCTTAAAACAACGATGAAACTGTCAGTTTCATCGTATTTTTGAAAAATTTCTACAACCCTTTTAGAGACTAAATCGTTTTCATAATCAACTTGACTAATGAAATCAAAGTCATCGATTGAATCTTCAATTTTTATTACTCGCCCATTAGAATCATAACCTACCAATAATTTATTATTTTTTTTAGCATCCTGATAAGAAAGAATATTTTTTTCTTGATCAAACTTGATATCAAGATTCAGGTTCTTATTTTCAGATTCATAAGTATATTTCCCATTTTTATAATCAATAATAAATTTATAAAAATCTAAAGTCATTGATTCAATAAGTCCATCGGTATTTGCAGTTAAAGTTACAGGATTACCCCCTTTTAATGACTGTTCTTTAATTGGAATGGAATGGGGAGCTAAATCTATACCGGCATGGATTAAATAGCTATTTTCAACGGCTATATTGGGAGTATGATTATCTTTACATCCCAATAGCACTAAACTGATAAGCAGAATTATTTTGATTTTCATTATTATACTCCTGTTTATTTACTTAAAGGTTAATATTCAATTTCACGTAAAACAAAGAAACTGAAATTTTCATTAGGCTTTAAGCAATAATATTTCGTCCAATCACCAAATTGATTAAAATCATAAAACTGGCATTCTAATTTTTGGTTATTTTTTGTTATATAATCATCTAAATAAATTATTTTTTTATCAATTTGATGATGATTATTATAAAAATATTCAACTTCATTTTTTGACATTAGTTTTGTTTCATCATTTTCTTTAAGTGTGGTTTCTTCAATGATTTTTTTCAAATTATTTTGGTCATAAAGAAATGTTGATACGAAGGTAATAAGATTAGGATCAGTTTTTTTTGTAAGCTTAATCAATCTTTTTTGCTCATCATAATTAGCATACCAAGCAATAGGTAGCTTTGCTTCATGAATTTCGGTCATGTTCTTGTCATTATCGAATTTTATATAAAATTCTAAAAGAAATTGATCTTGTTGCGAGAAAATCATTAAGGATTTTTGGTAATCAATATCTATTTTGACTGGAAATGCTTTATCTGATGATTGATTAAAAGTAGGTTGAATTTCGGGTGAAACAACAGAGGTAATAAAACCTTGCTGATTTATAGTAAACTCTTGGTTTATGCTACCAGATAATATTTGTTTTTTTATTGGTTTGGAAAATGGTTTAAGTTCAGGAGCTTGAAAAAATAAGTAATTATTATTAATAGCTTGCTCATTATCACTCTTTGGGTTACAGCCAATTATCAAAAATGATAAAAAGCAAATGATAGTTTTTTTCATTATGATCCTTATGTTTAAAATCTGGTCCTAATCCTAAGGATACCATTATTTTTTTAATATAATAAGGACATTGAACTCAAAAGCTTAATAATATTAAGGATACTAGTTTAACTAATTTATTGATATCCTATTTTCTTAGCAATATTTTAATCTTATTTCACATATTTCCAATTTGAATATAGATATAATTTTTTCGTATTATCCCAATAGTTATTCACCGACTATAATGACTCAATAGTCGTATCAGAATATGTTCGACTAATTTATCTTAATAGGGAGTGATAATGAAAAAATATATTTACCTGTTTATATTATTAGGATTTACATTAATTGGGTGTGACAACAAGTCTGATTCAGCTAAAAACAACCAACAAGAGAAGAAAGAAATCGTAGTTGGTTTGCCACCAAGTATGCATAATATAATGATGGAAAAAGTCGTAAAACCTGCTTTAGAACAAGAAGGTTATAAAGTTAAGATGGTAAATTTCAGTTCATTAAGGGATTCAAATACCGCTTTAGTTGAAGGAAGTATCGATCTCAATGCCGCTCAACATCAATCTTATTTAGATGTATATAATAAAGAAACTAAGAGTGATCTTGTTTCTTTAGTTCATATTCCTTCAATATCCGCGGCGCTTTTTTCACAAAAACATCATTCAATAAATGAAATTGCTGATGGACAGACAATTCTTATTCCAAATGACCCATCAAATAAAGCTCGTTCATTACAATTATTACAAAGTTTGAATTGGATCACCTTAAAACCTGAAAGTGAAGCAGGAACGTTAGATTTAAATGATATTGCAGAAAATAAGTATAATTTAAAATTTAAAGCAATATTATCTGAAATTATTCCTAGAACGCTTAATGAAGTTGATTATGCCATAATGCCTGGGGGAATAGCATGGTTAAGTCATATTCCTGCAGATAATGTTTTAGTTCAAGAAAAGTTAACTCCGAATCTTGAATTAATGGTCGTAGTTAAGAAAGAAAACTTAAATACCAAGTGGGCGCAAGATGTAAAAAAACTTTATCAATCAGATCAGCTTAGAAAATTTATTAATGAAGATCCTGACGCTAAAGGTCGCTTTATTTGGCCACAGCAGTAAATCTTTCCAAGATATCCTAATTACTATTAGGATATTTTTCATATTTTATATAACTGCTTTCAAACTTTGATTAGATCAAAAACTATTTTGTAAAGCAATTTAAAGATAAATAATTCATTTATTTTGATTTTTCACCATGATAAAATTGTTATCTCCCCAATTATGAATATAAATGAATGTGATGAAAAAAATTCAATTACCCATTTTAATTGTCTGTGGCGTTATGCTTTGTAGCTGTTCCGATGAACCTAAGTCAGTTGTTCGTATGATTGATAATCCCACTGATAATGAAATTGTAGTAGCCATTGATGGTAAAGAACTCGCTATTCCGGCTAACTCTAACACTACCTATACTTTTGAATATGGTAAGCATAATTTAGCTTATAACAATGAGTCGCTCGATTTTATCGTTAAACCAGCTAGGTTTCCTAATGATGGTTTTATTAATCCTACACAAAGCAACTATATGTTTCATACCTATATCTACGCTACTGAAAATACCAGTGCCGAAGATTATGATAAGTTATATGAAAAATCTTTACGAAAAGTCTCCATTATTATAAATGGTGTAGAAGAAGAAGTTGAACTACCTGTTAAAGTGATAAATGATGTTTTTATCGAAAGGGAAGATAATACTTGGGACTATTCAATCAACCAGGAAGCCCCTAATGAACTTCCTAAAAAATTTAAAACCAAAAAAGATATCCAACTTCCTAGAATTAAAGTCTATCGTGAAAAAGATTATATCACCTTATTAAAAAATGAATTTTTTGAATCCAATGAAGATCCAGAGACAGGATTTGAAGTAAGTTTTCCTAATAAACCAGTAAAATTTGCTGAGATTGAGCAATACGTATTCCCTAAAATTAATTTGGGTGGAATTGAATGTGATGCTGGTAAAAAATATTTAGCAGACACATTAGATAATTGGAAACAACTTTTCACTTTAAATGGTGATGACTTTGCTAGTAAGTATAAAAAATTAGGTGGAGAGGAAGGCATAAATTCTTTAAGAAAATCTGATGAACTTTGTCCTAAAGAAATAGATCCAAATATGACTTATTACCAAGCATATGGCCCATTTGAAAAATTTTTAAATTTTACCCAAGATACTAATATCTATATTATCAAATAAATTTTAGTCATTGTGTAATTTATCACTACAATAATTATAAAAGGTATAATATTTTTATTATGCCTTTTATTTTATCAATAACCGTTATTCTGAATTTATTGAATTGTATTTATATTATAAAAAAAGTTGAGGAGCGGGGTTTTTGAAGTTTCAAAATCGCAATTATCCAATCTTTATATTCACAGATCATGCTCCTTCCTTGAATAAAATTCGAATCGCACGAATTGTAGATAATAATATTGACCTAAATCACATAAATCATAAAAAGAATTTTGATTAAAATCGAATCAATATAATATTTATAGTGAGTTAATAAAATAAAGGAATATCTTATGAGTAAAACTAGATTGAAAATTGCAGCATTAATTGGTGGTATTATTTTTAGTGCTTCAAGTGCTTACGCATCAATTGATGATGTTAAGCAACTTAAAATCATCAGTTATAATGTTTATAACGGGATGAAGTTAGATGAGAGCGAAGGCAAGCAGAAATATATTGATTGGGCAAAAGCTCAAGATGCCGATATCATTGCCTGGCAAGAGATGAATTTCTTTACTCGAGAAAAACTTGAAAAATTTGCAGCCAGTTATGGTCACAAATACGCTGTTCTGTTAAAAGAGTCACCAGATGATCCTGCTTTTTTCCCAGTTGCCATTACCTCAAAATATCCTATCGTAAATGTGAATAAAGTGGTTGATAATCTATGGCATGGAGCACTGTTTGCAGATGTTGGTAATTATCATTTTGTGATAACCCATATGAACCCGTTTTGGACGGCTAAGCGTATCGATGAAATTAATTTGATTATAGATTCAATTAAATACAGTCGTGATCCTAATGGTAAATGGATAATCGCGGGGGATTTGAATTCATTCTCTCCAGCAGATAAACCTGATTATGATAAAAGCACGCTTTTAGAAGATATAAAAGAAAAACAGAAGAAAAGACCAATTCTTGATAATCTGGTAAATGGCCAATTAAGCTATACCGTTCAACAAAATCTACTTGATGCGGGTTATATTGATGCATTAAAGATAAAACACAAAGAATTTATCTCAACCGCACCAACTAAAGTCTTTTATGATCAAGCATCAGTACCATTACGTTATGATTATATCTATGTCTCACCACCACTTAAAGATAACGTGATTGATGTTAAGGTACTCAAAGATGATTTTACTGATAAGTATTCAGATCACTACCCAGTTCAAATGATTATAAAGAATAATTAATATCATCTATAGAATTAAGAACAAAACGGGCATAAGCCCGTTTTTTATGTTAATTGATTCGATAAGATCAATACACTATTTTCGGGCAACAAATACCGCTCGTATTGGAGCAGGGTAACCTTCAATCGTTTTGCTCAAATCGTTCGGATCAAGAAACTCAGCTAATGAGTCAGATTCCATCCAGTCTGTTTTGCGCTGTTCATCTAAACTGGTTTTCGATATATCAACCATTTTTATCTCTTTAAAACCACATTTATGTAGCCAATTTATCATGGTGGGTACAGATGGGATGAAATAGACATTTCGCATTTGAGCATAACGTTCACCTGGCATTAATGCTTGGTGTTCGACTCCCTCAATAACCAGGGTTTCAAGCACTAATTGCCCACCATCAACTAATTGATCTTTCAATTGGTAAAGATGATCAAGTGGCGAACGGCGATGATATAATACGCCCATTGAAAAAACCGTATCAAATGCATTTAATTTTGGCAGTTCCTCAATTCCTAAGGGTAGTAAGTGAGCTCGTTGATCATTACCTAATAGTTTTCTTACTGCTTCAAATTGGCATAAATAAAGCGCCATTGGATCAATACCAACGGCAAGTTTAGCTCCTGCGCCAACCATTCGCCATAAGTGATAACCACTATTACAACCAACATCGAGAACTGTTTTGCCCTCTAAATTTTCAATGTGATTAATTAGTCGCTCCCATTTCCAATCAGAACGCCATTCTGTATCAATATCCACACCATAAAGATGAAAAGGGCCTTTACGCCACGGCATCATAGTTTTCAATAATTGGGTGATTCTTTGCTGTTCCCCTGAAGATAACGGTTGCTCAGTTTTAGCCGTTACGCTGTGTAAGAAGTCGATTTGAAAAGGGGTAATGGCTGGCAAGTGTTTAATGCTATTTAACCATTGGCTAAAACGGTTATCTAAATTTTGCTTTTGCCAATTAGCTAGTTGTGCTGGTAATACTTCAAGCCAATTTTTAAGCTTATTTTTTGCGATAATTTGGTAAAAATCACCAAAATCAATCATTCGTTATTCCTTTGTAATTGGGTTAAATCTGATGTTATTTTATAGCAATGATGGAACCGAAATTAAAACATTGAAACCAGGTATCGACATGTTTAAATCCTGCTTTAGCAAGACGCTGTTTATGGGTTTCAATAGTATCGGTAAGCATAACGTTTTCAAGCATATTCCGTTTTTGGCTAATCTCTAGTTCACTGTAACCATTCGCTCGTTTGAAGTCATGGTGCATGTTAAATAATAAATCATCAACACTCTTATCATTAAAATTAAATTTTTCAGATAGCACTAATATGCCATTAGGGATTAATGCTTGGTAGATATTATTTAAAACACGTTGACGATTGTCTGGCGTTAGAAATTGCAAGGTAAAATTTAGGACAACCATTGAAGCATTTTGCATATTAATATTGCAGATATCTTCACATATAACATCAACAGGTGTAGTTGATTTATAGGCATCAAGGTGTTTTTTACATCGTTCTACCATTGGTAATGAATTATCAACGGCAATGATATGGCAATTTTCTTGTTTGATATTCCGACGAATTGCAAGTGATGCAGCGCCTAGCGAGCATCCCAAATCATATATCATTGAATTGGGTTGAACAAATCTTTCAGCCAACATGCCTATCATTGAGATTATATTCGAATAACCGGGAACAGAGCGTTGCACCATATCGGGAAAGACTTCGGCAACTTTTTCATCAAAAGTCCAATCGCCTAATTTATCAATTGGTGTTGAAAATAACTGATCTTTTTTGCTATTCATAAAAGTTATTGGTGCTATAGGATCTAATTCTGTTATCATACCATTTTTTGCTTTCGATTGTTCGGATAATTATGACATTTGTTGATTTTATAGCCATTTTTGCAACGATTGTTATTAGCGTGTTTGTTACATTCTATTTTGGTAAACGTTGGCAGTTTTGGCTTAATTTGAATTTAACAGGTTACTTTCGAATTATTTATTGGGTCACTGTCTGTTTTGCCGGATTATCATTAATTTTTGCCAGATTATTAGATGGTTTTATACCTTCATGTATACATTTTTCTTTAATCACCATTTCTGCATTGATGATTTGTAGTGTTTTTATAGTGACTATTTTTGATATCACCTATTGGTTTAGTAAAAAAAGATTAAAACCCAATCTATGGCTTAAGGTTAGCTTTATTATTGCTGTTGTAGCGCTGTTTTGTTTTGGGCATGAAATGGCGATAAATCCTCAAATTGTCCATTATAAAGTTGAAATTAATAAACCTGCTCATGTTGAGCATTTAAGAATTGTTCAACTTTCAGATATTCATATCAATGAACATACGTCTACCAAAATGATTCAAGAAATGGTTGAAAAGGTAAACGCTTTGGAACCTGATTTTATTGTGATAACGGGGGATACACTGGATAAGAGTTTAAAGCCTTTTTTAGAATATGGCTTTGATAAGCAGTTTCAACAATTAAAACCAAAATATGGTAGCTATATTATTTTTGGTAATCATGAATATTTAGGAATTAATGACGCTAATAATCGTGAAAATGATATTATTAATGCCTTCAAACAAGCAAATTTGAAAGTCTTAAAAGATGATATAGTCTATCTTGATGAAGTTGGTATAACATTGATAGGGCGGGATGATTTTTCTTCATCTCGGTATGATATTAAGCGTGCTTCATTATCCAATTTAATCCTGTTCACTGATACCGAGAAACCTATAATCTTGTTAGATCATCAACCAAGAAATCTTGATGAAGCCGCTGAACAAAATGTAGATTTGATGCTATCTGGACATACACATGGTGGGCAAATTTTCCCGGTTAATATTTTAGTCGCCATGATGTATAAAAATGCTAAGGGAATTTATGAAGATACTAATTATCATTTTACCAGTATCGTGAGTAGTGGTTATGGGTTTGGCGGGCCGCCAATACGATTAATGACCCGTTCTGAAATTGTTGTAATAGATGTATCATTTGCAAAAAAATCGACCTCTTAAACAGGATTCATATTTTGATTTATCAATATATTACTACGGATGAAGAATTATCTAGTTATTGTTTAAAAATTGCGAACAGCAATGCAATCGCATTAGATACGGAATTTGTTCGCACGCGAACATTTTATCCTCAATTAGGACTTATTCAGGTTTTTGATGGTAAACATGCAGCATTAATTGATCCAGTTAATATCAACAATTGGCAGGATTTTTTAGCTATTTTAGCCAATCCCACAATTGAAAAATATTTTCACTCTTGTAGTGAGGATATTGATGTGTTTCTTTCTACATTTAACTGTGTACCCACTCCAATTATAGATAGCCAAATTTTGGCATCATTCCTAGATAATCCTGTTAGCAGTGGCTATGCTAGTTTAGTTAATAAATACCTAGGCATTGAATTAGATAAAAGCGAAACTCGAACAGATTGGTTAAAACGTCCTTTGACTGAAAAACAATGTGAATATGCGATTAATGATGTGTTATATCTCTTCCAATTAATGGAAATTCTAAAAGTTAAGCTCACAACTAATCATTATTTAGATGCAGCTTATCAAGAATGTCAAAGTGCGATTGCCCGTAAATGCAAGCCGTTTGATCCTAAAGATGCTTACCTAAATATCGGAAATAGCTGGCAATTAAAAGGTGACAGCTTAGGACAATTGGCTAAGTTAGCATTATGGCGATACCAATTAGCCAAATCTGAAAATATTGCATTAAATTTTGTTATACATGAAGCTGTTTTATTTAAGATTGCCCGTTTCCAACCTTCGTCGTTAGCTGAACTTGATAAATTAGGAATGAAAGGGAAAGAAGTTCGGCTATATGGTCCAACCATTTTGGAAATATTGCAGGAACCTATACCGAATATTCCACCAATTAAACGAATGAATAGTTATCCAAATTACAAAGAAACTTCTGATTTATTAAAGCAAATCACTGAAAATATTTCATCACAGACTGGACTTAGCCGTGAATTAATTATATCAAAACGGTTAATCAATCAATATATAAAATGGAAAATAGATAAAAACGAAAGTATGCCTGAAATATTATCTGGGTGGAGAAAACCACTATTTGAACAATATGGCTTATTAAATTGATCAATATCTAGGGTGTCAAATGAAATTGACACCACGTTATTTAAGCAAGTTCACTTAGCATCGATTCAACAATTTTAGATGATTGAGCTGCGGCTAACTTTAAAAAGGATTGAAAATCAATTGCTGATTCATTATCCCCATTGTCTGAAATCGCTCTAACCACTACAAAAGGAACTTTAAATAACCAACAAACATGGCCGATCGCAGCAGCTTCCATTTCAACGGCAATTGCGTCAGGATAAGTTTGCTTAATTCGTTCTAGATTACTTTTTCCATTAATAAAAGCGTCTCCACTACCGATTGAACCAGCCACGGCATTGACACCCTGTTTTTTGATACAAGCTTCGGCTAATGATCGATAGTTTTCATCAGCAGGAAACGAAACAGGGCAACCAGACATTTGGCCCGGCTTATATCCAAAAGCAGTTAGATCCACATCATGATAAAAAACATCTTTTGATACAATAATATCACCGATACTGAGCTTAGTTGAAAGCCCACCAGCTGAGCCAGTGTTAATTACCGCATCAACTTGGTAATTATTTAAAAGCAGGGTAGTTCCGGATGCCGCAGCTACTTTACCGATACCTGATTGTAATAATACGATGTCGCAATTAGCAATTTTGCCAATGTGAAAATCACATCCTAAATGATGTTCTAATTGATAATCAGTAATTTGACTTTTTAGTATTGCAACTTCTTCTTCCATTGCTGCGATAATAGCAATTTTCATAAGGACCTCTAGGTGTTTATTAGCCGTATATTTGTTTTAAATGTGCTATCATAATTGCCATAAGTGAACTTGACAATAAATGAATCATAACGGAGATAAAATTTGCGTACAATTTTTATAACAGGTTGCTCAAGCGGTATTGGCTTGATTTCAGCAATAGCATTAAAAAAGCGAGGTTATCGTGTTATTGCTTCTTGCCGTAAAGTTGAAGACCAAAAAAAATTAGTTGAGCAAGGTTTTGAAACCGTTCTTTTAGATTTGGATGATCCAGACTCTGTTACTCAAGCTGCACAGGAAGTTTTAACTTTAAGTGAAGGTAAATTATATGCTTTATTTAATAATGCCGGATTTGGGGTATATGGTCGATTAAACACCATCAGTCGAGCGCAGTTAGAGTCACAGTTTTCAACAAATTTTTTTGGTGTACATCAATTAACTCAATTATTGTTACCGGCAATGCTAGAGCAAAATGAAGGAAGAATTATTCAAACAAGCTCTATTGTTGGAATTGTTGCAACCCCAGGGAGAGGAGCTTATTCAGCCAGTAAATACGCCTTAGAAGCATGGTCTGATGTATTAAGGTTAGAATTAGCTAAAACGAATATAAAGGTTTGTTTAATCGAACCTGGTCCATTAAAAACCTATTTTTCAAATAATGTGAATCAAACCGAAAAAGAGAATATTGTAAAAAATCCACCAATTGCTAGACGTTTTACCTTAGCTCCCGAAGCTGTTTTACCCTATCTTTATCATGCATTGGAGCACGATAAGCCAAAAATACGTTACAGGGTAACTAAAGTAACGAAGTTAGCAGCGATAGCTAAAC
Organism: Gilliamella sp. ESL0443; assembly: GCF_019469165.1. Classification (NCBI taxonomy): domain Bacteria; kingdom Pseudomonadati; phylum Pseudomonadota; class Gammaproteobacteria; order Orbales; family Orbaceae; genus Gilliamella; species Gilliamella sp. ESL0443. Next base: position 1,019,655 of record NZ_CP048263.1, on the reverse strand, counting down.
GTTTGCTTCCCGACAGATTAATGGATAAAATTTTAGAAAATAAGTAATAAATTAAATTATTCATAGGATAAATTATGTCAAATCAATTTATTTTTGATGTTAACGAACAGAATATTCAAGAAATTGTCGAAAAATCGACAAATACTCCCGTGTTATTCTACTTTTGGTCACCAAGAAGTCCAAATCATCAAGAGATGACAAACACGCTAACAAAATTAGCGACAGAGCATCAAGGACAATTTATTTTAGCCAGCGTAAATTGTGATGAGCAACAAATGCTTGCAGCACAATTTGGTTTAAGAGCGATTCCAACAGTTTATATGTTCCAAAATGGGCAGCCAGTTGATGGTTTTCAAGGTCCACAAAGTGAAGATCAAATTAAAGCATTTTTAGCCAAAATCTTACCTAATGAAGATGAATTAAAACTTGTTGAAGCTCAAAAATTATTTAATGAAGGGTTATATGACCAAGCTTTACCTTTATTAAAACAAGCATGGACGACGCTAACCGATCACTTAGGCAAACCAAGATCAGATATCGCATTAATGTTAGCTAAAGCGCAAATTGAACAAAAGCAACTTAACGATGCTAAAGAAGTTTTAGCAACAATTCCGCTACAAGACCAAGATTCGGCTTTTCATGGATTACAAGCTGAGATTGAGTTACTTGAACAAGCGGCAAATTCACCAGAATTACAGCAGTTGCAAGCTGAATTGGCCAAACAACCTGACAATATTGAATTAATGATCCAACTTTCATCACAATTGATGCAAGTTGGGCGACACGAAGAGGCTTTAGAGCTACTATTCAAACCGTTAACAAAAGATCTAAATGCGGGAGATGGTCAAGTTAAGAAAACATTACTTGATCTGTTAGCTGCATTGGGTACTAATAACGCTTTAGCTAGTAGTTATCGTCGTAAGCTTTATACGCTATTATATTAAGAAATATTTAATTGATTTCTGGCGATGGTAATAGCTTGGCATTAATTCATAAAAAATTTTATGAGCCTCTATTGAAACTTTGGAAAGTTAAAAGATATCAAAAGAAAGTTGATAGATTAGAAGGATGAAATGAAGAGATTCAACAGTTTTGTTGAATCTCTTTTTTTATTTAATGTTCGATAATACGAGGAAAGTTTTCGTTACTACGAAGGGTTAAAACCTCAACCCCGTTATCGGTTACTAAAATAGTGTGCTCATATTGAGCTGAAAGTCCATGGTCTTTAGTTTTAACGGTCCAACCATCTTTCATTGTACGTGTACGCCAATCGCCAGTATTCACCATCGGTTCAATCGTAAAAGTCATACCTGGTTTTAAAATTACGCCACCATCATCAGCATCATAATGTAATACTTGAGGCTCATCATGATATACCTCACCAATACCATGACCACAATATTCACGAACTGAAGAAAATCCAAATTTATCAACATATTTTTGAATAGCTTTACCGATTTCTCTCAATCGAATTCCTGGTTTTATGATTTTAATCGCTTCGTATAAGCTCTCTTGTGTAACTTGGCAAAGTTTTTCGCCAGCAACAGTGGGTTTACCTGCAATGTACATTTTTGAAGTATCCCCATGATAACCATCTTTGATCACAGTTACATCTATATTAAGAATATCACCATCTTTTAATTTTTTATCAAAACTTGGAATACCATGACACACCACGTCGTTAATGGATATACAACTTGTATGTTTAAATCCATGATAACCAATATTGGCAGGAATAGCTTTTTGTACATTTACAATATGTTCATAACAAATTTTATCGAGTTCACCAGTAGTAATTCCTGGTTTAACATACGGCTCGATCATCTCTAAAACTTCAGCAGCTAATTTGCCTGCAATACGCATTTTTTCAATTTCGGCGGGAGTTTTTAACTTAATAGACATTAACGTGTTCCTGTAATTTTAATGGCAATATCCTATCATATACCGTTGTTTCTTTAAAGCATAGCGGTGGATAATTCCTCTTGATTAAAAGTTTAAATTTTACGAAAAAAAGTTGAGGAACGGGGTTTTTGTGTATAAAAAATGAAAACTAATACAGCTTGAAACCGTTTAATTATATAATAAAACATTATAAAAAAAGGTTTCAATATGATGCAATGTAGCTATTATCAAGAAAAAAAATGTTTGTCTTGTCATAAAATTAATCAACCATATCATTCTCAATTAACTGAGAAACAAAGTCATTTGTTGGAGAAATTAGCTGATTTTAATCCTAAACAAGTTAACGATCCGTATGCGAGTCCTGAATCAGGGTTTCGTAATAAAGCTAAAATGGCTGTGCTGGGTACGGTTGAAAAACCAATTTTAGGCATCCAAAATGGTAATGATGCGATTGATTTGTGCGATTGCCCACTTTATAGCTCGAACATGCAAAATATTCTAAAATTGGTTCGTACTTATATTCGTAAGCAAGGATTAGTTCCCTATAATATCAACAAGCGAAAAGGGGAGTTAAAATTCGTTATCATTACAGAAAGCATTATTGATAATAACAGCCATTTTATGCTGCGATTTGTATTGAAATCACATAAATTTGTAGAAAAAATTAAAAATAGTTACCACAACTTGCAAATAAATAACTTAGAAGTTGTTACTATCAACATCCAACCTAACCATGCAGCGATATTAGAGGGGGAAGAAGAACTGATTTTATCCGATAACCCTTTTTTAGCGTTCCAATTCAATCAGATACCTTTATATATTAAATCTAAAAGTTTCTTTCAAACAAATAGTTACATTGCAGAAAAACTTTATCAAACGGCTAGTGATTGGGTGGCAAATTTAAATGTTAACTCAATATGGGATCTATTTTGTGGAGTAGGTGGTTTTGGTTTGCATTGTATTGGTCATTCTAATAATGAAAAGATCCAATTGACTGGCATTGAAATTAGTTCTGATGCCATTGAGTGCGCAACAAAATCCGCTGAAAAACTTGGTTATGATAAACTCGATTTTAAATCGTTAGATGCCACTAAATATGTAAACAATGAACAAGGTATCCCTGATTTAGTCTTACTTAATCCTCCAAGACGCGGGGCTGGTAAATCACTCATTCAATACTTAGATAATATAAAACCGAAATATATATTATATTCAAGTTGTAACTTAGCATCTATGGTAGAAGATTTGCAGCTTTTAAGCGATTATCAAATGACTAAAGCCCAATTGTTCGACATGTTTCCGCACACTTCACACATGGAAGTTTTGGTTTTGTTAGAAAAATACAAATAGTTATTTACTGATTTAGGCTATTAATGACTAATATTTATATTAGTTATTAGTTTCTTATTTGTGACATTCTATTAGTTTATATTATTTTGTATATTGATAGATTTCTATTTTCTTTTTAATAGTCACAAAACAGCCTATATAAACCATTAAACTATGCTAAAATTAAGCCAATTTAAACTGAATTTAGGAAATATAAAATTATGATTCCTGATGTTTCTAAAGCACTCAATTGGTTGGAAAAACACTATACAATTTTACAAGGCATTCAACGGGGTGTTGAACGTGAAACGCTCAGAATTTTACCAGACGGCTCTTTAGCAAAAACACCTTTTCCTAATAAAATTGGTTCAGCATTAACTCATCCTTGGATAACAACCGATTTTGCTGAGTCGATGCTTGAATTTATCACGCCGGTTAATACGAATATTGATTATATGCTCACGTTTTTGCGTGATTTACATCGTTATGCTAGTGTCAGTATCGGCGATGAGATGATGTGGCCATTAAGTATGCCTTGTTTTGTGGCAAATGAAGACGATATTATTTTGGCGCAATATGGCTCCTCAAATGAAGGGCGTTTTAAAACGGTTTATCGAGAAGGATTGAAGAATCGTTATGGCGCAATGATGCAAACCATATCCGGCGTGCATTATAACTTCTCTTTGCCTATGGCATTTTGGCAGGCCCGGTTTGGGGTGAAAAACGCCGAAGAAGGAAAAGCGGTTATTTCTGAAGGTTATTTTACTTTAATACGTAATTATTATCGATTTGGTTGGGTGATTCCTTACCTGTTTGGCGCATCACCTTCTATGTGCTCTTCATTTATTCAAGATAAGCAAAAAGCTAAAGCATTTATAGAACAAACCAATGGTAACTGCTTTTTGCCTTATGCAACTTCATTAAGATTAAGCGATATTGGTTACACCAACAATGCCCAGAAACAATTGGGTATTACCTTTAATCATCTAGATACTTATGTTGAAGGATTAAAACGTGCCACCCATGTCAAATCAGATGAGTTCAGTAAATTAGGCATTAAAGTTAATGGTCATTATCGACAACTAAATGATAATGTTTTACAAATTGAAAATGAATTTTATGCACCAATTCGTCCTAAACGAGTTCCTAGGGCAGGGGAGTTACCTTCAGATGCCTTATTACGTGGTGGAATAGAGTATATTGAAGTACGTGCGCTTGATGTTAATCCATTTTCACCAATAGGTATTACTGAGGAACAGATCCGCTTTATTGATCTATTTTTGATATGGTGTGCGTTAGCGCCAGCGCCTGAAATGAGTAGTGCCGAACTTGAGTGTACAAAATTAAATTGGAATCGGGTTATTATGGAAGGGCGTAAACCTGGTCTTGAAATTGGTATCGGCTGTGATAGTTATCGTGAGCCATTATCGAAAGTCGGCCACGAATTATTTAAAGATTTGCTCCGTGTTGCTGATGTATTGGATCATCAAGATGATAAACAACATTATCGTAAAGTTTGCGAACGGCTTGATCTGATGTTTGATCAGCCTGAATTAACACTTTCAGCAAGAACGCTTGAGGCTATCAGTGATTTAGGTACTGCTAAATTTGGCTTAGTTTTAGCAACTCAATATAAAAATCAGCTTAGTTCAGAACCTTTGCAATTATTGACTGATAGTGATTTTGTTCAGCAAAGAACTATGTCAATTGAAAAGCAACAAAAGAAAGAACAGAATGATACTTTGTCATTTGATGATTATTTAAAAGAAAAAATGAACGGTTAAAATGTTTAAGCATCGAGACTATACACTACGATATCAAGGAAATAGTAGTGTTGAACTGATATTACCAAACCATAAGATAGTCAATGATGAACCACTAATTGATCAATCATCATTCTCGGTTTTGGTTTGGAATATTTTTAAACAAAAACGGGCTGATTGTATTAAAATTCTTGAACAATATGCGAGCCAATCAAAGTTAATGCTATTACAAGAAGCCCAAACAACACCACAATTATTGAATTTTATATCTGCGAATAACAAAGTTGCAGATCATGTACCAGCTTACTGCTTTAATGATATTTTTGCTGGAGTTATGACTATAACTGATTCAGCACCGACTAAAATATTATCGTTTAGAGAAAAAGAGCCATTTATTCGAGTACCTAAATCAGCTCTAATTACTGTTTATCCAATTAAAAATTCTACTAAACAGCTGTTAGTTGCCAATATTCATGCCATCAATTTTAGTATTGGCGTAAAGATATATCGTCAACAGATGTATATGTTATTAAATTATATTAAGCAGCATGATGGACCTGTTATATTGGCAGGTGATTTTAATGCATGGAGTCGACAACGACTGAATTTACTCTATCATTTGACTCGATCAATAAATCTTAAACCGGTTAATTTTGCTATTGATATTCGGAAAACGTTTTTAGGCAGGCCATTGGATTTTATTTTTTATCGAGGTTTGAAGCTTGATGCGGCTAAGATAATTAGTACAGCCGCATCGGATCATAATCCATTATTAGTCAATTTTAAAATGAATTCGAATTGACTAAATTAATTGTTAATACATCACCTTCTTTTACTCGTCCATTTTTTAATTTATTCCATTGTAAAAGATCGGTGATTTTCACTCGGTAATTCCTCGCAATGGAATAAAGATTATCACCAGCTTTAACTTGGTAAGTAATCTGTTTTTTGCCATTACTTAAAATAGATTTAGCATCTTTAGCATTTACTGTACTGTATTGAATTGTCGTTGATTTAATTTCAAACGGCATATTGTTATGTGGCACATCTTCTAAAAGCTCAGTTACTTGACTAGTAACTAAATTCTCATTTTTCAACTTTTTGAATAGTTTATTTGCATGAGAATAAGGAACTAATAGATGAAAAGGGCCATTTACAGTTTGTTGCACATAACCGGCATTGTATGTCATTAAATCATTTAGTGATAATCCAGTATATTGCGCTATTTTAGACAATGAAATGTTTTTAGACATATCAATTCTAACTAAAGAGTTTTGATAATTACAATCCGGTAGTTTAATTCCATAACGTTTATTGTTTTTAACAATGTCGATAATAGCTAATATTTTTGGCACATAATGCATTGTTTCTTGTGGTAAATCTAAAGACCAATAGTCAATAGGTAATCCTTTAGCTTTATTTTTATCAATCGCTCGTTGAATTCGACCTTCACCTGCATTATATGCTGCTAATGTTAATAACCAGTCGCCATTAAAACGGTTATTAAGATTTTGTAAAAGAGATATAGCTGAGCTGGTTGAAGCAATTAGATCACGACGTCCATCAAAACTACTGCTACGTTTTAAACCATATTCTTTAGCTGTAATTGGCACAAATTGCCATAAACCAGCCGCTTGAGCAGGCGAGGTAGCTAAAGGGTCATAAGCACTCTCAATTAATGGAATTAAAGCAAGTTCAACCGGTAGCTTATTTTTTCGTAACTGATTAATGATGTAATATACATAAGGTTCAGATCGTAATGCAATATTTTCAAATCCCTGTGGATTACGCAGTAAACGTTCTCTTTCCGCGACAACTCGGCTGTTGTTCGGAACATTTACGTTAATTTGAGTTAGCATGTAATGCCAAGGATTTTGCGTGACTGAAGCGTAATTAACACCACCACTTTTAACGCTAGAATTAACTATTGATTTAGAATTGTATGGTTTTGAGCCAGAAGTGTATCGCGACCCTTGGTTTTGACACCCGACTAAAAAAGCACATAACACTGTAAATATTAATAATTTTTTCATTAGATTATAAGTTAGGACATTAATTTAAACGACTTATTATACCTAAAAAATGTCCTTTTGGCTCCTAAAAAAAGCAAACAGTTCTAACTCATTGTTACAATTGAATTTGTTTTGTAAAGATTTTTCTTTACACCGTAAAAATAAGTTAATCTGTTTTTCTTTGGTTAAAATAGAAGGCAAAGTAATTTTCTTTTTGCAAATATAATTATAATATTCATGAATAACTTTATCATGTGGAACCATCATTTGTGCAAAGTTCAAATTAGCTTTAGTATATTCGTGTCCTGCACAAATAAACGTATCATCAGGTAGTCGCTTTAAATTATTAAGCGAGCTTAGCATTTGCTTATAATCACCCTCAAAAATTCGACCACAACCAGCAGACATTAAGGTATCACCACAAAATAGATATGGTCGGCAATAATAAGCTAAATGTCCTAATGTGTGTCCCGGTACTGAAATAATATCAAATTGAAAATCAGCAATTGATATTTTATCTATATTATCTAGATAGTTAATCTGCAAATTAATTTCACTAGGCCCATAAACTTCAATATCGGGATAAAATGCTTTTAGCTCTGTTACCCCGCCAGTGTGATCGATATGGTGGTGAGTTAGTAAAATTGCAAGGGGTGACAAGTAGTGTTTTTTTAGATAACTAATTACAGGGGCAGCTTCACCTGGGTCGATAATAACAATTTGTTTATCGTTGTTTTCCAACAACCAAATATAATTATCTTTTAGGGCCGGGATAACATGTAATCGATACATAGTTATTATACCTTCTTAGTTATCTAACTGTTTTTTGTATTCAGTCCTTTAACGATGCTTCAAAAATAGTATCGTGTAAAGTTGGGGATTCGGCTTGATTTTTAGCAATAATATCACAACGCTCATTTTCGATATGACCAGCATGACCTTTAACCCAAATCCATTCAATAGTATGTGATTTAGCTATTTCATCTAAACGTTGCCACAAATCAACATTTTTAACAGGTTGTTTATTTGATGTTTTCCAGCCATTTTTTTTCCAGCCATGAATCCAATTCATAATGCCATTACGTAGATATTGGCTGTCAGAATACAGTTGAATTTGACACGGTTCTTTAAGAAGCTCTAAAGCAACAATTGCAGCTAATAATTCCATTCGATTATTGGTAGTTTTAAAATAACCTTGAGCTAATACTTTTTCTGTTTGTTTATATTTTAAAATTGCGGCATATCCACCGGGACCAGGGTTACCCAAACAAGAACCATCTGTGAAAATTTGAATTTTTTTTAACATACTAAATAAACTTTGCCTATTGAATAAAATTTAAAATTAAATAATGTGATGTTATGTAATTAGTGGCGAAAACACTGTAGGTATCAACATCAGCGCATTTTGGTGTTAGACTATACCATTAATTATTAAATTTCCCAATTTTAGAAGAAGAGTATAACGTGATAACACATTCAACACGTCAAATTGTATTAGATACTGAAACAACAGGTATGAACCAAGACGGTAATAATCACTATGAAGGGCATAAGATTATTGAAATTGGTGCTGTTGAGGTATTAAATCGGCGACTAACTGGCAATCATTTCCATGTTTATATCAATCCAGAACGTTTAATTGATGAAGAAGCCTTTAGAGTTCACGGTATAAGTGATGAATTTGTTAAAGATAAACCAATATTTAAAAATATAGCACATGATTTTATAAAATTTATTGATGGTGCTGAATTAGTCATTCATAACGCATCGTTCGATGTCGGATTTATGGATTATGAATTTCGTCTTTGTGGTTTAAATTTTAAAACAGCTGAACATTGTATTGTTACTGATACATTAGCTATGGCTCGGCGGCTTTTCCCTGGTAAGCGAAATAATCTAGATGCACTATGTGAGCGTTATCAGATTGATAATTCACATCGTACACTGCATGGCGCTTTACTTGATGCTGAGATTCTAGCTGAAGTTTATTTAGCAATGACAGGGGGGCAAACGACGTTAGCATTCAGCGCTGAAGATAATCCATTATCAATGTCAAATAATACCGTCAAGAAAATTGAACGTAATGGAACTCCTTTAAAGATAATTAAAGCAAATGAATCTGAACTCTCTGCTCACGAGTCAATTTTAGAAAAGATTGATAAAAAAAGTGGCGGGGCATTATGGAAAGCACATTAAAGTACATTAATGATTGTTTTCTATTCAATTGAACTTTATTTTTAAAAATTTTATTGACGAAAATAAAAATAATCTTTAACATCACGCCTACTTTGATGTTCCACATTAAAGTATCTAAAAAGCGGAGCGGTAGTTCAGTTGGTTAGAATACCTGCCTGTCACGCAGGGGGTCGCGGGTTCGAGCCCCGTCCGTTCCGCCAATTCTTATTTTTCTTTATACTTTCCTTGTTTATTATAATTGTGCTATCTTCGATATCCTATGAATATTAATTAAATTGATTTAGACATGCTAAAAAAATCGATATTTGTTGTTCTAGGTGGAGTTTCTTTTGCTTTAGGAACTATTGGTATTTTTATTCCTTTGTTACCTACAGTACCTTTTTATTTACTTACTGCATATCTATGGTTAAATAGTTCAGAGCGCCTCTATAACTATTTTACACAAACTACTTACTATCAAACTTATATCCAAAAATTGCTAATTGAAAAGAAGGCAACCAGGTCAAGTTTATTTAAGATGTTGGCAATGGTGTTTGTTGTGTTACTTATTCCTTTTATTATTTTTAATTCTTTACATGTTAGAATAATCTTAGCCACTGTGTTTTTTGCTCATGTCATTTTTGTCTACTATTATTTTAATAAAAAATGATCAATATAAAGGTTGAAATTAAGAGAAAACAGGGTAAATAAGTTACCCTGTAAGAAAAGTATTAGCTCTTTATTGCGATGTATTATTTTTTACTATTATTTCAAACTCTTTTTTATTTCAATAGCAAGTAACGGATTCCACATCGCACCTGTTGCACTCATTACAGCATCAGCACCATTTTTTATAAATTGATGATAATGTTCACTGTTACTAACTCCACCAACACCTATAATTGCAAATTTTAAATCCATTTGTTTACGATATTTATCGAGTCGACTAACCATATCTAAGCCAGCCCAACGAATTGCATCGCCACAGATACCGCCTTCTTTTCGGTTTTCACCTAAAGCTGGATGACCATTTGCGTCAACAGGTTTTGCTGACAACGTATTAATCGCGCTTAACCCATCAACTATATTTCCAATACGAGTTAATAATGAAACGATTCTTTCATCATCTGGGAAGTAAGCTAATTTCAGGATAAGAGGGCGGTCAGGTACAGCATTTTTAATTTCTTTAACAATTCTTTCAACTCTATCTACATCAAAGCAAAGTAATTTACTTGCACCTTCATTCGGGCAACTTAAATTAGCTTCTAAAATTGGTGCATTGGTTTCTCTTACTAATTTAGCGGCTAATGCATAATCTTGTTCAATCACTCCATTACCTTGAGTTCCTTGGAAGCTACCAATAACACATTGTCCTGGACCAGCAGCTTTAACAGCATCAGCCATATCTGGTTGCCATATATCTGGAGCAAATGATGGAACCCCAAATGAATTAGTGATTGAAAGAGGTTGGCTATAATTGGTATCAGCTAAAACTGTGTCTAAATTACACGTAAGTTTACCTTTCGGATGAACAGATAAAACATTAGGTAACGGATGGCATTTGTGTAATTTTGTTCTTACCGTTTTATATACACATAAATCGAATCCATAAGCAAATGCTGCTTTAATATAATTTGCATTTAATAAAGGCCCAGCGGGTTGGCCAAATGGTAAATTAACATCAACATTTAAGAATTTGGTTGGTTTAGTTGAAACTTTTTCTGCTTTATCTAATTCTGCAAAAAGTCCAAAAGGTCCTTTAGCATAATTATCTTCATAGCTAATACTTGGGTTATAAAAAGGGATCAAAGGTTTCATGGTGTCTCCTGTTTATGGCTGTTCTGGAAGTGGTATTGTTTAGTAATTTGATATAAAATTGGAAGGTTGAATTTATAGATATAAAAAATCCTCCATAAAGGAGGATGAATATTCAAAATAAAAAGACAATTCAATTTTATTATTGGTTTATTTGTATGGACCACAAGCATAATCAAATTCTCTTTTCTAAAATTGGTAAGCATTTTAGTCGAATAAAAATAAAGTACAAGTGATAGAAGTTAAAAAAAATATAAGTAAATGAAATAGTTATAGTGTTTTTTTTTAGACAGGTTTATGCAGTATTGTACGCAAACACTTTCAAAATAATATAAAAAACAGACAATTCTTTTTGTTATATCCATAGATTGTTTTATAAATTATTAATAAATTTGAATAAATTTTTGTCGAAAAAATGATATTTTCCGACTAATGAAACTTATGTAAGTGGAGAAGAAAAATTTCGGATGTTATGATCCACGTTAACATTTAAATATTAATGATTAGGTAATGAAATATGAAAAACGAAGATATTTTTAAACCAGTAATCTTACCCAATGGTGTTTCCCTAAAAAATCGTATTATGATGGCACCAATGACTACTTGTTCAGGGTTTTACGAAGGTTCTGTTACGCATGATTTAATTGAATATTACCGAGCAAGAGCGGGTGAAATTGGCACTATTATTGTTGAATGTGGATTTGTTGACAATAAAGGGTTAGCGTTTCCCGGTGCGATTGGTTTAGATAATGATGATAAAATAGAAGGATTAGCGAAGATCGCTAAAGCCATTAAAGAGAAAGGCTCCAAAGCGGTTATCCAAGTTTATCATGGTGGCCGTATGGTTGAGCCTAAACTTATTGGTGGACAATCGCCAGTTGGGCCAAGTGCGATAGCTGCACCACGACCAGGCGCAGCAACCCCAATTGAATTGACGGCAGATGAAGTTGATGAAATGATTGATAAGTTTGGTCAAGCTGTTCGTCGAGCGATCCAAGCTGGATTTGACGGTGTCGAAATTCATGGCGCTAATACCTACTTAATTCAACAATTTTACTCACCTAACTCAAATCAACGAACTGATAAATGGGGTGGTAGCCGTGATAATCGAGCTCGATTCCCATTGGCTGTTTTAGATATTACACATAATATGGTTAAAGAATATGCCAACCCTGATTTTATTGTTGGTTATCGTTTTTCGCCGGAAGAATTAGAAGTACCTGGAATTCGTTTTGATGATTCGATGTACTTACTTGAAAAATTGGCTGAAAAGGGACTTGATTACGTTCACTTCTCTATGGGGGCGATCTTAAGACCATCTATTGTTGAAACTAATGATCCAACGCCTTTAATTAATAAATATGTTGCAATGCGATCACAGACATTAGCTAAAATTCCGGTTGTTGGTGTCGGTAATGTGGTTAATATAAGTGATGTCGAAGCAGCTATGGATAACGGCTTTGATCTGGTTGCAGTTGGTCGGGCATGTATTGCTTACCCTGATTGGCTTAGTCGAGTCGAAAAAGGGGAGAAACTTGAACTTTTCATCAATAGTGATAAACGTGAAGAACTCAATATACCTGAGCCACTATGGCACTTTTCATTAGTTGAAAGCTTGATTCGTGATGTGAATCTTAATGTAAAAAAATTCAAGCCGGGCAATTATCAAGAAAAGGTTAATGATGAGTCTTATGAATACTTAATTAATGTTGAATTAGGTAATGACTTTGTTAAAGACATGCAATTGCTCAATGCTAATGATTTTGATAGTGAAGTGGTCAACAACTTTTCTGAAATCAAACATCGTATTATTGACTCTAATAGTCCTCACGTCGATGCAATTTCCGGCGCGACATCACAATGTGAAGCGTTCAAAAAAGCCGTAACGAAAGCTATGGCGAAATCAAATAAAGAAGCTATCATTGCAGAGGGTGGTGATCCTAATGATAAAGCTTATGATGTGGTGGTGGTTGGTAGTGGTGGCGCTGGACTAGCAGCCGCTATTCAAGCACATGATTTAGGAGCAAGTGTAGTTATGGTTGAAAAAATGTCGGTTATTGGTGGCAATACAAATAAAGCTTCTGCTGGTATGAATGCAGCCGAAACTAAATTCCAAAAACTTAAAGGCATTGTGGACAGTAAAGAGCTGTTCTATAAAGAAACCTTAACAGGTGGTAAAAACAAAAATAATCCTGAGTTACTTCGTTATTTTGTTGAAAATGCTCCTGATGCCATTGACTGGTTAGATAATAATGGTATCGAACTTAGTGGTATCACAACTACGGGTGGCATGAGCATTGACCGTACGCATCGCCCGGCAAGTGGTGCTGCTGTTGGCGGATTTTTAATTAGTGGATTGCAAAAAAATATCAACCGACGTGGTATTGAAGTTATGCTTGATACCAATGTAACTGAAATATTAACTGAGAATCATAAAGTTGTCGGAGTTAAAGTCAATGAAGAAGACGGCTCCGTTCAAACGATTAAAGCCAAAGCGGTTATTATTGCTACTGGTGGATTTAGTGCAAATCGTGAAATGGTTGAAAAATATCGACCAGATCTAAAAGGATTTGTTACCACTAACCATAAAGGTGCAACCGGTTCCGGAATTATGATTTTAGAAAAACTGGGCGCAGGCACAGTGGATATGAAAGAAATTCAAATTCATCCAACTGTAGAGCAAACAACTTCGTATTTGATTTCCGAATCAATTCGTGGTGGTGGGGCGATACTGGTTTCCCAAAAAGGGCAACGCTTTGTCAATGAGTTAGATACTCGTGATAAAGTTTCAGCAGAAATTATTAAATTACCTGAGCATTATGCGTATATTCTATTTGATCAACAAGTACGTAATGAAAACAAAGCTGTTGAAGAATATGTATCACATGATTTAGTCGTTCAAGCTGATACGATTAAAGATCTTGCTGATAAACTCTCAATTGACAGCAATACTTTATCTCAAACTGTTGAGCGTTATAATCAGTTCGCTGAAACAAAACGTGACGAAGACTTTGGTCGAACAACTGGTATGCGACATCCTATTAACAAAGGACCATTTTATGCGATTAAGATTGCTCCGGGTGTGCATCATACTATGGGTGGGGTAACGATTAATACCGATACTCAAGTTTTAGATACGGATAAACATGTAATACAAGGCGTATTTGCTGCTGGCGAAGTGGTCGGTGGTGTTCATGGTGCCAATCGTATCGGTGGAAACGCTGTTGCTGATATCATTATATTTGGTATGCAGGCAGGTAGAAAAGCCACTGATTACATTAATCATTAATTGACTAATATGACTTAAGCTTGTTTAAAATGCTTAATTCAAGCCATGAATATACTCAAGTATTAATGGGTACCACGGTTTCATTAACGCTTTATGAGCCTAATGAAGCCGTAGCTCATAGGGTGTTTCACACCATAAAATTACTTGAAGATAAATTGACCGTTAACCGCAGTCATTCAGAAGTTATGTCGATTAACGCTGCTGCGGGTAAACATCCGGTTATCGTTAGCCGTGCTGTGTTTTCGCTTATTGAGCAAGCTTATAAAGTCAGTTTAATGCCCAATAGTTGTTTCAATTTTGCTATTGGTCCTTTAGTCAAATTATGGAAAATCGGTTTTCAAGGCCAGCAAGTTCCCTCCCCACAGCAAATTTATGATCAACTATTATTAACCGATCCTAGCGAAATTGAGCTTGATCCTAAAACTTGTGCAGTTTTTTTGAAAAAAAAGGGAATGGAAATTGATTTAGGTGCTATAGCCAAAGGCTACATAGCAGATGTAGTTAAAGTAGTCCTACAGCAAAATAACATACATCAAGCTATTATCAATTTAGGTGGTAACGTCTTAACTTTAGGCAAATCACCCTTAGATAGGAATGGCAATTGGCAAATAGGTTTGAAAGAGCCATTTTCACTCAACAATCAATTGGCCGGGATTATTCAAGTTAATAATAAATCTGTTGTTACATCAGGGATTTATGAGCGTTACTTTACCTTAAATAATCACCGTTATCATCACATATTCAACCCTTCAACCGGTTACCCGCTAGATAATGAATTAGAAAGTGTAACGGTAATTTCAGATACGTCGCTTGAAGGAGATATATTTTCAACTATTCTCTATGGATTAGGGGTTAAAAAAGCTAGTAAATATTTGATTGAACATCCGAGTTTATCAGCCATATTTGTTTTAAAAAATAAAACAATCGAACTAGTTAATACTGATAATTTCGCTTTTCAGCTAATTAGCCAACATTATGTTTTACATTAACATTTTATTGGAAACGAAAAGATTATATCAAACTGAATCGTTTTTATTATGAATTAAATTAAGTCATTTTTAATTAAAAAGGAAAATACTATGAACACAGTGAAAAAACCACCTGTCAAATGGTTACCGCTCATAATTATTGCTGTTATTTCAGCAATATTATGGCAATTTGTTTCTCCGCCAGAAGGAATTAGTATTGAAGGTTGGCACACAAGTATCATCTTTGTTGCTACTATTGCCTGTATTGTCGCTGAAATTATGCCAATTGGTGCAATTGGATTATTAGCGATAACGGTTTTTGCGGTTCTAGGACCATCAGGGGCAGCAACAGCGACAGAGGCGATTAAAATTTCATTAAGCGAATTAAACAGTAGCCTTATTTGGCTTATCGTTATTGCTTTTATGATAGCACGTGGTTTTATCAAAACAGGGTTAAGTAAGCGTATAGCTTATTATCTTGTTAAACTTTTAGGTAGAAATACATTAGGTTTAGCCTATGGCCTGTCGGTAACGGATATGGCATTAGCTCCAGCTATTCCTAGTACGACAGCTCGTGCTGGCGGTGTGATTTATCCAATCGCTGAAGCATTAGCGATCAATTTTAATTCAAATCCAAAAGATGAATCAAGAAATCGTATTGGCACTTTCTTAATGTTAACCATTAGTCATGTAAATGATATTACATCGGCAATGTTTTTAACTGCCTTTACCGGCAACTTGTTGGCAGCCAAATTAGTAACAAGTCAACTTGGTATTACTTTAGGCTGGGGACAATGGTTTATGGCGGCTATCGTACCTTGTTTAGTCTCATTTATTGTTATTCCTTTAGTTATCTACTTTTTAACCAATCCTGAGCTTAAAAAGACACCAGAAGCGCCTAAATTAGCCACAGAAGAACTTAAAAAAATGGGGGCTCTGACCTTTAAAGAACTTATTATGGGTTCAACTGTTTTATTACTGTTAGGCTTGTGGATTTTTGGTAAAAACTTTGGTATTGATTCAACTACTACTGCATTTATCGGCTTAACAATTTTAATTTTAACCGGTGTACTTAGTTGGGATGATATCAAAGGTGAAAAGGCTGCTTGGGATACTTTAATTTGGTTTGCAGCATTACTGATGATGGCGGGACAAGTTAATAAACTTGGCGTAACTAAGTGGCTAGGCGATACAATTGGTAATGCGGTTAAAGGTCACTTAGGAGATAGTAGCTGGGTTTTAGTCATTGTTATTTTGTGTGTAGCCTATGTTTATCTCCATTACTTCTTTGCGAGTGGTAATGCGCATATTGCTGCTTTATTCCCAGTATTTTTAACGGTTGCTTTAGCGCTCGGCGTGCCGCAAATGATTGCCATTTTTGCATTAGTTATTTGTACTAACTATTTTGGTTCGATTACCCAATTTGCTAATGCTCGTAACCCGTTACTGTTTGCTGAAGGCTTTGTACCGGTTAAAACATGGTGGAAAGTCGGTTTCATTTGTAGCGTAGTAAATTTAATTATTGTTTTCACTATTGGTATTTTATGGTGGAAAATCATTGGATTAGGATAAAAGTTTAGCTATCACCGCCAGTTAAACTGGCGGTTTTTTTTGAGTGATTAAAACATTTCAATCGATAATTTCCAATCATTAACCGATTTCCAATATTTCTGCTCCTGCTCTAAATCAAGCAAGATTAACTTATTATTTTCAACAAACTTTTCGTTGAGTTCTATCGTCAGTTTGCTTAATTTATCACTGTTTAATTTTAATCTAAATGTAGTGAGATCCAGATCGTTATTACGCTGGTTATTAAATAAAACGGCAAGCCGCAAAATCTGCAATAACGAGATGATATGTTTGTATTCGAATAAACTAAAATAGGGCAGTTCATCAATGTTAATTGACTTTCGATGATAACGAACAAGGGTAGACAATAAAAGTTGTTGTTCTTCATTGAATCCGGGTAAGTTACTATTTAACAGGATATAACTCGAATGTTTGTGTATTGATGAAAAATTTATTTTCAGTCCCACTTCGTGAAGCTGCGCTGCCCAATAGAGGATAGATTCTAAATGTTGCGGAATATTAGTCGAAGTTTGCGTTTTCCATTGTGAAAAAAGATACTTTGCCGTTTTCACCACTTGTTTGGCATGGCGTTCATCAATGTTGTAATGCTGAGAGAGTGTTTCGGCTGTTGTTTGTCTTATATCTCGATAATTTGGACCATCAATAAGTTCATACAAAACTCCTTCACGCAATGCGCATGGGCTAAATTGAAGCTCTTGTATCCCTAATGCATTAAAAACGCCACTAAAAATGGCTAACCCGCTGACGAAAACGTTTTTTCTTTCTTCTGAAAGCGATGGATAGTCAATATCATGAAAAGACTTGAATTCTAAAATATAACTGATTAAATCATCCAAACGTTTAGGCGTAATGATTCCATCGCTGACACCTAAATCTAATAATATTTTGTAAATACTTTTGATTGTGCCGGAAGTACCAAATGCGACACTAATATTTTGTCTTTTTATTGTGGTAATAAGATTTTCAATTTGTTGTTCGGCTGCCAGTTTAGCTCTTAAAAATGAATATCGGTCAATGGTCTTTTGTGGAAAAAATTGCTTAGTGTAAGTAACACAGCCCATTGGTCGACTTGCCACAATAAATGGTTTGAGATCGTTTCCTCGACCTATGGCAATTTCAGTCGATCCACCACCAATATCAATAACAAATTTGGTATCTTCTTCGGCGGTTGATTCGGCTGTCATGGTACCTAAATAGATTAAACGGGCTTCCTCTTGTCCGGAAATAATTTCAATTGGGTAGGGTAGAACCTTAGCCGCTTCGGCTAGAAATTTATGCCGATTGGTGGCGATACGTAACGTATAGGTTGCAACAATTCGAACATTTTCCGGGGGAAATCCATTCAGCCGTTCAGCAAAGAGTGCAAGGCATTCAATACCTCGTTTAATACTTGTCTCGCTTAGCTCATAGAATTCATTTAAACCGGTAGCTAAATGAATATTTTTTTTATTTTTGTAGATAATTTGTGTTGCACCATCAATACAACGTGCAATGACCATATGAAAACTATTCGAACCTAGATCAATAACTGCATATTCATCAAATTTATTCACGTTCAAATCCTTAACTTGCTGATTCTAATTGTTTTAGATAATCATAAATTGCACGTTGTGCTCTTACTTTCTTTTTATTACCTCTTTGGACGTAATTGTTCATATTATCTTTATCGATAATTCGAGCTTTGACATTATCATTACACTGAATATTGAAAATATTATGAATAGTGGATTTTAATGTCAGATCAAATATTTTTACGCCAACCTCAATACGGTTATCAAGATTTCTAGGCATCCAATCGGCAGATGATATGTAGGTATCTTTATTACCGTCATTTTCGAAAATATAAACTCGAGCATGTTCGAGATACTGGTCAACAATACTGGTTACATAGATATTTTCACTTAAATTAGGAATTTGAGGAACAAGTATACAGGTGCCTCGCACAATCATACGTATTTTCACTCCAGCACAAGAAGCTTTATAGAGTTGATTTATCATCTCTTTATCAGTTATTGCATTAAGTTTGAGATAAATGCCAGAAGGTTTCCCGGCTTTAGCGTTATTGATTTCTCTTTCAATAAATTCATGAAAGCGTAATCGTGTATTTTGTGGCGAAACTAATAAATGGTGAAAAGTTACCGGTTTAAATGGGTTTTCAATAAAGTTAAATACTTTGATAACTTCATCGGTAATCGCGGGGTCAGCCGTTAATAATGAAAAATCTGTATAAATACGTGCAGTTTTTTCATTAAAATTACCTGAACCAATATGAGCATAACGGACAATTCGATCGTCTTCTTTACGATCGATTAAGAATAATTTGGCATGAATTTTAAGTTTTGGTTGTGAATAGATAACTTTTATACCACTACGAATTAACCTTTTAGCCCATTTTATGTTTGCTTCTTCATCAAATCGAGCTTGCAGTTCTACCACTACTGTGACTTTTTTACCGTTGTTCGCTGCATTTATAGCCGCATGAATAAATCTGGAGTCTTTAGCTACTCGATAAATATTCATACGAATATGGGTAACAGCTGGATCAAATGACGCTTGTCGCATAATTTCAAGCACATGTCCAAATGAATAGTAAGGATAATAGAGCAATACATCTCGGTCTTTTATTGTTGCAAAAGCATTTCTGAATTTCTTGAATCGATTATAAGCAAGGCTTGGTAAGCGTTTATTAAGTAAGTTTTTGACACCAAGATCTGGAAAATTTGCTAAATCTTTGAAATTGGGATAACGTCCACCAGGCATTGCATCTTGTTCAGTTAATCTTAGTTTATTTATCAATAATTCAAATAATGCCTTTGGCATGTCTTTTTGGTATGTAAAACGAACTGGCTGAGCAGTTAACCGCTGTTTCAAACCCTGAGACATTAACTCAAGTAAACTATCAAGTTCAGTATTTAATTCGTATTCAGCATCACGATTAATATTTATAGAATAAGCATTTAATTCTACCGCATCAAAGAAGACTTTAAAAATATCCGCTAAACAGTAACGTAAAATGTTATCTAAAAAAATAATTGATTTATTTTTAGTTGAAACTTCTGAAGGTAATAAAACAAACCGAGGCGCATTATCGGTAGGAAGTTCAAGTAATGCATAGCTAATACTATCTTTACAGATAATTTCAACAGCTAAATAAGCATGATCATCTTTTAAAAATTGAATCAACTCAGTATGGCTATCTAACAAAATAGGGGTAATATACTGTCTTAAATTTTGCTTATAATAATTTTTTATCCAAGTTTCTTGATAAGTGGTAAGTTGCCTTTCATTTATTAGGAAAATCTGATTCCTTGCCATTTCTAATAATAGCTCGTTATAGAGCTGATCAAATTGTAATTCAAGTTGAATGACTTTTTGATTAACCTGACGCAATAAATGTTTAGCATTAGATGTTGCTTGAGCTTGTTCTTGCTCAATAAGGACATATTTTTTTAAATTTGCAAATTGGACTTTATAAAATTCATCAAGATTACTTGAGTAGATACCTAAAAAACGGATTCGTTCTATGAGAGGATTACTTTCATCAGCAGCCTCTTGTAACACCCGTTGGTTAAATGATAACCAACTTAGTTCTTTAGGTAAATATACTTTTTCTATTATCATTTTTTGTAATGCCCATTCCACTAATTTGATTTATTACAGAATAACGTAAGATAAAAAAAAAGCTAGCATATAGCTAGCTTTTTATCATTCATTTAAACAAAATTAAAGGTGATTAGATGCGGTGAACAGAAGTTGTGTTAGTTGTTCCGCTTGGAACTAATGCACCTGATACCATAACAATTGTATCACCTTGTTTTACATTACAAATTTTAACAGCCATTTCTTTACCTAAACGGTAGAAATCATCTGTTGAATTAATTGCATCAATTAAAATAGGCTCAACACCTTTAGATAAGGCAAGTTGATTGACAGTTTTTTGGCTTGAAGATAGAGCCAAAATACGAGCTGTCGGGAAGTAATGACGAAGTTCACGAGCTGATTTACCGCTACGAGTAGCAACAACAATTAATGGTACATTTAATCGTTCTGCGATTTCAACAGCACCACAACATACAGCAGCAGTAATACGTAATGTTTCTTCTTTTGTGGTTAGCTCTAATTTAGCTGGGATAGTACCATCAGTACGCTTACAAATAGTAGCCATCACATTAACTGCTTCAAATGGATATTTACCTTTAGCACTTTCGCCAGATAACATAACAGCGTCTGTACCATCAATAATTGCATTAGCAACGTCACCAGCTTCAGCACGAGTAGGACGTGGGTTTTTGATCATTGAATCTAACATTTGAGTTGCAGTAATAACTGGTTTTGAAGCTTTATTACATTTTTTAATCATCATTTTTTGAGCAAAAATAACTTCTTCAACCGCAATTTCCACACCTAAATCACCACGAGCAACCATGATACCATCAGATGCTTCTAAAATTTCATCAAAGTTATCTAGACCTTCTTGATTTTCGATTTTAGAAATGATTTTGATTTCTTCACCGCCGTGAGCTTTAAGATGAGCACGAATATCTTCAACATCAGAACGTTTACGGATAAATGATGCTGCAATAAAATCTACACCTTGTTCACAACCGAAAATTAAGTCATTTTTATCTTTTTCAGCTAGTGCAGGTAATTTGATTGAAACACCAGGTAAGTTAATACCTTTATTTTCACCAAGGTCACCGTTATTTAAAACTTTACAAATAACTTCGTTACCTTTGATTTCTTGAACGTCCATAGCGATTAAACCATCATCAACTAATACACGGTTACCTGGTTTAAGATCTTGAGCAAATCCTTTATATGTAACGGCTACACGTTCTGAATTACCAACTACATTTTCATCAGTAGTAAAAGTGAAAGTTTGGCCTGCTACAAGTGATACATCGTTTCCACCTTCAAGCTTAATAGTACGAATTTCTGGGCCTTTAGTATCTAACATGATGGCAGCTTTCAAGCCTGTTTCTTGCATTACTTCACGTAAATTTTTGATTCGATTACCATGCTCTTCATAATCACCATGAGAGAAGTTTAAACGCATTACATTCATGCCTGCATTTAATAATTTAGTTAGCATCTCTTTTGATTCTGATTTTGGTCCTATGGTACAAACGATTTTTGTCTTTTTCATAATATTATCTACTAGTTGTTAAAGTTAATGTTCAAATTTAAATAAATGGTTTTAAATATAAATATTTAAACAAAAAAAACCAATGCCAGTGCATTGGTATAAAAAGGGAAGAGTAACTTTAAAAAGTTACTCTTATTAAAAGCAATATCTAAAGAATTTAGTAATCTCATCAATATAAGCCATTCTTAAAAACTTTTTTTATTATAGTCTTAACGACATTTTAAATAAAGTTTTTTATCAAAAAACTAGACATCAATTGAGATAGAAAAAAACTAAAACATTTTTTTGGTTAAATTTTTACCAAGTTTGTGATAAAAAATCTCTTTTTAAATTACATTAAATCTTTAAGTTGATAAATTAGTTCAATATCTTTATTTTTTAAAGTCAATTGATCTTTGTCCAAACTGACTGATGCTCCATCTTGAATTAATTGAGCGATGGTATCATCTAACTTACTCAATTGCTCATCATCACAAGCCATTTTTGCCATACTAACACCAGAGCCTTTAATCGTTTCGTTTGACAATTCTACTTTTGCAACAAAGCGATTACACATTTTTCCATAAATATTCATGTTTTCACCAAATTCAAGCTCAGCGTTTTTATCTGTTGAAATATCTTGACCATTGGCTTTAATCAATACAAAGCGATGATGCATTAAATCTTCAGCTTTAACGCTCTTAGATTCACCACAACCAGTCATCACGAAAGTTCCAGTAAAAAGCATTATTAATAGTAAAGTCTTTTTCATCTTAACTCCTAATAGTTGGCTAAATTTGATATAATCACTTTAATTAAAATTTAATAATTACATTTTACTCTTTATGTTAATTCAACAGCAAATTAAATTTTTTCAATCAATGACTTTCTTAGATCAACATAAAATAAGAAAGCTTTCAAACAAAAATCAAAATTCAGATACCATCGAAGAAGCGATTACACAAGCTGTTGAACATTATAATGTTCGATTACAATCGCTACCTAAACATATCGATTTTCCAGATAATTTACCAGTAGTTGATAAAAAAGAGGCGATAGCTGAAGTAATTAAAAATAATCAAGTTGTCATTATTGCCGGTGAAACAGGTTCAGGAAAAACGACACAAATACCTAAAATATGTTTGGAACTAGGCTTAGGTGTTAAAGGTTTTATTGGCCATACCCAACCGAGAAGGTTAGCAGCTCGTTCAGTTGCCAATCGTATTGCTGAGGAATTAAAAACAGAAATAGGCAACTTAGTGGGCTATAAAGTCAGATTTTCTGATCATGTCAGCGAAACTACCTTGGTTAAATTAATGACTGATGGAATTTTACTGGCAGAGATTCAGCAAGATAAATTATTACTTCAATATGATACTATTATTATAGATGAGGCTCATGAACGTAATTTAAATATCGATTTTATTTTGGGATATTTGAAACAATTATTACCTAAACGTCCTGACTTAAAAGTCATCATAACTTCAGCTACAATAGATGTTGAACGTTTTTCAAATCATTTTAATCATGCTCCAATCATTGAAGTTTCAGGTCGTACCTATCCTGTCGAAGTTAGATACCGTCCAACAATTCCTAATGATGATTATGGAAATGAGAAAAATACTGATTTTCAGCCTATTATAGATGCAATCGATGAATTATCTTTTGAAAGTAATGGGGATATTTTGATTTTTCTTACAGGGGAGCGTGAAATACGTGATCTGGCCGATACGCTAAGAAAAATTGAACTGAAACATACTGAGATTTTGCCCTTATATGCTAGATTATCTGCATCTGAACAAAACCGTATCTTTCAATCACACAGTGCTCGAAGAATTATCTTAGCTACAAATGTGGCTGAAACATCCTTGACCGTTCCTGGTATTAAATATGTTATCGATCCTGGCTTAGCAAGAATTAGTCGTTATAGTTATCGGACGAAAGTTCAACGATTACCAATTGAACCCATTTCTCAAGCATCAGCGAATCAACGAAAAGGGCGTTGTGGTAGAACTTCAGATGGTATTTGTATACGTTTATATGATGAACAAGATTTTTTATCCAGACCTGAATTTACTGAGCCTGAAATTCTTCGAACCAATTTAGCATCAGTTATATTACAAATGACTTCATTAGGATTAGGTGATATAGCGGCTTTTCCATTTGTTAAAGCACCTGATTCTAGATATATTCGTGATGGTATACGATTATTAGAAGAATTAGGTGCAATTTATACTAAACATCATCATTATCATTTGACTGAGATAGGACGAATTTTATCTCAATTACCTATTGATCCTAGATTAGCTAGAATGCTAGTTGAAGCTAGACGGTTAGGTTGTATAAAAGAAGTTATGATTATTGTCTCTGCACTATCTATACAAGATCCTCGAGAAAGGCCATTTGACAAACAGCAAGCTTCTGATGAGAAACACCGTAGGTTTGCTGATAAAGAATCTGATTTTATATCACTTATCAATTTATGGAATTATGTAACAAATCAACAAGCAGATTTGTCGGGTAATCAATTTAGACGGTTGTGTAAAAAAGAATATCTTAACTATCTTAGAATTCGAGAATGGCAAGATGTTTATACACAAATTAGACAAACCATTAAACAACTTGCTTTTCCGATTAATAGTCAATTAGCGGATTATCGTTCACTGCATACTGCGTTATTAAGCGGCTTATTGTCACATGTTGGTATGAAAGAAATTGAAAAACATGAATATATCGGTGCTCGTAATATTAAATTTGCTATATTCCCTAATTCAGCCATCTTTAAAAATCAACCAAAATGGTGTATAGCTAGTGAACTTGTTGAGACAAGCCGTCTATGGGGTAGAACGGCTGCTAAAATTGAAGCAGATTGGATTGAACCATTAGCAAAACATCTAGTTAAATATAGTTATAGTGAGCCTAGATGGTCTAAAAAGAATGGGACAACTCTAGCCAATGAAAAAGTAACTTTATTCGGTCTACCAATTGTTGCAAACCGCATAGTTAATTATAGTAAAATTGACCCAGTACTAAGTCGTTCCTTATTTATTCGGAATGCTTTGGTTGAAGGTGATTGGCAAACTAATCACCAGTTTTATAAACAAAATCAGAAATTAATCAATGAAGTTGAGGATCTTGAACATAAATCTCGTCGTCAGGATATTCTGATTGATGATGATGATCTTTATAATTTTTATGATGAACGAATAGACAAATCAGTTATTTCCGCAAAACACTTTGATACGTGGTGGAAAAACAAACAAAAAATAGACCCTGATTTTTTAAATATTGAAAAAAATATGCTGATTAAACAATCAGCTCAGCCTGTAAAAATAAATGATTATCCAGATTTTTGGTATCAGAATAACTTGAAATTACCTTTAACTTATCAATTTGATTTAGGTAATGCACGTGACGGTGTAACAATTTCTATTCCGCTTAATATATTAAATCAAATAAAAGATACAGGATTTGATTGGCAAGTACCTGGATTTCGTTATGATTTAGTTATTGCTTTAATAAAATCATTACCAAAATCTTTACGCAAAAGCTTAGTTCCTGCACCTAACTATGCTGAGGCTTTTTTAAGTAGAGTTAATTCAATTGAACATCCATTACTTGAAACATTAGAAAATGAATTTAGGAAAATGACAGGTATAAAAATTCAGCCAACTGATTGGCAATTAGAACAAGTACCAGATTACTTAAAAATGAATTTTAGTATCGTTGATAAGGGACGAGAAATAGCTTTTGGCAAAGATCTAATGATGATTAAAGAACATCTTAAAACAGAAGTTCAAGAAGCATTATCATCGCTGACTCAAAAAAAATCTGTCAAAATAGAGAAAGATAATATTATTGATTGGAATTTTGGTCACTTACCAAGTATTTATGAAGAAAAACAAAATAATTATACAGTTAAAGCCTATCCAGCCATCATTGATAATCAAAATTCGGTCAGTATTAAACTGGTTGATTCACTTGAGGAACAAAAAAGATTAACCAAGCTCGGGATTAGACGATTGTTGATTTTAAATATTCCATCTCCAATTAAATATTTGCACGAAAAGTTACCAAATAAATCTAAATTAGGCTTATATTTTAATTCATTCGGTACAGTTCTTAACCTTATTGATGACTGCATTGCCTGTGGAATAGACTACTTGATTAAGAAGTACAATCAGAAAGTTAAAAATCAAGAACAATATCAAGAACTGTTAGGTTATACCAAAGAGCATATCAATGAAATTGTAGTGGATATAGCTAAACAAGTGGAATCAATTTTAACTCTCCATTTTAATATTAATAAAAAACTTAAAGGCCGTATCGATTTGTCTTTAGCATTTGCGTTATCTGATATCAAAGCGCAGCTAAATGAGCTAGTTTATAAGGGTTTTGTGGCAAAAACTGGTTATAACAAACTCCATGATATTTATCGCTATTTAACTGCTATAGAAAAACGGATAGAGAAGCTAGGAACTAATGTGGCTAAAGATAGACAATCAATGAATATAATAGAAGAAGTGAAAAACGAATATCAAAGTTGGTTTAATAGTTTGTCAGAAAATCAAAAATCATTGAATGATGTTACGAATATTAAATGGATGATAGAAGAACTTAGAGTTAACTTATTCGCTCAACAACTCGGCACACCGTATCCAATTTCTGCAAAAAGGATAAAACAACAAATAGAAACTGTATCTTCTGAATTATAGAATATAATTATAAGGATAAAAAAGAAGGGCGCTTATGCGCCCATTTTGATTATTTGTAAAGATCTACAAATACAGTGATGTTTGGCCCTTTAGAATCATGAGCAACTCGAGCAATATGATAATATTTAGCCCCAGCGTCTATTGCTCTTTTTCCTGCTTGATATGAAATTTCCTGATCAGTAACGTAGTAACCTCTAAATTTCAGTGTATCAAAGGCAACCATTTTAGCCGCAGTTGCATCGTTAAGTTCCTGAATTTTTCGCCCATCAGGAAGAGTGACAGTGTAACGAGTTACTCTTTGAGGTTCAGTGGCAACGGTACTTATTGTTTCTGTATTTGATGTTGTTGTAACTTTATTAGTTGCAGCAGAATTTGTTGTAGTTTTATCAATTACTTTATTATTAAATTTATCTGCATAATATTTCTCGTTAAATGCAGAAGGGGAGTAATAACCAGGTTTTTCAACCTGCATTGCAGCTTCTCCACCTTTAGCTAATGCTAATTGACCTGCTTCAGAATCGTAAGGAATAGCATTTTCAGGTTGTAATTTACGTTCAGGAGCGTCTTTTTTAAATAAATAAGCAGCTACTTGAATATTACTGCCTAATTCTGAACGTGAATCTATATAAAAGCCATATGCACCTTGCGCTGATGCTTCTTTAGCAATAGCTTGATTTACATCATAATCTGTCGGAAAGTATCCACGAATACGCACAATATTAAATGGTTCTAAGCGAATTGCTTTAGATTTTGGATATTCGTAAACACCTTCAAATTTACGTAAAGTTTCTGGTTGTTCTAAAGCTTTAGGTGCGTCTGCTTTGTATAATTTTGCATAAACGATACGCAAAGTATCATTAGAAGGGCTGATATTTGTTGTTGTTATGTAAAAAGAAGCAGCTCCTTCATTGTCTGCAGCCTTTGACATAGCCATAACATAATCGCTATCAGTATAAAAAGCACCTCGAATCGTAATGCTTTTAAAAGATTGCATGCTGTTTGCTTGTTCTTCAGTTAATTGCTGAGCAGCAAAAGAACAAAATGGAATAAGCGCAACAGTTGTAGCGATAATTGTTTTCTTGAAACTTAACATATAAAAAACCTTACAATGAATTTTTAGTTATTTTAGCATAAATAAATTTAATTTCCTAAATCTATTAAAGCTTCCAAATTATTGATATAAATATATTTACCTTTAGCTATTAAAATATTTTGCTCCTGTAATTTTGATAAATTACGACTTACAGTTTCAATCGTTAATCCTAAATAATTAGCTATTTCAGCACGGCTCATTGCTAGTTTTATATTTAAAGAAGAATGTCCTCTTTGCTGATATCGAAGATAAAGAGAATAAATAAAGGTGGCAAGGCGTTCATCGGATTTTTTCTGAGAATAGCAAAGAACCAATTTTTGATAATTATAAATGTCAGCACTTAATAATCTAAAGATTAAATCTCTAACATTTTTATTAGTATCAATTAATGTCATTAATTCATCATAATGCAGTTCACAGATTAGTGTGTTACTTAATGCCTGAATGTTATTGTTATAAACTTTTGTTGAAATGGCGTCTAAACCGACAATATCTCCAGGTAGATAAAATCCATTGATTTGTTCATTATTTTCAGAAGTCGTGACAAATGTTTTAAGTGCACCGGAATGAACGATGAAGAATTTTTTAAATGGCGTTTTTGCTTTAACTATTATTTCGCCTTTTGAATAAGATCTTTTGCGTTCTAAAACACTACTTAATGTATTATTGAGTAACATCGGAATACAGAGCCCACCGAGACTGCATAATTCGCACGGAACAGAATAACTATTGGAACGTAATGTCTTATAAATACTATGCATAATATCCTAAATACAAGGGCTGTTGATTTGAAGTGATAAGGTTACCATATTTTGTCATAAAACAAAAATTGACCAATTTTTTTTGTATTTCTATTCAATAAAAAGAAAAGAAATAGAAAATCACTATTAAATTTTTAAATAACTACACTAAGTAATTAATCTAAACAATATAAATGAATTCTTGATAAAAGAATAGTCTTATAAAGATTTAGAATTGTTAATAGAGGGTGAGTGGCGAATAAATTAACTTAATTGATTTAACATACTTTATTTAACATAATATACATTATGCGTACCAATATAGATTCATAAGAAAAGGGCTAAATCATGCCACTAATTTAAAAATTTGTGGCATTTGATACCAATCTGGAATCGGACAATCAGAAACTTCAACTTTTGTAATTTCAAGTACAGCAACTGGACTAAATTTAGCTATCTGGATGATGCCGTAAAATATATAATAAATAAAAGTAAATAAATTGATCATGAAAATAAGCAATAAATTTTACTGTTTACTTTTGAATTTAAATTATTTACCGAGGGAAACCACGGTAAAGTTCGGGTGTCACTGAACCTCCGAACTCTAACCCTAAAATTAATAAGGTATATATATGAATTATTATAAGGAGTCTTTCTTCTAACTATTTAATAAATTAGGAGAAAGTATGTTAAAACTAAAAAAACAATTTTCAAGACGTAGTATACATAAAACTAGTATAGGCGACATTGAATATTATACTTATGTTCATAGTGAGTCACATAAACATTTCAGCACTAAACAAGAAAAAAGTGCCTATTGCATTCACATGATTGAATATAAACAGTATAAACTAAAAATTAGGCCGTCAAGGGGAAGTAATATAGCCAATCCTTGGGATGATTACGCATCCTACGTATATAAGATGTCAAAAAGCTGGAAATATAATTCAAAAAGGAAGAAACAATATCATAACCAGTATTAGTACGCATAATGGCGTTATGCTAAATTCTTGATTGTTAGCCGACTTTGTCGGCCAACATTTTACAATCTGCGACTTCAACATAATGCATTTTACATCATTCGAACTAAAACTAATAATGAATTAAAAACTGATTTTTAAGATTGTTTTAAGAAATTGTATAAAAATTTATCAAAAAATACAAGTTAATAGCTAAAAAAAGACCGTTCGTCGGCGATCAATATGCTAAATATACAGATGATCAAACTATAATAGAACTATCTGCTCCTCATATGTCTTTTGAGTCAAGAATTGAATATATTTTTAAAGAATTTGATAAAAAAGCAAAAGAAATGATGAAAAAAGAAAAAGAACAGAAAAATAAAAATGAATTGGATTCTTTATGATTTTCTGCTTAAAAACTGAAAAACATAACTCTTTGCTATATTTTTTTAATTTAATTAAAAACTATTTATCAAGAGTTCACTTCGTCAAATGCGTACTCGTTTGACTTTGTGTTTTGCTATTTAAAGTTAACATGAAAATTAGAACATGTAGAGTAAAAAAGTATTGCAAACACATGGGATGATTACTTTTCTTAGACTATACCGTTAACATATTGAAAAAAAATAAATTAAATTTGGCAGTTGAATAGAAGTTATTTATCGTGTTTTCTTTTAATAAAACGCTAATCTATCCCCTATTTTCCATTATTACGCATTCAAATTATAAAATCTAATAAAATCAATTCATTAAGATTCAAATAATGTATATTATGTTAAACAATAACATTATTACGAACTAAAATAACACCTTTTGCATTACTATTTATCGCTAATATTTTTTATTAATTAGATATAAATTCTCAATAATCAACATGTTAATTATTATTTGTCAGTAAAATAACTTCACTACCAAGCACTGGGATTTTTAAAATATGTTTTTTGATTTTGCCCCAAACCTGCATTTCACAAGCTTTACAGTTGAATTTTAAAATTAATTCTTCATTATTATTTTGAATTAATTTCATTGGTGTTACTTTAGTTTTAACTCCTTGAATCCCTTTAGCTTGTTTTGGACATAAATTAAATGCAAATCTTAGACAATGCTTTGTAGTCATTAAAGGAACGTCATCTTTAACTTCGTGAGCTTCAAATGCACTCTCGATTAGTTTTACACCATGTTGAGCATAAAATTCACGAGCTTTGTGATTATAAACATTAGCTAAAAAACTTAATTGTTGTTCAGGATATATCGGTATTGGATTTACTTGAGGTTTACGAATATTTCTTCGATAATTATTTAATCGCTCTAGAGTTAATTTATCAATAATATCTCGTCTTAACTGATTTAATTGACTGTTGGGAACAAAATAAGCTTGGTTTAAATCTATAATTAACTCCGCTAAATAATAGGTTGTCTGACCTAACTTAGATAAACTATCTCTTATATTATTGAGAGCTTTATCCTGTTGCTTAGCTAACTCAAATGGGCCTTTCAATTCAATTTTAACGCAACTACCCTCTTCACTCGATGCAATTAACTCCAAACCGTTTGTTATATTTTTAAGCCTAAATGTTACACCGATACGACGACAACTAGATTCTTTTAATAAAATTTGTTGCCAATAATGATCTAAATTGCGATTAATTTGATAAGGTAATTTTATAGAATATAATGCTTTAGGTATTTCATTAGGAAATACTTGATAATGATTATTACCAATTTTTTCTACTTTATCAGCTCTAAAACCTATAATTTCCCTTTTGATTAAAACATTTAATCCATCACCATTAGTTAACGCTTGTTCTGATTTTATTACGATAGATTGTTTAGTAATTTTTATAATTTCACCAATTGTTAAGCCAATAAATTTGGGTGAATCAAATGCACCAATATTGGCTTGTCTACCTCGAACAAAATAATCGGTAGATCCTCTGTGGAATGTTCTATTTGGATCCGGGGTAAAAAAGTGTTCAGTTTTGCCACTCGATGCAGCAACAAAATCTGTGTTTTTTTCTAAAATATTATCTAATTTTTTACGATAAAATGCGGTTATATTTTTAACATAACTCAAATCTTTGTATCTGCCTTCAATCTTGAAAGATCTCACTCCGGCTTGTATCAACTCTATTAAATTATCAGACTGATTATTATCCTTCATTGATAAAAGATGTTTTTCATAAGCGACGATGCGACCTTGTTCGTCTTTTAATGTAAATGGCAATCGACAAGCTTGAGAACAGTCGCCTCGATTAGCGCTTCGACCCGTTTGTGCATGAGAAATATAGCATTGACCAGAAAATGCAACACATAATGCGCCATGAATAAAAAATTCAATATTTGCATCAATTTGTTGATGTATGTTTGCTATTTCGGTTAAATTTAATTCTCTCGCTAAAACTATTTGAGAAAAACCTACATCGGAAAGAAATTTAGCTTTTTCTGGCGTTCTAATATCCATTTGGGTACTAGCATGTAAATCAATTGGTGGGATATCCATAGCTAATATTCCCATATCTTGAACTATCAAAGCATCCACACCAGCATTATATAATTGCCAAATTAGTTGTCTTGCAGCTTCAAGCTCATTGTCATGAAGAATTGTGTTTAAAGTTACAAAAACCTTAGCGTAAAAATGATGAGCAAATTCTACTAGTTTAGCAATATCACTTACTGAATTACCAGCATTATGACGAGCACCAAATTGAGGCCCCCCAATATAAATAGCATCAGCTCCATGTAAGATAGCTTCTTTTGCAATTTCTATATTTTTTGCGGGGCTAAGTAATTCTAATTTAGTAGTTTGTTGCCTATACATGAGAGATTCTCTGAGAAAATATTAGGATGGTATATTAAATTTTAATTAAAAAATGGCAAATACAATTAATATTTGCCATTGAAGTTTTTAAATATTATTTATTAAAGAATATTAGATTGATTACGCAATGCTTCAATACGTTTATCTAAAGGTGGATGAGATAAGAATAGTTGAGAAAATCTTGCTTTCTTCTCACCATTAATACAGAATGCCAAAATTGATGCTTCTTCACTTGGCTCATGACTCAATTTTAATTTTTCTAAAGCAGCAATCATTTTAGTAGACCCTACTAATTTCGCTGAGCCTGCATCAGCATGGAACTCTCGATAACGTGAAAACCACATAGCAATGATACTTGCTAAAATACCAAATACAGTTTCAAAAATCATTACGATGAAATAATAAGCAAAAGTAGATAATCCTTCACTTCTATCTTCCAAAGCTTTTGTTACGATTGAAGCAAAAATTCGTGAAATGAAAATAACAAAAGTATTAAGTACACCTTGTAAAAGTGCCATTGTCACCATATCACCATTTGCAACGTGACTCATTTCATGTCCAATTACAGCTTCAGCTTCATCTTGAGTCATAGCGGATAAAAGGCCCGAGCTAACAGCTACTAGAGAATTATTTTTAGTTGCTCCTGTTGCAAAAGCATTTATATCTTCTGCTTGATAAATCGCAACTTGTGGTGTTTTTAATTTCAATTCATTTGCTTGACGATTAACTACATCTAAAAGCCATTGCTCTTGAGCGTTGCGAGGATTAGTAATTATTTTCCCACCAACAGAACTTAAAGCCATTCTTTTAGATAAAAGAAGTGAAATAAAAGACCCACCAAAACCAAATATAGCTGCAAATATAAGTAATCCTAATGTACTATGAGCATCAACGCCACAAATACTTAAAATAATACCAAATACAAACATAACAGCTAAGTTAGTTAGGATAAATAATCCAACTCGCATCATAAATAATTCCTCATTACTGTTTTTCTAATATGAATAATTTTACTTAAGAAGATAAATAAAATTTGATATATGATCGCAAAAATGTTGCATCTCTACAACCTCTTTAATATGAAATTTTGAAAGGATAAATTAAGTGACTATTTAATAGCCATTAATAACAATGGTAAGTTAATAGTAATATTAATTTAGAGAATTTTGGAGGAGACCCTATCAGCCACATCCCACACACATATTTTTTACTTTGGCTGCTTCCTTCCGGACCTGACCTGATGAGCAAAAAAATGTTGCAAGAGGACCCATAGAGCCTCCATTGGAGAGGCGTTATTATGCTTTAATTAGCAAATTATTACAATATTTATAACGAAAAAAGAACTAACCTTCCTGTCTTGTAATAACAACAGAAAGGCTATTACATATCAAACGAAATTTAAAAGTGTTAACTATAGAGTTAAATTTTTCTCAATTCGTTCTCTAAATTTAATACCTGGTCTAAATGTGACAACTCGACGAGCTGAGATATCAACACTTTCGCCTGTTTTTGGATTGCGACCTGGTCGTGAATTTTTATCACGAACAGCGAAATTACCAAATCCAGACAGTTTAACAGGTTCACCTTTTTCTAAAGCAACTCGAATTTCTTCGAAAAAAAGTTCAACTAGGACTTTAGCTTCTTGACGATCAATATCAAATTTATCGGCAAGACGATCTGCAATATCAGCTTTAGTTAATGTCATAATTATTATTCTCTTAATAGGGCATTGAAACGGTTTTGTAAAGCAATAACACACTTGCTTACAATGTTTGTTATATCTTCTTCTTCTAGTGTACGTGATTTGTCTTGTAAAATCAAACTGATAGCAAGGCTTTTCTGATCTTTATCTATGTTTTCACCTTGATATACATCAAATAAATTAACTCTTACAAGTTGTTCACCACCAGCATGTTTACACTCAGAAATAATATCTGCTGCTGGTATTGTGTTAGATACAACTACAGCAATATCTCGCTTATTAGACGGATATTTAGATAACTCATGAGCAACTGGTACTCTTTTATCATTAATTTTATCTAAATTTATTTCAAAAACAAGCGTTTTACTATTTAAAGATAATTTTTTTTCAATTTCTGGATGTAAAACACCAAAATTACCAATAAGCTCGCCATTCAAGTAAATAGCAGCACTTTGTCCAGGATGTAATGCATCAAGCTCTGATTTCTGGTATACAATTTTTTCATTACAACCTAAAAGAGAAAATAGTAACTCTAAGTCCCCTTTCAAATCATAAAAATCAATATTTTGTTTAGGTAATGACCAATGCTCTTCATAAAGAGTGCCAGTAAGAACACCAGCAAGCATCAATTCCTGGCGAACACCAAATTCACATGAATCATCTGGAATAAAACGTAAGCCAGTTTCAAATAATCTCATCCGAGATTGTTGGCGATTTTGATTATATATTACAGCATCTAATAACCCTGACCATAATGATAAACGCATAACAGACATTTCACTCGAAATAGGATTAGGTAATGTAATATGATGCTGCTCTGGGTGAAGAAGTTGTTGAATTTTAGGATCAACAAAACTATAAGTCACCGCCTCTTGATAACCTTTATCTACTAATAAATTTTTTACTCTAGACAAAGGGACTATATTTTCAGGTTTTGGCTTCATTACAGATTCTATTTTCAGATTCACATTAGGAATATTGTTATAGCCATAAATTCGAGCAACTTCCTCAATTAAATCCTCTTCGATTTGCAAATCAAATCGCCAACTTGGTGATTTAACAGTCCAAACATTTTCATTATAAGAAACTTCACAGCCCAATCTAACTAAAATGTCTGTAATTTTTTGAGTTTCAATTACATAACCTATAATTTGATCCACTTTATGTCTACGTAGTTGAATTGTAGCTTGAGAAGGAAGCTCTTTTTCGTTTGTAATTTCAGAGATTGGACCTACATCACCACCACAAATATCAACAATTAATTGAGTTGCTCTTTGCATAGCAGATAATTGTAAATAAGGATCAACACCACGTTCATAACGGTGAGAAGCATCAGTGTGTAAACCATATTCACGAGCTTTACCAGTTATTGCTAATGGTGCAAAAAAAGCTGATTCAAGGAAGATATCTTTTGTGGAAGTTGTTACGCCAGATTTTTCTCCCCCCATAATACCAGCCATTGCTAATACTTTTTGATGATCGGCAATAACAAGTGTTTTATCGTTTAGTTTGACTTCATTCCCGTTTAATAAAACAAGTTTTTCATCTTGATGAGCATAACGAACAATAATTCCTGAATCGATTTGCGCCAAATCAAATGCATGCATCGGATGACCTAATTCTAATAACACATAATTAGTAATATCGACAATGGCATCAATTGAGCGAATACCACCACGGCGTAATTTCTCTTTCATCCAAAGTGGTGTTGTTGCATTAACATCAATATTTTTTATTACTCGGCCAAGATAACGTGGCGCAGCTTTAGGTTCATTTATTTCAATTGACACAGTATCAGCAATAGTTGCTGGAACACTTTCAATATTAAGTTGTTTCATTGGAATATTGTTAACTGCAGAGATATCTCGGGCAACACCAATGATACCAAAACAATCAGCCCGATTAGGCGTAACACTAATCTCAATCATAACATCATTAAGATTTAGATATTCTCGGATATCTTTCCCTAAAGGTGCATCATCAGGCAATTCAATAATGC
Organism: Gilliamella sp. ESL0443; assembly: GCF_019469165.1. Taxonomy (NCBI): domain Bacteria; kingdom Pseudomonadati; phylum Pseudomonadota; class Gammaproteobacteria; order Orbales; family Orbaceae; genus Gilliamella; species Gilliamella sp. ESL0443. Next base: position 983,658 of record NZ_CP048263.1, on the reverse strand, counting down.
CACTATGATCTTCAGATATTCCTAATTCAGAGTAAGAACAAAGCATACCTTCTGAAGGTTCACCACGTAATTTGGCGGCTTTAATTTTAAAATCACCTGGTAGAACAGCCCCAATTGTTGCACAAGCAACAGTTAACCCCTGACGACAATTTGGTGCACCACAAACAATATCCAGTAATTCAGGCTTGCCAATATCGACTTTAGTTACACGGAGCTTATCGGCATTAGGATGTTGTTTACACTCAACTACCCTTCCAACAACGACACCTGAAAAATCACCAGCAACTTTTTCAACATCATCGACTTCTAGTCCAGCCATGGTTAATTGATCGGCTAACATTTCGCTACTAATTTCTGGATTGATCCATTCACGTAGCCAACTTTCACTAAATTTCATGTTTTGATCTCCAGAATTAATTAAATTGTTTTAAAAAACGTAAATCATTTTCAAAGAAAGAACGCAAATCAGTGACACCGTAACGCAACATAGTTAACCTTTCAATTCCCATACCAAAGGCAAAACCATTATATATTTCAGGATCTATTCCAACATTACGTAATACATTAGGATGAACCATACCGCATCCTAAAACTTCTAACCATTTGCCATTCTTAGCCTTGATGTCCACTTCTGCTGAAGGTTCTGTAAATGGAAAATATGCAGGTCTAAATCTAATTTCCATATTATCCTCAAAAAAACAATGAAGAAAATCATGCAATAACCCCTTCAAATGGGTAAAACTTACATTTTTATCTATCAATAACCCTTCCATTTGGTGAAACATTGGCGTATGCGTTTGATCATAATCATTACGATAAGTTCTACCTGGAGCAATGATTCGGATTGGCGGTTTTTGATTTTCCATTGTTCTTATTTGAACTGTAGAAGTTTGTGTGCGTAATAAACGTTTTGCATCAAACCAAAATGTATCGTGATCAGCACGTGCAGGATGATGAGCAGGAATATTTAATGCATCAAAGTTATGATAATCGTCCTCGATTTCTGGTCCAGTCTCAACAACAAAGCCCAGTTCTCCAAAAAATTCAACTAAACGATTAATTGTCTTAGTAACTGGATGTAAACCACCTAATTCTAGCGACTTACCTGGTAATGTAATGTCAATTGTTTCATTTGCTAATTTTGCATTAAGAGCCTGACGCTCTAAAAAGTCACGCTTCTGATTTAATAACTCAACAACTTGTTGTTTAGCATCATTAATTTTCTGACCTACAGCGGGGCGTTCATCAGCGGGAACATCACGTAAAGAAGCCATCTGCATTGTAAAATAGCCTTTTTTACCAAAATATTCCACTCGAATTTGTTCTATGGCATTAATATCATTAGCATTTTCAATAGCGGATTTGGCATTGCTTACCAGTTCAACTAATTGAGACATACAGTTCTCCTGCTTATTGTTTATTACATAAAAAAAGCCTCTTCTGAGGCTTTTATAATTATTTTTCGTTTTTTATTTGCCTCACGAACGAATAGCATTATTGAAGCTAAAAAAGAAACGAAAAATAACTAAATTCATAATTAACTCTTAAATAATCTTTTTATAAAACATAAAAGCCGAGATAACTCGGCTCTTATAAAGCTATTAAAGTGCAGCTTTTGCCTTTTCAACTAATGCAGCGAACGCATTTTTATCAAATACTGCAATATCTGCAAGGATCTTACGATCGATTTCAATTGAAGCTTTCTTTAAACCGTTGATGAAACGACTATAAGAAAGACCACATTGACGAGCAGCAGCATTGATACGTACAATCCATAATTGACGGAATTGACGTTTACGTTGACGACGGTCACGATAAGCATATTGTCCTGCTTTAATTACTGCTTGGAAAGCAACACGATATACACGTGAACGAGCACCATAATACCCTTTTGCTTGTTTTAAAATTTTCTTGTGACGTGCACGAGCAATAACACCACGTTTAACACGAGCCATAAACTATATCCTCTAAAAAATTAATCAATAATTAAGCGTATGGAACACACGCCACTACTAAACCTAAATCGCCTTTTGACACAGTAGTCAAACCACGTAAATGACGTTTACGCTTAGTTGATTTTTTAGTTAGGATATGGCTCTTGTTAGCTTGTTTATGCTTAAAGCCACCAGAAGCTGTTTTTTTAAAGCGCTTTGCTGCGCCTCTTACAGTTTTAATTTTAGGCATTTTATAAATTTCCACTTCGCATTGTTAATAAAAATAAAATAATGGTGTAATTTTTAGAAACTAAAAATTAACTTGAAAAACCATTACTTTTTCTTCGGCGCTAACACCATAATCATTTGACGACCTTCAATCTTAGTGGGATAAGATTCAATAACCGCCAAATCAGCTAAGTCTTCTTTAATGCGGTCAAGCATTTCAATACCTAACTGTTGGTGAGCCATTTCACGTCCACGAAAACGCAACGTAACTTTGGCTTTATCGCCATCTTCAAGAAAGCGTATCAGGCTGCGGAGTTTTACCTGATAGTCGCCTTCGTCTGTACCAGGTCGGAATTTAATTTCCTTAACCTGAACAACCTTTTGCTTCTTCTTCTGTTCTTTTGTTGCTTTACTCTTTTCATAGAGGAATTTGCCATAATCCATAATTCGACAAACAGGTGGCTCTGCATTAGGACTTATTTCAACTAAATCCAACGTTGCTTCTTCAGCTTGTTTTAAAGCTTCATCTAAGCTAACAATACCGAGCTGTTCACCATCGACGCCGGTTAACCTCACCTCGCGAGCTGTAATCTCATCGTTAATTTTGTGCGCGCGTGTTGACTGAATTCGCTTACTGACTTTAATATCTCATTCCTCCAAAGTAATTTATCATTAATTCATCTGTTCTAATGAACGACTATGAATTTCATTAAGCAATAATTCTATAACATGTTTCACTTCAAAGCTACCAAGATCTTTACCTTGGCGTGTTCTAACTGAAATTGTTCCTGATTCCATTTCTTTGTCTCCACAAACAAACATATAAGGAACACGTTTTAGAGTATGCTCACGAATTTTAAACCCTATTTTCTCATTTCTCAAGTCTGCTTTTGCTCTAATACCAACTTTTTGTAATTGGCTGGTTAATTGTTTCGCATAATCAGCTTGATTATCGGTAATATTGATAACGGCAACTTGTAATGGTGCTAACCATGTTGGGAAGAATCCTGCACAATCTTCAGTCAAAATTCCCATAAAACGTTCCATCGAACCTAAAATCGCTCGGTGAATCATAACTGGAACATGACGTTCATTATCTTCACCTACATAAGTTGCATCTAATCTTTCTGGTAACATAAAGTCTAGCTGGACTGTACCACATTGCCATGCACGACCTAAGCAATCATGAAGCGTAAATTCAATTTTTGGCCCATAAAATGCACCTTCACCAGGTAAATACTCAAATTCAATACCATTTTCAGTTAAACACTCTGCTAAATCTTTCTCTGCTAAGTCCCAAGTTTCATCTTTACCAATACGTTTTTCAGGACGAGTTGATAATTTAACAGTAATGTCTTTGAAACCAAATGTGCTATACATGTCATAAACCATTTTGATACAGTTATTAACTTCACTGCGGATTTGGTTCTCAGTACAAAAGATATGTGCATCATCTTGAGTAAAACCACGAACACGCATTAAACCATGTAATGAGCCTGACGGTTCGTTTCGGTGACAACTACCAAACTCAGCCATTCTTAGTGGTAAATCACGATAAGATTTTAAACCTTGATTGAAAATTTGAACATGCCCTGGGCAGTTCATCGGTTTAATACAGTATTCACGATTTTCAGATGAAGTAACAAACATCAACTCTTTATAGTTACCCCAGTGACCTGTTTTTTCCCATAAAACCCGATCCATCATAAATGGACCTTTCACTTCTTGATAATCGTATTCTTTTAGTTTAGTGCGAACAAAAACCTCAAGTTCACGGAAAATAATCCAACCATCGTTATGCCAAAACACCATACCAGGTGCTTCTTCCTGCATATGATACAAATCTAGCTGTTTACCAATTTTACGATGGTCTCGCTTAGCTGCTTCTTCTAAAAATTGTAAGTAACTATCAAGTTGTTTTTTATCAGCCCATGCTGTGCCATAAATACGTTGTAACATTTTATTATCACTATTACCCCGCCAATATGCTCCAGCAATTTTTTGCAATTTAAAATGATGGCAAAAACGCATATTTGGCACATGTGGCCCGCGGCACATGTCAATATATTCTTCATGGTGATAAAGTGCAGGAGTAGAATCTTTTGGAATATTTTCATCTAAAATAGCAATTTTATATGGTTCATGACGCTCCCAGAATACTTCTCTAGCACGTTCCCAACTTACTACTTCTTTTATAACATCATAATCTTTCTTAGCCAATTCATGCATACGCTTTTCTAGAGCGTCAAGATCTTCCTGAGTTAGAGAGTGATCTAAATCGACATCGTAATAAAAGCCGTTATCAATCGTTGGACCAATTGCCATTTGCGTATTTGGCCAAAGTTGTTTAATTGCATGTCCTAACAAATGAGCGCAAGAGTGACGAATTATTTCAAGCCCATCTTCATCTTTTGATGTAATAATAGATAAAGTTGAATCTTGCTCAATTAAATCACAAGCATCTTTACGTTCACCATTTACTCGCCCAGCAATACATGCTTTGGCAAGACCAGCTCCAATACTTTGAGCAACTTCTAAAACAGTAACAGGCTTATCAAATTGACGTTGACTTCCGTCAGGAAGAGTAATAATTGGCATAATAAATCCTTATAACAGTGGTGCGCCACACGAAAGCGCACATGCGTACATAAAAAATAGTTGTGTATACTACCACTTATCTTAAGGATTTTAAATAGAATACCGAGGGTTTATCACAGATTTTATTATAATAATTTAATAACACTTAATTAGTCATAATTAATTATAAATAGCTGAAATGAAACATAGCCAGCAAAAAAATATTATATATAATAATATAATGTATTAAGATAAATATGTTTAACTACATAATATATAAAGGAATATGAGAGTAATGCATACAAAATATTTTATCGCTATTTTATCTTTATTAACTTTAATTGTATGCCTATCTTATCGTAATAGTGATGTTGCATAATCTAATACAGATATTGCTAATAAAACCTTAGGGATTCAATGGGGAGATTGCATTGAATCAGATGTTCAACAAGTAAGTATGAAACGTACCGGTTTTTGCCCTATTGATATTATTACTATCAATTATTCAGCACATCAATATAATGGAAAAGCAATTTCAGAAGTTATGTTGAATAATGGCACAATTGGTATGGCTTTCCTTGATGATCGTGGCAAAAAATGGCCATTAACTAAACAAAATAACAACGTTAAGTTACAAGGTAAAGTAGGACAAAGTTACCGATTATTCTATCGTAATTACTCTTCTAATACCTATGAAATTGTAGCAACTATTGATGGATTAGACGTTATTAATGGTAAAGCTGGTTCATTATCAAACAATGGCTATATTTTAAGACCATATGACACACTTGTGATTGAAGGCTTCCGTAAAAGCAATAATGAAGTAGCCGCTTTCACTTTTTCTGACAGCTCTAATGCTTATGCTAATCATAATAGTGAAGGTTCAGCAACAAATATAGGTGTAATAGGCACGGCAATATTTCAGTTAGAAGATAATAGTAGAAACTATCAAAAATTAAGTCCAAATGCTTTTCCTGCTGATAATGGTAATTATGCCAAACCTCCGGTTTATTAATTTATAATTAATCATCTTTCCGTCAGCATTGTTGACGGAATAGATCTAATACATTTTACGTAAAGTATCTTTTTGAATTAAGTAAAAAGACAAATTATATTTTTAAAAATAATTCTCTACTTTTAAATGGTTTTGCACCAACATAAGGTTTTAACGCCATCCTTGTAAAACGTTTTGCCGCTTTAAGTGTATCGATATTGTGAAATTGCCTTTTCCCTAAAGCTAAGACTTCTTCGCCAGTGAAAGCGGTGGTATTTTGTAACAAACTACAAATGAAACCTTTTTCTGAAACATACTGATAGTGCATTGATTCAACAATATTCTCCCCTGTTGCACTGCAATGGAAAAAATCAACGTGATAGCCCAAATTTTCAAGTAAGGCCAATTCAAATGCTCGTAACACGTTTTCAGCAGGAACTTGTTGGGCTAATTGTTGTATACTTGCTAGATAATCATCAAACAAAGTAGTTATTTCGGTTTCGGCGACTAAAACACGGTGTAATAGTTCATTTAAATAAAAGGCGCTATATAAATAAACAGAAACAAGAGGTAAAGTAAGGGAAACAGCCTCAACTTGACGTAAAGTTTTTATTTCTCCATGACCTGAATATTGAACAATTAGTGGAGTAAAAGGTTGTAAAATACCTTTTAATGCAGAGCGTTTACGCCTAGCACCTTTTGCTAAAATGGTTACTTTCCCAACATTTTCAACGAATAAATCGACTAGCAAACTGCTTTCACTGTATGTTCTGGTATGTAATACAAATGCTCTTCGCCAATTTTCCATCTAATCTGCCCATCAATTAAATTATTACTTTTTTTGATCAATAATAGAGATTGCTTAAAATTTGAGTGATTTTATACAATTTTAACCTGAAATATTCTTAAAAATCCTATATAATAGATAACTATATATGGGATAACTAAAAGAGTAGCTATGGAACTATTTTCAACAATATTACTAATAGTATTAATTGTATCACTTTCTGGTGTCATTATAAAAATGTTACCAATACAGATCCCATTGCCTCTAATGCAGATACTACTAGGTAGTATTCTTGCCGCATTAGGTATTTATTTAGAGTTTAACTCAGACCTATTTCTTGTACTGTTCATTCCTCCTTTACTATTTGCTGATGGACGTAAAACTTCTGTAAAAGATTTTGTCCATAATGTACGAGAAATTGTAGGGCTAGCCTTGGTTCTAGTGGTTATATCAATTGTTGCTCTGGGTTACTTACTACATTGGATGCTACCAGATATTTCAATGCCAGCCGTATTTGCATTAGCAGCAGTATTATCACCTACCGATGCCGTCGCACTTAGTGGTATTGTCGGTAAAGGACGAATTGAAAAAGAGAAGATGGAAATCATTGAAGGTGAAGCCTTAATGAATGACGCTTCTGGCCTTGTTTCCTTAAAATTTGCACTTGCAATTGCAGCGGGTGCATTTGAATTCAACTTATTACAAATCAGTATATCCTTCTTCGTGGTTGCTTTAGGTGGATTAGCTGTTGGGGTGATATTCACTTGGTTATATGCTCGTATTTTGCGTAAAATAAACCAACTAACAAACAATGATCCCGCAATCCAAATCGTACTATTATTCTTACTACCATTTGCCGCTTATATCATTGCTGAAGAATGTCACTGTTCCGGTATTTTAGCTGCAGTAAGTGCTGGTATGACAGTTAACCACTCAGGAATGATGCGTAATGCCCCTTTAACAACTCGCTTACAATCTGATAGTGCATGGTCAATGTTAACGTTCGTATTCAATGGATTTGTTTTTGTTCTATTAGGTATTCAGCTTCCAAGTATTTTAAAAAATACATTTGCTGAAAACCAAACCGATGCATCAATTGAATTATGGCAACTATGCTTAATTGTATTGTTCGTTTTTATAGTATTAATGGGTACTCGATTTGCTTGGCTTTGGGCTATGAAAAAAATGCCAACAATGCCATTTGGCACAAAGCGTCCATTAGCATTTAATTCATATACCACACGTGATTTATGGATATCTACTTTTGCTGGTGTCCGCGGAGCGATAACACTAGCCGGTGTATTATCTATTCCAATAACCATTGCAGGCAGATATCAACTCGTATTTATTGCTGCTGGTATTATATTAGTATCATTAATATCCGCTATTATCATGTTACCAATTTTATTACGTGGTAGCGTGATCTTGGATAACTCTGAACAAGACAACGAAATATTAACCGTAAAAGGACAAATGGCTGAAGAAGCTATCGTTAGTCTTGAAAAAATGCAAACTAGCCTTTTACAAGAAACGTCTGAAGAAGGCCTAGATCAAGAAATTATCCACGAAGTTGGTTCACGTGTTATAGGTTCATTAAGACGTCGAACTGGCTTAAAAGATTTAGAACAAAAAGCTCTTGAAGCTGAAAATCTAGAAAGACGTATGCGTTTAGTTGCAATTGGGGCGGAGCGCACCGCATTACTTCAAATGAAAGTTCGTGATGAAGTTAGTGAAGAAGTTTTCGAGCATCTAAATACTGATTTAGATATTTATGAGAAGATGATCTCTGGAGATGCGTAAATGATTGGCAATAAACACCAATTTCTAGGAAGAATTCATTCACAATTTGTCGATAAAGCGCCACAAATGTTGGGTATGACATTACAATGTATACCCTTTAGCGTAAAAAAAAGAGCTATTGAACAATTATTACAATTGCAATTCAAACATTCACTTGAAGATGGCGAGCTAGATTTTTTAGAAAATCGTTGGCTCAAAATCCAAGTTGTCGATCTTCAATTAGTCTGGTTTGTCAGCTTAATTGATAACAAACTTGTGGTTAGCCGCGAAGAAATACCTGATGTAAGCTTCATCGGCAATGCCAATGACTTAATAATGATAGCAACTAGACGGCAAGATCCTGATACATTATTCTTCCAACGTCGACTCATTGTTGAAGGCGATACTGAATTAGGTCTCTATGTAAAAAACTTAATGGACTCGATTGAAATCGAAGCTATGCCAAGGTTCTTAAGATTAACTCTCGAAAAGCTAGCTGATATCATCGAAAGCGCACCCAAAGACTAAAAATTCTATTAAATAACTTCAAGAAAGGGAATTGATAATTCCCTTTTTAATAACTTAAAGAACTTTCCGTTTATACTTAAAATTCATTTTAAAATTTAATTAGTTAATGCAAATAAACGTATTTTTATTGGATGGCTATCATTTAATAAATTATTATAGAAACTAACGTTGGAAAAAATTCATTCAACGTAAATATTACCTTCCTACCCTATCTCTTACACATATGATTCATAACGTAATTATGAAGGAGAGAGCCACATATGAATAATATAAAAAAAACGCTACTATTTTTTATTTTTCTCGTTTTCGCATCGCAAGGATATTGTTCCGAGTTCTATAACCGAAAAGAAGGTGATTATATTATTGAAAAATTTAAATTTAATGATGGTAATACAATTCAAAATTTAAAAACTCATTATGTCACTATCGGCGACCCTAAAGGAAAGCCAGTATTAGTTTTACATGGCACAACTGGCAATGGAGATTCAATGCTTAATGACAGTTTTGGTCATGCCTTATTCGATAAAGGAATGCCGTTGGATGCTGAAAAATATTTCATAATATTGCCTGACGCTATTGGTACAGGTCAATCTTCGAAACCCTCTGACGGTTTGAAAGGAAACTTTCCTCATTATGATTATACCGACATGGTTAATGCTCAATACATACTTTTGAAAAAAGGTTTAAATATAGATCATCTTGAACTTATTATTGGTAACTCGATGGGTGGAATGAATACATGGCAATGGGTAACTATGTATCCTAATTACATGAAAGCAGCAATTGCAATGGCAGCAACCCCTGCGCCAATGTCTAGTCGAAATTGGATAATGAGAAAGATGATCATTAATTCAATTAAAGACGATCCTGATTGGAATAATGGCTTTTATAGCAAACAACCTGAAAAATTCCAAACTGTTTATAATTACTACGATATCGCGACTAACGGAGGTGATATTGCCTGGCAAAATAACGCTTATAACACCCAGAAAACAGAAGAAATATTAGCAAATAAGTTAAAAGAACGAACAACAATGGACGCGAATGATTTTTTATATCAATGGGATGCAGCCAGAAACTTTGATCCAACAAAAGAGCTAACAAAAATTAAAGCATTTATGTTAGTTATCAATTCAGAAGATGATGAAAGAAACCCACCAAACACAGGTTTAATGGAAAAAGCGCTTAAGGATGTTGTTGCTGCTAAATATTATCTAATTCCAGCAAGTGATAAGACCCGAGGCCATGGTACAACCATGAATGCTGAATTATGGATAGAAGAGTTAAAAATATTTCTAAAAGAACTCGATAATTATTACTAATTTAGGAGGATTAGAAAAGTGAATATATTATTATATTCACTTTTTTATTTGAGCTTATCTTCCAATAATTTTATTTTATCCCACATTACTCTCATTAAATCTGATATAATATAAAATATATAACTATCGATATTTAGTTAATATTTTTCAATATCAGACTTAAATATCATCCTAAAACCGATAAACAAAACAGCTTGATTTAATAAATTAAAATACAAAAAATTATAAAATAATGAAAAATAATTCACAGCAGATAACCTTTTATTTTCACGATTATGAAACTTTTGGCATAAATCCAGCTTTAGATCGCCCTGCTCAGTTTGCTGGTGTTCGAACTGACAGTGATTTTAATATTATTGAAGAACCTTTAGTCATCTATTGTCAAATAGCCCAAGATTATCTTCCCAATCCTGAAGCTGTGCTAATAACTGGAATAACACCACAAAAAGCAAATCAACAAGGTATATGTGAAGCCGAATTCACCAAACAAATACATGAAGCATTTAGCCAACCTAACACGTGTATCTTAGGCTATAATAATATTCGTTTTGATGATGAAGTGACTCGCAACATCTTATACCGTAACTTTTATGACCCTTATGCTTATAGTTGGCGAAACGGTAATTCAAGATGGGACCTACTAGATGTCGTCCGAGCTTGTTATGCATTAAGACCGGAAGGGATTAATTGGCCAATAAATGAATCTGGTTTCCCTAGTTTTCGATTAGAAGATCTCACTAAAGCTAATAATATTGAACATGAACACGCGCATGATGCTATGTCTGATGTTTACGCCACCATTGCAATGGCAAAACTAATTAAGCAAGTACAACCAAAGTTATTCAATTATTTCTTCACACTACGTAATAAAAACAAAGTCGTCGAGCTTATCGATATTGCCAACATGACACCAATAATTCACGTTTCTGGCATGTTAGGTAGTTATCGCGGTAACATGTCATTAGTTAGCCCTATTGCATGGCACGCAAATCAAAAAAATGCAGTGATTGTTTGTGATCTTACTGGAGATATCGATTCACTGATTAATTTACCAGTCGAAACTATTCGAGAGAAACTCTACACTAAAACTGAAGATCTTGATGTTGATGAACAACGTGTCCCATTAAAACTAATTCATATTAACAAATGCCCAATCATTGCGCCATTGAGCACACTATTACCCGATAATGCAAAGCGTTTCGATCTTGATAAACAGAAATGCTTAGAAAATCAACAAAAACTACTGGAACATCAAAGTTTATTACAAAGTAAAATGCGTGAACTATTTGGCATGGATAATGAATACTCAAATAACAATAGTGATGTCGATGCACAAATATATGCTGGCTTTTTAAATGGAAATGATTTAATAAATTGTGAAACGATTCGAACGACTCCGCCCCAATTATTAGATAGTTTATCGTTAACTTTTGACGATCCAAGATTAGCAAAATTACTGTTTCGCTATAAAGCGAGAAACTATCCAGAAACGTTAACTGATCAAGAGTTACGAATCTGGCAAGATCACTGTCGAGACAAACTAGATATAACTAAAGTTCAAGACTACCTACAAACCCTTGAACAACTTGCTGAGATTTATATACAAAAACCTGAAAAGCTAGCATTATTAAAACAACTCTATCAATATTGTCATTATTTAGTTGGATAATTAAATATTACGGGCGTATCATATACGCCTGTTTAAAGTACAATGCCATCTCTTACTATAGAATTGGTAATCATAATTTAAGTTTTAAACAATTAGCATTTAATTTATGAAACACTTTTTAGCCAAACATGCAACCATTAAGCATCGACTTTATTCTTTATACTACACACTATTTAGCTACGGTCGAGGCTTGATTATCCTGACCATTTGCTTATGGGCAGGAAATGTCGTATCTGCAATCTTACCAATCATGATCCCTGGAAGTATTATTGGTTTATTGATTTTGTTCATTTTATTAACTTTTCAATTAATACCAACGTGTTGGATAAAAAATAGTTGTAATCTTTTCATGCGATACATGACGGTGCTCTTTATTCCTGCGGCGATGGGGATAATGGATAATTATTCATTACTCTTAGATAATTGGATACCGATAATTTTTGCTAGTGTTGGTGGTTCAGTTATTGTCTTATATTTAACCGCTTTTTTAACTGAACATCTGCATAAAAAAGTCGTTAAAACCTCCGATAATAGGGAGAACCAATCATGATATGGATGCTACCATTAACCGTTTTGGTATTTTTAATTATTAGAAGAATCTCATTTAAAATTAAAAATCCGTTATTTAACCCATTAGTCATTTCGGTTATTGTATTAATCCCTATTTTATTAATAACAAATACCGAGTATGTTGAATATGTTAAAAACGTAAAAATTATTAACGATCTACTTCCTTACTCTGTCGTTGCTTTGGCTTATCCTTTATATGAACTCATTCCACAAATAAAAGCCCGTTGGAAGTCAATCATGATTATCACCTTCACTGCCTCCATAGCGTCTATGGTAACCGGTGTGTTTATTGCATTATGGTTAGGGGGTAGTAAAGAAATTGCTGCATCAGTATTACCTAAATCAGTGACAACAGCCATCGCGGTCACCATCGCTGGTAATGAGGGTGGCGTTCAATCAATCGCTGCATTATGCGTAATACTTGTTGGAACACTAGGTGGTATTTTCGGTCATCAATTACTGAACGTTGCTAGAATAAAAACACCTTCAGCAAGAGGATTATCAATTGGTGCAGTATCTCATGCTGTAGGTACAGCGCGTTGTATTGAAGTCAATTATAACGAAGGGGCTTATAGCTCCCTATCTCTAGTTTTATGTGGTATTATGACCTCATTAACAGCACCATTTTTATTCCCAATAATGGTATTTATTTTTGATTGGTTTTAGTATGAAGTTAAAAAAACTTATTGCTTATTTTATTGCTTTTTTTTCATTACTACTTGCCTTAGTAATTGGACTCGACTTTTGGATAAGCTATAAGACAGCACCTTACATTTATCACGATGAAAACAAACTTCCCTACCGAACAATTGGTGTTGTATTAGGAACATCTAAATATGTAAAAAATGGCGGAATCAATGGTTTTTATCGCAGTCGAATAGATGGTGCGATTGATCTCTATTGGCAAGGTAAAGTTGATTATTTATTGCTAAGTGGAGACAATGCACAATTAAATTATAACGAACCAATAATGATGCAGAAAGATCTCATAAAAGCAGGCATCCCAAAAGATGCCATTGTGTTAGATTTTGCTGGATTTAGAACCTTCGATTCAATTGTTCGTGCAAATAAAGTCTTTGACGCAGATGAATTTACTATTATTACTCAAGAATTCCATTGTGAACGAGCAATGTTTATTGCGTTAGCGCAAGGTATTCAAGCTCAATGTTTTGCTGTCCCTGCGCCCAAAAGCATGAAGTTAGTTCGAATCAGAGAGATGTTTGCACGAGTAAGTGCTTTTGTTGATCTTTACATCCTGAACAAAGAACCTAAATTTCTTGGTCCTACCATCCCAATCATTAATAATCAAAATTAATAACATTATATAAATCTAAAAAAAGTTGAGGAACGGGGTTTTTGAACTAAGTATATGGTCATATATCTCACATTATTATTTAATCTTCATGTTTTTTATAATTCTAAGTACTGATAATTATACAAACAACTTGATACAACACTAAAATAACGACAATAAAAAAAGTTGAGGAGCCGAGTTTTTAGCTTAAAAATCAAGCTAAAGTATCGTTGTCTAATAATTTAGATTGCATTTTTATGCAAAAAAAAGTAATATTTAGTCAATTAAAATTTAAATAGTTTATCTAATACTAATGAATATCGAATTAAACCATATTAACTGTTTTTATGGTAAACATCAGGCATTAAATGATGTCTCTTTATGTTACCCTTTAGGTGAAACAATTGTTTTACTTGGTCAGAGCGGTGCAGGTAAAAGTTCTTTACTGAAAGTGTTTAACTTACTTGAAATACCAACGTCTGGTGAAATGACAATTGCGGATTCACATTTTGATTTTTCAAAAAAGATAAGTGAATCAACTATTCGAACTTTACGCAAAAATGTTGGCATGGTTTTTCAAAATTACAACTTATGGCCACATTTAACTGTTTTAGAGAACTTAATTGAAGCCCCTTGCCAAGTTTTAAAACTATCGAAAAAAGAAGCAAGTGAAAAAGCCATGTCAATTTTGGCTCGCTTACAAATTGATGAAATGGCCCATCGTTACCCTCTTCACCTTTCAGGTGGTCAACAGCAACGAGTGGCTATTGCGAGAGCCTTAATGATGGAACCTAAAATTTTGCTATTTGATGAGCCAACAGCAGCTTTAGATCCTGCAATCACATCTCAAATTGCAGAAATCATTAATGAACTGTCACAGACAGGAATTACACAGATTATTGTTACGCATGAAGTCGATTTTGCTCGTAAAGTTGCTTCACAAGTGATTTACATGGAACATGGTAAGATTGTTGAACAAGGTCAAATTGAGTGTTTTGCTCATCCAAAAACTGAAGAGTTCAAAGCTTATCTATCGCATTAATATTAATAAAAATCTGATTGGGTGGATATATGAAAAAAACATTACTAGCTATTATACTTGCAGGATCTGCATTTGCAGCTCAAGCAACTGAAACGTTAACCATTGGTACCGAAGCGACTTATGCACCTTTCGAATTTACTAATGATAAAAACGAAATCATCGGTTTTGATATTGACGTCATGAATAAACTTTGTGATGAAATGAAAGTAACTTGTAACATTGTAAATCAATCATTTGATGGATTAATTCCTAGTTTAAAAACTCGTCGAATCGATGCGGCTATTGCTGGTATAGATGTTACGCCTGAACGTCAAAAGCAAGTTGCATTTACTAAAATCTATTATGATGATAGCTCAATCCAATTTGTTACATTAAAAGATTCCTTAACAAGTCTTGATCAGCTAAAAGGTAAGAAAGTTGGTATTCAAAAAGGTACAACTTATTTAAAATATTTAAATGAAAAATATCCTGATGTTAAAGCAGTAAGCTATGATAGCTACCAATTTGCTTTCTTAGATTTAAAAGCTAAACGTATTGATGCTATTGTTTCAAGCTCTTTTGTTGCTGGTGAATGGTTAGGTAAAGATGCTGATATCGTTGCTTTAGGCGATAAAATTACCGATCATGAATTTTTTGGTGAAGGTTTAGGTATTGCTTTACGTCAAGGCAATGATCAATTACTTGAACAATTTAATCAAGCAATCGATAAACTAAAAGCAAATGGCGAATTAGATGCTATTTATAAAAAATGGTTTAGTAAATAATTATTAATAACAAAATCAGTTCTTATTTATCTCGCCGCATATTCTGCGGCGAGTTTATTTTTTAAATTTAACTACGGTTCTTTTATGTCAGAATTTTTTGCACACGGTATAGACTTGTTACTCTCTTCTATGGATGGGTATATTTTGCCGCTTACGAAAGCTACCGCGATTACGTTATCATTAGCATTTGTATCGTTAGTCGTTGGAATGTTTTTTGCATTCATTTTTACTATTTTAGAATCAGTACCATTCAAACCCGTTGCATGGCTAATGTCGCTATTCAATTTAACCATTCGAGCTTTACCCGAATTATTAATTGTGGTTGCGATTTATACTGGTTTACCACTGCTATTGATGGCATTAGATGATGGCTTTACCGTTCCTCTCGGCTTTACATCGTTTACCGTAAAAATGAGTATTCATAATACCCAACCAGACCCATTTTTATGCGGTGTTTTTGCTTTATCATTACTCTACGCTGTTTATGCCTCACAAACGTTACGCGGTGCATTTAAAGCGATTTCAAGCGGACAAAAACAAGCAGCTCAAGTTTTAGGATTAAGCAAATCTCGAACTTTCTTTCGTATTATCATGCCACAAATGTGGCGACACGCATTACCCGGTTTAAGCAACCAGTGGTTAATCTTATTAAAAGATACTGCCCTTGTTTCAGCAATCGCGATAGATGATTTAATGATGCAAACCAAAACAATAGTTGCTCGAACCAATCAGCCTTTTTTATGGTACTTTGTTGCGATGATTATTTATTTAGTGATATCAGTTTTTAGTCAAAAAGTTATTTCACGTATTGAAAAACGTGCAACCCATTTTGAACCATCAGCCAATAGTCAGTAAGGTCATTTTATGTCTGATAATTTTATTTTTTATTTAAAAATCATTCTTCAAGGTCTACCTGATACATTAAGTCTAAGTATATTTGGTATATTATCGGCTGGGATTTTGGCTATTGTTTTTTCTTGTCTTTTATCGCTAAATTCTAAGGTTTTAACTAAAACAATTCGGACTTATATCATTATTTTTACTGGCTCACCATTATTGGTACAGCTATTTTTAATCTACTATGGACCGTCACAATTTGGTGAATATTTAAGTAAATTTCCTGCTTTTTATGATTTTATTTCTTCACCTTGGTTCTGTGCTTATTTAGCTTTAACGCTTAATAGTGCCGCTTATACTACACAAATATTTTATGGTGCATTAAAATCTGTTCCGCAAGGACAGTGGCAAGCATGTAGTGCTTTAGGCATGAACAAAAGACAAACTCTTAAAATTGTCATGCCATATGCATTAAAACGTGCTCTTTCTACTTATTCTAACGAAGTCGTTTTTGTGGTAAAAGGTACAGCCTTAGCGTCGATGATTCCTGTTATGGATTTAATGGGATATAGTAATGCATTAAATGGTGAATACTATGACTTCTCAATTTTTATGGTTGCAGGGCTCATTTACCTCTTGATAAATGGTATTTTAAGCACCATTATGAGGATAATAGAGAAAAAAGCCCTCACCTTTGAAAACTAATATGAACCAATTTGATACAGCATCTTTTCTAAAAACAGTCCCACATAAACCAGGTATCTATCAAATGTTTAATGATAAAGATACCATTATTTATGTGGGAAAAGCGAAAGATCTCAATAATCGCTTAAAAAGCTATTTCAATAGCAGTAAAAAAACGATCAAAACCGATCGATTGGTAAGTCATATTCATCGAGTTGAATTTACCATCACCAATACAGAGACTGAAGCATTATTACTCGAACAAACTTATATCAAAAAATATCAACCCAAATACAATGTATTGCTCAAAGATGATAAAAGCTACCCGTTTATCAAATTAAGTAAAGAAAGACATCCTCAATTGTCTTTGTATCGTGGTGCAATTAATCGAAAAAAAGATGAGTTTTTTGGCCCTTATCCGAGTGGATATGCGGTAAAACAAATTCTTGCCTTATTACAAAAAACATTTCCAATAAGACAATGCTTAAATAGCACTTATCGTAATCGAACTCGTCCTTGTTTACAGTACCAAATCAAACGCTGTTTAGGACCTTGTGTACCAGGTTTAGTTAGCGACGAAGATTATAATGAACAAGTGAATTATGTAAGGTTATTTCTCTCCGGACAATCAGATCAAATATTGCAAAAAATTACTGCGGATATGCAAAAAGCCAGTAGTGAACTTAATTTTGAAAAAGCAGCCGCATTACGAGATCAGCTACAAGCAATCAAACACATAAATGAAAAACAAGCTATCTATAACAATAATGATAATTTAGATGTGATTGGTTTCCATTACGAACTCGGCTTAGCTTGTATCTATGTACTCTTTATTCGAAATGGTCAAACATTTGGACATCGTTCTTATTTTCCAAAAGTGCCATCTAATACTGAACTAGAAGAAGTGATCGAGACATTTTTAGGACAATTTTATTTACAAGGAAATCAAAATAGAAATATTCCGAAGAAAATTCTTCTCAATTTTTCATTATCTGATAAGCAAGCAATGGAAGATACTTTATCTATTGTCGCTGAACATCAAGTAAAAATAGTTGATGAACCAAAAGGTGATAACCTTAAATTGTTAAATATTGCAACGGTTAATGCTCAAACCGAAGTTAAAAATAAGCTACTGGAAAACTCAACCATTAAACAACGATATGATGCACTAAAAGCGTTTTTGGGCATTGATAAAATCAACCGGATGGAATGTTTTGATATAAGCCATTTTATGGGTAAAAACACAATTGCATCTTGTGTCGTTTTTGATGATAAAGGACCAGTTAAATCAGAGTTTCGTCGCTACAATATAAATGGTATCACGCCTGGAGACGATTATGCAGCAATGGAACAAGTCTTAACCCGTCGTTATAGTAAGAAAGATCTTCCTGAAGATAAGATCCCAGACATCATCTTTATAGATGGAGGAAAAGGTCAACTTAACCAAGCGTTAAGGGTTTTTGATAATTTAGACGTAAACTGGGATAAAAACCACCCTATTTTAATTGGTGTTGCCAAAGGTGCTGAACGTAGAGAAGGATTAGAAACGCTCTTCTTTGAAGCTCATGGTAAGGGATATTATCTGGATTATAACTCACCCGCTTTATTACTTATTCAACAAATTCGAAATGCATCGCACGATCATGCAATTGTGGGTCAACGTAAAAAAGGTGTTAAACAGTTAACTGACAGCGCTTTAGAGCATATTGAAGGCGTTGGTGGAAAAAGACGGCAAGCTTTACTTAAGCATTTTGGTGGGCTTAGAGAGTTGAAAAATGCCAGTATAGATGAAATTGCACAAGTTCAAGGTATTTCAAAATCATTAGCTGAAAAAATTTATCTAAATTTACAGCAATAACACATTGAAAAATTAACATTTTTCAGGCAACATAATCAATGAGAAAACCCTGTTTTTTTAATTGTCGCTAACCATTTGATTAATAAAACAATATGAGCTAATGTCACATGAAAATTAACTTACCTACATTCTTAACATTATTTCGAGTAATACTGATTCCATTTTTTGTGTTGGCATTTTATTTAATCCCTCATGAATGGTCAGGCTTTTTTTCGGCATTAATTTTCCTAATAGCCGCAGTTACAGATGTTTTTGACGGTTACCTTGCCCGCCGATTAGGTCAAACGACTAAATTTGGTGCTTTTTTAGATCCTGTTGCCGACAAAATAATGGTAACAATCGCATTGGTTCTTATAACGCAATATTATCAGGCGTGGTGGATTTCTATTCCTGCAATAATTATCGTCTCTCGTGAACTTATTATCTCTGCATTACGAGAATGGATGGCTGAAATTGGCAAACGAGGTAATGTTGCAGTATCTTCAATTGGCAAAATTAAAACAATTGCTCAAATGACAGCATTAACTTGGTTGCTTTGGCGCCCTTGCGATCTTGTTATATATGCGGGGTTAGCTGCACTTTTTTTAGCTACAATTTTAACGTTATTATCCATGTTCCAATATTTATGGATAGCGCAAAGTGACTTATTAGATGAAGAATAATTTATCAAAAAGTCGATAACCGTTAATTTTAGTGTAATTTTGTCATCTCCTATAAGTTCACAAAATTACACTTATCAATCCCCAAAAAACCAATATTAAACCAACAATAAGCTAAACATTGAGCAATTAAACAATTAATCCAAAATTTCTGTTGACTGAAATCTCAAGATAGGTAAAATGCACTGCATTCAAAGCGGATTACCTTACGTAATAAGTTTTGAGCCCGGGTGGTGAAATCGGTAGACACAAGGGATTTAAAATCCCTCGGCCTTTTTGGCCGTGCGAGTTCAAGTCTCGCCCCGGGCACCATTTAAAACACTTCTCTTATGCGGGAATAGCTCAGTTGGTAGAGCGCAACCTTGCCAAGGTTGAGGTCGCGAGTTCGAACCTCGTTTCCCGCTCCAATATTGAATCAACTACAAACCATTGAAGCCCAAAAAGATCAAATTTTGATTAATGCCTAACTAGTTCTAAACTTGAATGAAATTTGAGAAATATACTTGTTTAAATACAATTAATTTATTAATGTTTATTGCAACTGAAATTATCACCGCAAGCTCAATCAGATTCTTCCCATACGAAATCAAATCCACGAGATGCTCGGGTGCCCCCCCCTATCTTTTATGAAGTTAATTCCTCATAAACAATGGCTACATAATAAAACACCAATTGTCTTAATTTCTTAAAACATTATTTCACTCAAATTTTGAAGTGTCGGTAGCACAAACACGGAGTCGATGACCATCAGGATCATTTCCTACAAATGTGTATCCGAAATCGAGCATTTGAGGTTCAAGTTCAATTTTGACGTTTAGTTCTTTCCATGTCGCATAAATCTCATCTACTTCATTTTTTGTTACATCACTAAATGACAGCTCAAATCCTCCATAATGATTAGGTGCCTTTGGTGTTATTTTATCGGCCTCTTGAAGTCCCAAAATAAAACCATTATTCAATAAAAATACAGCAAAACCAGGATAGGTTTTAACTGGTGGGTGCTCTAGTATTTTTGTGTAAAACTCTGTGCTAGCATCGACATCTTTGACATAAACAATAACGCTATTAGGTTTAAACATTTTTGCTTTCCTTTTAATGTGAAAATTGATTTACTTAATTTTAGTGATCAATATTATGATGTAGCATTAATGACAACTGTATGTCATATTTAAAATTCAATCTAAATTATTTTGCAAACATAAAGCATGAAAATTAATCGTATAATTACTACCATCATGGTATTGCTACAAAGAGAAAAAATAACTGGTAAAGAATTAGCAGAAAAATTAAATGTATCATTGCGTACTATTTACCGAGATATACAAGTTATAGAGGGAGCGGGAATACCCATTATTACCTATCAAGGAAGTGCCGGTGGAATAAGTATTTTAAAAAATTATAAAATTAGTAAAGGTCTATTCACTAAAGAAGATGTCATTGTTTTATTAAAAGGCCTCAACTTATTATCCTCACCGGTTTTAAAAGAAAGTGAAAATTTAAGAACACTCGAGAAAATAAAGAGTTTTTTATCAGAACAAGAACTTGATGAAGTGACAAATAACTTAAATCAACTTATTGTTGATTTATCGCCTTGGTTTTCTAAACAAAATATTGATAACAAAATATCTATTATAAGACTGGCACTGAAAGAGCAAATGCTTTTATCGTTTGATTATTTAAGTGTTAGGAATAAACAAGCCTCACGTTTAATTGAGCCATATAAACTTATTTTTAAGGAAAAAGAATGGTATTTACAAGCTTTTTGTCTAACTAAAAATGACTTTCGTGTATTTAAATTGTCAAAAATGTCAAATATTAGAAAAACAAACACTAAATTTATTAAACAGACAACGCCTGAAGCATTCTCTTTATTCCAAGCGGATATGAAAAAAAAGATTTTTAAAATAAAATTGCTAATAGATGAATCGCTTTTGGAACGTATTTTAGATTTTTGTGATGAAAAAGATATTAAGAAATTAAATGGACAACAGTATCTTGTAGATTTTAACTTTATTGATGATGACTACAGTTATGGCATTTTACTAAGCTTAGGTCATAAATGTATTTGTTTAGAGCCTGAGCATATACGTCAAAAACTCGTTGAACGAACGGAAAAATTAGTTAAATCTTACAAAGAAACTGTCAATCCATTTATGTCAAATTAGCCTCAATAACTAAAAATTTAAACATCTAATCTCCGGCTGGTTAACCATTTTACTTTTTGCGGATCTCGATGATCAAAAAATTGACTTGTATTTGTATCAAGCGCGGCTATTTGTTGCATATCTTTATCTGAAAGCTCAAAATCCCAGATATCTTGATTTTCAATTATACGCTCTTTACGCACAGATTTCGCCAAGCTTGCAATACCTCGTTGTGCTAACCAACGTAATACCACTTGCCCTATTGTTTTACCATATTTAACGGCAATTTGACCTAACACCGGATGGGTAAATAAACCATTTTTCCCTTCAGCAAACGGTGCCCAGGCTTGAGGAGCTATGCTCTCTTTTTGCATATAAGGCACGGCTTCAAGCTGTTGTTGGAATGGGTTAACTTCAATCTGATTTACGGCAGGAATAATGGAATGAAATGCAGTTAAATCAGCTAATCTATCAGGTTGAAAATTACTTACGCCAATAGCACGAGTTTTACCTGCTGAATAAAGCTCTTGCATTGCTTGCCAAGCACCATGAACATCACCATAAGGTTGATGAATTAAATATAAGTCAACATAGTCTAATTGCAAACGATTTAATGAACGTTCAAATTGAGCCTTAGCACCACTGTAATTGGCATCTTGCAACCATAACTTAGTCGTAATAAATAATTCTGCTCGATCAATCCCATGTGCACGAATAGCATTACCAACTTCAGTTTCATTTTGGTAACTTGCAGCTGTATCAATCAACCGATAGCTAGAATCAATTGCATCATGTACGGCTGTTTCACACTCTTTCTTATCGGTCATTTGAAAAACACCAAACCCTAAGATAGGCATTTCGATACCATTATTTAATGTTATTGTTTTTTTCATAGCTCATACCTCAGTTATTGTAGTTAGCCTATTATTAAACAGCTTACTACAATGATAAAGTAGGTAAAAAAACATGCACTAATGAAAAATTTTCATTAATTAGCTTAGTTTTTTTATTAAAATATCACGATATTCAAAATTGATGAAAAGCCCGATAAAGTCATTAAAAAAAGTCACGAGTAATTTCAATATCGAAAATTATTTAATTTGAGATATGTATGAAGCTAATATAATTCATATATCAATCAGCACTCACACCCCTCTTTTAATCGTTTAATGCTGATTCAATCGGATGTGGCGAAAAATTAACAATGATCATATTAGATCTTTTTGAAATGCTTATTATGTGTTTAACAACTCAGTGATTTTTATTGATGCCTTATTTATATAAGGCATCAATACTATTTTTTAATAGTTTAACCTGCAATACTTTTTAACTGTTTAAACTTATCAACTTAACGCTAGATAAGTATTAAAATTTATATGAAAAACTTGCTTTAAAGTTGCGTGCTAAACCATAAGTATTTTCACCTAAATATAGTCGATAATCTTTGTTAAAGATATTATCAACGGCCAGTTTAACTTCAGCTTTCGGTAAAAATGTTGGCTGCCAGGTTGCAAATAAATTATGTAATGAATAACCTGATGAACGACCTAAACCATACGCCCCAAGATCAGCAAGCCCATCATGGTTTCTATCTTCTGATCCTGTTCGATCTTGTTTTCTGACAAATTGAGCATTCCAACCTGCTCTTAAATTCCATTGAGGAATTTTAAAACCGGTAGTTAAAGTTGCTGTACGAGGTGAAATTGTCGCAACATAAGTTTTGTTATGCATCCATGGAGCTTGTGGCGCGGTGTCTCGCTCTCCTTTTTGAATTGAGTACGTTGCACTGGCAAACCAATATTTACTATCATAAAAAGTTTCTAGTTCAAATCCGTTTACCACTAACTTACCGGGCAGATTTCGATAATTAGATTGTCCAACTGGGCACAATCTACCGGGGCCACAAATGGAGCCATTAAAACCACGAGTAACAAAAATTTCGTTAGTAACACGCTGTCTAAATAATGTGCTTCGAACTTGTAATTTATCATCATTTAACATTAGATTATTGAAATCGAGGATATTTCCCAATCGGATTGATAAATCACGCTCTTTTTTCAAATTGCGACTGGTTGCAGAGATTTTACCACTACCGCCATTTTTAGGGGTGAATTGAACCTCATAAGTTTCATCAACAGTCGGCGCTTGCCATGCATAACTGATATCACCGAAAAATCCGATATTTTCTGTCGCTTGCCAATATGAACCGAGTCTTGGCGTCCAACCGGTATAGGTAACAGGCGCATAATTGTGTCCATAACGAGGATCGGGATCATTATAAGCTGATGCATAATTTTTCTTACCATGATTACGAACATAATCGTATCGAAGGCTTGGCGTTAAGACAAAATTGCTAATCGATAATTCATCTTGTAGATAAAAACTATAAGTTTGTTGTTTTCCCGAAGGCATATAAGCAGGTTGGAAATAACCATGATTATAATTTGTTTTTTTCTCGTAATTTTTGTAATACATCAAGGTATCACGATCATGCAAATGCACTTGCGCACCAATTTTTAGAAGATTATCAATTGGTCCTGTAGTAAAAATACTGTTATTTTCAAGCTCAACGGTTTTATCAGTGTAACTGACCCAACTCTCATTGCCCATGGTACCTAAAGAAGCAACCGGATTATATTTGGCCGGCCTCATATCATGTTGCTTTGTTTTTGAATATGTGGCACGTAAGGTAAAATCGACTAATGGATTATAAGTTGGTTGATAGTTCCATTTAAATTGCGCTGATTCATCTGTTTGATCACGTTTGACTAATTTTCGTAACCAAGCTGCTCTATATCCATATTTTTTAATTTGGGCAGCAGTTGGTGGCGTCATCTTTTCAACATATTTTGCTGCCCACGGCTGCCATGAATCTCGTTTTGAACGGATACCGGATATCGTGAAGGTATGCTCTTCATTGGGTCTAAAATTCAATTTCCCCATATAAGTGTCCATATCATCTTCTGAGAATTCAAATCGAGAACCATCCGGTCTTTTAAAATTGCCACTATCGCGGTTAGTGTAGTAAAACAGCCCATCAAACATATCATCTTTTGTTCTACCATAAACAGCACTTGTTACCATATTTTGATGATTATTTGAATGGAAACTATATTTAACCAAAGCGCCAACATATTTATCAGGATCGAGTAAATCAATCGCATCTTTAGTTTCCATTGTTACTACCCCACCAAAGCCACCATTACCAAATTTGACATCATGCGGGCCTTTATTCACTTCAACCCGTTTAAGTAATTCCGGCTCAACAAAAACTGAACCTTGTTGGTATTTTTGGAAACCTTTTTGCGCACCATCAACAATGATTTTTACATCTTCTACTTTACCAAATCCCCAAATATTTAATGTCTGTCCACCAGGTCTAACCGAACCGGCGGCGCTCACGCCTGGTAATGTATTGAGTAATTCGGCTACATTATCCGCTTGCTTTTGTTCTATCAAACCCGATGTAAGTGTTGATCGTCCGGCAATAACACTATTAATTTTTTTCAATTGATCTTGTGATCTTGCTATAACGGTAATCACATCATCAATATCTTCACTACTTACGTTATCTTTATTTCTTTTTATTTGTGATTCTTGTTCATCTTCTGGTGAAGTATTCTCGCCACTTGAAGGTTCCGCTTGAAGAGAAAAACTCATACAGAGCAATAATATACTTATTTTTTTATATCCCATACCTAGTTCCTTTTAAAAAGCATAGTTATTAAATAAACACGACTAAATTAATATTACCCACACAAATAGTAATGATAATCATTATCATGTAAGGGTTAGGAAGTATAGTTTTTTTGGGTATAAATAAATAGCAAAATTTAAATTTAATTTATCTCTCGATAAATTGAAAAGTAAGCACCTAAGTCGTTTAGCTAGCAACTTTACTTGTAAAACAACAGATTATCTTTTTTTAGTAATCTATTTTTAATTTTTTACACTCGTTTTTATTGAATTAAGTATTTTATACTGTATATTTATACATATATCTTTTTTTTATGCGAATAGATCTCCACTATTCGTTTTTTATTGTTTTTTAGGAGTGTTTTCTTGAATAAATATTGTGTTGTTCTTGGGCAAGCTAATAGCTCTCTCGCGACTTATTTGCCTTTAGTTGATACGCCAGTAAGAGCCGGATTTCCCTCACCTGCTGATGATTATTTAGAAACAAAACTAGATTTAACTAGCCATTTAGTTAAGCACCCTAGTGCGACTTATTATATTAAAGCGATTGGTGACTCAATGATTGATTACGGTATTTACAGTGGTGATCTGCTTGTTGTTGACCGATCTTTAGAACCGAAAATAGATGATATTGTTGTCGCAGCTGTTGACGGTGAACTAACTTGTAAGTGTTTAAGTTTTATTAATGGCGAACATCATTTAGTATCAGGCAATAGACTTTATCCACCTATTTCACTAGCAGGGAAAGAAGTCCATATTTGGGGAGTCGTAATACATACGATTCACTCCCTACGAAAGCGAGGACATTCATGATTGGGCTAATTGATTGTAATAATTTTTATGCATCATGTGAACGAGTCTTTAATCCCAAATTAGAAGGAAAACCTATTGGTATCTTATCTAATAATGATGGTTGCGTAATCGCCCGTTCTAATGAATTAAAACCCTTAGTACCAATGGGAATGCCCGCCTACAAAATTGAACCCAAAATTAGAAAAAAAATTAAATTATTGAGTTCTAATTATGAGCTTTATGGCGATATGAGTCAGCGGGTATTTGATACCGTTCGTCATTATACTGCAGATATTGAACCTTACTCTATCGATGAAGCATTCATCCATTTAAATGGATTTAACAATGTGTTAACTCATTGTCAAAATTTAAAAACAATAGTAAAGCGTGATACAGGTATCCCGGTGAGTATTGGTATTGCACCAACTCGAACGTTAGCAAAATTAGCTAATCATATCGCCAAAAAACAGCCTATTCATCAAGGTGTTTATTGTTTACCGACTAATCGAGAAGCGATAAAGACGATATTAAAGCAATTCTCAATTGAAGATATATGGGGCGTTGGTTGGCGAATTGCTCAACGGTTAAAAGTATTAGATATTCATACCGCTTGGGACTTACATCAAGCTAATTTGAAACAAATTAGACAGTTATTTTCTGTTGTCCTTGAACGTACAGTACTTGAACTACGTGGTATTAACTGCATTGAATTAGATGATTTATCTACACCTAAAAAAAATATTATGACATCGCGTAGCTTTGGTCATTTAACGAGTGATCTATTTGATATACAAGAAGCAATTCGAGTACATGCAAGCCGTGGTGCAGAAAAACTAAGAAAGCAAAAATCAGTTGCTAGTGCAGTACTGGTCTTTTTAAAGACTAATCGATTTCGGCCAGAATTACCTCAATATAATCCATCAATTGTCGTTCCATTATTGTCAACAACTGATGATTCGAGATTAATCATTCATGCCGCTCAAAAAGGATTACAATCCATTTATAAAAAAGGCTTTTTATTTATGAAATCAGGTGTGATGCTACTTGATCTAAAAGCTAAAGATGATTATTTCCAATCCGATTTATTTATTCCTGACATATCAGAAACGCAAAAAAGTGAACAGCTAATGAAAACAATGGATTACATTAATCAAAAGATGGGAAAAAATACTATTCACTTAGGCGGTATAAGACAAACCGCAGCTTGGCAAATCAAGCGAGATATGCTTAGCCAGCGGTATACAACGCGTTGGGAAGAGTTACCTTTTGCTAAATAGATAATTAATAATAATTTAAACAATGGGTATATTTGATCATTTCAAACAAGTATATCTATATTTTTAAGTGCTGAACAAAACCGATTGAATCTTATGTTCAGCACGTTTATTCTAAGAACCCATATTAACAATTGAACTACGAAAGCGTTTAAGCGCAATAAGAAAGAACACACTACCAATAGCTAATAACCAAGCATAAGATGTCCAAACAACACTAAAGCCAGCTCCTCGATACAAAATTGCTTGCCCTAATTCAACAAAATGCGTTGTTGGTGCAAACAACATGATATTTTGGACTACTTCAGGCATACTTTCACGTGGTGTACTACCACCAGAAAGCATCTGTAAAGGTAGAAGAATTAAAATAAATAACATGGCAAATTGTGCTGTTGATTTGGCAACAGTCGCCATAAAGATTCCAAGTGACGTTGTCACGAATAAATGTAGAGCTGCCCCAATTAAAAACAAGGTAATCGAGCCTTCAATTGGAACATTTAGCCAACCATGAACAACAACTAAGAGTGCCCCCCATGTTGAAACAAGCACGACAAGCCCCATCGACCAAACTTTTGATATCATGATTTGAAGTGGTGTAACTGGCATTGAAAGCAAGTGATCGATAGTACCATGTTCACGCTCCTTCATTAAAGCTGCGCCAGTTAAAATAATCGACAACGTGGTCACAATATTGATGATTTCCATAACGGAACCAAACCAAGAACGGGTCAAGTTTGGATTAAATGCAGCATGAACTTCAATATTCACCGGCAAACTGGTGGGTTTATCGATTTGATTGAAATATTTTGTTATTTCGTTGGTCACAATTTGGGTAATATAACCATTCCCAACAAAAGCCTGCCCCATTCGTGTTGCATCAATATTAAGTTGAATTTCTGGACTTTGATTATTTAACACATCGCGTTGAAAGTTAGGCGGAATATTCAATGCAAAAGTATAACTATCGGTATCCATACCTCGATCAACTTCATCCATAGAGTTTAGTTTTACCGGTTGGTTAAACATGGGTGGATAAAACGCCGCAATAATTTGTCTGGATAATGGCGAATCATCTTCATCAACTACCGCAATCGACGCATGATGAAGCGAGTCTGAAGTTGCTGTTGCTGCAGTATAGATATCAAGCGTAAAACAGTAGGCGATTAACAGTAACATGATTGGGTCACGAATCAATCCCCATAACTCTTTAATGCCTAAGCGATAAATATTAATAAAACTTTGCATAATATCTATCCTTCTTGTTTCTTGAGGAGGAATATACTTGCACCAAGTATAATCGGTATGGTGATCAGCAAGGCAAATATTGAGTTATGTAAATCAAAAAATCCTAATGCCTTATTAAAGACTCCTCGAGCAATAATAAGCATATGGGTTGTTGGATAAACTTCACCAATATATCGTCCACTACCTTCTAAAGATGCAACCGGATTAAGCAAACCAGAAAATTGTATCGCTGGTAACATGGTACCAACACAGGTTAAAAAGATAACCGCAATTTGACTGCGTGTAACTGTTGAAGCAAGTAATCCAAAGCCTGTTGCAATAATACAATAAGCTAATCCAGCCAAACACAAAGTTAACAAGCTACCTTTAATTGGTACGCCAAATATTGTCACCGCCATAAGCAGCAATAATAAAAAGCTAAGCATCGAAATCACAATATATGGAACCTGCTTACCTAATAAAAATTCAGTTTTGGTAACAGGCGTAACATATAAGTTAATTATCGACCCCATCTCTTTTTCACGTACTACGGATAGTGCAGCTAACATCGATGGAATCATTAATAATAAAATAGGAATAACCGCAGGTACCATAGCTTGTAAACTTTTGATATCGGGATTATAACGATATCGAGTTTCGATATTTGCCAATGAACTTGATGTTGTTCCGGTAGTCATTTTAATTTTGTCACTTAACCAAGCAAGATGCATTCCTTGTACATATCCTTTAATCGTATCGGCACGCAAAGGCATTGCACCATCAATCCATATTCCAATACTAACCGGATCACCACGTTGAATATCTCGACCAAAATTAGGTGGAATCTCAATAGCTAATGCTATCTCATTACTTCTCATCCTATGATCCATATCATCATAATCAAGGATTGGCGGTTTCTCGATAAAATAGCGCTTAGATCCAGAAAGATTGGTAATATAATTTTGACTGGTAATAGTTTGATCACGATCTAACACCGCAAAATTTAAATCTTCTACATCCATGGTGATACCATAGCCCATTACCAACATTAAGATAGCTGAACCTAAAAGTGCCAACAAAGCTCGCAATGGATCGCGCGATAGCTCTAAAGTTTCACGCCACATACACCCAATCATCCGAGTTAAGCTAAATCCCTGTAGGTGAGCATCTTGCGTTGTATTAGCTTGTTTATTAGTTAAAGTTTTAGGCTCTTCACTTGCTTTTTCATCACTATTGGTATCATCTGCACCAGCATCAACTAAATAACGAATAAAAGCTTCTTCCAGCGTTTTAGCATTTTTGGAATGGATAATATTATCAGGAGTATCACTGGCTAATACTTTACCAGCATGCATGAGTGAAATCCTATCACAGCGTGCCGCCTCATTCATAAAATGGGTAGTAATAAATACCGTAACTTTATCTTTTCGGGAAAGTTCGATAATTAAACGCCAAAAGTCATCCCGAGCAATGGGATCAACCCCGGAAGTCGGTTCATCTAGGATAAGAATCTCAGGATTATGAACCACCGCAACAGATAAAGAAAGTCTTTGCTTAACCCCTAACGGTAGACTATCTGGTAAACTTTTTAATTCATTTTCCAAGCCAAAACGCTTAACTAACTCCTCAACTCTTGCAGGAATTTTGCTTTCTTCAATACCAAATAGACGGGCATGTAAAACTAAGTTTTGTTCAACCGTTAATTCACTGTAAAGCGAAAAAGCCTGAGACATATAACCTAAATGACGTCTAACATTAATATCACTTGCATCAACCGGTTTACCAAATAACCAAGCTTCACCTGAGGATATTGGTAATAACCCTGTTAACATCTTCATCGTTGTGGATTTACCGCAACCATTAGATCCTAAAAAACCAAATATTTCGCCTTGTTTGATTGAAAAGTTAACATGGTCAACCGCAATAAAATCACCAAATTGCTTGGTTAAACCTTTTGCCTCAATCGCCACTTGTAAATCTTTATTTAAATCTAATGGGGGAATTTCAACCGATTCATAACCTTCTCTAGCATCTTCTGGCATCAATTGAATAAAGGCATCATCTAAATTATCTTTACCAGTTTTGGCTAATAATGCTTGAGGCGTGCCTGTTTCAAGAATCTTACCGCCATACATTGCAACCAGCCAATCAAAGTTTTGCGCTTCATCCATATAAGCTGTTGCAACAATCACGCTCATTTGTGGTCGTTGTTCACGAATTTTATTGATTAATTGCCAGAATTGCGCGCGAGAAAGAGGATCGACCCCTGTTGTTGGTTCATCAAGAATAAGTAAATCAGGATCATGAATCAAGGCAGAACATAAGCTGACTTTTTGTTTCATCCCTCCAGAAAGGCGACCAGCGGGTCTAGATAAAAAAGGATACAACCCAGTGCTTTTAGTTAATTCATCAATACGACGTCGCCTTTCAGCAGCATCGTTACCAAATAAACGAGCAAAAAATTGCAAATTTTCTTCCACTGAAAGTGTAGGATAAAGGTTTTTCCCTAATCCTTGTGGCATATAAGCAATACGGGTACAGACGTTTTTACGATGGGATTTATCTTTCATGTCACCATCTAAAACGTAAACTAATCCCTCTTGAATGACATGTGCGCCCGCTATTAATGATAATAAGCTAGATTTACCAACACCATCAGGACCAATTAGTCCCACCATACATCTAGGCGGGATGGCAATACTAACATCATTAAGCGCACACGTTTTTTTATAATGTAACGATACATTACTTACATTTACAACAGCATCATCAATGGCCTTACCTTCAGCAAGTAACGTCAAATCCTTTTTATTTGACTCTGACATATGCTATCTCCAATTATTTAGTTTGGCATTTTGCAACATCAGATAAACCTGAAGGCCACTCCGTATTAGGATCTAGTCTTACCCAAGCCACACCAGGAAGGCCGGTTTTAACATGAGTTATATAGCATTTTAACAATTCTGGACTTAATTGTGCTTTCACTCTAAACATGAGTTTTTGACGTTCATCTTTAGTTTCAACAGTTTTAGGCGTAAATTGCGCAACGCTTGAGACAAATGAAATTTTGGCTGAAATTGCTTTATTGGGTAAAGCATCAAGAACCAATCTTACTTCGTCACCAATTCCGACTTTACCTGCAATTGTTTCTGGTAAAAAGAAAGTTAAATAAACATCTGAAAGATTAACCAGATTTAACACTTTACCGCCTGAAGGTAAAACTTCACCGGGTTGAGCAATGCGATATTGAATACGTCCATCAACTGGTGCAGTTAATGTACTGTCATCAATATCCGCTTGGATTTGATTAATATTTGCTTGCGCTACGTTTATAGCTGATTTAGCACTTTCTACTCCGGCTTGTGCAGCTTCAATGGCTGCATCGGCAGCGGTAACTTGTGATTTAGCAGAGTCTAATGCTGCTTTTGCACTATTTACTTTAGCGGTATCATCATCAAATTGTTGAACTGAAATTGCCCCTTTTTGATAAAGGGCTTTTGTTCGTTCTAAATGCTTATTGGCAATATCTAAGTCACTTTCTCTTTGAGTAACACCAGCTAAAGCAGCCACTTTGTCACTCATTTTTAAGGCAACTTGAGCTCTAGATGTCGCTTCATTACTCAAGGCTTGTCGATATTGCGCTTGAGCTTCATTTAACTGAGCTTGTAATGTATCTGTTTGCATAACAACTAAAGGTTGGCCTGCTTTAACAAAATCACCCTCATCAACATTAATTTTTTCAATTCTACCGGCTAACTTGGCTGAGATATTGATTTCAGTTGCTTCAATACGTCCATTACCGCTACTAAAATCTGAACCATATCCATCAGGCTTAAATTGTTGCCATAAGATAAATCCAATAGCAACAACTACAACTGCGATAATAATCCATTTTTTATTTATTTGTTTCATGAATAACACCTATTCTAAAGTAACAATTTATAATAAATATTAACGAAAAATTTAACCGTTATAATCTATTTATTTTCAATTTACGCATAATAGCAAATGTTTTTTACAAATAGAATCGACTCTAAATGTAAACGCAGTAAATGCTAAAAATCAGTAAATTACTATTGGGGAAAAGTTAGCATTAGAAAATCATCACCATAAATCACTCTAATTCGATCTAAAAAAGTGTTATCACAGCTAATAAATTCTTTTATAACGCATCAATATCGGTCTCAACTTTAAATGGAAAGTGATGTACATTCACTAATATGGCAACCTAAAATAATTTAATCTTCACTTTCTATTATTTTATAAGTGATTAATAATTAATTTTTTAATTCATGCTGATATAAAATAAGCTATCATGTAAACCATTTTGAATTATTGTATTTTAAATCTTAGTTTTTTGAATCTTAGTATTTTGCATTCTAGTATTAACGCTAAGCGCATTGAACAAAGAATGATGAAAGCTAAACGTTATTATTTAATAAGGTGAATTTATGGCAATCCCCTCTTTTTTGACAATTTATAATGAATTGATATCCACTCCAACTATTAGTAATGTCACCAACGAAAAATTGGATTATTCCAATAAACCTTTAATAGACAAATTAGCGACATGGTTTGCGGATTTAGGATTTATTGTTGATGTTCAAGCCGTCCCTAACACACGTCATAAATTCAATATGCTGGCAACTTATTCAAATAGTGAAAACAAAAGCCAAGGAGGCCTATTACTAAGTGGCCATACCGATACCGTTCCTTTTGATGATGGGCAATGGAGCAAAGATCCATTTAAGTTAACGGAAGATAATAACAAGCTTTACGGATTAGGCACGGCTGATATGAAAGGATTTTTTGCTTTTATTCTAGATGCTTTGCGAGATATTGATCTAAAAAAACTCACCAAACCAATTTATGTATTAGCTACTGCAGATGAAGAAACCTCAATGGCTGGTGCATCATTTTTTGCCAAACAAACTCAATTAAAACCTGATTGCACCATAATTGGCGAGCCTACTTCACTAATTCCTATACGAGCACATAAAGGGTTTATTTCCAATTCAATAAAAGTGATTGGAAAATCAGGTCACTCAAGCGATCCAGACAAAGGTATTAATGCTATAGAAATTATGCATTTAGTCATTGAACGTCTATTAATCCTTAAACAAAAATTCAAAGAACAATATCATAATGAAGGCTTTAGTGTCCCCTATCCAACTCTGAATTTAGGTGTGATTCATGGCGGTGATGCTGCAAACCAAATATGCGGGTGTTGTGAATTAATTATTGATATAAGAGTATTACCTGATAATGATGTTGACTCGATTTATAACGCATTATGTGAAACATTAAAACCCGTTATGGATAAATACCCTAATCGTATTTCAGTAGAATATGAAGTATCACCCATTCCAGGATACGAATGTAAAAAAGATCACCCCGCATTGCAGCACATTGAAAATTTAGTGGGTCATCAAGCACAAACTGTCAATTACAGTACTGAAGCGCCTTATTTAAATCAAATTGCGCCAACCATAGTTTTAGGTCCTGGCTCTATTGAACAAGCTCATCAACCAGACGAGTTTATTTCAATGGACTTTATAAAACCAACAAAATTAACGATAGAAAATTTGATCAAAGATTTCTGCCTTTAATCATATAAAAACGCCGACATCGTCGGCGAATGAAGTTACTTTAAATTAGGATAATTTGTCATCTTTATGGTTATTTCCCCATTGGCAAAGCATATTTAAAATCGGTACCAAAGTTTTACCTCGGTCTAATAATCCATATTCCGCTTTAGGGGAATTTATGGATATTATTTCATACCCTTATATACCACTTCATCCAAAACCTCCCAATAAGATTTATTAATTTTATGCTGTAAAGAAAAATAAGACGGTATAGACTCCTCAATGTTTTTTACAAAATTGAGGCTTTTTAAGATGAATTATTTTTTACCAAGGTAAGCTAACTTATACAAAATCAACTAGCCGACAAGATCGGCTCATTTTACTATACTTCAAAAGTAGCATAGTCAGTTGCGATTTCAGTGGGCGCAAAAATATTCCTAGCCTCATTGACTAATTTTGTTTTGTCATTCAAGCTATAGCGAGGACTAATATGCGTAATAATAAGGCGCCTAGCATGAGCTTGTTTGGCAATAGTTGCCGCGTGTACAGTTGTGGAATGTCCTCGCTCAAGCGCCTTTTCTTCAAGAGCTTGCTCTTGGGTTGCTTCATGGATTAACAAATCGACATCCTGAGCTAAATCAATTGAAGCCTGACAAGGAATGGTATCGCCTAAAATAGCAATTTTTTTACCTTTTCTAATGGTTTCTAGATAGTCCTTACCATGAATAATCCTACCATCTTCTAACGTAACAGTTCGACCTTCTTTTAAATCACGATAAAAAGAACCAATGTGAATGTTATCCTTTTTTAACTTATCAATGTCCAATGACGCTGGCAGATCTTTTTCTATAATCCGATACCCAAAACACGGAACACGATGCGCTAATAATTTGGCTTCAACGCGAAACTTATTATCCTCAAAAACCAAACCATCTTGCTCAAGTTCAATAATATTTAAAGGATAAGTCAGCCAAGAATAACTAATATCAATAACAGTTTGAATAAATTGCTTAATGCCTTTTGGACCAACTAAGGTCAATGGCGATTGGTTTTGCATCAAAGAACGAGTTGTTAACACGCCAGGTAAACCAAACAGATGATCACCATGTAAATGTGTCAAAAAAATCATCTCTAATTTAGCCAGACTAAATTTGGCCTTTTGCATTTGCATTTGAGTCGCTTCACCGCAATCAAAAAGCCATAAACGCCCTCTTTCCTGCCGGAGATCAAGCATAATACTGCTAACATTGCGTTCAGCTGTTGGTGACCCAGCACTCGTTCCTAAAAAAGTTAATTTCATAAAAGATTAAACGTTTTTGCGCTCAATGGTTTGTTCACCCCAGAAGAGTTTGTCTGCTTTAGTTTTGGAAAAAGCGAGTTTTAAGACTTCATCGCTACCTTCTTCCCAAATTTGCTCAGCGAGTTTTTCATCATTTTTAGCTAATTCAAAAATAGCTTCAGCTATCTCAATAGAAGTTTCACGAATGCTGGCCCAAGATCGAATTTCATGTATTTCTTTTTTGGTACTATTCATATTTGTTCTCCTTATTTGCTAAGATTAGATGTAAAATAAACCCAATTGGTACAAAACACAATAGGTGGTATTTTTTATGCTAACAATTATTTCTCCATCCAAAACGCTTGATTATCAAACTCCTTTAATTACCAAACAACATAGCTTACCCGAATTTTTAGAATCGACTAAACAACTTATTGATATTTGTAAAAAACTTAGCAGTGATGACTTGGCTAAATTAATGTCGATCAGCCCAAAACTTGCCACTACCAATTATGAACGTTTTCAGAACTGGCATACTGACTTCAATTTTGATAATGCAAGGCAAGCTATTCTGGCTTTTAAAGGTGATGTTTATGAGGGTTTGCATGTAGAAGATTTTAATGATGCCGATCTAAAATTTGCACAATCTCATTTACGCATTCTATCAGGATTATATGGCTTGTTACGACCACTTGATTTAATTCAACCCTACCGTCTAGAAATGGGTATTCGCCTTAAAAATGGTAATAATACTAATCTATATCAATTTTGGGGTGATAAGTTAACAGAGTGTTTAAATCACGAGTTGGCAAAATCAACCAATCCAACGTTAATTAATTTAGCTTCTAATGAATATTTCAAAGCAATTAAACAACTCAAAGCGAAGGTTATTCAACCCATCTTTTTAGATAAAAGTAAAAATGATTATAAAGTGATCAGCTTTTATGCTAAAAAAGCACGAGGTTTAATGAGTCGATTTATTATAAAAAATAGCATTAATAACAGTGACGATATTAAAAGTTTTAATTTAGAAGGCTACCAATTTGATTCAAAACGCTCAACTGAATTAGAATGGTACTTCACCCGAAATCACGCATAAAAGTAACATGGAATTTCTAATCACATTATGGCAACAGTTTTTAACTACATTGCCTCTGTTCGTTTTGATTTTATTAGGCTACATAGCAGTTAGAGCGGGTCGTTGGCAAAAAACGGTGACAGATAGTGTTACCAAATTTACGTTTTATATTGCCTTCCCAATTATGTTATTTCAGATTATGAGCCATTTTTCAGAGCATTCTGAAATTGATGCCAATCTTTTGTTGATCTTTTTTGGTGGCTCATTTATTGTGTTTGCATTGGGCTGTTTTATTGCGGTTAAATTTTTCAAACTCAATGGCTCGCAAAGTACCATGTTTGCAATGGGTGGAATTTATACCAATACTGTGTTTGTGGGCATACCAATTATCAAAATGTTATTAGGCGAAAAAGCCATTCCGATTGTTGCTATTATTGTGATTTTTAATGCGTTAATTTTATGGACATTAGCCACGGTATCCATCGAATTTGTCCAGATGGGAAAATTATCGACTACAGGATTTATAAAAGCATTTAAAAATGTAGCAAAAAATCCGATTATTATTGGTATTTTTGCAGGAATAGTTGTCAATTATGTACACATTCCACTACCTTTCTTCATCAATCAAGCGACGAAGATGGTAAGCGATATGACAGCGCCTCTCTCATTAATCGTTTTAGGAATGGGGCTTGCTGAATATAAGATTCGCGATGATTTACCGATCACCATAGCCATTTGTGTTTTAAAACTATTTATCTTACCGATTGTAACCTATATTTTAGCGATAATAGTCGGATTACCACTTTTAGAACTGCAAGTTATTGTATTACTAAGTTCGGTATCAATTGCGATAAATTGTTATATGATGGCAAGACAGTTTGAGGTATTGCAAGGTCCTATTGCTTCAAGTTTATTGATATCAACGGCATTATCATCCGTGACAACACCGCTAATTCTATCAATAATGTTACAGTTTGCTTAGAAAAATTAATTTGCCTCTAGCTTTTTGAATTTATGATGCAAGATCAAAGCAGAAACAATAATTGCACTACCTAGCGCAAATCGGCCCCAATCAATCGATTGATGCCAAATAATAACATTAACTAAAATACCAGTTGGAATAACCAAATTATTCATAATGGCAAGCGTACCCGAATCGACTTTGGTTGCGCCATAATTCCATAAAAAATAGCATAATCCAGATGCCACAACCCCAAGCCAAATAATTATCCCCCATTGTAATTGGGTAGTGGGTAGTTTTTCGGGATTGCCAAATAAAAACCAGCCAATACTAGCCACCAGTATTGCGCCTAAATAGACCCATGCAAAAGCTTGATGTTGCGGTAATGGATAAAGTTCCATAATACGTTTATATCCAACCTGCCCCAAGGCAAAAACTATATTAGCGCCCTGAATCAGGAGAAAACCAATAATAAAATCTCGACTAATATGATCGTAACGAATAACGGCTGCGCCAATTACAGCTATAACAGCGGTTAATAGGTAAACAAGTCTGAGTCGATGTCCTTGCAAGAAATCATAAATTAGCGTGACATAAATTGGCGTTGAAATAGTAAATAATAACACTTCAGGCACTGAAATATATTGGAAAGAGTTGTAATAAAAAAAGTACATAATACCTAATTGACAAGCACCAACGCCCATCAACAACACCATCTGTTTTACAGAAATACCTTTAAAGCGTAAAAAAGGAATAAAGGTTATAAAAGCCAGCAAGACGCGCATTACAACTGCAAACCACGTATCAACTTGCCCACTTAAATGAACAGCAATAAAACTAAATGAAAACGACCAAACTATCGTCACAAAAATAAGATAATACATATTAAATTCTTATTGATAAAAGAAAGTTTGGCATAGTATCAATTCGGCTTATAAATGTAAACAGTAATAAGGATGATATGTTTACTAATCAAAAAAAGTTGAGGAGCGGGGTTTTTGAAACATAAATTTAGTAACAAAAGTGCTAAAAATCGCTTTATTATGGCATAATGTGCGCCAAATCACAGTTTAGCCACTTCACTTTTAGCTTAAGGGAACGCTTTAAGTACGAGTTGCACAAATCAATTCGAGAGTAATTATCCGTGTTAACAACAAGTAATATCACAATGCAATTTGGCAGTAAGCCACTATTTGAAAACATTTCAGTAAAATTTGGTAATGGTAATCGTTATGGATTAATCGGCGCAAATGGTAGTGGTAAGTCCACGTTTATGAAAATTATTGGTGGTGATCTTGTGCCAACCTCAGGTAATGTTTCACTTGATCCACATGAACGATTAGGTAAACTTCGCCAAGATCAATTTGCTTTTGAAGAATACAGCGTACTTGATACCGTAATTATGGGGCACACCGAATTATGGCAAATTAAACAAGAGCGAGACCGTATCTATTCATTACCTGAAATGAGTGAGGAAGACGGTTTTAAGGTTGCAGATTTAGAAACCCAATATGCTGAAATGGACGGTTACAGCGCTGAATCACGCGCAGGTGAATTACTACTCGGAGTGGGTATACCAATTGAGCAACATTACGGATTAATGAGTGAAATCGCTCCGGGTTGGAAATTGCGAGTATTACTAGCCCAAGCCCTATTTTCTAATCCAGATATTTTATTACTCGATGAACCGACCAATAACTTAGACATCGATACTATTCGGTGGTTAGAAGATACCTTAAATGAACGTGAAAGCACGATGATTATCATATCGCACGATCGTCATTTTCTTAATATGGTCTGTACTCATATGGCTGATATGGATTACGGTGAATTACGTATCTATCCTGGTAATTATGATGATTATATGACCGCCTCTACTCAAGCGAGAGAACGGCTATTAGCGGATAATGCGAAAAAGAAAGCACAAATTAGTGAACTACAATCGTTTGTTAGTCGTTTTAGTGCTAATGCCGCAAAATCCAAACAAGCAACCTCACGTGCAAGACAAATCGAGAAAATCAAATTAGAAGAAGTGAAAGCATCAAGCCGACAAAATCCGTTTATTCGTTTTGAACAGGATAAAAAACTGTTTCGTAATGCTCTGGTCGTTGAAAATCTCACTAAAGGATTTGATAACGGACCACTATTTAAAAATCTCAATTTAATGGTTGAAGTTGGCGAAAAAGTGGCTATTTTGGGGACTAATGGCATTGGTAAAACTACCCTACTTAAAACCCTTATGGGTGAACTAGTGCCAGAACAAGGTGATATTAAATGGTCAGAAAATGCCAATATTGGCTATTACGCACAGGATCATGAATACGAATTTGACGAGGATCTAACCGTATTTGATTGGATGAGTCAATGGAAACAACCAACCGATGATGAACAAGCAGTGCGCAGCATTTTAGGTCGCTTATTATTTTCACAAGATGACATTAAAAAGCAAGTTAAAGTCCTATCTGGTGGTGAAAAAGGACGTATGTTATTTGGTAAATTAATGATGCAACGTCCAAACATTATTGTCATGGATGAACCAACCAACCATTTGGATATGGAATCAATTGAATCGTTAAATATGGCATTAGAGCTTTATCAAGGAACGCTATTTTTTGTGTCGCACGATCGTGAATTTGTTAGCTCACTTGCAACAAGAATTGTTGAAATCACGCCGGAAAAAGTCATTGATTATACCGGTAATTATGAGGATTATTTGCGTAGCCAAGGAATTGAGTAACGTTAAAATCCATAAAAATAGCCACATTAGTGGCTATTTTAGTATTTATTCAACTTAGAAATTAAAATTCTAATTCATCCCACCAAATATCAATTAAATTGCTGGTTTTGACATTTTTTAAGCCATGGCTTTCAAGCCATTTAGTGACAACGTCACGATTTTCTTCAGTGCAATTACCCAATTTTTGCGTACAAATGATACCTTTCCAGTTTAAATACCCGCTACCTTCGTAAGCCAAACCGTTTGCTTGTATTGCTTCAATGATGAATTGATCAACAACGTTATCAATAGTGTCTTCACTCGTCCCTTCGTCAAATGACCAACTTACGGTAAAACCTAACTCTTTAAACTCTTCAATATGTAATTTTTTTCTTAAACGACGACTGCGATTAACCTTAGCCATAATAATATCCTTCTACTTTAGAAAATTTAGTTAGTTTTAGAATATGTATGATGGCTAGATTGCTTCATACTATTCTGGTTATTTTTAGAAGTTCGAGTTTTATCAACACGTCTTCTTTTTGCTGGAGCAGGCTTGGCTTTTTTTGCTGGCTCCGCTTTAATTCGAGGATCGACTTCAAATCCTTGAGTAAAAATTTCTGGAATCGTTTTTTTAATCAATTTCTCAATTGATTTTAATTGAGCAAGCTCATCAATACAAACTAATGATATTGCCTGCCCCTGATTTTGTGCCCGTCCTGTTCGACCTATACGATGCACATAATCTTCTGCCACTTGTGGTAATTCATAATTGACAACATGAGGTAATAGCTCAATATCTAAACCTCTGGCTGCGATATCGGTAGCAACGAGGGCGCGTATTTGTCCTGACTTAAAATCAGCTAAAGCTTTAGTTCTTGCTCCTTGGCTTTTGTTACCATGAATTGCCGAGGCTTTAATACCATCTTTAGTAAGCTGTTCGGCAAGATGATTAGCGCCGTATTTCGTTCGCGTAAAAACTAATACCTGTTGCCATTGGTTTTTACCAATTAAATAAGAAAGAAGTTCACGTTTACGGCGTTTATCAACTCGGTGGATATATTGAGTAATTTGCTCAGATGCACTATTGGTTTTGGCTACAGCGATCGATTCAGGTGAATTTAAAATTGTATTAGCTAATGATTTTATTTCATCTGAGAATGTCGCTGAAAAAAGTAAGTTTTGTCGCTTTTTAGGTAATTTAGCGATCACGCGACGAATATCATGAATAAAGCCCATGTCTAACATGCGATCCGCTTCATCAAGTACTAATATTTTTACTGTAGAGAGATCCACCGCATTTTGATGAACCAAATCTAACAACCGACCCGGTGTTGCAATTAAGATATCCACCCCACCTCGAAGTTTCATCATTTGAGGATTGATACTTACTCCACCAAACACCACCAAAGAACGAATAGATAGATATCGGCTATAATCCCGAATATTTTCACCTATTTGCGCAGCTAATTCACGAGTGGGCGCCAAAATTAGCGCATATAAAGGACGCTTTCCTCTTTTAGGTTCTGTATTAAATTGCTTTTCATGCAATTTTTGTAAAATAGGTAAACCAAACCCCGCTGTTTTTCCTGTACCAGTTTGAGCACTCGCCATTAAATCTTTACCTGACAAAATTACTGGAATAGCTTGTTGTTGAATGGGGGTTGGATCGGTATAGTTTTGTTCTTCAATAGCTTTTAAAATCTTGGCATCTAAGCCAAGAGAGTCAAATGACATGCAATGATTCCTAAATAAACGTGAAACAAATTATTCAAATCTATTATAAAGCAATTCAATAATAAATGTTTGAATATTTAACGAGGCATAGAACAGACACCATTTAGCGATTTATATTGGCTATGATTTTTTCTTTTTCTTCTCTATTAAAATTAGATAGATCAATCTAAACTCAATTTTGGGGCTGCCAAACAATGGTAATAAAATGCTTAATTATATTTTTTGTTTATTCATAAAGACTTTTAAAAAGTTTTAAGCTATATTTTTAACTAATCAAGTTAACT
Source organism: Gilliamella sp. ESL0443 (assembly GCF_019469165.1). Lineage (NCBI taxonomy): Bacteria > Pseudomonadati > Pseudomonadota > Gammaproteobacteria > Orbales > Orbaceae > Gilliamella > Gilliamella sp. ESL0443. The sequence goes on along the minus strand of NZ_CP048263.1, from coordinate 941,359 downwards.
TAATTTAGTTTTAAACTTAATTAGATTTAAATCAATTAATAGAATTTGATAAAATGAATGCCATGATTTTTAAAATGTTTTTTATAAAAAACATACAGGTGATATTTATTATCATTCTCATTTATGTTACTATCTCGCGCCTAATCCCAATAAATTAATGGACTAAATATGTTTTTTAATTTCACTCGTATAAAAAATCTACTTTTAGCATTAGTTTTAGCTAGCGTTAGTATTAACTGTTTTGCTAAAGATGATATAACTTTTGCTAATTTTCGTGATATTCGTGACTTAAACCCTCATCTCTATTCCGGTGAAATGTGGGCGCAAAATATGTTGTATGAATCATTGGTTCATTATAACGAAGATGGCACTTTTTCACCTTGGCTTGCAGAAAGCTGGACTATTACTAACGAAGGTAAAACTTACACGTTCAAGCTAAGAAAAGACGTGACATTTAGTGATGGCGCAAAATTTGATGCGCACAGTGCAAAACTGAATTGGGATGCCGTGTTATCAAACAAAGTTCGTCACACTTGGCTTGAAATGGTTCGCTTAATTACTGAAATCAAAGCAGTAGATGATTATACCCTACAAGTTAACCTTTCCGAACCCTATTACCCTTTTATGATTGAAATTGCCGTAACCCGACCGATGCGCTTTATTTCACCAAATTCTATGATTGATGGTGAAACTAAAAATGGCGTTAAATCTTACATTGGTACCGGCCCTTATGTATTAGGTGATCATAAGAAAGATCAATATGCAGTGTTTAACGCTAATCCAACTTATTGGGGAACTAAACCATTACTCAATAAAGTGACCATGAAAGTTATTGCTGATAACCAAAGCCGACTAATGGCACTCGAAAAAGGTGAAATCGATCTCATCTATGGTAAAAATATGGTTGATGCAGATTCATTTGAACGTTTTTCAACAATGGATAAGTTTCAGACTTTAATGTCTAAACCTGTATCTAGTCGAATTGTATTAATGAACACGACTCGTGACCAGCTAAATGATGTTAATGTCCGCCAAGCGATTGAACATATCATCAGTAAAAAAGATATTTCAGAAGGTATTTTCAATAATAGTGAAGCACCTGCTGATACTTTAATGGCAACCAATATTCCTTATGCTAACATTGGGTTAAAACCTTATTTATATGACACTAAATTAGCCGAAACGCTACTTGATAAAGCAGGTTGGGTAAAAGTTAAAGGCCAAAATTATCGTCAGAAAGATGGCAAACCTTTTGAAATCACACTTTATTATGATAGTAATACTGCTTCACAAAAAACAATTGCACAATATATGCAAGATGAGTTTGAGCAAGTTGGATTAAAGCTTAATATTCACGGTGAAGAAGAGCAAGGTTATCGTGATCGCCAAAAAGCGGGTGATTTTGATATGGTATTTGATATCTCATGGGGTACACCATATGAGCCACAATCATTTTTATCCGGTATGAAACTACCTGTTTATGGTGACTATATGGCTCAACAAGGCTTAAAAGAGAAACCGCAAATCGATGCAAGTATTAGTAAAGCATTAATTTCAACAGATGAAAAAGAGCGACAAGATCTTTTCCGTTACGTGCTTGAAACATTACATAATGAAGCGGTTTACATACCATTAACTTATGAACGAAATCGAGCTATTGCTGTTAAATCTTTAAAAGGAATTGAATTTGCGCCTTCTCAATTTGATATTCCATTTGAGAAAATGCATTTTTAGTACATAAATATTTTTGATCAATAATGTTAAATTATATTGTTAAACGTTTAACGATGATGATACCGATATTATTCGGTATCTCTTTTATCGCTTTTTTGCTTATCAATCTAGCCCCTTCCGATCCTGCTGAAGTTGCCTTACGCTTAAATGAAATAATGCCAACCCCAGATGCTATTGAAAGTATGCGTCAGGAATTAGGATTAAATAAACCTTTTTTTGAACGATATTTTACTTGGCTATATGACGTTTTACATCTTGATTTTGGGCGTTCGTTTATTCATCGTGACAGATTAGTTTGGGATGAAGTTATCCGTAGCTTAATTCCTACATTAGTTTTAGCAATGTCGTCATTTCTATTTACACTTATTGTCAGTTTAGTTTTAGGTGTGTTATGTGCAATTTTTGCTAATTCAGCATTCGATCATATTGTTCGAATTATTATTTTTTTAGGTACCGCAATGCCTAGTTATTGGTTAGGTTTGCTATTTATTTGGCTGTTTGCTACTTATTTAGATCTATTGCCAACCAACGGGTATGGAACCTGGCAGAACCTTATTTTACCGACGTTAACTTTATCGTTTGTTTACATCTCAACGTATATTCGTTTTATCCGTAATAATATGCTGGAAAATATGCATAATTATTCGATCTTTTATGCCCGTAGTCGAGGCTTGAAAGAGAGAACAATCATTCTTAAGCATGTATTAGTCAATTCACTACATACCACAATTACCGCATTAGGTATGACCATTCCTCAATTAATTGCAGGGTCTTTTGTTGTCGAATATATATTTTCTTGGCCTGGCTTAGGAAGATTATGTATAGCCGCTATTATGAATCGCGACTATCCAGTAATTCAGGCTTACATATTAATTATGGCCATTTTATTTGTAGTATGTAACTTTATTGTTGATGTTATTCATCAATGGTTAGATCCACGATTACGAAGTAATGGTGGCTCTGTATGAATTTAATTAAGCAAGTAATTAGCAATAAAACCGCTTTAGTTTGTTTGATAATCATCATTACAATAATTGTTTTAGGTATATTAGCCCCTTATATTGCACCTTTTGATCCAAATAAAGTTCGCATAGTGCGAAAATATGCCGCTATATCGAGCGAGCATTGGCTTGGTTGTGACCACCTTGGACGTGATATTTTTTCTCGGTTACTTTACGGTATCCGTTCTACCCTATTCTTATCTCTGTTAACCATGATTATCACAATAATTGTTGGTAGTATCATTGGTCTTATTTCTGGTTATCAACGAGGTAAACTTGACGAATGTATTATGCGTCTTTGTGACATCATGTTGTCATTTCCGAGCCAAGTGATGATTTTAGCTATAGTTGGTGTTTTAGGTGTGGGTATTGAAAACATTATTATTGCTAATATTGTAGTCAAATGGGCTTGGTATAGTCGGATGATCCGAAGTTCAGTAATTAAATATAGCAGAAAAAACTATATCCTTTTTTCACGAGTAATTGGTGCACCTCATTCTTTTATCATTTATCGTCATTTATTGCCTAATGTCATGTCCGAAGTAGTTATATTGGCTACCTTAGACACTGGCTGGGTGATATTGAATATTTCAGCGTTATCCTTTATAGGATTAGGCGTCCAAGCGCCTACTGCCGAATGGGGACTAATGTTAAGTGAAGCAAAAAACGTAATGACTCAGCACCCTATGCAGATGGTTTATCCTGGTATAGCTATTTTAATTGTTGTAGCGGCATTTAATATGTTAGGTGATTGTTTACGAGATATCTTAGATCCTAAGGAAAAAACAGTATGAGTAGCCCATTGTTAGCAGTAAAGCAACTGACCGTTACGCTTAATAATGGTAACAAGTTACTTGATGATATATCTTTTACCGTCAATCATCATAAATGTTTAGGTATTGTTGGTGAAAGTGGCAGCGGTAAAAGTTTAACTTGCAAAGCAATCATCGGCTTATTAGAATCCTATTTTAGCGTGACAGGACAAATTCTATTCAAACAGGCTAATTCAACTTTAGATCTGCTAAAACAGAATAAAAAGACATTAAGACCAATTCGCGGTAGTGCTATTTCGATAATATTACAACAACCTATGATTGCTTTTGATCCGCTTTATTGTATTGGCAAACAAGTAGTTGAAACCCTTCAAGCTCATCTCACTATCAATAAAAATGATGCTATTGCTAGAACCTTATTGATGATTGAAAATATAGGACTCGATAATGCCAAAGAGATTTATAAAAAATACCCGCATCAGTTAAGTGGTGGTATGTTACAACGCATAATGATTGGTATGGCATTAGTACTTGAACCTGAGCTTATTATTGCCGATGAACCAACAACCGCATTAGATTCAATTAGTCAGTTTTATATTTTAAAAATGCTTGAAGAGATAAAATCTAAAACGACTATGATTTTTATTTCTCACGATTTAGGTGTAATTCATCATATTGCCAATGATATTATCGTAATGAATAAAGGTAAAATTGTTGAATCTGGCAGCCGTGATCAGATTTTTTATCATCCCAAACATGAATATACTCGTTACCTGATTGATACTCGCAAGCAATTATTGAATAAATTTAATACGGTTATTTACGCTAATAATCCAAATTTAATCTCGGAGACAATTTGATGCCACCGTTATTGCAAGTTGTAAATGTAAAAAAATCGTTTTTGAAACCTGGTATATTTAGCCATAAAAAAAACACAATTATCAAAAATGTATCATTCGATTTAAAACAAGGTGAGTGTCTTGGCATTATTGGTGAAAGTGGTAGCGGAAAAAGTACATTAGGAAAGCTGATTTTAGGCCTTGAGAAACCTGACAGTGGCAAAATCTATTTTAGCGGGCAAGATATTAACAAACGTACATGGAATAAAGCAGCTATACGCAAAAATATCAGTGCGGTATTTCAAGATTATAATTCTTCGGTTAATCCATACTTTAATGTCGGCCAAATTATTGCTGAGCCACTTGATATTTACGAAAAGCTATCAAAAGAGGAACGTCAGCATCGTATCAATGCGTTATTAGAACAAGTTGGATTAGACCATTCTTTTTATGAACGGTTTCCTCACGAAATGAGTGGTGGTCAATTACAGCGTGTATGCATTGCCAGAGCAATAGCTTGCTCTCCTCAATTTATTTTATTTGATGAAGCGGTAAGCTCGCTGGATATTTCAGTTCAAAGCCAAATTTTAACATTACTTGCCGATCTACAAAAACAGCTAAATTTGACCAGTATCTTTATCACACATGATTTAACTACAATTACTTATCTTTGTGATAAAGTTGCATTTTTTTATCAAGGTGAAATCGTGGAATACGTTGATAAAATAGAACAACTCAGTCAAGTTAAAAATCCTTATTCTAAACTGTTACTTGAATCAATTTTAGGTTTTTAAACAATGTCATCAACATCAAATTTGCAATATCAGTTTAAAGATTATATTAAATTAGTTATTCCATTTATTTTATCAACCATTACTACCCCTCTTCTTGGCGTGGTCGATACGGCCTTAGTCGGTCATTTACCCAATCCAGCTTTTATTGCTGGAATTGCGATAGGAACAGTAATATTTAATACTATTTATTGGTTATTTGGATTTTTAAGAGTAAGTACCACCGGTTTTGCCGCGCAAGCGTTGGATAATTGTTTGTTATTAAGATCGTCTCTTATACGGCCGCTTTTTATCGCAATCTTTTTAGGTTTGGCATTTATAATTTTTCAAAAATTGATTTTTGTTGCTTCAATGCACATCATCAAACCGAATCAAGATGTTCAACATTATGCTGATATCTATTTTTCTATATTAATTTGGGGGGCACCTTTTGTTCTGATTAATTATGTCCTAGTTGGCTGGTTAATGGGGATATCCAAAATAAAAGCCGTTCTGTTTTTACAAGTGTTTATTAATTTACTCAACATTTTGATGGCAGTAATTTTTGTTTGGTGGTTTCATTGGGACATTAAAGGCGTAGCATTTGCAACATTAATTGCACAAATATGTTGCACTTTAGTCGGTATTTGGTTTACCTGCCGTTATTTGCCTAAAAGTGAACAAAAAGTGGATTTAAGATCTATTTTGTCATGGCAATCATTAAAAGGTGTAATTCTAGTCAATACTAATTTAATGATTCGGACTATCTGCTTATTAATTGTAACTAACCACTTTATTTCTATTGGTTCAACGTTCAATACTGAAGTTTTAGCCGCCAATGCCATTTTATTTCAAGTTCACTATATGATGGCTTATCTATTTGACGGTTTTGCTAATGCTTCCAGCGTTTTCAGTGGACGAGCTAAAGGAAATAAAAATATCCACCTTTACAATCAAACTTTACGGTGGTCACTACAAGCCTGCATTATTTGCCCAATTATCTTAATTGCAATTTGGCTAACCTTCGATACAACCATCATAAAGTTATTAACCAATCAAACTAATATCATAACGCTATCGCTTCAATATCAATATTGGTTAATCATTTTTCCAATTGTTGCATCGGGTGGATTAATCTATTATGGTGTTTTTTCTGGAATTAGTTATACAACATCAATACGCGACTCAATGCTATTGGCGTTATTGGTTTGGTTTGTAGCACAATACATTGCTGTACCAATCTGGGGAAACCAAGGTTTATGGTTAGCTTATAATCTATTTAGTTTTGGAAGGTCGATATTTTTAATTATCTGGATTAAAAAATCACGAGCCTATATTTAATTAAAAATGATAGCCAAATAGAAAACGTACTGCTATTAAGCTATGTTTTCAGCCCCTTCAATAAGGGAGGGAATTTGCATTCATGATTCAATCATAGACAAATTTCTTTTATTGATAATGTGACAGGAATTTTTCGTTTATCACTAAATTCAAACTGAAAAATAAAGCCGATATCATATGTATTTAATACATTAAATACGTCTGGTTTATCACAAAACTGACCTTTTATTCCTAATCTAACATTTTCTATAAATTCATTTAGTGCGGTATTTTTGCTATCAGTTGGCATTTTATATTCAAAAACAACATTATTGTGATTAGCTGAAATATTTGTTATTTCATAATCTGATTTGACTTTTAAAGGAAACTTTCCTTCATCGCCTAACAAAGATTTTTTTGCACTATCAGCTAATGCTTTGGAAATCTCAACAGCATTATCTGTTTCAGACGCATGTACATTTGAAAATATTGCAAAACACAAAAATAAAATTGCCAATTTAATCACTTGCTTCATCATCAATACCTTAATCTAACAAATCTATATTTCCATTATTATAGTTTTAGAAATGATAACACATTTAAATTCTAACATAGTTTTATATAACTTTTTATTAAGTTGAAAGTTAATAATGTGTATATTTTCAACTATTTTAATCTTACCTTAAAACCAAAAAAGGTAACACATTGTGTTACCTTTTAAAGACAAAAATTATTTTTTATTTGGATGAGGATCTTTAACTGAATCTCCTTGCCCACTAACTATATACCAACCATTTTTACTATGTGGTTTTTTATTATGATCCGGACAAGGGGGTAACGATTTCTTACTTTGGTTGGAATAAATATATCCACAGTCAGCACATTTATAAGTGCCAGCTGAAACATCACTACCGTATGCAGCAAATTTTTGTACCATTATAAGCTCCTCCAGTATATTTAAGATAAGCGAATGCTTATCAGTGATATTTATAAGCTCTGATTAAAAAAAAAGCAAGTATGTTTTTAATCATAGTCGATACAATCGTTCTTAATTAAGTAATTTAATGGTTGTTTGATTTTAATTGGGATACATATGAAAACTTAATATATTTATTGATAAAAAAGTTTGCTCCTACTCAATAATCAATGATTTTTCCCTTCCAAAAGTTTTTAGTGTTTGACTATAGAGTTAAACACCTCATATCAAACATTCTTTTCATACCATCTCGTTAAATTTTTCAAATAATGGTATGTTATTTAAGAGGTTGGAGCAATAAAAAATACTTAACTAGGAACACATCAGATTTTATATTTTTATTGTTCATATAACACTTATTTAGAATTAATCTGAAAGCAAAATAGAGATTTAAAACAATTGTGTAAAATTCAGAATAATGTATAGATTCATAATAAAATTGATGAGGTTGCTAATCTACCGAATTGGATTAATGTAGCTGCATTAATTAATTATAAATATAGGTTGTAGAATAGTAATTATTGAGTATTTTTTAATTTTGATAACTATATTCAACTAACTATTCTCCATTAACCAATCATTTTAATTGAGCCCCTTTTTAGTTAAACTCCCAGTCTTTTAACATAATCTGAATCCAATTCAAGGACTTTAGTAAAAAAGTGGCGTAGGCTGTATTCTCTTCCGGCGTATTGAATATAAGATTTGAAGTTTTCAATTTTAAATGTACGTTCATCTTTGCTTTCAAAACAGTAACCAGTGAAAAAAAGCTCGTTAGATGAATTTATTTGGACTCTATCTAATAATAATTCTTTATTGACATTGGAATGTTTAAATGAAATCGTAAACAAGTCTGAATTCCATATTGTGGTTAAGTGATTTCTAAAATTATCAGAATCTAATTCTTGCTGTTCGTAATCAACAGAATCTTCAAAATTGGTTGAATAATTGAATGAAGTGTCTTGAGACGATGCTTTTTCTAAATTTAAATTTTTGTGCGCCTTATAATTTAAAAATTTCTTGCCTATTCCACATATTCCTCGAACTAACAAAATCAAACAACAAACAATAAATGAAATAACGGAAATACCGGCTAAAGCAACCATCGTTGGATTTGGAGGCGAATCATCATTAGGAAAAGTAATGATATAGATGGCAAAAATTATTAAACTAAAAATTAAAACCTTCTTCACGGTGATCTTATATGCTCGCATTATTTATTTCCTATCAAATCAATCTAGCTTTAAATTCATAAAACGCTTGATCGACTATTTTATTCTTTTTCCAAGTTCCAACTTTCTCAACATTTCATCAGAAAATAGATTCACTGGGGTCTAAACGGTACTTAACTCTAATTTCATGCTGAAACCATAAACCTTGATAATCCAATCAATCGCCCCGCTTTTTGAAAATTGATTTTCATAAATGAATTTCTGATTCACTTTTATATATAACAATAAATGAAATTTAATGACAGTATTCTATTTTAAAGTCAATCAGTTATAAATATAACCATTAATGTAATGTTTTTTATTGTGAGAACTATTATGAAACATCTACCAAGTTAATTCCTCTTTATCAGCTTTATTGTTTTCTTCATACATCATTAGTATGGTGCTATAACTACACATATCTATACCACTATTACAATAATCTTTAATTACTTGATCCATTATTTTTCTATTTGTGGCCTTAGTTGCTTTTTTAAATGCATCTAAATTCTCTTGCTCCATCATTCTCAAATTGGAAGGTTGGCACATGTCAATTTGTTCACAATAATCTTTCTTTACGTTATCCTTAATATATTCGATAACTTCTTGCTTTTGTGCATCTGAACCATCAAAGTCCATTGGATGAATAAATTTAGCTTGCGCAGCTGTCGAAAATAATATCGAAAGTAATATTGTCTTTTTCAACATAAAATCTCCTTTTTTGACTATTAATTTTAATTAAAAATTTTCTTTGCTACCATAAATCAATCTTACATTTAATTTACTAATTTGATATTAACATAGGTTTATAAATAACGCCCATGTTAAACTTTAAAAATCTATAAAAAACAAAACAGAAATAATGTTCAAACCAATCTAGTATTGTTCATACTAATCTGAAACTTATTAATGATAGCTTAATTTAATTATGATAAAAATTATCGTGTTATTTATATTTACCGCTTTGGCTGAAATTTCAGGCTGTTATTTTGTTTATATTTGGGCTAAAAAAGTGGTTTCTGCCTGGTTTCTTATACCGGCGGCATTATGCCTTATGTTATTTGCTTGGTTACTTACTTTACACCCTGAAGCTAGTGGTCGAATTTATGCAACATATGGTGGTATTTATGTAGTAGCATCCATTATTTGGCTTAAGTTAGTCGATCATGTCAAACTATCAACTTTTGATTTAATCGGTTCCATGATCATCCTACTCGGAACGCTAGTTATTATTTGGGGTTGGAGAACATAAAATTAATTGTTTAATTAAATTGATATATCCTATTCTTTTAAAAAATATAAGCAAATCACATTAATTAATTTATAGTAAACATATAAAGTTAAAAGAAAATTTTTTTTTGCGATTTTACAGAACTAACAAGACTTACAAAATTTATATAAAATAATCAATAAATTAACCTTGTGTTATTATAGTGTTGTATGTTGTTAATGACATAGTAAAATATTATCACATAATAAATGAATAGGATTAATAAAATGGATTGTTAGACTTTGTTTTTTTTCAGGTTTATCAGCAATAGCTGCTTTTGGATTATTAATTTGTACTATTATTGGCTTTTGGTTTATTTGCAAACAAACTGCAATTGCTAAAAATAAAGATACTTTCTTTAGATTTCAAGCTGAACTAATGCAAGAAATTAAATTTTATTTGCATCAACACGTAACTTTTAAAAATGAGTTGATTGAATTAATAGATAAATATTCAAAAGAAAAAAATTAGAACAGTAAAAACTTCTGAAACTGATCTAGAAGTTAATGATTATTTTTTTGATGAATTAGGAAAATTATCTTCTAAATATTTGTCTTATTATTGTATGAATAATATACCTGGGTTCTATTGGTGGTTAAGTAGTTATAGGAAAAAGACAGAAACAATTCAAAATTCGTCTGAATATAATGAAATTAAAAATTATATTAAAGAGATCATTAAGTATATCTACAATGAGCCTAGTATTTAATATACTAACACTATAAAAAGAATTGAATTTTTTGATAAGCTAAAAGATTATGATAATAAAATTTCTAATAATACAGTTGAACTTTATAGTAAGTTAGAAAATTTACTAAGTGAGTTAGCTAAAGAGAAAAAAGTATCATAATTCAATCCACTAAAACTCATCTAATGCTTGCTTTTGTTCATCTGATAAGAAAATATCGATCTCGCCATACTCAAGCAGGTAAGCGCCAAATGACAACAGGGAAGCGACAGTTGGATCGTTCTTGTTGGCAGCTTTCTTTTTGTTGGGCTTAATATTGGCATTCGCATCGGTTTCCATCACTATATTACTTACCGCCCAAGATAAAACAGTATCACCATTGTGACTAATGCGTTTACGACTGATAAATACCTTTGCAGTTTTTTTGATGTTGAGCTATAGCGTGCGCAAGTTATAAACAATGAATAACGTCTTAGAAATAGCTTTTTTGAACGTTTTTAATCTTACTTGATTCTTGTGATGGGCCACTACTGGACTTGAACCAGTGACCAATCGATTATGATTTCTTTAAAGCTGTTTTTAAAGTCAATGACTTATAATTAAATCAATCGGTTAGGCATACATATATAGACATATTTTACTATATAAAAATATTCTCAACCGCCATTTTTTCGCCAATTAATTAGTTTCTTTTTCTTTACGTTCAATAGCAAATTTTAATAAAGCTAGCATTCTTTCATACTTATCAAGATCGTTATAAAAAAACAAACCTAAAATCATTAGCCCACCATAAGAATAAGGAATTACTTCAATCCATTGCCAAGAAAGTTCCTTAACCTGAGGTAATAGACCTAGTAAAGATATAATACCGGGAAATATACCCAACTTATTTAGTGGTCCAAGCACTAGGCTAATTCTTCTTTTTAGACATTCATATTCATGATTTAATTCTAAATAACCAAATTTCAATTGTTCTATATCCAATGATATAAGAGCTTTTAAGTACTTTTTATCTATGACGTAGTTACCCTTCACATTTAAATTAATTGAATAATTCATTGGTAAAATAAAACTTTTAATATTTTTTTTTAAACTTCTATATATAAATTGGGAATATTTAAAATAAATCAATAGAAGAGATATTAGAAATAACCAAAATGGGAAAATCGAATCTTTATCTTTAATTGATATTATTATTGCAGTCACATATAAAATAATGGCTATTATGAACGATAGATTTTGAATGGTGAATAATGATTTTATTGCTTTTAAATTAAATTTTAGATTACGCTTATTTTTCTTATAATAAATTTCTAATTCAATTTTTTTTAATATACTTAATAATTTCATTCAATTTTCTCTTAGTCATTAATGGATTAAAGCTTACAGCATTTTCAAAGTGTTCTGGTGCAAAGTGTGCATATCGCATGGTCATTTTGATCTCAGTGTAACCGAAGATTTTTTGTAATACTAGGATATTACCGCCACTCATAATAAAATGTCTAGAAGAAGTGAGGCGTAATTCGTGGGTTAGATGTCGATCTGGTAATTCCATTTCTGCCCGATCGATTGCCTAACGGAACGCTAAATAACTGGGAGTAAATAAGTAACAATTCTTTTTAGGGATTTCATTAAAGAGTTTATAAGTATGATTATGTTTGCTCTTGGTGTCAATGAAGGTGATTTTAGCATCTTTTACTTAGCACACTCTATAGGCTTCGGCTTCGCTCCTCCTTAGACTTGTAGCCATGCAAAATTTGACAATAATTGATAAATCAATGGTAGTGCTTTGCTCACAAGATAACAGAGTTCATGAATTGGCTTTTTATTAAGATAAACCATTTCTTTCTTGCTCATCTTTGTAAACAGGTGTATTTTTTCAAGCGATTTGTATAAATAGCATATCTATTAATAAAAGATAACTAAGCATGATTCATATGATAGCTTTTAAAATGTAAAGACGGTCCTGTTTTTGAATTTTCTGAAAGGTTTTTATATTCATCTCGATAAAAGGGATAAAGTTTATTGAGCAATTCATTACAGGAAATTAATATTTTTTCAACTTCTTCTACAAAAATTGAATAAATTTTATCTCTTGATGCTTCATAAACTGCAACTAAATCATAACCAACTATTTTTGAATTACTTTGTTCAGACCAAGACATATTTTTAAACATTTCATCATCGTCTGTGCATAAATTAGAAAATCCTTTATGAGCCCTATCATTTCTTTCTAATCGGAGTGTAGATCCAGAATTTTCCAATATTTTTAAAATATTAAAAATTTCAGGATGAGAATCTTTAATCATTTTACTAAGTTGTTTTATATTTAATATGTGATCAGGAATGTTAAGTTTTAAAACTTGATTAACAAAGTGAAAAACAATATCTCGGATACTCGAAAATCTATATAATGATAAATCTACAATTGATTTAAGCCAATCATACCTATTTATATCTTTCACAATAGACTTTAGAGGTATTTTTTGTACACCAAGCATTTGAGGGATCACCCTTAAATCAACAAATTGTTGCTCTAATGTATGAAAACGAACATAAATTAAATGGGCATAAGCCATATGAGGTTCAATTTTAACAAACTCATCCCAATTTTCATATGGTTGATCATGCAGAAAATAAATATTCATTGAATCATAAAGTATTGCTTTAAATTTTGACTCATTTAGATCCCACCAATAATATTCTTTTTTCATAATAAATTTTTCTCTTATTACTAGATTTTGTTTTAACATATAGTACAGGATTTGATAATAAATATTTATATGATTAGCAGTAAGCATTCCTTGATTAGATAAAAAACACCTGACAAAAATAAATTTAAGTTAATTTTAATAATATATAATTAACTAATAGTTAACGCTAAGGTTATAGAATGAAATGTCCTCGCTGCAAACTAAAAGCTGTTATTCGCTCAAGTCAAGTATCATCCAAATTAACTTGAAAGCAATATTATCAGTGTTCAAATATATTTTGTGGACATACTTTTACAGCGATGCAATTAATATCAAAAAACAATTGTACCAAGTAACTGCCCCAACCCAAATATAAAAATACCTTTTTCATAAAATGTAAGAACTCAGAAATAACAAATCAATAACTAAAAACTTTAATTCCAAATTTATTATGTTAACTAACGCACTTTTTTGCTTTTATATTAAAACCATGTCAACAGAATCCAACATCAATACTGGATTCTTGAATCAAGTATAGAGCAGACTAACTGCATATTAATTTTTTTATATCTAGTTTCTAGAGCGGGCTAGATAATGGAGCTGACAAGCTTCTGGTTTTTGCTCAATGTGACCAATACGCCGACTTTGTCTAGTTCACTTCCAATGTTGGTGGGTTGTAAATGACATAAAAAACTTCAATGTATCGAACTATTTTATGAAAAAATATCTACCTTAAACATTGCATCTTCAAACGATATTGTTAAATAAAACTTAGACAGCCTTACAAAACTTGAACAAGCTGAGCTACTTACCCGATATATTAAATTCAAATCATGTAATATTAATAAAAAGGAATTTATTATTGCTGTGAGTTGTATCGTTGATCTACTCTTTAATGCCATGGTGCAAGCGAAATTATAAAATACTATAATTATTAGTATTAAAGCTCACCTAGTGGATTTTATTTTTTTATAAAAATAGTAATGAAAAATTTTAACCGCGTTTAATAAAATTTGCTGATTTTTATGATATGCTTGTTATGCGTAAAACTTTATTTACTTAGAGTGGTGGCCCCTACTGGACTTGAACCAGTGACCAATCGATTATGAGTCGACTGCTCTGACCAACTGAGCTAAGGGGCCATTTGGATGTGCTACTGACTTAGTAGGGTTGCGATTATAATAGAGTTAAAATTAATTTGCTACATTTAATTAACTAAATAGGTTGATTTGGTTAATTATTAAACTGAAACCTATTATCATTTCATCATTTGTAATAAGCGATATTTTTTAGTTAATTAACCTGCTACAATGTTCTAAATTATTATTACTAATGCTCGTTATATTGGTTGGGGAAATATTATGTCTATCAAGAAAATTCTTTTTATTAGTGCAGCGTTATCTTCTGCATTGTTTTTAAATGGTTGTAGTAGCTCAGATTATCAAGCCACTTCAGCTGGTCGACAAGTTCAGTTTATTGATACTAAACCAGCAGCAAATTGCCAATTTATCGGTAAAGCTGAAGGCCGCCGTAGTACTTTCTTTTCTGGTCTAAAAACCCATAGTGAGTTGATTCGTGATGCAGCTAATGATTTGATGAATAAAGCTGCTGCTATGGGTGGTAATGTGATTTATAACGCACAAGATGCATCGTTACAATATGTTTCAGATATTGCGCCGACAGATGCTGTGATGACTGGTGAAGTCTTTAGTTGTAAATAAGAATGTGTAAAATAGAAAAGGGATACTACTGTATCCTTTTTTTATTTGCCGATATAACTAACCATTTTGTTTTTCAAATTGTTTCATGAAGTCTATTAGGTAGTTGACTCCATCAATATCCATTGCATTATAAATCGAAGCCCTCATTCCACCTGCGATCCGGTGACCTTTAATTCCAATGATATTTGCTTGTGTTGCTTCACTAACAAACTTTTTATCGAGATCTTCATTTGGTGATAAGAAGGTGACATTCATGATTGATCGATTAGCAATAGCCACAGTATTACGATAAAAATCGGATTGATCGATAAATTGGTAAAGTAATTTTGCTTTAGCTTGATTTCGTTGCTGCATTGCATTCAATCCACCCAAGCTTTTAATCCATTTAAAGACTAAACCTGACATGTACCAAGCAAATGTAGGTGGTGTGTTAAACATTGAGTCATGATCCATTAAGATTTTATAATCTAACACGGAAGGTAATGCTTTTTGAGCATGTCCAATTAGATCTTCTCGAACAATGACAATTGTGATTCCTGAAGGACCGATATTTTTCTGCGCACCCGCGTAAATAATGCCATAGCGACTTACGTCAATCGGTTGCGATAAAATGCAAGATGATAAATCAGCAACTACGATTTTAGCCCCAAAATTAGGTTGTTCGAATATCTCTACCCCATCAATGGTTTCATTAGGGCAATAATGGATATAATCACTGTTATCACTTAGTTGCCATTCGGACATGGGTTTAATTGAGGTTATACCTTGATTATTAATTGTCACATTTTGTTCAATCACATTACAGTATTTGGTTGCCTCTTTGGCTGCACATTGGCTCCAATAGCCACTGTTAATGTAATCAGCATTTTTTGCCGAAATATTCATTGGCACAGCAGCAAATTGTGCCCTAGCCCCACCTTGGCAAAATAGAATTTTATAATTTTCAGGGACATTTAAAATATCACGAAGATCGTTAGTTGCTTCAATCGCACATGCATCAAAATCTTTACCGCGATGGCTTAACTCCATTACTGATGCGCCGGTGTTGTGCCAATTTAATAATTCAGCTTGTACTTGTTTTAAAACATCTGCAGGAAGTTTTGCTGGGCCTGCACTAAAGTTATAACTTTTATTCATTGCAATTCACTTTCATCCATCTAAAAATTGAAAATCTATTTTTACACTCTATTGAGCGATATACAAACAGATTTTTATCAAAAAAAAGTTGAGGAACGGGGTTTTTGAAGCATAAAAATACCGACAAAAGTCGGTATTTAAAATAAAAAGTACTATAAACAGAGCTGTTTTTTAGCATTGTCGATTGCCAATTTAACTTGTTTAGGCGATACGCCTCCTTTAGCAGATCGTTTAGCTAGGCAAGATTCGAGTGATAAAATTGGATAAACGTCATCTTCAATAACATCACTATAGACTTTTAATTCATCCAACGTTAACTCTTCTAATGCTTTTTGCTTAGCTATCGCGCCAACAACGGCTTCACCTACAATGTGATGAGCTTGTCTAAATGGAATACCTTTAGCAACGAGATAATCAGCAAGTTCTGTTGCATTTGAGTAGCCTTGTTTAGCTGCATTTTGGCAATTTTGGTAATTGATTTTAATATCTTCAAGAACTAACGCTGCCATGTCTAAACATTCTTGCCAAGTATCAAGTGCGTCAAATAGATGTTCTTTATCTTCTTGTAGATCTTTATTGTAAGCAAGTGGTAAGCCTTTAAAAGTCATCATGGCGCCAGTTAGTGCACCAACAACTCGCCCTATTTTTCCTCGAATAAGTTCTAATGCATCAGGATTTTTTTTCTGTGGCATTAATGATGATCCTGATGTGACACGATCAGACAGTTCAACGAAATCTGCTTCACCGCTATTGAAGATAATTAAGTCTTCTGCAAACCGAGATAAATGCACCATTCCTATAGATGCATTATTGAGTAATTCAAGTACATGATCTCTATCAGATACCGAATCTAAACTATTATTGGTTGCTGTTGCAAAACCTAACCAATCGGCTAGCTGATCGCGATCCATTGGATAAGCAGTTCCAGCTAAAGCGCCACAACCTAGAGGGCTTACATCCAAGCGTTTAAGTGTATCTTGTAAACGGCTTTCATCACGTGTTAGCATTTCATAATACGCTAAACACCAATGAGCAAAAGTGACTGGTTGTGCGCGTTGTAGATGAGTATAGCCAGGCATAACGGCATCTTGATGCTGTTCAGCGGTAAGTACTAAGCGTTTTCTGAGTTCATTGATAGCTGTGATAAGATGAGCGATTTCATCTTTACACCATAATTTTAGATCGGTTGTTGATTGATCGTTACGGCTACGACCAGTATGTAATTTTTTACCTAAATCACCGATTTTTTCAATAAGTTTTTGCTCTACCCAACTGTGAATATCTTCCGCATCACTTTGTAGAATCTGTTCTGGGTTTTGCCGTACTGATTCTAATAATTCATTTAAAGCTTTTTCTAATTTTTTTTGTTCATCATAAGATAAAACGTCAACAGTGACCAAAGCTTTAGACCATGCAATTGATCCAATGATATCTTGCTCCGCAAGCCGATAGTCAAAGCGTAGAGAATCATTAAAATGTTTAAATCGTTGATCTGCTGCTTGGCTAAAACGCCCACCCCATAATGCCATAATTACCTCAATTTTTAATCCTAAGCGATTTTAGTTTGATCGCTTTTTTAATAATGATAATTCAATAATACTATAAAAAATATATACAGACCAAAGTCTGTATATATTGTGTTTTATATCTAAGTAAAAAGTCATTAAAACTTACTTTTTAGCTTTGGCTTTCGCTTTCACTTTTGCGTTAGATTTTGGAGCAACTTTAGTTGTCGCTTTAGCATCAGCTTTAGCTACTTTTTTGACTGTTTTTTCAGTTTTTTTAGCTGTATCTTTTTTAACTGTAGCTTTTTTAGCTGGTTGTTTTTTCTTACCTTCATTTAGAGCTCGAATGCGTGAAGATAATGAGAATAAGCGAATAAATCCACCTGCATGACTGTGGTCATAGACTTCATCCTCACCAAAAGTCGCAAATTCTTCACTATATAAGCTATTTGGTGATTTTTTCTGAACAGCTGTTGCATTTCCTTTGTAGAGTTTAACTACAACTTCACCTGTCATATCTTCTGCTAATACATCAGCAGCGGCTTGAATTGAGCGACGATATGGTGCAAACCAACGACCATCATAAACAACGTATGCCATTTCTAAACCAAGTTGTTCACGCCATTTGAAGCTATCACGATCTAAAATTAATTGTTCTAAACCACGTAATGCAGTCATCATGATTGTACCACCTGGGGTTTCATAACAACCGCGAGATTTGATGCCCACCAAGCGATTCTCAATGATATCAACTCGACCAACACCATGTTTAGCACCAATTTTATTAAGTGTTGCTACGCAGTTATATGGAGAGAGTTTTTTACCATTAACAGAAACGACTTCACCTTTTTCTATACCAATGGTAACAAGTTCTGGTTTATTGGGTGCATCTTCTGGTGAGACAGTCCATGCCCAACAATCCGCGTTGGCTTGATTCCAAGTGCTTTCAAGCACACCACCCTCGGTAGAAATGTGCCAAGCATTTTCATCACGGCTATAGATTTTTTCAACGGTTGCTGTTGTTGGAATTTTTCGTACTTTTAAGTAATCAATTAAAGCTTCACGCGAACGTAAATCCCATTCACGCCAAGGTGCAATAACTTTAAGTTGTGGTGCTAGAGCTGTATAAGTTGTTTCGAAGCGAACTTGGTCATTACCTTTACCTGTTGCTCCATGACAAAGGGTATCGGCACCAACTTCTAATGCATATTCAACTTGGGCTTTAGCAATAATTGGGCGAGCCATTGAAGTTCCAAGATAATAAGTTCCTTCATATAAAGCGCCAGTTTTTAAAACAGGGTAAACATAATCTTTAACAAATTCTTCTCGTAAATCGACAACTTTACAAGCTACTGCTCCAGATGCTTTCGCTTTTTTCTCAACATCTTTTAGCTCTTTAGGATCTTGACCAACGTTAGCGACTAGAGCGTAAACTTCACAACCGCCATAATTTTCTTTTAGCCATGGAATAATAGCTGATGTATCTAATCCACCTGAATAGGCTAAAACCACCTTTTTTGTTGCACTTTTTTTCATGTTATACCCTTTCTTAAATTTACTGACGAAAAAATAAATGATTTAAAGATTAAATTAAGTATATTTAATAAAAAATATACTCAAATAATATACTAACTGATTTATATTTAAGCAATAATTCTTGTACCTGTTATTCCTGATTTTCCATTAAATAATTCAATAAGTTTGTCGGATTCTTTCCAACTAGCTATATCAATTGGTCGCCCAAGCGTTTTTGCTGCTTCGAATGCCGAATTGACTTTGACAATCATGCCATCAGTAATAATGCCTTGTGCGATCAAGTGATCAGCTTCTGCTTGCGTTAATGATTCAATTCGTTGTTTGTTAGCATCTAAAACACCGGAAACATCAGATAATAAAATTAAATCTGCATCTATTGTTTTTGCGAGTGCAACGGCTGCATGATCGGCATTCACATTCATCATCTTGCCTTGATCAGTAATGCCAATTGAACTAACAATTGGTAAATAACCATTATTAAGCAGTAAATTGATTAAGGTTGGATCACCTATTTCAGCTTCTCCTACATACCCTAACTCTTCAGAAATTTGTTTAACCTTGACACTATCACCATCGGCTAAGCAGAGTCCGATACTTGATATTTGTAATTTTTTTGCCTCTGACAATATTGTCGTATTGGCACTACCGGCAAGACTGCCTACAATCACATCAATCTGGTCTGCGGGTGTAACGCGTAAACCATTGCGTCGTACTACCGGTAATGAAAGACGATCCATTAAGGCGTCAACAACACTACCACCACCATGAACAATAATTAAAGGCCTATTAAAATTCTTTTTATATTCGCTAATAATAATGAATAATTTACTTAACGCATCTTTGTTATCGAGTAATACACCGCCAAACTTAATAATTAATGGTTTCATCTTTATTCCCTATCCATTTAAACAAAGTCACTTGATTAATATTATTAACAAATGAGTATCTATAATAAGGCTGTAGTTTCATCAAAGCCAAATCGAATATTCATACACTGTACCGCTTGTGCTGCTGCACCTTTTAATAAATTATCTTCGACTGAAATTAAAATCAAATGTTGCCCTTTTAGTACAAAACCAATATCGCAATATGGCAGATTTATTACTGATTTTAATGCTGGCCAATGTTTTTGGTAAACCCTAATTAACGGTTTATTTTGATAATATTTATTTAATGCGTTACGAATATCATCAGATGTTACGCCTTTCTTTACCATACAGGTAATAGTGGCATGAATGCCTTGTTTGAAACATCCTAGGTGAGGCGTAAAGATAACTTCTTGGCCTAAGTGTGTTGCAATTTCAGGTTGATGACGATGTGTAAATAAGCCATAAGCATGTAAACTCACTTCACAAAATAAATTGTTAGTCGAAGGTTTTCGTCCAGCGCCACTTACACCACTTACAGCATTGATAATAGGCCATTGACTTTTGTCTAACAAATCTTCTTCAATCAACGGTTTTAATGGCAGTTGGGATGCTGTTGGATAACAGCCAGGAACTGCAATCAACTGAGCTTGTTTTATAGCCTCATAATTCCATTCAGCTAATCCATAAACGGCCTTCTCAAGCCACTGTCTATGTTGATGCTCAAAACCATAAAATTGAGTATAAAAAGAGGATGAATTGACACGAAATGCGCCCGATAAGTCGAATACTGTGCATCCTTTGTCTAAAAAATAAGGTGCGATATCGTGACTAACTGAATGTTCTGTTGCTAAAAAAACAATATCAATATCATGAATAAGAGATGAATAGTCAGCGGTTGCAATTAAGGGGAGATCAACTACACCTTTCAATTGAGGATATAAATCATAGTCCGAGATTAACTTTCCACCATCACGACTATTTTCAGATACGGTTAACGCGACTAACTCAATATTTGGATGCTTTGTTAAATAATATGCTAGTTTTGCGCCTGCATAACCACTTGCTCCGACAACTATTGCTTTTAACATACCTTTCCTTATCTATCACTAAGTTTTTTTTGGTAGTATAGTAGGCTTTCTGAAAAAACAAAGCAAGCATAAAATGCATTTTTATTCACTTTTAGTGAATTTATTTTCAAATTAGTCGATCTTTAGTAAAGCAAATAAGTCGGATGATTCCTCCTCTCTAATCAATCAGGAGGAGGAACCGCAATTTTTATTTCAAATAACAAGCCGATTTTAAGATCGCAATTAATAATTCCCAATAACGATATACACTATGAATATTGACTTTTTCATCAGGTGAATGAGGTGAAACTATAGTTGGTCCAATTGAAATCATATCCATATATGGATAAGACTGTTTAAATAAACCGCATTCTAAACCAGCATGGATCACCATAATTTTTGCTTGCTTTGAAAAAATCTCTAAGTACTTATCTTTAGCTAATTGTAGTAGTCTAGAATTCAAATTAGGTTCCCAACCTGAATAACCACCACTGATTTCATAATTGGCATTCACTAATTGGCTTAATGATATTAAGGTTGAAACAACTGCATCTTTCGCGCTATCAACTTGAGAACGAATTAAAAAGTTTACACTTAACTGATTGTCACTAATATTGACAATGCCTAGATTTAAAGAAGTTTCAACCACACCATGGATCTCTTTGCTCATGCTGACAACACCATTAGGCGCAGTGTTTAAAATATTGATGATTTTGTTTTGTTGATCAATCGCGATAACTCTTTTAACTTTATCCGTTTTCACTTCTTTTAAAGTTAATTCAATATCTGGTTCAATCTGTCTAAATTCATTTTGTAATACAGATTGATATTGTTTAACAATTGCTTCTAACTTAGGCAAATCTTGCTTGCTTAAAGTTAATTCAGCAAAAGCTTCACGAGGGATTGCATTACGTAATGAACCGCCTCGAATGTCAGCTAATCTAAATGAGATATCTTGTGCGTATTGAGCTAGCAATCTTGCCATTAATTTTATGGCATTCCCTCGCCCAAGATGGATATCACAACCTGAATGTCCACCTTTCAAACCTTTTAGAGAAAGTTGTACATAGCAATCGTGAATCTCCGGCATAACCGCGTATGTAATTGTAAAATTCATTGAGAAGTCTATACCGCCTGCACAACCAGTAAATATCTCACCTTCATCTTCAGAATCAGTATTAATAAGATAACGGCTTTTTAACCAATTCGGTTGAAGACCAAAAGCACCATGCATACCAGTCTCTTCAGAAGTCGTAACTAAAACTTCAAGAGGACCGTGTTCGACAGATGGATCAATTAATACAGCTAGAGCAGATGCAAGCCCTACACCATTGTCAGCACCTAATGTTGTACCTTTTGCTTTAACCCATTCATCGTCTATATAAGCTTGGATTGGATCAATTAGAAAATCATGCTCTGTACCTTCGTTTTTTTGAGGAACCATATCCATATGGGCTTGTAAAGCAATAGATGGGCAATTTTCCATACCTTTAGTTGCGGTTTTGCTTAGTAAAATGTTTCCAGCTTTATCAAGCTGACAATCAATGTGATGAGTTGCTGCAAAATCGACAATATATTTGGTTATCATTTGTTCATGATGAGAAGGATGGGGAATGTTACAAATATCATTAAAAATCTGCCAAACAAATTTTGGATTTAGGGTTGATAGCATAATTTATCCTCAGTATTAGCTAGGTAACAAATTAATCAGTGGTTTTTTTTATCTAATCACTCTATAATAAGGTGCAATTTTACATCTATTTCAAGTCCATTAATATTAATTTATTAAATTCGTTTATTCGATTAAAATTGCAGGTTACACATGTCAATAGAACAAACTTTAACAGAAGAAGAAATCAAAGCCAAAAAACAGCATAAAGCAGAGCTCATCGCTGAAAAGAAAAAATTCAACGTTACTTGGGAAATGCTTCAAGCTTATGGTCGTCAACTTTCTGAAAGATTATTACCCGCCAAACAATGGAAAGGCATCATTGCCGTTAGTCGTGGAGGCTTAGTTCCTGCGGCTATTCTAGCTCGTGAACTTAGCATTCGTTATGTCGATACCGTTTGTATTTCAAGTTATGACCACGATCATCAACGTGAAAAACTAATTTTAAAAGAAGCGAAAGGTGATGGCGAAGGCTTTATTGTTGTTGACGATTTAGTTGATACCGGAAGCACAGCTCATACTATTCGTGAAATGTATCCAAAGGCTCACTTTGTAACTATTTTTGCTAAACCTGCTGGCAAACCATTAGTCGATGATTATGTTGTCGATATCGCTCAAGATACTTGGATCGAACAGCCATGGGATACTGGCGTTATGTTTGTTAAGCCACTTAGTGATCATTAATAATTAATTTAATAAGGTTGCTATGACTGAAAACCTTTCTGAAAAGATATTTAAACCACAATATGATTATCCTGAAACATCATCGCTAATCAATCGGTTAGATAGTAGCGATGGTAGCAGTATTAGTCCATTTGATGGTGAAGTAGATTCAAAATGGTACCGAATCATTAATCCTATCCTATGGTTTTGGCGTGGCTTACCGAAATTGGAAATCGAAGAAGTTTTATCGCAAATCGCAATTTCGACTAAACGTCATACCAATGAAAAGTGGTTAGATTCGGTTATTGGTTATCAACCTGGCAATTGGATTTATGAGTTTTTAAATCAAGCTGCAAAATGGCAAGCTAAAGCGGATTCAATAGATCAATCTGATTTATCTGAAGAAGCAAAAAATAACTTACATCAAGATTATTTAATTGCAAGTGAATTTGCTAGTATTGCTAGCTATCCTCATTTTAAAAATGATGAGCTTGCCATGTATGCACAAACTTGTGCATATCAATCTTATATAAAAGCACTTGAGTTTTCGCCTTACACGACAAAACAGATAGAATTTAAAGTTGAAAATCGCAGTGTTAAAACAATTTTACATTTACCTAAGAACTGTGATGGCGTATGCCCTGTCGTGTTAGTCTGTAATGCATTAGGTAATTTACAAATCGACTATTATCGCTACTTTAGTGAATACCTAGCGCCACAAGGTTTTGCAATGCTAACAGTGGATTTGCCAACAGTGGGCTTTAGTCGAAATTTTGTATTAACACAAAATAGTAGCCAAATTCATCAAGCTATAATTGAACAACTAGCGACAGTACCTTGGGTTGATAGTAATCGTGTAATTGTGGCAGGATTCCGTTTTGGTTCACACATTGCTACACGTCTTGCTTATTTAATGCCAAATAAAATAAAAGGACTTTTCAACTTTACACCTTTTGTACATCAAATATTTGTTGATAAAACCTTACAACAGAATCTACCAAATTGTTATAAGGATATGCTAGCTTGTCGATTAGGTTTAACATCAATTTCAAATCAGCAGTTAGCTGCTGAATTAAATTACTTTTCTCTAAAAAACCAGGGATTATTAACTCATTCTTGTCCTGTGCCAATTATGAATGTCATCTTTGAAGATGATAAGTTAAGTAATTTAACTGAAGCAAAATTAATTCAATCTTCAAAGCAAAGCAAAATTGTGACTATTCCTAAAACACCATTACAAAAAGGCTTACAAAATGCCTTAACTCAATCAGTTAAATGGATGGAATCTATTTTGTAAGAGATGATTTAAATAAGATTATTGCTATGACTAATAAAAAAAAGCAAACTGTCGTTATTAAGTTAGGTACCAGTGTTTTAACTGGTGGAACTAAACAGTTAGATCGCGCTCGAATAGTTGAACTGATTCGGCAATGCTCTTATTTACATCAAATTGGTCACAAAATTATTATAGTTACATCGGGAGCAATTGCTGCTGGTCGAGAGTATCTAAACTTCCCTAACCTTCCAAATACTGTTGCATCAAAACAATTACTTGCTTCTGTTGGACAAAGTAAACTTATCCAGCTTTGGGAACAACTGTTTTCAATATATAAAATTTTTATTGGACAAATGTTACTGACACGAGCTGACTTAGAAGATCGTGAACGCTTTTTAAATGCACAAGATGTTCTAAAAGCGATGCTAGATAATCATATTGTGCCTGTCATCAATGAGAATGACGCCGTAGCTACAGCCGAAATTAAAGTGGGTGATAATGATAACCTATCAGCACTAGCGGCAATTTTAGCGGAAGCCGATAAACTCATATTACTTACAGATATTGAAGGATTATATACTGCCGATCCAAGATCTGATACCAATGCTCAATTAATAAAAGAAGTTTCTCATATTGATGAAAGTTTACGAAACATAGCTGGTGATAGTGTTTCAGGGCTGGGAACCGGTGGTATGAGCACAAAAATTCAAGCAGCTGAAGTAGCAGGTAGTGCAGGAATAGAAGTAATAATTGCCGCTGGGAATAAAGAAAATGTGATTATTGATGCAGTCAATAATCAATCGGTAGGCACGCGTTTTTTACCACAGAAAACCCCATTAGAGCATCGTAAGCATTGGCTATATGGTGCACCTAATGCAGGGAAGGTATTAGTTGATGATGGTGCTATAAATGCTATTTTGAATAATGGTAGTTCGCTCTTACCAAAAGGAATTATAGCGGTTGAAAAAGATTTTTCGCGGGGAGAAGTAATAAATATCTGTGATAAGTCAGGAAAACAAATCGCACGAGGTGTAAGCCGTTATAATAGTGATGCGCTAAAACAAATAGCAGGACATCACTCACAAGAAATTAGTCAAATTATTGGCTATGAATATGGATCTGTAGCCGTACATCGGAATGATATGATTATCAAATAATAAGGAGGTTAAATGGAACTAGCTATAGGTGGCGTAATAGTCAACTGGTTAGGTGTATTAATTGTTTACTAGAATTCACTATACAACTCAAGTTATCGAATATATCTCAGCTTGCTTTTAAGCTTCATAATTGACAATCGCCTGAAAAATACATTATTGTTGGAATAAATTGATTCCTATTAGCAAAATTTGTTTAAGGTGACAGCTTATACCTCTTTAACTCTATTATTTATTCTATATGTTTTATAAATAAGAATTAGAGTGGGATGTATAATATCATTAGATAAATTATTTTTTAGAGAATCTGTATTCTGTCAAACACAGTGTGAGTAAAATCTATTAAGGTTAAGCAATGATAAACCAAATTGGAAAGTTAGCAAAACAAGCCTCATATCAATTAGCACAATGCCCAACTAAAATCAAAAATCAGGCTTTAATTAGTATTGCTGATTTATTGGAGCAAAGCTCTCAAAGCATTTTAGAGGCGAATCAAAAAGATATTGCTATAGCAAAAAATCAAGGATTAAGTGAGGCAATGCTTGATCGTTTATTATTAACGCCAGAGCGATTATCCTCTATTGCTAATGATGTTCGCAAAGTTGTCTCCTTAACCGATCCTATTGGGCAAACTATCGATGGGTCAGTTTTAGAGAACGGATTAAAGTTACAACGTCACCGAGTTCCGCTAGGTGTAATTGGTGTAATATATGAAGCCCGCCCTAATGTTACTATAGATATTGCTGCTCTTTGTTTAAAAACAGGTAATGCAGCGATACTTCGTGGTGGAAAAGAAACGGTTAATACTAATGCGGCTATCATATCCATTATCCAACAAGCATTAAATCAAGCCGGCTTACCTGAAACTGCTATTCAATCAATCGATAATCCTGATCGTAAATATATCACTGAGTTACTCAGACTTGATAAATATGTAGATATGATTATTCCTCGAGGCGGTGAGGCTCTACATAAACTTTGCCGTGAACATTCAACCATTCCGGTCATAACTGGCGGTATTGGAGTTTGCCATATCTTTGTCGATGAAAGCGCAGATTTTGACGCAGCTTTTTCAATCATTCTAAATGCCAAAACTCAACGACCAAGTACATGTAACTCTGTAGAAACATTACTCGTACATACTGAAATTGCAAATACTTTTCTGCCTAAGCTTAGTCAAATTATGGCTGATAATCACGTCATATTACATGCTGATCCTGATGCTTATAAAATTTTAAATTCAGGCGTAGCAAATCTATTTCCAATAGAAGATGAGGAACTTAGACAAGAGTGGCTTTCCAAAGATCTGAACATAGTGATTGTTGATTCACTTGAATTAGCAGTTGAACATATTCGGGAATATGGAAGTGGCCATTCAGAAGCCATTCTAACTCGAAGTCTACTTAATGCAGAGCAATTCATTAAGCTAGTTGATGCGGCTGCAGTTTATGTTAATGCATCAACTCGATTTACGGATGGCGCACAATTTGGTTTAGGTGCCGAAGTTGCTGTCAGTACTCAAAAATTACATGCCAGAGGACCAATGGGTCTAGAAGCATTAACAACTTATAAATGGATTGGTTATGGTGAAGATTTAATCCGTCAATAATGATATTAGCTAACTGTTTATAAATTCAAACAGTTAGCTAAATAGAGATGGACTAATCAAAATTACGCATTAAAAGCGCATAATTTAAATCGATATCTTCAGCTACCGGAATATAAACAATATGGCCATCACCGAGTCCAGCAGGAACAGGTTGGCCTTTTTTATTTTCCATTCGTTCAATAATGAACGTTGTGTTACCTTTTGGTGTCATCATCTCAACACTATCACCTACTGAAAATTTATTTTTCACAATAATTTCAGCTAATCCATTTAAACGTTGACCACTAAACTCACCAACAAACTGTTGTCTATCTGACACTGAATGGCTATGAACATAGTTCTGCATATCTTCATGTTTATGACGACGCAAAAAGCCTTCGGTGTATCCTCGATGAGCGAGTGAATCAAGTTCAGTTAATAAACGAGGATCAAATGGCTTACCTTCACTCGCAGCATCAATAGCTTGACGATAAACCTGAGCGGTTCTAGCGCAGTAATAAAAGGATTTTGTCCGCCCTTCAATTTTTAATGAATGTACGCCAATTTTCGTCAAATCTTCAACTAATTCAACCGCTCTTAAATCTTTGGAATTCATGATATAAGTTCCATGTTCATCTTCAAAAGCTTGCATATATTCGCCAGGACGACCTGATTCTTCTAACATAAAGACTTGATCTGTTGTTGTGCCAATGCCCAAAGTCGGTTCAATTTGCTTTACAGGAATTGGTTCATATTTATGTACTATCTGCCCTACTTCGTCCTCCTTACCTTCGGATACTTTATATTCCCAACGACAAGCATTGGTACAAGTTCCTTGGTTAGAGTCACGTTTGTTAATATAACCAGATAATAAACATCGTCCTGAATAAGCCATACAAAGCGCACCATGAATAAAAACTTCAAGTTCCATCTCGGGTACTTTTTCACGAATTTCTTTTATTTCGTCAAGAGACAACTCTCGTGATAATACAACGCGAGTTAATCCAATATTGTGCCAAAATTTTACCGTTGCCCAGTTAACGGCGTTTGATTGTACAGACAAATGAATTTCCATTTCAGGAAAATGCTCACGTACCAACATAATTAAGCCAGGATCAGACATGATAAAAGCATCAGGCTTCATATTTACTATAGGCTCTAAATCTCGAATAAAGGTTTTCAGCTTTGAATTATGGGGAGCTATATTTACAACTACATAAAATTTTTTGCCTTGTGCATGTGCTTCATTAATTCCAATCGCTAAATTTTCATGATTGAATTCATTATTTCGAACACGCAAACTATAGCGTGGTTGACCAGCATAAACTGCATCTGCCCCATAGGCAAAAGCATACCGCATATTTTTAAGCGAACCAGCAGGAGAAAGTAATTCTGGTTTTGAATATAAATTTGTCATTAAAAAATGCCTCTGATTTCAAGTCAGTATTACCCTATTAGGTAATAGATTAAGCAAAATAGGATGGGCATTTTACGCTTTAGCTATATGATTGGCAAATTAATTGTATTTACAATAAGAAACAGAAAAATCACAATAAGAAACAAAAATTTCTCAAATCTAATTTTATCGCCTAATTTTAATTAAGCTGTTGACCAAGATTTTTATAAAATTAGATATGTAAAACGCACTAAATTTGTGATGAAGATCACATAACGCTATTATAAAGCCCAATATTTTTTTGTTTTTATAGCTCACATTTGTGCAAAACCACATAGATAGCAAACTAATTCGATAATAAAATTAGCGCAATATTTTTTAATAGTCATAAAAACATGAGGAAAATTTAAATGACTGAACTCATTAGTTGGTATGGAGCTATAATAGGACTTTTTCTTGCAATTTTTCTTATATTACGTGGAATAAACCCAGTCTATTCGTTATTTTTTGGGGCGATAATTGGTGCTTTCATTGGTGGAGCAAATCTAATACAAACTGTCACGATTTTAACTACTGGTACACAAAGTATTATGGGCACGGTGATTAGAGTATTAGCCGCGGGTATTCTAGCAGGGGTAATGATGGAATCAGGCGCAGCGGAAACTATTGCTCAAGCTGTTGTTAGAAAATTAGGTGAGAAAAAAGCATTACTCGCTTTAGCATTAGCAACAGGTATTATTACTGCATCAGGCGTATTTATTCCAGTTGCTGTATTAATCGTTGCACCTATTGCTTTATCAGTTGGTAATAAAATGGGAATTTCTCGATTAGCCTTATTATTAGCGCTTTCTGGTGGTGGTAAAGCTGGGAATATTATATCACCTAACCCAAATACCATCGCTGTTGCCAATGGTTTCAATTTAAGCTTAAGTGATGTGATGATAGCAGGTTTTATTCCTGCTCTATTTGGTTTAATTGCAACTGTCGTTATCGCTTCATTGATAAAAAATAAAGGAGATAAAATTGCTAACGACGAAGTCGTTGCATTACAAAAAAATGATGCTGAACAGAAAAATAAAAATCCATCATTAGGTAAAGCAATCGTTGCTCCTGTAACAGCAATCCTTCTATTAATGATTAGCCCTATAGGCAATATTTTCCATATTGAAGCACTAGCTAATTTAAAGATTGATGCATTATATGTGCTTCCTGTAGCAGGGATCATCGGCATGTTAGCAATGGGACAACATCGTAACATTGCAATGTATACCAAATCTGGGATTGAAAAAATGACACCAACAGTACTTATTCTTGTCGGTGCTGGTGCTATTGCAGGTTTGATTGGTTCATCAAACCTAGCAGCTCAAGTTATCAATATCATTGATTCAATGGGAATTTCTGGTTATTACTTATCACCAATTTCAGGTGTCTTAATGGCAGCAGCTACAGCATCAACTTCAACAGGTGTAATTTTAGCAACAGGTACATTTGGTTCAACCATCACAGATTTAGGAATACCAGCTATTAGTGCAGCTGTTATGATGCATACAGGTGCAACAGTTATTGATTCATTACCGCAAGGGAATTACTTTCATGTAACTGGCGGTAGTATGAATATGACAATTAAACAACGTATGAAATTGATTCCATATGAAGCGATGGTTGGTGGAACAATGACAATTATTGCCATTATTTTCTATCAATTTATTATGTAATATTAAGAGTAATTTTTATGAAACAGAAAACATTTGTTCTTGCTCCTGACTCATTTAAAGAAAGCTTAACAGCAAAGGAAGTGTGTCAAGCAATGGAGTCAGGTTTAAAAAAGGTATTTCCATATGCCAAATATATTCATGTCCCAATGGCCGATGGTGGTGAAGGTACAACACAATCACTAGTCGATGCGACTAATGGAACCTTACATGCTTGTGAAGTTACTGGTCCACTTGGTAACAAAGTGATGGCTTATTATGGAATCCTAGGAGATAACACCACTGCAGTCATTGAAATGGCCTCAGCAAGTGGTATCCATCTTGTTACCAAAGAAAAACGTAATCCATTAATTACTACAACCTTTGGTACAGGTGAATTGATTCTTGCCTGCTTAAAACAGGGTATTAAAAAAATTATTTTGGGTATTGGAGGTAGCGCGACAAATGATGGTGGAGCCGGAATGGCACAAGCCTTAGGCGTAAAGCTTTACGATAAAAACAACCAACTACTCCCTAAAGGTGGAGGAGCATTGGGCAATTTAGCTAGAATTGATATGTCTGAAGTAAATCCTCAACTTGATAGAGTAGAATTTATTGTTGCAAGTGATGTTACCAACCCACTCTGTGGTGAAAAAGGTGCTTCAAGAGTATTTGGACCACAAAAAGGAGCAACCCCTGAGATGGTTGAACAATTGGATGCGAACTTACAACATTATGCATCAATCATAAAATCTCAGTTAAATAAAGATGTTGCGACTATTCCTGGTGCTGGTGCTGCTGGCGGATTAGGGGCAGGATTAATGGCATTTACCAATAGTAAAATGGAAAAAGGCATCGATATTGTTATCAAATATAGTAATTTAGAAAACCAATTAATTGGTGCCGATTTTTGTTTTACAGGAGAAGGTGGAATTGATTTTCAAACCAAATTTGGAAAAACGCCTTATGGTGTTGCACAAACTGCCAAAAAACACAATATTCCAGTTATTGCATTAGCAGGAATGATTGGTGAAAACATCGAAGAACTTTATCCAGAAGGAATTAATGCCATTTTTGGAATTATCCCATCTCTATCTAAGATTGAAGATTTATTGGCTGATGGATTCAAAAATATTGAACGAACCAGTGAAAATATTGGTCGCTTAATTAGTATTACTTAACTTTAACATTTTTAGACACTAACAAACAAAAGCATGGGGAAATAAAGAGGCTATTCTTTATTCCCCAATTATTATCTAATTAAACATAAATAAATCTTAATCTTAAAGTAACAGACCTAAAGTCTGCTATAATTAAAAAGTTTTAACACGATCTCAACAAGAATTATAGTAATAAAATTAGAATCAATAAGTTATAAATTAGAACTTGTTAATAATATAAGGTTTATCGCTATGAAATCGCAAAGCATCTCACCAATACTTGCTCAATATATTGTTGATAAAACTATGAAAATCATCAACTGTAATGTCAATATAATGAATAATCATGGTGAAATTATAGGTAGTGGTGATACACAACGTATTGGCGAATTACATGAAGGTGCAGTGTTAGCAATATCACAAGGCAGGGTTGTTACCATTGACAATCCAACTGCAAAGAAACTTAAAGGTGTTAAACCTGGTGTTAATTTTCCACTAAAACTAAAAAAAGAAATTGTTGGCGTTATTGGCGTAACAGGTGAACCAGCACAAATAATCCAATTTGCTGAACTTGTGAGTATGACAGCAGAAATGATAATGGAACAAGCATTATCATTTAATCAACAATCTCAAGAGAATCGATTAAAAGAAGAGTTTATTTTATCAGTAATTCAATCAGATAAAACGCTTTCAAATATAAATGAATGGAGTCGAAAATTAAATATTGACTTATCGTTAGCTTATGTTGCTGTTATTATTGAAATAGAGAGTGGTCAGCTGGGAATTCAAACAGCAATGGAGGAGTTACAACAAATCCGAAATGAACTCGAAACACTAACCAAACTCGTGGCCATAAAGTCACTAACCGAAATTGTTATATTACTTCCTGCTTTAAATAAGTTTAACCGATGGGATTTTTCAGAACATAAAACAAAACTAGAAAAACTAGTTAGCCATACAAAATTGCTTAGTCAATTTGCAATAAAAATATCTTTAGGAAAATATTTTCATCAAGGAAACGACACAATAGCAAGATCTTATCAAACAGCTAAAACAGCTTTAGAAATCGGTAAAAAAAGATTACCAGAATGCCGTAACTACTATTATCAAGATCTCATCTTACCGGTTTTATTAGATGGTTTAAATCAAGATTGGCAAGCTGAAGAATTACTTTCCCCTTTAAATAAATTAAAAGCATCTGATACAAATGGTTTATTGCAAAATACGCTTGAAACTTGGTTTTTTTATAACTTGCACAATAGCAATACTGCCAAAAATCTATTTATACATCGCAATACACTTGAGTATAGATTGAATAATATTGCCAAACTGACTGGATTAGATTTATCGAAATTTGATGATCGTGTACTGCTTTATATTGCACTTCAACTCGATAAATAACCTTATATTTTTAAATATAATTAAATTATTCATCGCCAGCTTCAATAAGCGGCAAATACTCTTGCCAGCGATATTCTCTTATCGGCATTGGATTTGAATTCTCAAAATATAAAACTAGTGCTGGTTTGATACCATTCCAATTATCAACAAACTCATATCGAGTAAGAAAACCCTCTTTTATCAATTTTTTGGCTTTAGCGTGATAATTAAAATAACTCATAATTTATATTATCCTAACTTTTAATCAAAATTATAGAAAAACGCAAATTAATCAATTTTGAATTTTGAATGATAAATCTTCATTGAAGATATAAAGTTAATTTTTAAAAATAAAAATCGGAACCATGGCTAAAAGTGCTAACCACAAAGATTTAATAAAAATAAAATGCAACGGCTTAATTTAGTTTATTAATAATATGGCAAATTCCGATTATCGAGCAATATCAAATAATAAGATATAAATAAATATTACATAAAACCATTAATGAATTTTTTAACCTAATGAATTATATAATGATTTTTAAAAAATTTGGATTAAGGTTGGTATCTCTACCACTAATTTATAGCAACTTAGTTTTATTATAGAAATTTTAATTAATTAAAACATTGACGTTAATGTAGACGAGTCCCCTAGTCGAGGTAGACGGATTTTCAATTTGTTATAATTTTAATTCTTACATACCCTAACATTTTTTCAATTCGTCTCAACGTTGTTAGAGTAAATCTTTTATAACTAAATATCAGTTTTTGACAAATTTAATTAATTTCATTAAATAAGCACAAAAAAAACAGGCCACCTTGTGTGAGATTTTTATTACTCATAATTTTTACTCAAATAACTAACTTTTAGAAATATTACTGATCAACTGTTAATATAATAATTTATTAATGTTTAAAAGCAGTCCGGAAATATTTGACGATATATTAAATATTCACTCACACTAGAAAAATTACCAAATCTAGGGGGACCTATATCAAAACTTTCATTGCATGGGGTTATACTGATTCCATTTAAAGAGAAATCCATTAAGCAATCAATATAATCTCTATGTGTGCTTTTATTGATTCGATTTTCATTATCATCTGTATCATTCACTAAAGAAAAATCCATTTTAAAAGCCTTATCTTCATTTTTTAATTTACTCATCTTTATCCCTTATTTTTCAGGCCATTATATGATTTATTTTTTATTACGCACTCAGGTATTTTACTTACCTAGGTACATAGGAACGCGATTTGATAATGTTTTATATTGAATATATTACCGGTTTATCCCTATGTATATAGGGAACACAGATCTATAGATTTTCTAGTTTTATCTGCATTACGGTTTATCCCTATGTATATAGGGAACACCCGTGTGTTATTAGATGATAGCTGTTTGACTACGGTTTATCCCTATGTATATAGGGAACACAAAAAAACCGGTTCAATATTTAATGCAATGGGCGGTTTATCCCTATGTATATAGGGAACACTAGCGTGTTTTAGTTTTGGAGAAAGTGAACCTCGGTTTATCCCTATGTATATAGGGAACACTAGCGTGTTTTAGTTTTGGAGAAAGTGAACCTCGGTTTATCCCTATGTATATAGGGAACACGCATTTAATTCTAATACAATATTACAGTTAATAGGTTTATCCCTATGTATATAGGGAACACGTAAACCGGGGCATTAAAGTGGTTTCGAACATCGGTTTATCCCTATGTATATAGGGAACACGTGACAACCTCTTTACCATTTACAATAGAAACCGGTTTATCCCTATGTATATAGGGAACACCCACTGCTTACCTTTGATTAACTCATTATTGGCGGTTTATCCCTATGTATATAGGGAACACCTGAAAGCATTTTAGCTATACCAGATAATTTACGGTTTATCCCTATGTATATAGGGAACACGTACAGGTCAATAAATTTGGACATCCAAAAAACGGTTTATCCCTATGTATATAGGGAACACTTACACGATCGAGCTTAATCGGTTGTGATTTGCGGTTTATCCCTATGTATATAGGGAACACCTATACAATCTAATTCATCATTCACAGGCCTTCGGTTTATCCCTATGTATATAGGGAACACTATCTGAGATGCTGAATTATTATCAAATTCAACGGTTTATCCCTATGTATATAGGGAACACTAAGAGACCATGGGGGCATGTTGATTATTTAGCGGTTTATCCCTATGTATATAGGGAACACTAATTTAACGTCGGCTAATTTTGGCCAGCCAACGGTTTATCCCTATGTATATAGGGAACACCCAAAAGTCAGCAAATCAAAAGCAATTACCAGCGGTTTATCCCTATGTATATAGGGAACACAAATTGGTAGGCACAAATACTCTTGATTACCGCGGTTTATCCCTATGTATATAGGGAACACCCTTATTATAACTTATTGTTTATTAATTAAAATAGCAAGGTATAAAATTCTACCAATTTTTTTGATGTTTTTTTAATCAGATGGTACATAAACCTCAACTGGTTAAATCTATAATTTTATCAATGTGTTAAATGAAATAAATAAAGAGTTTTGTATACTACCCGTTTTTGTGTTTTTTGTTGGTACCAAGCAATATTTTGTTGGTTAATAGTTCATAGCCTATAGTAAGCTCACGAACATCTAATGTCGCGTTACTTTTATCTTTGATAATTTTAAATATTAAGAAAAGAGAATTTTAAAAAACTTCTTGTGGATTGGATACATTAACCCAATACTATTAATAAAAAATTTAGCCTGTATTGTTTTATGAGCAAAATAAAATTCTTGGGATTTTAATGGAGGCGCGTCCCGGAGTCGAACCGAGGTAGACGGATTTGCAATCCGCAGCATGGCCACTCTGCCAACGCGCCGTAGAGGTCTATCTGAATAGGTGGCAAATATTAGCATTGGCTTACTCTATCGTCAAGGTTAAATAGGTTATAAATACAGCAGTCGTAGCGATTATTTCAATTGTCCTATATTTAGGACATTAATAAAAAATTTAAAATCACCTACGTCAAGATAAATTATTGCAAAAAAAAGTTGAGGAACGGGGTTTTTGAGTTTAAAAATCGACTTTATCCGTAAAAAATTACCTTTTTATATGCCTAGAAATAAAAAGAATATAATTCGTATTATAGATTCCACATTTTTAAAATAATATTTATTTTTGTATAGAAATTGATTTATCACTTGATAATTGACCATATTTAGTATAAAAATAGCGCTGCATTTAACAATATATTTTTAAGGAAAGGAAATGTTCAAAAAATTACTAGCTGTATCATTATTAAGTTTTGTCCTAGTTGGTTGTGGTGACGATGGACCTAAAATTGATTTATCTACTCAAGAAACTTATGCAACTTCTATTCAAAAAGCTACTGAAAAATTAAGTGACTCTGATAAACTTGCTTTTGGACGAGCAGTAACTAAAGTAGCTTCTACTGCAGCACTTAACCCAGCTAATGCTGGCGATCAAAATAAAATCTTTACTGAAATGAAAAATAAACTTGATGGAAAAACAGCAAAAGAAATTATCAGTGAATTTGATAAATAATTTTCTTTTATTATACTAAAAACCCGCTTTTGCGGGTTTTTTTATGGAAAAGTTTAATATTATTGAATCTTTTTTATTATTGATAGCAACTGATAGGATTATGTGAAGTAAATTTGATTAATAAATTATAAAATTATTTTTAATTTCTAAGACGAATTTTATATACTTGCTTCACTAAAATAGTTTTTTGAGGTATGCAATGATTGAACTAAAACTCAGAGAAGTAAAAAAAGACTTATCAACTAAGGAGTTAAAAGTATCCGAATATATTATTGCAAATACTCAAGCGCTAAAAAATATGAGTATACAAACCTTAGCAAAACACAATCATGTTAGCACAACGACCATTTTACGACTTTGTAACAAATTAGGTTATAAAGGTTTTAGTGATTTTAAGGTTGATCTTATCGGTTCAATTCCTCAAAAGCTTAGTACTGAAATTCTTCAAGATGATATTAATTTGAATGACTCTCTTGAGGAAGTAAATAGCAAAGTTCAAGCTATGGAAAAATCCTCTATAGACGAAACTCATTCCATTGTTAATACTCATGCATTAAACAGTGCCATCGAATTAATAATCAAAAGTAACAAAATTGTGATATTTGGCGTTGGAAGCAGTGGCTTGGTTGGTAAAGAGTTTGAATATCAACTAATTAAAATCAAGAAAGATGTAAATTGTCATTTTGATGCTCATATTTCACGTAGTTTGATCAGCACGTTAGACAAGAATGATCTTGTTATTATTATTTCGCATTCTGGTGAAACACCTGAATGTGTAGATTTACTTAAACTTGCTGGTCAATCATCAGTCCCTTCTATTGCTATTACTAAAATGGGACAAAGTCAAATTTCATCATCAGCCTCTTTTGTCTTACATACGACATCTATGGAACACGCTTCTAGATTGATTCCTGTTCGTTCCAAAATTTCACAAATATCAGTCATTAATATGTTGTTAACTAACTTATTTATTCGTAAATATGATGAAAGGTTACTACAGCAAACTCAAAATCGTGAAAAACGAAAATATCCTCGATATACCCAGAAGTAATAACAAATTTACCATTCAAATAATCTCATCAAGTTGAAAAGTCATTAACTTAAACTTTTCCTTTAATAAATTTGATCTTGTTCACAAAATTATAAAAATTTCTTAAAAAATGGATGACTATTTTTAAATGTAGATGTAACTTTATTACTAAACATACTTACATATTTAGTAATAAAGTTACAAATAAGGAATTTTTTATGTCTAATCCTTTACCTATCATTTTAGCAAGTCATGGCCCTTTTGCTCAGGGTGCACTTGAATGTGCACAGATGCTTATGGGCAAGCAAGAAAGTATCCACATTATTTCAGTTTTAGTTGATAGCAATATCAATAATTTACGAGAAGAAATGCAAAGTAGTTATAAAAAACTTAATCAAGGCAATGGAGTAATTATTTTGGTTGATATTATGGGAGGAACTCCCTGCAATCTTGCTAGCGAATTACTGATATCCCATGACGATGTTTTACTATTTTGTGGTTTTAATATTCCCGTACTACTTGAAGTTTTAAACAATAGAGAAGGAACATTGAACGATGCCAAACAAGCTATTGAAGAAGCATTTCCTCAAAGCTGTAAAGACGTTAGACAACTGCTAAATATTAAAAATGAAGAAGTTAATGAATTGTAAGGAGAACACCAATGCCAATTAATGTAGCACGAATCGATGACCGATTAATTCATGGACAAGTTATTACAACTTGGGTGAAAAACTATGATATCGAGCAAGTATTAGTCATCAACGATAAAGTTGCTGATGACAAAGTTCAACAATCAGTATTAACCATGTCTGCACCGCCAGGATTAAAGGTTTTGATCTTTGGAGTACAGCAATTTATCGAAATCTTAAAAAAGACACCTATCAAAAAAAGAACAATGTTACTGTTCACCAATAGTATTGACGTTGACGCATTAGTGGACGGTGGATTGTCACTAGAAAAACTCAATGTAGGTGGAATGCGTATGCAAGATGGTCGTCATCAATTATCAAGAGCGGTGTCTGTCACACCAGAAGAAGAACAAGCATTTAGAAATCTCATTGCAAAAAATGTTGAAGTTGAAATTCAGATGGTGCCTAAAGATCCCATTGTCGATCTAAAAACCCTACTCAGCTAACACTATTTATTAAAACATTTATTTCTATAATTTGGAGGTTAACACATGTTAACACAAGCTATTCTTGTCGCCATTTGGGCGGGAATTTGTTCACTCGATGATGTTGGGCCACAAATGTTACGTCGGCCTTTATTAACCGGTACTGTAGCAGGCATCATCATGGGTGATATGGTTCAAGGATTAGCCATTGGTGCAACACTTGAACTTATGTGGATGGGCGTTGGAAATGTTGGAGCTTACTCTGCGCCAGATATTGTTGCTGGTGCAATTATTGGCGTTTCATTAGGTATTTCAACTGGCGGTGGTGTTGCCACTGGAGTTGCATTAGCCCTACCCGTTTCAATACTTTGCCAACAATTACTTATTCTATGGCGATCATTTGCTTGTTTCTTAAATCCATGGGCAGAAAAAAGCATACAAAATGGAGATTATAAAGGACTAGTTAAAGTACATTATTTTTCAACACCTATATGGTTTTTAATTAGAGCTGTTCCATGCTTTTTAGCAATTTATTTTGGCAGTGATCTTATTAAAACAATTTTAGACGCTATTCCAAAGAATATAATTGATGGTATGGGTGTCGCTTCAAAATTAATCCCAGCAGTAGGTATTTGTATTCTATTGTTGATGTTATTAAAAGGCTCAATGTGGTTCTTCTTTTTACTCGGATTTGTTTTAACTAGTTACCTAAAACTACCAATCATACCTGTTACCTTCGTTGCACTTGCCTTTGCTGTTTTATATGACATGGCATTCACCGCGGGCAAAAACAATAATCAAAATAATCAAGAAAAACCTATGCAAAATGACAGTATTGAAGAGGAATATGACCTATGAACAATGAAAAGAAAATTACTAAAAAAGATCTTAATAGTGTCTTTTGGAAAATACAAACAATCCCTTTTTCATTCAACTATGAAAAATTACAAACGATTGGATTTGCTCACTGTATGATTCCAATTCTAGACCGTCTTTATAAGGACGCCGATAAAGAAACTCGCGTTAGAGCAATGCAACGCCATTTTGAGTTTTTCAATACGCAAGTTAATGCCGGAGCATTAGTTCTTGGCGTTACAGCTGCTGTCGAAGAGAAAACAACGGAAGAAGAAAAAGATGCGGTCATTTCGTTAAAAGCTGGATTAATGGGCCCGTTTGCAGGTTTGGGTGATAGTCTACTGAAATTTACTTGGATGCCGATATGTGGAAGTATTGGTGCAGCTTTTGCGTTACAAGGTAATATCATTGGACCCATATTAATGTTTTTCATCTATAATTTAGTCAACATTTTTACAAAATATTTCTTTGTTCATTATGGATATAACAAAGGAATTGATCTTATAGAGCAATCTAAAAATTCAAATATTATTCAGCGAATTAGTAACGTTGCAAATGTCGTTGGCGTAATGGTGCTAGGATCGTTAATAGCCTCAACAGTAAAAGTATCAACACCTTATTTAATTGAAGTTGGTGAGCAATCAATAAAAGTTCAAGAAATGTTTGATAAGGTAATGCCAAATTTATTAACGCTTCTTTTTACCTTAGCTGTTTTTTTCTTAGTTAGGAAATTTCAAGGTAAATATACAGTATCGCTCATTATTGCTGTAATGGTAATTGGAGTCGTTCTTTCATCAGTCGGCATATTACACTAGGTAGGAAGAAAGTTATGTTAGAAAAAAATAATGAAATATCAGTAATTAGGAATAAGCAAGGAAAATTAGAAGTTACTTTTAATAGTGATAAGCCTGCAGATTTATATTGGACAACCGAAGCTGATGTAAACACTAATAATAAAACACTAATTGGAAATGCATTAAAATCCCCAGTAATATTTGATGATCCATTAAACGCTAAAAGCCGAATCTATCTCATATTACAAATAAATGGCCAAAAACCATTTTTATTTGGAGAACGAACATTACCAATCAATGGACTAAATAATTTCCGTGATTTTGGTGGTTATGTCGGTGCAAAAGGAAAACGTATAAAATGGGGAATGTTGTATCGTTCTAATCATCTTCACGGCCTAAAACCTGATGCACAACAATATATAAAAGCATTGAATATAAAAACAATCATTGATTATCGTTGTGAAAATGAGGTTAAAACAAGCCCGAATTGTTCAATTGGTGAAAGACAAACTTTTAATTTGGATGCCTCTGCTCAAACAGCAGAATTAGCTGCACAATTTGCAGCTGATCCAAGCAATGAAGATCGGGCATTAATTGAAAGTGTTCTTCGTGATATTCCAAAGGAGTTAGTTAATGGTGACGGTATACAAGTACTTGAGCAATATCGTAACTTTGTACTAAGTGAAAAATCTAAAAAAGCCTATCGAGAAATGTTAAGAGTAATTTTAGATTCAAATAACAGCCCTAGCCTTCAACACTGTCGAGGCGGTAAAGATCGGACGGGTTATGGTGTATTGTTAATTCAAGTTATGTTAGGTGTATCTGAATCAGATATTATATATGATTATATGCTAACACATGATAATCGATTGGAACGCAATAAAATAAAAATGGCTGCTTATCGAGAGATCACTGATAATGAAGACGTTTTGGGTTATCTACTAAGTTTAATTGATACCCGAGAAATCTTTATTAATGAGGTTTTCGATACTATGAGAAAAATTGCAGGCTCACCTAGCAATTACATTAAGCAAGAACTTGGTTTTACCGATGAAGATTTCGAAAAAATGGCGTCTATTTATCTCGAAGCTTAATCATTCAGTTAATAATTTAAAAGCGTAATTGTAAAATTGCGCTTTTTTCAATTTAAATAAATTATTGAAATTAATTGTAAAAACATGAAGCATAAATAAAAAGTGCTGAAAAACTTTAAAATGAGCTTTCTACTTTTTCCACTGTTCAACTAAATCTAATTGATCTCAGTATAATTTTCGAAAGCACAAGAAAATCAATAATCACCACTTATCAAAAGATGTCAGATATATTTCCATGCTGAAGTGAAATTGAATTTATATTCAATAATGAAGAAAATTTTTAAAAAACTGGTGATTATAACGCTATGAATCCATTACTATATTTGATTAAATTCTTAATCTAATGCTTTTAATTATTTTTTGAAGCATTAATTGAGACAAAGAATATACCCATCATTAATAATGCATAACGCTGTAATGTTTATCATGCTAAATGACAAAAACTAATATTGTTAGAAGACATTTAACCCAAATAAACTTATTTAAAATTTTGTAATATCGTTAACCAATCATCACTTAATTTTGCATGAATAGTGATAGGGGTAGATGTAATGGGATGAATCATTTTAACAGTACTAGCATGTAACATCAGGCGCTTAATATCAAAATATTGACTAAAAGCTCGATTTTGATGAAGATCACCATGTTTACTATCACCTATGATAGGGTGAAAAATATGTTTAAGATGACGGCGTAATTGGTGCTTTCTTCCTGTTTGTGGTTTTAATTCAACAAAGCTATATCTAGCTGTTTTATATTTACCCACTTCAATAGGCAACTCTATTTTACTCAAACCTTTATAAAAAGTTATAGCATCTTGGGCCGGCTTATCTTTACGTGTAAACTTATCAGCGATTTTATCCAACTCTTCAACTAAAGGATAATCAATGATTGCTTCATCATCAACATAACCACGTACAATAGCATGATAAACTTTTTCAATTTGCTTGGATGCAAATTGTTCAGACAACAATCTTGCAATCTCACTAGATAAAGCAAAAATTAATACACCTGATGTTGGTCGATCAAGGCGATGGATGGGGTAAACATGCTGTCCGATTTGATCGCGCAACGTTTGCATAACAACGACAGTTTCATTTTTATCAAGCCAGCTTCGGTGTACTAACCACCCTTCTGGCTTGTTGATTGCGATTAAATCATTATCTTGATAAAGAATTTCAAAGACCATCTTAAAATTAATATTTCTAATTTGAAAATATTTTTTCAAGTTCAGCGGCAATACTTGGGCTGTTATTATCGCCAATTGAATAATTAGCTTTTTCTTTGACTTCTTTATCCGCATTACCCATTGCAATGCCTAATCCTGCTATGGATAACATACTGATATCATTGTAACTATCACCAAAAGCTACAATTTCACTTAATTTGATATTTTCATGTTCAGCCCAATGCTTTAATCCGTTTCCTTTAGTATTCCCTTTTACCGCCACATCAGCACGATTTGACCATGACCATTCACAAGAAAACTCACCGAGCGCATCAACCTCATTTGAAAATTGTTTTAATGCTGAAATATCATGACTACTGGTCGCAAATTTGAAAATCAAATTTGCTTGATCAATCAGTTTCTCGAAGTCATCAACTTTTTTAACTTCTGGTTGTAGAAATTCAGGTAAAGACTTCACCCATTGAAAGAAACCTTCTAAATGATCAT
The DNA here is from genome assembly GCF_019469165.1 of Gilliamella sp. ESL0443. Classification (NCBI taxonomy): domain Bacteria; kingdom Pseudomonadati; phylum Pseudomonadota; class Gammaproteobacteria; order Orbales; family Orbaceae; genus Gilliamella; species Gilliamella sp. ESL0443. The sequence continues at coordinate 898,143 of NZ_CP048263.1, read as the reverse complement.
CAAGAACTTCATAATTCATAAACTGATCAGTATAAATCATAGTATGAATGCCATATTGGTTAACTAAATTTAACAATGTCTTTGCCTGTTGTTTAGTCATTGGTTTCGCAGCAAAGTTTTGCTGCTTTTCGAAATCGTATAAATAGGTTCCATTACAGCAAATCGCAGGTGTAGATAATTTTAGTTGGTAGTAATAAGGGTGAATAACGGTATGATGACGGCCTGATACCAAAATGACTTTAATTCCTTTATCACTAATTCTTTGTATCATATCTACTGTTTCAGGAAGGATTAAACGATTACTACCAAGTAACGTTCCATCCATATCAAATGCGACTGCTTTATATTTCATAAGCTCTCTCTTCCTATTTTTTCTTAATACATATTAACCGTTAACAACCTAGTTGTTCATAAATCGCAAAAAGCTAAAAATCTATCTTTTGTCGACCAACAAAGGAATGTGACAATGTTGTACCATCAACCATTTCAAGCTCTCCACCCACTGGTACACCGTGCGCAATTCGAGTCGCAACGATATTAAATTCATTACACATCTGGGCGATATAATTGGCTGTAGCATCACCTTCAACCGTTGGATTGGTAGCTAAAATAACTTCACTAATTGATTCTGAACTTAACCTAATTTTTAAAAGGTCGAGACCAATATCACTCGGGCCAATACCATCAAGTGGTGACAGATGCCCCAGTAAAACGAAATAACGACCACTATACTGCCCTGTTTGCTCAATAGCAAAAATATCTGCTGGCGATTCAACCACACAGAGTTGATCGCTACTTTGCCGACGGACATTCGCGCAGATATTGCAGATCTCTTGTTCAGTAAAGGTTCGACATTGTTTGCAATGACCAATATTATTCATAGCCTCATTTAACTCTTGAGCCAAATTGAGACCTGCTTGGCGATTACGTTGTAATAGATGATAAGCCATTCGTTGTGCTGATTTTGGACCAACCCCAGGTAAGCAGCGAAGTGCGCTAATAAGTGATTCTAATAACGGACTGATTTGCATGAATTAACCACATAATTAAAAGATGAATAATAATACCTTGTTTGAATTCTCTGTAAAACAAAAAATATTCTATTACTTTAATTTAAAAATAATTAATCTTTCATACGATTAGTAACTGAAAATTAAGCTTAGTTGTGTTTTAGATTATTTTTTACTGCGACGATAAAAGCTTTTGGGCTCTTCGCCTTTTAATAGGCGCATTATGTTGCTACTATGGCGAATAATGATTAAGCATGAAAGCATTGTAACAGGTAATGTCAATTCTGGTTTAAATAACCAAACATATAAAGGTGCAAAAAGAAAACCGACTATTGCCGCGACAGAAGAATAACCCGTTGTAATTAATGTAAAAAACCAAGTCAACAAAAAGCAACCTGTAAAATCAAGTCCAATCGGCGCCATCATTCCTAACGCAGTTGCAACACCTTTTCCACCACGAAAATGAAAAAAGCATGGAAAAATGTGTCCAAGACAAGCCGAAATACCAATAATACCTAAAAAGAAAGGTGATATTCCAAGTCGATAAGCAATATAGACCGGAATAGCACCTTTTAACATATCAAAGATTAATACAAAAACAGCAGGTAATCGCCCATTAATCCTTAATACATTTGTCGCACCGGGGTTATGAGAACCATATAAAGAAGGATTATGTAACTTCATCAAATGGCAAATTATCATAGCACCTGAAAGTGAACCACAGAGATAAGCAATAATGATCATTAGTATAATCTGTAATGACAAAACCCTTCTCCTATGGTTAACTTTATTTATATAACAATACTTACTACTTTTGCTTTTCCAGTAATGGTTTTAAGTATTTACCAGTATAAGATTTTTTCGATTTAGCAACGTCTTCTGGTGTTCCTTCGGCGATGATTTCTCCACCTCCACTACCTCCTTCTGGACCTAAATCGACAATCCAATCAGCAGTTTTGACAACATCTAAATTATGTTCGATAACTACAATAGTATTGCCTTTATCTCTCAATGAGTGTAGTTGAGCAAGCAATTGTTTTACATCCGCAAAATGTAAGCCCGTAGTTGGTTCATCTAGGATATAAAGTGTGCTACCAGTATCTCGCTTAGATAACTCTTTTGCAAGTTTTACTCGTTGCGCTTCACCTCCAGATAATGTTGTTGCTGATTGACCAATGGTAATATAAGCAAGACCAACATCAATTAAAGTCTGTAATTTGCGTGAAATCATCGGTACCGCGTCAAAAAATTCTCGACCTTCTTCAACAGTCATGTTGAGGATTTCATTAATCGACTTACCTTTGTATTTGATTTCTAATGTTTCTCGATTATATCGTGCGCCATGACACTGATCACAAGGTACATAGATATCAGGTAAAAAATGCATTTCAACTTTAATTAAACCATCACCTTGGCAAGCTTCACAACGTCCACCTTTAACATTAAAGCTAAAACGTCCAGGATTATAGCCTCTTGCCCTTGCTTCTGGTACCCCTGCATAAAGCTCACGAATTGATGTAAAAAAGCCAGTATAAGTTGCTGGATTAGATCGTGGTGTCCGTCCAATTGGGCTCTGATCTATTGCAATAACTTTATCAAAAAAGTTTAATCCTTTAATTGATTTGAATGGTGCAATTTCGGTTTTTTCAGCGCCATTTAATTCGTTTTGAGCTAATGGATATAAGGTGTCATTGATTAATGTTGATTTACCTGATCCAGAGACGCCAGTAATACAAGTAAATAGCCCTACAGGAATGTTTAATGTGACATTTTTAAGATTATTTCCTGTCGCGCCAATCAATGATAACATCTTTTTCTTATCAACTTTATGACGTTTAGCTGGGATCTCAATTTTCTCTTTTCCAGAAAGATATTTACCAGTCAAAGAGTTCTTACTTGCCATAATCTGTTTTGGCGTACCTTGAGCAACAACTTCACCACCATGGACACCAGCGCCTGGTCCAATATCAATCACATAATCAGCAGCCATTATCGCTTCTTCATCATGTTCAACAACAATGACGGTATTACCTAAATCGCGTAAGTGAGTTAATGTATCAATCAAGCGACTATTATCACGCTGGTGCAAACCAATTGATGGTTCATCGAGAACATACATAACACCAACAAGCCCCGCACCAATCTGACTAGCCAGTCGAATTCGTTGTGCTTCCCCACCGGATAAGGTTTCAGCCGAACGTGACAGGGTTAAATAATTCAAACCAACATTAATTAAAAATTGCAGACGATCATTAATTTCTTTTAAAATCTTTTCGGCTATCTGCGCTCGTTGTCCAGTTAAATTAAGCTTATCAAAAAAATCTTTGGCTTGTTGTGTGCTTAAATCACTAATTGTTGGTAAATTAGTATCATTAATAAACACATGACGCGCAGTTCTACATAATCGTGAACCGCCACAACACGGGCAAGGACGATTACTGATATATTTAGCTAACTCTTCACGTATAGTTTGTGAATCAGTTTCTTTATAACGACGACTAAGGTTATTGATGATCCCTTCAAAAGGGTGATTACGTTTAACGACATCACCACGATCATTGGTATAAACGAACTGTATTTCTTCATCACCAGAGCCGTTTAATAAAATATCTTTTACTTTGTCAGATAATTTTTCATATGGCTTATCGATATCAAATTTATAATGGTTTGCTAACGATTTTAACATTTGAAAATAGTAGAAATTACGTCTATCCCATCCTTTGATTGCTCCAGCAGCTAAAGAAACCTCAGGCATTTGAACAATACGCTTTGGATCAAAATATTGTTGTACACCTAAACCGTCACATTCCGGACATGCACCAGCAGGATTATTGAATGAGAATAATCGCGGCTCAAGTTCAGGAATGCTATAACCACATATAGGACAAGCAAAATTGGCAGAAAATAGATGCTCTTCTGCTTTCGGATCATCTAAATTCGCGACTTTGACAATACCATTAGTTATGGAAAGCACTGTTTCGATTGATTCGGCTAAACGTAGTTTCAAATCATCCCGAATTCGGAAACGGTCAACAACGACTTCAATTGTGTGTTTTTTCTGAAGCTCAAGTATTGGTGGATCTGAAAGGTCATAAACATCACCATCAACTCGAACTCGAATATAACCACTTGCTGCAAGTTGTTCAAATAATTTAACGAACTCACCTTTACGCTCAGTAACAACCGGCGCAAGCAACATATAGCGGTTTTCAGATGGCAGAGCCATAATACTATCAACCATTTGCGACACAGTTTGCGCAACTAAGGGTAAATTATGATTTGGACAGCGTGGCTCACCGATTCGAGCAAATAAAAGTCGCAAATAGTCATAAATCTCAGTGATTGTTCCCACTGTTGAGCGAGGATTATGCGATGTTGATTTTTGCTCAATCGAAATGGCAGGAGATAATCCTTCAATATGATCGACGTCAGGCTTTTCCATTAGTGATAAAAATTGACGAGCATAAGCTGATAATGACTCAACATATCGCCTTTGGCCTTCAGCATATAAGGTATCAAATGCTAATGATGATTTACCAGAGCCGGAAAGACCGGTGATAACAACCAATTTATCTCTTGGTATAACTACATTTATATTTTTTAAATTGTGTGTTCTTGCACCACGAATATCGATATCTTTAATTGACATAGATCTCTTCTTATGTGTGTTTTTAAATAAATAAAATTAACTGTATATTATACCAGTATCAAGTGATTAAATATACAACTATATAGCTCAATAGGGTCTATTAGCAGAAATTCAATAATATAAGCCAAAATTGTAAATTAAATAGCACAAATTAAGCATTTTTTACCCCTCAAAAACCCCGTTCCTCAACTTTTTTTCAAAATAGATTAGAACTAAAAGTTATATTTCTATAACTCTAAATTATTGGTTTCTTGAATTTAATCATCTTACAATAAATCATTGATACACTTTTTTGATATAAGGAATAATTTTGAATAACGACGTTTTACAAGCATTAAATTTATTAAAATCGAAAAAATGGATAGATTTGACTCATGCATTTGATCACAATTCACCCCATTTTTTTATGTTTAAACCGGCTGAAATAAAAACACTATTTGACCACAGTGATGGCTTTTTAGCGCAAAACTTTAGTTTTGCTGGTCAATATGGTACTCATTTAGATGCACCAATTCATTTTGTTCCTAATACTCGTTATTTGCATGAACTTGAATTACAGGAATTAGTATTACCTCTAATCGTAATTGACCAATCTATACGAGCAAAAGAAGATCCCAATTTTTCTTTTTCTAAAGATGACGTATTAGCTTTTGAAAAGCAACATGGGCAAATTGAAGCGGGTAGTTTTGTTGCGTTGAGAACAGACTGGAGTAAAAAATGGCCATCACAATCTGCAATGGAAAATAAAGATGAGGATGGAAACAATCAAATTCCAGGCTGGGGACTTGATGCATTAAAATTTTTATTTGAAGAGCGAAAGATTAAAGCTATTGGCCACGAAACTTTTGATACTGATTCAGCGAAAACATTTCGAGAAAATAATGCGCTAAAAGGCGAATACTATGTTTTAGAGCAAGATACTTATCAAGTAGAATTAATGACAAATTTAGATCAATTACCAACCAAAGGCGCGGTTATCTTTAATATTGTAGCCAAACCAAATAACGCTTCGGGTTTTCCAGTACGCTCTTTTGCAATACTACCGTAATCTATTTTGCCTAAAAATCGATATTAAAAATTTTTAGAGCCAAACTATTCTGATATAAAAAACGGTCATTACTGACCGTTTTATTTACTAACCTTCAATTAGTTTTGGCGTAGCATCCAAAGGAATAATAGCACCTCGATACTGAATCACTGTACCGGCAACTAGGTGACCTTGGCTTGCTGATTGTGAAAGATTTTTACCACTTAAACGTGCAGCTAAATAACCCGCACTAAATGAATCCCCAGCTGCCGTGGTATCAATAACATCTTCTTTAGCGATTTTATTTGCTGGAACGTCAAAACGCCCTTCCACAGAATCAATAATACAACTATCGCTACCACGTTTAATGACTACTTCAGAAACACCAAACTTTTTAGTTCGTTCAATTACTTGTTCGTACGGTAACTTGCCCCATAATAAGTCTTCATCATCTAAAGTTAAAAACGCAATATCAGTAAATGATAAAATATCAGAATAGACACTTCGAGCCAAATCCAAGCTACTCCATAAACGTGGTCTGAAGTTATTATCAAAAATCACTTTACCACCATTGGCTTTAACTTGTTTTAATAGATCTAATAATTTGATAATACTTTCCGCATCTAAAATTGCAATACTGATACCACTTAGATAGACATAATCGTATTTAGCAATTTGCTCAGCAATTTTTTCTGTTTCAGCTGTTTTTAACCAAAATTTAGCAGCTGCATCATTACGCCAATAATAGAAAGAACGCTCACCCTGTTCATCAGTAACAATAGAATAAAGTCCTGGCATTTTATCAGACATTCTTTGTACCAAATCAGTTGAAATATGCTCTTTTTGCCAGCTATCAAGCATCTCTTGACTGAAAGGATCTGTTCCTAAACCAGTCACATAATGAATCGAAAAATCTTTATTTTTTAATAAACGAGATAAATAAACCGACGTGTTAAGAGTATCTCCCCCAAAGCTACGGGTTGTTGAATCTTGTTTTATTGAAAGTTCAATCATACATTCGCCAATAACAGCGATTTTTGTTGTCATAGTGCTACCTAAAATCCTTACTTCTATTTATAAATAATCTGATGCGATTTTTACCACAACTTTACGAACCGTTGCAATCTTATTATCGACAGCACAAAGCGGTTTATGTACTTCATTAGGTAAAAATACAATAAAATCGTCTTTCTGTAATACTAACATAGTTTCTTCGTTAGGTGTTTTGATAAAAGCGATATCATTTTCTGTTATTTTATCTTCTAATACTTGTGTATGAGGAGGTAGAGTGGAAACAGCCATTCCTTCTTGACCATCTAAAACAATCTGCACATCAATATACTTTTTATGGTACTCAGGGTTTGCTTCATGAATATATCTTAATGAATTGTCAGAAACCATAAAAAACATATTATCGCTGTCAATATCATAACGACCAGCTGGTGTATTGCTATTAACGTTGTCTTTTACATATTCAATTGATTGTTTAATCTTGGTAGGCAAATAAGGAATTAAATCCAAATGATTAACATTACCTAAAATCATACTTAACGGTCCTTAATTTCTCAAATGAGGTAATAACTTAAATTAGCTTTATCCGCTTTTATCAATAGCGAAGAAACCTATATAAAAAGAAGTATATACTTAAGTTAGTCATTTTTGTAGATCATTTAGCAATAAGTTTTCAAAGGTTTTTATGTTGTAATTGACATGCTATACTTCAAAAAAATCATAAAAAACTGAAAAAATGAAAACATTTGTAATAAATTTAGAAAGACAACCCCAAAAAAAACAATATATACAACAAGAGTGTCAAAGATTAAAGCTTGATTTTGAAATTTATAATGCAGTCGATGGAAGTAAACTGACAGAATCATTTATTAAAAATAATGTTCTTGATTATCCAAATAATTTTTTAACTAAAGGTGAGATTGGCTGTGCACTTAGTCATTTTAATATCTATAAAAAAATTGTTAATGATAATCTACCTTATGCTTTGATTATTGAAGATGACTCAGTCATAGCTAACAATCTTCCTGATTTTTTAAACAGCTTTGAAACTAAAAATACCAAAAAAGGCATTTTTTTATTAACCGCCGACTTCCATTATCTGATTAATAAAAAATACCTATTAGATAATTTCGAAATTGTTGAAGTTACTCGCGCCGTGAGAGCCAACGGTTATATCATTACTAATGACGCAGCCAAAAAACTAATAAAATTCTTATTTCCTATTCGTTATGAAGCGGATATGTTCAAAGTTTTTAAATTATGTGCCAATATTAAATTGTATGCTACTTTACCGGCGTTAATAACAAGTAATGATGTATGTTCACTAAACTCATCAATCCATAATGAGCGAATACACCAAATCAAACAACGTTCAGAGTACAGAAAAAAATTATTTAAAAAAGACAAAAAGCAAAGACGGATCGCACTATGGTTTTGGAAGCACTTTATCAATCGTTTTGAAAAAACCAAATATTATATCGATTAAAGTAAGCATCACTTTTCTGTTATTTTTGATTTATATAAGATTCATGAAAAGATATTTTTCTTAATTAATACAATTAAGGTATTTATTTTTATTAATCGAATACGCTCAACCAATGAATACCAAGTTTTTAAGTTTATATCATAAGCCTTAAAACAATTATTATGAAATACCAATGATATAAAAAAGCCTTGATAAACAAGGCTTAAGATAAAAAGATTATATGGTATTTGTTGCAATTATTCCCACTCAATAGTGGCAGGCGGTTTTCCACTTATATCATATACAACTCGTGATATTCCATTGACTTCGTTGATAATACGATTTGATACTCGCCCTAAGAATTCGTAAGGTAAATGTGCCCAGTGAGCGGTCATGAAGTCGATAGTTTCAACAGCACGTAATGAAACAACCCAATCATATTTACGTCCGTCTCCCATCACTCCAACTGAACGTACTGGTAAGAATACGGTAAATGCTTGGCTGACTTTGTGGTATAGGTCAGCTTTATAAAGTTCTTCGATAAAAATAGCATCGGCTTGTCGTAATAAATCACAATACTCTTTTTTCACTTCACCAAGAACACGCACCCCTAAACCTGGACCTGGGAATGGATGGCGGTAAAGCATATCGTAAGGTAAACCGAGTTCTAAACCAACTTTACGTACTTCATCTTTGAATAATTCTCTTAATGGTTCTACTAGCCCCATTTTCATATCTTCAGGTAAACCACCAACATTATGATGTGATTTGATCACGTGGGCTTTACCTGTATCAGCAGCAGCAGATTCAATGACATCTGGATAGATAGTACCTTGAGCAAGCCATTTGACATCTTTTAATTTTGCCGCCTCTTCATCAAAAACAGCGACAAATTCACGACCAATGATTTTACGTTTAGCTTCAGGATCAGCCTCTCCCTTCAGAGCAGCCATAAAGCGATCTTCGGCATTAATTGCGATAATATTTAACCCAAATTTATCACCAAACATATCCATGACTTGTTTTGCTTCATTTAAACGTAATAAGCCATGATCAACAAATACGCAAGTTAACTGGTCACCAATGGCTTGATGTAATAATAATGCAGTAACCGAAGAATCAACACCACCTGATAAACCTAATAATACTTTATCTTTACCGACTTTTTCTTTTATACGAGCAATTGCATCAGTAATAATAGAAGACGGTGTCCATAGCTTTTCACACTGACAAATATCAATAACAAAACGCGTTAATAACTCTAATCCTTTAACCGTATGCGTGACCTCTGGATGAAACTGTACGCCATAAAACTGTTTTTCATCGTTAGCCATAATGGCGAATGGACAAGTTTCTGTTTGCCCAATTAAGGTAAATGTGTCAGGTAATGAAGTAACTTTATCACCATGACTCATCCATACATCAAGTTGCTCTATACTAGCATCATTGGTGCTATCTAAAATACCGTCTGTTAATTTTGATTTTGCAACAATATCAACTTTAGCATAACCAAACTCTCGTTGATTAGAAGCTGTAACTTGTCCACCCTTACCTACTTGAATTGCCATAGTTTGCATACCATAGCAGATACCTAACACTGGCACGCCAGCGTTGAACACATATTCTGGTGCTCGAGGGCTATTTTGGTCAGTAGTACTTTCAGGACCACCAGATAGAATGATACCTTTAGGGTTAAATTGTTTGATTTTTTCTTCCGAAACATCCCATGGCCAAAGTTCACAATAAACACCTATTTCACGAACCCGTCGAGCAATTAATTGGGTAACTTGCGAACCAAAATCAAGAATTAAAATACGTTGCTGGTGGATGTCATTTTTCATCAAATTTATTCCTAAACTATGGACTAATACAAAATCAAGGCGCTATTGTATCATTTACCGATTAAATTGAACGGATTAAATGAAAAACAATTGTAAATATTTTACATTAATATATTTTAAATCGGTTAAACATTTAATCTTGTTAATTTTATTAGATAATTAATTATATTAAAGAATCAAATACCTGACTATATAATACTTATTTATTCATTACGTTAGTTGAGGAATTTTGAATAATCCCACAATTTTAATCTATGCAAAAAATTTTCTTTACTTATTTAATAAGTATACTTATAATAAGTTTACTTATTAAATAGAGGAAAAATAATGAACACAATTTCAATCTCTTTCGTATTACCAACAAAGGCAAAACCATCTAAAATTTGGCAATACTATACCGATCTTAATTTAAGAAAATTATGGGAAACTGATCTTGAAGATTTTCGTATTTTTGGTGACTTGAAAACAGGCACTAAAGGTATTTTTAAATTACAAAATATACCAGAAATGGAAGTGACTTTATCAAAAATCATTGATGAGCAAGAATTTACTGAACAATTTGATATGCCTGAAATAGGTTTACTATTTTTCTCGCATCAAATTGTTGAAATTTCAGAAAATCAATATGCTTTGAAATCAGAGATTTCATTAAAACCAGATACAAAAATGGACACTAAAGCATCCTATGATTTTATAAAACAGATTTCTGATGATATTATTGATAAAACTTACAAATTAAATGGCTTAGTTGAAGGATAAATTATGGCAAAGGGCGATAAGTTTTTGACACAATTTCAAAATGATTCTCAATCCATTGGTTTTATTTTTATGAAAACTTATTCGTCCTGGCATACAAATATCAAAAGTTGTTTGAAAAAACAGTCTATCACTCATCCTCAATTTATCGTACTTGCAACACTTGCTTATTTATCACAATACAACGATGAAATAACACAAGTCACTCTATCCAATCGAACAAATATCGATGTGATGACAATCTCACAAATTTTAGAGAATTTAGAGAAAAAAGATTATATTGAGCGCCACTGTTCAAGCAAAGATAGTCGAGCAAAATCCATTCAACTGACACAAAAAGGGTTTGATAAAGCAAATGAAACTGTACCTTTAGTTGAACAAATTGATAAAGAGTTTTTTTCAACATTAAAGGATGATAAAAAACTATTTATGTCAATGTTATTAACACTATTAGAAAGTCAAGGTGAATAAAGTAATTATCCTTTATCATATTTATTCAAGTTTAAAACATCAAATGGCTTTAATTCATCTAAAAATCAATTTGTTAAGTACTAATAGATGAGTTCTATTTAACAAAAATTTCATAATAAAATGATTTGTTGGGTTAAATTTATTCCAATCTTAAAAATATCACTTTTGCCATTTGCAATAAGTTTTACGCGATGAACATTAAGCTATATTATTTTATTTAACTTGATTATTAGTTACTTTTTTATAAAAAAGTCTATACGTAATGCATGACTAGCCATTACGTATAGAACAAAGAAATAAACTTATAATTCTAAATTACCATTTATGTTCTATTCCAATATTTCCTTTATAGCCTTGATGCTTGGTACTTCCAAAATCATATTCATAACGAGCATCACCATAAAGAAAATTATCTTTGCCTAATTCCATTTTTATACCAACCCCCAATTCTCCCCAAGTAGTTGCATAATTTTCACGTAAACTATCTTTACCTATTGTGACATGAGTTGGCTTAATAAAGTCATGCCAAACATTACCAATTGCATAAATCGACATAATTTGTCGATCTGCTGCTTGATTATTATGGTCTACTCGTACACCTATTCTACCACGCAATTGATCCTGATTATTCTGATCGACTTGACGATATTTATCTTTAAAACTATCCAAATTAAGATATTGATAAACAAGTTGAGCTTGAGGTTCGATTAGCCATTGGCTTGAATCAAGTTGACTAAAGTTGAAGGCATGTCCGGCTTCTGCTGAAACAGCTACACCAAACCCATTTTGATGGATAGAACGGGCTTCTTTTCGTGCGTCATATTTATTGCGGATTGAAGAGAACTGTCCAACTAAATCTAAATAACTGTTATTAGCTGAAAAATAGGTATTAGTTAACCCAAGGCTAAATGCTTCCGAAGTACCTTTCCCAGTTTTTTTGTTATGAGAAATTAAACCATTAACAGCACGATATTTATCGGAAAAATCAGTATTAGCTTTAGTATATGAAAGATAGGCACCAGTATAATTGTGGCTTCCATCTTCGAATAAATTGTTTACCAGATCATGGCCAAGTTGTAATCCATAAACGTCAGTTTCTAAATTCAACCGTTTTTTTCCGTCTGATTTAAGATGTTTGCCTAATACTCTTCCCCAAGTTTCACTTAAATGTTCTTTGCAAGTACTACAATTAGCTAAGTTAAAGTTAGCATATTCGCCTCTACGTTCATGCAAAGTACCAATACTTAATAATCCTTGTTCTTGGTTTACTCGTGGCATTGATACATAACCAGAAACGGCATTTGAATAGATCACCTTTTTAGGTTTTTCTGGTTCAACGGGTTTGACTGGTTCGAATGGGTCGATTGGGTGAATAGGATTACTTGCCTTCATAGTCCAATAGTATTCATCACCATTAGTTGTTTGACGTTTTGCCAACTGAACTTCTGTTGCACCTGTCGTTTGTGCCTCACCAGTAAAATTGCTTTCTGAGCTTGAAGTTCCGACATCAATAACAGGAATACTATTCAATATTGCAGCAACTTGCTTTATGTTACCATCAATGAAATTTTCAGTTCCATTTGCATTAACAGGAATAACTTTAGTAACACCACTTGCAGCTCCAGTAATTTTTAGTAAGTCTGATTGTGAAGTATTATTATTCCATAACGTATTCATCTTAACTATTGCATTATTTGATGCCGAGTAATTACCTTGAATAGTTAAACTATCATTATATTTTCCATGGGAATGATTATCTAAACTGATAATACCACCATCACTAATAACATTACCTTGTAAAATAAACTCATTTGCGCCCGCATCATCAAATGCAGCATTAAGTAATGCACCATTTGATAAAGTTAAATTATCAAATAAAGCAGTTTTACTGGTATCATTTGCTTTCAAATTCCAAGTAAAACCATTATTTAAGTTTAAGTTGAGTGTAGGAGTTTTATTGGTATCTAAAACTTCACCCTCTTCAGTTTTAACCAAACCTTTATAAACCAGCCCAGTCATACTTCCATTGTCAGAAGCATTAAAGGTAACTGATGACGCTTGATAATCATCATGACTTTGTTCTGTGCCAGTTTGATCATAGGTATTTGAAAAGAACTGATAACCAGATGCGGTATAATTTCCACTCACGTTAAGAATATAACCCGCATCATTTGCTGTTAGATCAGTTTTATCACCGGTAAAAGATAATACAGTATCGACTTGACCTTGATCGACAAAAATTAAATCTTTGCGACCAACAGAACCACTGATAACCGGGTCAGCACTAGTACCATTCGTAGTAAATATCGCATTTTTAAAGCTTGCACTTACACCATGTGATGCAGCCTGTTCAAATACACCACTTGAATTAGCATCATCATGAGTCCCGATTTCAAGTGCATAACCATTTGTTTTGATGATTGTCGAACTATCGTCATAATCTGCTTTTAATAAAGAATTGCGAACCATCTTAATACCAGAACCATTTAAAGCATTTGTAGTATCAATATTAAGTTCACCATGAGATTCTAAAATACCAGCACCTTCACCAGTATTACGCGTCTTTCCTAATTTGACACCCACACTGTCCCAGTTCAATGATGAACTATCGCTACCTTTATTCAACACTATGCTATTTTTAGCGCCTTTTAAAATCACTATTGGTGTTAATTGACCATCAGCACCAGTATCATTCGCTCCACCATGATTGGTTGCATTACCCGATACATAAATACCGATGGCGCGATTACCAGTCAAAGTCATATCCAAATCATCATTAACAATAACTCGCCCTGCAGAACCTTGACCATTATTGTCATATGCTCCTTGAATAGCACGAATACCATTATTTAATATTGGAGAGGTTTTACCACCTGACGTTGTTTGGTTGATCGTCAGTTTATCAACTGTCACTGTGCTATATTTACCATTATAGGCGTTTCTCTCACCGGCATTTGCAGCTGAACCCGTTAATATCCCATAAGCAGCCACACCACCACTAGAGTTACGACCACGTGTATAGTTATCAGTTATATTTAATACAACATCTTTAGCAGTAATATCGACATTGTGATAAGTCGTAAGCCCCATCACATTACCATCATTCTTTATAGTGAAATTTAAATTACCCGCTTTAATTGAGCCACCAGAAACACCATAAGTATATTGGTTACCTAATCCAGTATAATCGGCACTGACATTTGCAGTAAGGGTCGTATCACCCACATTGAGTTGTTCATGTAATTTACTCCTAGTTAAAATATAAAAACTAGCATTGCCACTTTGCGTTGCAGTAGCAGCATTAATATTATTACAACTAGGATCATTTTGGCCTACTAAATAAGATCCATCAGAATTTGCTATACAATCCAATGCAAACGAAGAAGTTGAAGCTGATAAAATTGAAACAGTTATCACTACTTTACTAACACGTCGTGCCAATTCAGAACAAACTATGCTAGTACCAGTTAGAAAATTAAATTTTGTTTGGTATATTTGATTCATAATTCTATCCTTATAGACTCTAACATTGAACTTTTTTTACAACGGTGTTTGTTTTTGATTTGTGGTAACCATAAAAGCAGAGATTATTTTTTAGAACTTTTTTACAAATAGATTTCAATAAGAAAGATTCATTCCGTCCAAATGGGCAAAAGAAAGATAAAAGCCATAACTGTTTACTTTCATCTCTCTTATTACATTGAACAAAATTCACATAACTTTTCGTTTTGTTTAGATATTCCCGTTCCTCATCTTTATTTAAATAAGCCCAATTGAGATAACCGAGTGGTCGATTATTTTTAATGAGTAAAATGAAATTCCTAGACTGAATAGTAGGCAGTAAAGTTTCCAATGCTGAACTTATGGCAACATTTCTATAATTGGAATTCCTGTTCCATAACCAAACCATAGCGCCTAATACTTCGGCTTCATTCCATGAAGTATCATGATAAATGCTGGGTGCAATGACTCTAATGGAGTCCTGATTAAGACAATTCATTCCGTTATACCTTTAGTATTTTTAATTAAAAATAATATTGAAAATAAACCTTATCTTTCTTAAAACTTAGGGATATAAAAACAGCTTTGCTTAATCTTTAAACGGGTAATGAAATGGACAAATAATTAACAAATTGATTAAATTAGGGAGATATAGACCATGTATAGCCATATAGCTTAAATAAATTAATCAAAAAGAACTTTATAATGTATAGAATCGGAACAAAAAACAGCGCTAAATAATGTATAACTTACATCATCCTTAACTAATTTCGTCACTTTATGTGATTGGACTTATCGGATAGATAAAAAATGAGAGGTCTATGAAAAACCTCTCATAAATTTAAACATAAATATTAATAATTTACTAGCTATTTTTTTCTTGCGCGGATTGAATAGCAGTTAAAGCAATAGTATAAACAATATCATCAACTAACGCACCACGAGACAAATCATTAACAGGCTTGCGCATACCTTGTAACATAGGTCCAATTGAAACAAGATCAGCTGAACGTTGTACAGCTTTGTAAGTTGTATTACCAGTATTTAAATCAGGGAATATAAACACCGTCGCTTTACCTGCAACTTTAGAATTTGGCGCTTTTGATTTCGCAACATCAGGCATAACCGCAGCATCATACTGTAAAGGGCCATCAATCATTAAATCTGGACGTTTTTCTTGAGCAATACGTGTTGCTTCTTTCACTTTTTCAACATCAGCACCTTGACCAGAACTACCGGTTGAGTAAGAGATCATAGCCACACGAGGTTCAATACCAAAAGCAATAGCAGTATCAGCAGATTGAATAGCAATTTCAGCAAGTTCTTGCGCATTTGGATCTGGATTAATAGCGCAATCCCCATAGATATAAACTTGATCAGGCATTAACATAAAGAACACCGATGAAACAAGCGAACTACCTGGAGCAGTTTTGATTAATTGTAGCGGAGGGCGAATAGTATTGGCTGTAGTATGAACAGCACCAGAGACTAAACCATCAACCTCATTTGCTTCAAGCATCATTGTACCAAGCACAACATTATCAGCTAATTGCTCACGCGCAATAACTTCAGTCATACCTTTGTTTTTACGTAATTCAACTAAACGAGGTACATATTTATCACGAATGCGTTCTGGGTCAACAATTTCAACACCTGCACCTAAAGTAACACCTTGCGACGCAGCCACTTTACGGACCTCATCAGGATTACCAATTAACACACACTTAGCAATATGACGCTCTGCACAAATTGCAGCTGCTTTAATTGTTCTCGGCTCATCCCCTTCTGGTAACACCACCACTTTTTTCGCATTACGTGCAAGCTCAGTTAATTGATAACGGAATGCTGGAGGAGATAATCGACGAGCAGAACTAACCACTTCATTCAATGATTTAATCCAACTTGGATCAATGTGATCGGCAACAAAATTCTGAGTATTATCCATACGTTCTTTATCATCGACCGGGATTTCTAAATTGAATTGTTGTAAATTGATTGAAGTTTGGAATGTATTGGTTTTAACAGTAAATACTGGTAATCCTGTATCAAAAGCAGGTTGACACAATTTATAGATTTTTTCATCAATATCATAGCCACCAGTCAATAATACACCACCAATAGCAACACCATTCATTGCAGCTAAACAGATTGTTACTAAAACATCAGCACGATCAGCTGAAGTTACTAATAACGCGTTCGGTTGAAGGTGATTAATGATATTTGGAACGCTACGAGAACAGAAAGAAACATGTTTAATTCGACGATTTTTAATACCGCCTTCATTAATGATTTTAGCTTGTAAATGATTAGCAATGTCATATGTACGACAAGAACTTAAATCGATGTTCCAAGGAATACAGCCAAGTACAGGTAATGGGCTATGCTCGCTTAAATCATTAATTGTAATTTTCTTACCATCAAATTTAGGTGTATGATAAATTTCAACAACATCTGGACGAGCGAGATTTTGTTCTTCTACTGGTGCATTGACTTTGTTAACAATCACACCAATAATCTTATCATTTTTGATG
This sequence comes from Gilliamella sp. ESL0443, assembly GCF_019469165.1. NCBI lineage: Bacteria > Pseudomonadati > Pseudomonadota > Gammaproteobacteria > Orbales > Orbaceae > Gilliamella > Gilliamella sp. ESL0443. Next base: position 880,881 of record NZ_CP048263.1, on the reverse strand, counting down.
CCACCAAAATTAGAACGAGCAATCTCAATGCGTTCTTTTAACTGCTCTGGATCATCTTTACCCATATTAACCACAAAAATAATCTCAGCACCTAAAGTCTTCGCGATGTTATTATTTAGCTCATTAGCAAATGGATAATCAATAGTTGGTACAATACCTTCAACTAAAACAACATCAGCACCTTTAGTATTTTCTGCATATAGTGCAACGATTTCTTCCATCAAAACATCTTGTTGATTCAAACCTAATAAGTTTTCAACATAACTCATTTTTAAAGGTTTCAAAGTTGGAATCGATGTATTATTACTAACTAAAGTCGTTGTATTATCAGGCGCATCACCACCTGCTCTTGGTTGGGCAACTGGTTTAAATACATTTAAGTTAATACCTTGACGTTCCATTGCTCGAATAACACCAAGACTTACACCCGTTAATCCAACATTGGTACCAGTTGGAATCAGCATAATGGTACGAGACATAATAAGTTTCCTCTTAATTCTTTATTAAATCCAAAAACAAACCGCCTTAACGGCGGTTTTAAAGTGCTTAAGCTGTTAAGCGTGCTGCATCTTGTGCGATGACAAGTTCTTCATTGGTAGGAATAACCATTGCAATAGCAGAACCATCTTTAGTGATCACACCACCGTTACCAAAACGTGCAGCTAAATTGCGTTCTTTATCAATCTCAAAACCAAGTATACTTAATTTTTCTAAAGTTTTACGACGAATACATTCAGCATTTTCACCAATACCACCAGTAAACACGATTGCATCTAAACGGCCGTCTAACAACATCGCATAACCACCAATGTATTTGACTAAACGGTGAACAAATACTTCTAAAGCATTTTTAGCATTTTCGTCTTTATCTGCATTATCTGTTACATAACGGCAGTCGCTACTTACACCAGTAAAACCTAATAATCCTGATTTTTTATTTAATAAATTATTAATATCAGCAACTGACATATTTAAATTGTCATGTAAAAAGAACATGATAGCAGGATCGATATCACCACTTCGTGTCCCCATAACTAAACCTTCAAGTGGTGTTAAGCCCATAGAAGTTTCAATACTTTTACCGTTTTTCACAGCAGTGATTGAAGCACCATTACCTAAGTGGCATGTAATCACATTCGTTTGATCAACAGGTTTATTTAATAATTTTGCAGCTTCTCGGCTGACATAATAATGACTAGTACCATGAGCACCATAACGGCGAACACCGTACTTAGTATATAATTCATTAGGAATTGCATATAAATATGCTTCTTTAGGCATTGTAGTATGGAAAGCTGTATCAAATACTGCAACATTTTTATTTTTTAAATGAGGAAATGCAATAAAAGCTTCGCGAATACCAATTAAATGTGCTGGATTATGTAAAGGCGCAAAAGCAGAAGCTTCTTCAATACCTTTTAAAACGGAATCATCAATCACAACTGATTGGGTATACTTCTCACCACCATGAACAATACGGTGCCCAATTGATTTTATGCTGTCTAATAATTCTGGTTTTTGTGGAAAAATGTTATTAACAATGAATTTAATCGCTTCGCTATGTGCTGCACCAGCGCCTAAAGAAGCTTCTTGTTTTTCACCATCTAATTTCCATTTGATACGTGCATCAGGAAGGTGAAAACATTCAGCTAAACCAGATAAAAACTCATCACCATTTTCAGGGTTAATAATAGCAAATTTTAAAGATGAACTTCCACAATTCAGAACGAGAGCGTTATTACTTGATGACATAGTAATTCCTATAAATTGAATAAAAGATTTTTACCAATCAATATTGGCAACTCTACACATGACAAATAATCAATGTGTTATATAAGGCGACTTCTGATATCTTGAAATTTGAGATAAAATAAAGAGAGCCCCCAATTTGAATGGCACTATTTTAAGACAATAAAATGTGAATGTCGAGGAATCCAAACCAGATGAACTTAGTTAAAATTTTTAAGGCAGGTCAAATATATATGGATATTTGCCCAAAAGATAAAGCCCTATCCTATTCATTTCCTGAATTAAAAATTATTAACTACATCAAAGTTGCAAAAAAAATTTTACCGCCAATCATCATCGGCTTAATTCTTTGGCAATATTATTTACCCGCGCAATTAGCGGTAACAGCAATCACAATTCTATTTGCCTTAAGTTTACCTATTCAAGGGATCTTGTGGTTAGGATATCGGTCTAAATCGCCATTACCGCTCAACTTAATTGACAGCTATAACCGAATCAAATTGCAATTAATTGAAAAAAAGATATTAAGTCCGAATAAAAATCCAAATGAAAAATTAACTTTTGAATCGTTAATGAAACTAATAAACTTATCTAAAATTCATTTAGGGAATTATTTTGGGCAAAATGACGATAACCAACCATAAAGATATATTCATGCAAAAATTTTTGGAAAAATTGAAAAATCAAATAAACGAGCTTGAACAGCAGTTGAACTTATCCGAACAACAAAGCTATCAAGAGCATTATTTTGATGAGCATCTGTTTAACACCAGTAAAATTGAAACCGACAATCAATTCTATTTAGATAAAGTAAAGCAAACCTATCTAGCACTTTGTGATGCAGTACTTTCGGAAAAACGCACACAAATCGAATTTTTATCAGAAAGACTTATAAACCAAATTACCGCCCTAACACGTGAGCTTGCCACAGTACATTTACGTAAACAAACTACTGGCCATATTATTACAGAAACATTAGCTGAAAAACATTCAAGACATTTAGATTATTTGCGACGATTACAAGAGATGAAATATGAGCTCGAACTCTCTTTAGAGTCAATAGAACACACCAAAATCGCTGCCCTTGATAATCGAATATACCGCTGCGAACAAGCTATTAAAAGAATTGAATTAGACATGGAAAATAGTTTCATTGAATAATGGTTTCATAGATAATCATAAATTTCTGAATATTTGATGATCAACGATTACCTAACTTAAAATAATGTCTTAACAAAACACGCCTGAATATAGCGTATATGTAAATTCACATTTCAATACTATAGTAAGATCCCAGCACTAAAAAGGATACCAGCTAGTCAAAATAAAGACCCTTATATCAAAAATGCATATGAATATAATTAATAATTAGTATCATCTTTTCAGTTCAATCTATAATATAGTCATCAACATTAATTAATTACTTGCCACCACTTTTGAATCTAAGAATAAACTAATAAGGACTTTTTCCATGAGTAAGATATTTGATGATAACTCACAAACCATCGGCCATACTCCCCTAGTTCGATTAAAACATTTTGGGAATGGTAATATATTAGCTAAAGTCGAATCTCGTAATCCAAGTTTCAGCGTCAAATGCCGAATTGCATCAAATATGATTTGGGATGCAGAAAAACGTGGTTTACTTAACCCTGACGTCGAACTTATAGAGCCAACTAGTGGTAATACTGGTATCGCATTAGCTGCTGTTGCCGCTGCTCGTGGTTATAAATTAACCTTAACCATGCCAGAAAGCATGAGTATTGAACGCCGAAAACTTCTAAAAGCGTTAGGTGCAAACCTTGTATTAACTGAAGCTGCCAAGGGAATGAAAGGTGCGATTGAAAAAGCAGAAGAAATCGTTGCTAGTAATCCAAAACACAATATTATGCTCCAACAATTTAGCAATCCCGCCAATCCAGAAATTCATGAAAAAACCACAGGACCAGAAATTTGGCTTGATACAGATGGAAAAATCGACATTTTCGTTGCAGGTGTGGGAACAGGTGGAACCTTTACTGGTGTAACAAAATACATCAAAAAAGTTCAAGGAAAAAACATTACGGCTGTCGCAGTTGAGCCAACTACCTCACCTGTAATTACACAAGCACTTGCCGGCGAACCCATCAAACCTGGCCCACACAAAATACAAGGTATCGGAGCTGGATTTATTCCTGGTAACTTAGATTTGAGTTTGATTGATTTGGTCGAAAAAGTATCTAACGAAGAAGCAATCGAAACAGCACGCATTATAATGGAAAAAGAAGGTATTTTAGCAGGAATTTCATCCGGTGCTGCAGTATTTGCAGCTGATCGTTTGGCTCGATTACCAGAAAATGCGAATAAAACCATCGTGGTAATATTACCCTCTTCAGGTGAACGTTACCTTAGTACTGATTTATTTAGTGGTATTTTCACTGAAAAAGAACTTGGTTAATTATCCTATAAACGCAAAACACCGCCTGTTGGCGGTGTTGGATTAAAAATCGGATAAATCAAATTAGAATAAATCAAATTAATCATCTTGAACAATACCAAAATGTCGATAAGCATGAGGTGTTGCAATTCGTCCTCTTGGTGTTCTTTGGATATAACCTTGCTGAATCAAAAACGGCTCTAACACATCTTCAATCGTTTCACGTTCCTCACCAATTGCTGCAGCTATATTATCTAATCCTACTGGACCACCCATGAATTTTTCGATGATGGCAAGAAGTAACTTACGATCCATATAGTCAAAGCCTTCATTATCCACATCTAACATATCTAAAGCTTGAGTAGCAATACGCTCATCAATAACACCTTTGGATTTAACATCCGCATAATCTCTCACACGTCGCAATAAACGATTAGCAATACGAGGCGTTCCGCGTGAGCGTTTAGCTATTAAAAATGCACCCTCTTTGGAAAGATCTAAACCTAAAAACTTAGCACTACGGCTAACGATATACTCCAAATCCTCCACGCGGTAAAACTCAAGGCGTTGCACAATCCCAAAACGATCGCGTAATGGCGATGTTAACGAACCCGCTCGAGTAGTGGCGCCAATAAGTGTAAAGGGCGGAAGATCGATTTTAATTGAACGTGCGGCTGGACCTTCACCAATCATAATATCGAGCTGATAATCTTCCATAGCAGGATATAATATTTCTTCAACGACAGGAGATAATCGATGGATTTCATCAATAAACAGCACATCATTAGGCTCGAGATTGGTTAACATTGCAGCCAGATCACCTGCTTTTTCCAACACTGGGCCAGAGGTAGTGCGCAAATTAACATTCATTTCATTAGCAACAATATTAGCTAAAGTGGTTTTACCAAGACCTGGAGGACCAAAAATTAAAACATGATCAAGCGCATCACTACGCTGCTTGGCTGCCTGAATAAAGATTTTCATCTGCTCTCGCACTTGAGGTTGACCAATATACTCATCCAAATATTTAGGACGAATAGCCCGATCTAACGACTCTTCTTCTTTTTGAGCCTGTGGCGCAATTAAACGATCCGCTTCAATCATCATCGTTCCCTATTTTCTTTATAATGCTGACTTTAATGCTTCACGTATTAGCATTTCACAATCCATGTCTGGCTTAATGACTTTACTAATAATACGACTTGCTTCTTGTGGTTTATAACCCAAAGCGATAAGTGCCGAAACGGCTTCACCTTCAATCTGACTTGAGGATTTTTTAAGACTTCCAGTCTCAACAGTTACGTTTACATTAGCTAACTCGTCACCAAACCGTTTAACTCGATCCTTCATTTCGACAATCAATCGTTCAGCCGTTTTTGTGCCCACGCCAGGTAATTTAACTAACGTCTTGATTTCACCTTGCTCAACTGCACTAATAAATTGCCCTGCTGACATTCCTGATAAAATTGCTAACGCTAATTTGGGACCAACACCATTCACTTTAATCAACTCACGAAACAATTCACGCTCTTGTTCATGATTAAAGCCATACAGCACTTGAGCATCTTCACGAACGGCAAAATGAGTTAACACAATCACTTCTTTACCATTATCAGGTAATTCATAAAAACAGGTCATTGGCATAAACACTTCATAGCCAACACCACCAACTTCAATTAGCACTTTGGGTGGTTGCTTTTCAATAATGATTCCACGTAAACGACCTATCACAATATATCCTTAATAAATAATGTCAATTAAACAACGTTGATCAATCAGTATTAAACAAAAACTCTCGTTCAACATCAGCCTAATTATTATGATCAAAATTGAATGTGAATTAAAAAAACAATTGTGAGTTAGTTTACCTGATAGGAGAAAATTAATAAAGACAAACTGTATAAATAAACAGTCAGTAGACAAAAATATTGCTGACAAAAGTCAGCAATATCAGAAAAATAGAGTTAAAGATTCAAATTAGAATGGCATTTTAAAACCAGGTGGTAATTGCATTCCACCAGTAACTTGAGCCATACGCTCTTTTTGAGCTTCTTCCAAACGGCGAGTAGCATCATTATAGGCTGCAGCGATAAGATCTTCTAACATCTCCTTATCATCTTCGGTTAATAAAGACGGATCGATATCAACGCGTTTACAACTATGTGCACCATTTACAGTAACTTTAACGATACCCGCGCCAGACTCTCCAGTAACCTCTAATTTAGCAATCTCTTCCTGAGCTTGCTGCATTTTTGCTTGCATTTGTTGGGCTTGTTTCATCAAATTGCCCAAACCACCTTTTCCACCTGGAAACATAATTATTCCTCATTAAAAACATTTAGTCTGTAATTATACAGGACGAATACTCGATTCATCAATCTTGGCATCAAAATATTGACAAATCGTCTCAACTTTAGGATCTTGATGTATCGTTTGTTTAGCTTGTTCAAGCTTCTGCTGATATAAATCTTCACGTAATTCTAATGGCGTTTTTATATCCTTACTATCATCAATCACAACCTCTACATTAAGAGTTTTTTGACGATAAGCTGACATCGCAGTTCGTAGCTTAATACAATTTGCCGACGACTTAGTTAAATGCTCAACAGCCGAACGCGTATGCAAAATTACACTATTATCATCGACTATTTCAGGATACGAATTAACTACAATCTGTTTAATTAACGGTGCAATCTCCAATTTTTCAATTTCCGCACTCCAAGCATCTTTTTCGACCATCTCTTCAATCAATTTTTTTGTCATCTCTGGAGTTTTATCAACCTTAAGTGACTCCCTAACTGACTTCGCATCAATCACCGGCTCATTCTTAGACTCAAACAGTCCAGTCGATTGCCATTGATAATTTTCTGCTGTAATTTCCTCTTCGTCGTCCTCTACAACCTCATCCACCACTGCACTATTAACTTCAGTCTTAGTAGCCTGTTTAACACGACTCGATTTAACTAAATCGCTTGATGGTTGATTGGCACCAACCGGTTCAGACTTTTTTGAACTTTGTTCCTCCATTAACTGCATTCGCATCTCTAAAATATTTTTAGTGATAGACGAAGCATCATCTGGAAGCGATATAGAATGGGCTGGCATCGAATTATTAGCTTGATGCACAGGAGAAACATTATTATCAGCTAATGACGATTGTGACTGTGCCGTTGATTGAACTGATGACTTAGCTGCATCCTTCTTTACTGGAATCGGTGGCACAGAAGCTGATGTTGCTGATTCAACTTTTGGCGGATTAGACTTTGGGACAGGTGGATGTCCTACAGCTGAAGGATTAGTGGTTGAAACCGGTTGAGAAATCGAATCAACATCTTTTGGCATAAAGGCTAACGCACGTAAAAAGCTCATCTCCACGCCCATTTTCTTGTCAGGTACAAGCGCGAGTTCTTTTCGACCCATCAATAAAATTTGATAAAACAATTGCACATCATTTGGCGAAATGTATTGAGCTAAAAAGCGCAATTGCTCCTCACTATCGGCATAATCACCTAAGGCTGTAGGTACTACTTGTAATAAAGCAATTTGATGCAACAAAGAAATGCTTTCAGCTAATAAATTATCCCAATCAGCTCCTTGCATTGCCGCCAATTCAATTTGTTGCATTAACGCATTACCATCGCCTTGGTAAAGTGCATTAACTAACGCAAAAGGAATAGCCTTATCTAATGTTCCAAGCATTGATGCAACTGATACAGCATCGACTTTACCATTACCTAGCGCAATAGCCTGATCGGTTAAACTTAACGCATCTCGCATACTTCCATTGGCTGCTTTGGCTAATAAATGAATAGCTTTTGGCTCACTTTCAATATGCTCTAATTGTAAAATGTGATTTAACTGATCACCAATTAAAGATGTATCAAGCACATTTAAATGCAAATGCAAACAGCGAGACAAAATAGTAATAGGTAATTTTTGAGGATCGGTTGTCGCTAACAAAAATTTAACATGTTCAGGTGGTTCTTCCAAAGTTTTTAATAATGCATTAAAACTGTTGCGAGACAACATATGCACTTCATCGATCAAGTAAACTTTAAAACGCCCTTTAGTTGGCAAGTATTGGATATTATCCAGAATTTCACGCGTATCTTCGACTTTAGTTCGTGAGGCAGCATCAATTTCTAACAAATCAACAAAACGACCTTGCTCAATCTCACGACAATTATCACAAACACCACAAGGTGTTGCAGTGATACCACTTTCACAATTCAAGCCTTTAGCTAACAAACGAGCAATCGACGTCTTTCCTACACCTCGTGTACCAGAAAACAGATAAGCATGATGCACCCGACCAAGAGAGAGGGCATTAGATAAAATTTTCAACACATGTTGTTGCCCTACTACCTCAGAAAACGACTTTGGTCGCCACTTACGTGCTAAAACTTGATAACTCATAATCACCATTACTTATTACGATTAAATTTTGCTAATCATATCATAAAGAGCCAAATTAGTCTTTAAGATGCCACTTTTCGAATTAATAATAGACCTTAATTAATTTATAAACAAATTAGATTATAAAAACGCAATTTTAAGTAAAACATATAATAATTAGCGTCATATTACAGGATTTTTTTGCTCAAAAACCCCGTTCCTCAACTTTTTTTTCAACGAATAAATTGATTTAAATTTTAACTTACAGCGTTATATATTTTTAATTACAAAGTCATTAATCTCATCCAAAAACAGATTGCCGTATTTCTCCAATTTAATTTTACCAACACCTGACACATTAATAAGTTGTGTCTTACTTTCAGGCATCGTTTGCACCATTTCAAGTAAGGTTGCATCACTAAATACAATATAAGGAGCGATATCTTCCATATCGGCAATCTCTTTACGTAATCGTCTAAGATTATTAAATAAAATTCGCTCTTCATAAGATAGAATAGTCGTTAAATTAATTGATCGAGCATAACGATTTAAACGACTCTTCTTAACAATTTCTAATCGTGGTTTTGCTAACTTTAATTGCACCTCACCTTTCAATATTGCCCGTGCGTTTTCAGTCAATTGCAAAGTATTAAAATTGGAAATATTTTGCCGCAAATAACCTAAAAAAATTAACTGCCTTATTACACTAAGCCAATAATCAGCGTTATGCTCTTTACCAATACCATAAACTGAAAGCTTATCATGTCGATTATCTTTAATTTGTGAACGCCCCGAACCACGTAAAATATCCACTATGTATTGGGCACCATAGTGCTGTTCAACCCGATAAACACAAGACAAAACTTTTTGCGCATCAATCAACGCATCATATTGCTTAGGTGGATAAAGGCAAATATCACAATTATTACAAGACTCAGTTCGATGTTCACCAAAATAATTTAACAGTACAATACGACGACACGTCATACATTGCGCAAATGACTCCATCGCCTGAATCTTATGAAGCTCCACTTGCTTCTGATCGTTATCATACTTTTCAATGATTTGCTGCTTATACCAACTTAAATCATTACTTTTAAACAATAGCATCGCTTCTGCAGGAACACCATCGCGCCCAGCACGACCTGTTTCTTGATAATAAGCCTCAATTGAACGCGGACAATCTGCATGAACAACAAACCGAACATTTGGCTTATTAATCCCCATTCCAAAAGCAACTGTTGCCACAATAATTTGTGTATTATCCTTTAAAAAACTCTCCTGAGCGCTTTGCCGTTCACTTGTAGACAATCCAGCATGATAAGCGATAGCCGAAAACCCTCTTGCCACAAGCCTTGTTGTCATGTCCTCAACTTTAGAACGGCTAGAACAATAAATAATCCCGCTATTCCCTTTTTGCGTTTCAATAAACGACACAACTTGCTCAGTAAGATTAAACTTTTCTACCACGGTATAGCGAATATTCGGCCTATCAAAACTACGAACCACAAACAACGGATCAACTAAATTGAGCTGATTAAGAATATCCCTCTGTGTCATCTCATCGGCAGTGGCTGTAAGCGCGATAATTGGTACATCAGCAAAACGTTTTGATAACTGGTTTAATTGGCGATAATCAGGTCTAAAGTCATGTCCCCATTGTGAAATACAATGCGCCTCATCGATCGCAATTAAAGAAGGAGGATGCTGATCCAGTAACGCGCCAAAAGATGATACTGTCAACCGCTCGGGGGAAATATACAACAATTTAATTGAATGGTTTAGATACTGGTTGATAACATTTTGTTGTTCGATGCCTGATTGAGTTGCATTTAAAAATGCGGCAGGAATACCATTCACCAACAATTGATCGACCTGATCTTTCATTAATGAAATAAGTGGCGAAATGACTATAGCTGTGCCTGGTAATACGACCGCTGGAATTTGATAACAAAGCGACTTACCGCCACCGGTAGGGATAACGGCCAAAACATCACGCCCGTCAATCACTGATTCAATAATATCTTTTTGTTGATTCCTAAACGACTTATAACCAAAAATATTATGTAGAACATCTTCAATTTGATCTTTAAACGACATAACAACCTGAACCAGTAATAACTTAACGACGCTGTGGAGTATAGCTAATTTAGCACCAACAAACCACCGAGAATATGCATTTACCTATAAACAATATAAAAAACAGAATCCATATCGAACTGTTAAATGAATTAGTGAAAATAAAAAGTACAAAAATGTGACAAATATCTGAATTTTCAATATTGGTTTTGCCTATTTTATCACCAATCTAGTTCAAAAGATTAAAAAAACAGCTATTTTTAATTATTTTACTTGAAACAAAACTATTTGCCCGCTAATATTTGCGTGTTTTCTAAATATACGCCCGTAGCTCAGTTGGTTAGAGCATCACCTTGACATGGTGGGGGTCAGTGGTTCGAGTCCACCCGGGCGTACCATCCTAAAGCCTTATACTAAAAGGCTTCAAAAGAATTAATTTTTTCCTCAATTTTATTAAAGGGGTAAAATCGGGGTAAAACTGGGGTAAAAGCCATACCATTTTTAGCAAATTTTTGCTATCCACATCCCTGCTTTTCACTTCAATTCACACTACAGAAAAATATTAGTTTATGATGAATAAAACTAACTAAACTTTCATAACATGATCATAATAAACTACACAAAAACAATTTACATACTAACCGACCCTGATAACTATTCAATTTAAGATTGCGACAAGGATTCGTATTTGATTTTTCCGTCATGCGATATAAACAACGACTAGTGGTGTTATTATAAAAACGATAGATTAAACAAAATCGGAATTTTTGAATCGTATCAAGCTGCTGTAGAGTATGTGAAGTTGAAAATTGATAGCGTTTAGTTATTAATTTACCAAATATGTTAAACTAGTATTATTAATTAGCCTGGATAGTTTTATGAAATATATACATATAATTAAATTTTTAATGACTCATGATTTGACGCATTTGAAAGAGTGTTGGTTAGTTGAATTAACATCTGATAAAAAAGTGTCTTTTTATCGAGTAATAAAATCGTATCTCAAAACACGATCACTACAAAAAATTTATTTATTTTGGTGGCGTCTAGCTAACGAAATGTATTTACATGGCAGTGATAAACAAAGAGACGTTGCAAAGAAAATCCAACCGAAATTGATTAGTAAATTTGGTATAGATATAATGTTTGGCGCCAGAATTGGCAAAAATTTATTATTAGTTCACCCTTATTCTATTACTATAAATAGAAATGTAACAATTGGAGATAATTTAACAATCCACCAAAATGTAACAATTGGACAAAGTCACAGTCCGATCAGAATAATAATTGGTGATAATGTTTCTATTGGTGCCAATTCAGTTATTTTGGGTGGTGAAATAAAAATAGGTAATAATGTAAAAATTGGTGCAATGTCATTTGTAAATAAAGATATTCCAGATAACTGCACTGTTTATACGCAAAAAACAAATACAATTATCCAGAATAATTAATTGTTACTGTGGGTTTGCTGGCCATTCAATATCTGGCGCAGTATTAACATCTAGTTGATTTAATTCAAAACGATATTTTTTCCAGCATTTTAATGTTTCGATTTGTTGTTCTGTTGCAATCTCTGCATCGACAGCATCTTGCAGATTATTAATTGTATTATTCGCATCATTCAGTAATTGTGATTGTTGTGATTGTGCTACTAAAATGTCATGCTGATGTTGTTTTTCTTTATCTAGCACCCATTTTTTACCATTCCAAGTATCAAATTCGCTGGACGGTTTTAATAACGTATAATCATTCGGAATATCTCCAATTTCTGTTACTGTTGATACTGCGTCGGTTTCTTTTGAGTAGATTGCCTTACCTCGATGATCTGCTGGGTATGTCCACTTATGTTGATTATTCACCAAATCAGCTTTGGATAATCAACAATTAAGCATTGATTTCCCCCAAAAAATACAATACTATTAAAGAGCATTTAACTTATTGATTTTTATTATGAGAAAGATTTTATTTACCTTAATTGCTTTACCTTTTTTAACCCTCGCTGATGATCAACTTGAGAAAAAAATTGACAGCTGTAAATCGCTGACAGACTCAACACAAAGACTCGCTTGTTATGATAAGATATTCGAGACAAAAACTGAAAGCTCGATAGATAAAAATGCCATGGGCAAATGGTTTGTCCAAGAAGGTGTATCACCAGTTGATGATAGTAAATCTGTAACCATAAGACTAAATGCTGATCGTCCAATAAATGCGCGATATGATTTAATAACACCTCATTTATATATCAGATGTAAAGAGAATAAAACTGAGTTATATGTCGATTTTGATACATTTTTAAGTTCTAATGGTTTAACGCCTGTAACACGTATTGACTCTGAAAAAGCGGTATCGAATAGAAGATGGGATATTTCAAATGATCATAAAGCAATATTCTATCCAAGCACCCGATCAAAAAAGACAAAGGATTTTATTAAGGATTTAATCGGAAAAAATAAATTATTTATTCAAGTCACACCATACGGTGAAACAACAGTAAATACAACTTTTACATTAACTGGACTTGATGAAGCAATAAAACCACTAAGGGAAACATGTGGTTGGTAATGGTTTGGAAAACTAAATTTCTCAAAATACCTTACATTACCATTAACACAAATCTCAACATTAAATGTTAAACAAAGATGAAATTGATCCGTTTCGCTTCAAGTAAAAAGATCAATTTCATCATTATGATCATAAATTTTAACTTATAAAAGATCCTTCCTAACCAACAATTGAAAGTGATATCTATTATTTTATTAAAAACTCATTCAGATAAAACAACGATCATAACCTTTTATACACTGATGACGTTATTAATTCATAGTACATTTAAATTAAATATATGAAATTTAGCTTTCGACATTTAGCATATTATACAATCTGTCATTAAGCTTTGCTGATTTGATACCTTCTATGAATTAGTCCTATCACGGTATTTTTGATGTATTATCTCAAAATATTGTCAAATAACTGCAAACAGTTCAGAAAAGTTATCTATTTGGGGTAAGTGAAGAGGTTTTTAAGATACATTTTCAATGAAAAAATCAGTTCAGATAAGGTCATACAAAGACGTGTTATTAATTTGGCATGATTAACAAATACGACCTCAGCAGGAATCGAACCTGCAACTAGCCCTTAGGAGGGGCTCGTTATATCCATTTAACTATGAGGTCATCTCGGGCGGTTATTCTAATAAATTTATCAAGATATTACTATTTAAATAATGAAAAATTTTCTATTTTGAACAAACATGATACAATCTTAACATTCGTCAATTATGATTTATAACATTATGAAAAAAAGAATAATAGGTATGATGTTCTCGGTTTTAGCACTGACAAGTTGTGCCACTTATCAAGCTGAAACCAACAGTTATAGTGACCCATTATCAGGTTTTAACAAAACCATGTTTGATGTTAACTATTATGCCCTTGATCCTTATATTTTACGCCCGGCAGCTGTGGTATGGAAAGATTATGTACCAACACCTGTACGTAAAGGCGTTGTTAATTTTTCATCTAACCTTTCTGAACCAGCATCAGTAGTCAATAGTGCACTACAAGGCGAAGGCCGTGAATCTGGTAAACATTTAGCTCGATTCTTTATCAATACCGTTTTTGGTGTGGCGGGTATATTTGATGTTGCTGGAATGGCGGATCCTCAATTACAAAAAGGCTCAAAACGTAGCTTTGGTCAGACATTAGGTCACTATGATGTACCTTATGGTCCTTATGTTGTATTACCTTTCTATGGTTCTGCGACACTTCGTCAGGAAGGTGGTGACATCGTTGACACTTTATACCCACCACTTGTTTGGTTAGATTGGGAATGGGCGTTAGTTCGTGGTGTTGTTGATGGCGTTGAAGCTCGTGCCGTAGCTATTGAGTATGAAGATCTGCTTAAAAATAGTGATGACCCTTATAACTTTATGCGTAATGCTTACTTCCAACGTAATGACTTTAATGCGTCAGGCGGTAAAGTTGATGAGAAAAAAGAGCAACAACGTCAAGAAAGTATCAACGGTATTATTGGCGATATCGACGCCCAATAGAATTTTCCCTACATTAATAAAAAACGCCGGCTTGTTCGGCGTTTTTTATTTTTGCTGCATTTCAGGTAAGTGTTGCCAAAATCGTCTTGGCATATTTTGTCGTTGTAATTTTGGGTTAATTCTTTCTTTTATCGTTAGTGCATTACAATAACGGTACCACATGGTCTGAAAAAGTTTTTCATCATCAGTTAAATAATCTTGGTTAATTTTGTTATTAATAATTAGATCATCGTTTAACGATATTTTCTCCAATTTTTCTAAATCATAAAAATAACCATACTGGCGTTTTTCATCATAAATAGCCCATTTTTGGTCGGCATAACGATCTTTAAAGAATCGTGTCGTTAATGGTAAAGCATTATAAATGGGACCAATAACCGCAAAATAGATCTTTTCATCACTTGTTGGATTTTTGATAGCATTAAATCGAACAAATTGTTGGATATGGTGTTTTTCTTTATTCACTTTTTTAGCGATATCATGAATGGCTAATACATCTGGATCGCCAAAATCAGTTTCAATTGAATAGTTAGATTTAAATACTTTGCAAATATAACGAAAAATGATTAAATCACTTTCAGGCAGCTCTGATAACCAAGTAAATAAGATCTGATTTAGTGCAATCTTAGATAACTTTTTTTGTAGCGCCGAATATACCCTTTCATACTTGCTATTACGAAATTCAACATGGTGAGAATCAGATACCAAAAGCGGTACAACATCATCATCCGACAACAAGCATTCCGGCATTTTTTTAAGTTTAAACGCATCAAAAACCGCGCATAACAATCCTTCGAAAGATTTGTCATAATAAAAAGCTAGCATAACTTACCATCCCATCACAAGCTGCTGAGGAATAGGATCTTTTTTAGCTTCAAGTAATGGCGGATCTTGCAGGTTCAGTCGAATATATTCAGCAGATGACTCGAGCAATTTATAGGTACTCATTTCATGGCAAACAATAAAAAATTGCGCACGTTTAAGCACAACGCCTATGCGTTTTAACGCTTCAATATTAAGT
The DNA here is from genome assembly GCF_019469165.1 of Gilliamella sp. ESL0443. NCBI lineage: Bacteria > Pseudomonadati > Pseudomonadota > Gammaproteobacteria > Orbales > Orbaceae > Gilliamella > Gilliamella sp. ESL0443. Next base: position 865,167 of record NZ_CP048263.1, on the reverse strand, counting down.
TTTCGATGTCGCCTTGCCATCACTATTAATTTAGCTGATTTAACACCAATGCCAGGAACTCGCAAAATTTTTCGATAACTATCACGATTGATATCTACCGGAAAAAACTGCGGATTACGAATCGCCCAAGACAATTTTGGATCGACAGTTAAATCAAGATCAGGATGTTCATCATTAACAATCTCATCAACGCTAAAATCATAAAAACGAAGTAACCAATCAGCTTGGTACAAACGATTTTCGCGAACTCGTGGAACTTCTTGCAACACCGGCAATCGCTTGTCATAACTATTGACCGGAATAAACCCCGAATAGTAAACCCGCTTCATACTTGGCCGTTTATAAAGTTTGGCAGTAAGTTGTAATATTTGATTATCGGTTTCATCTGTCGCCCCAATAATTACCTGGGTGCTCTGCCCTGATGGTACAAATTTTGGAGTAGACTTAATTTTTTTGCGATCTTCAATATTTTCCATCAAATTTTGTTGGATATGACGCATTGGTTGATAGATCGTTTGATGATCTTTATCCGGTGCAAGTAATTTTAAATTACGTTCAGTAGGAATCTCTAGATTGACACTCATTCTATCAACTAATAAACCGGCTTCTTTGATAAGCTCATTACTTGCGCCAGGAATAGCTTTCATATGGATATAACCATTAAAATGGTATTCTTGACGTAGAATTTTGACTACCCGAATCATTTTTTCCATTGTGTGATCAGCACTACGTATAATGCCAGAGCTTAAAAAAAGTCCTTCGATATAATTGCGACGGTAAAATTCAATGGTTAAATCGGCTAACTCTTTTGGAGTAAATCCAGCTCGTGGGATATCATTACTTTGGCGATTAATACAGTAAGCACAATCAAATATGCAGTAATTGGTTAGCATAATCTTTAATAACGAGACACATCGACCATCGGCGGTAAAAGAATGACAGATACCACAACGAGAGGCACTACCAATACCTTTATTTTTATTATTGCGTGAGGTACCGCTTGATGCGCACGAAATATCATATTTTGCAGATTCTGCCAATATCTCAAGCTTTGACATCATTTTGTCTTGAATCATAATTACCACCAATTACTGTATATATTTACAGAATTATAACTATTTTACTTGCATCTGCAAGTAAATTATCAGATCAAAAATAGGAAATATTTGCTCAATAAAACTGCATATAAACTCTACTTTATTAAGAGACTATAAATAAAATGTAAAAAGCGGGAGTATCATTGATTACTTATTCCACTAACCCTATCTTATTTAAAAATTGTGAAATAAAATCAATCATAGGGTATTGTTCAGCTTACAAGTGTACGCTATAATCACACCAATTTTTCATACGAAGCTGGTTAACTTAGGAGTAAAGCATTAGATGAAACGTGTAGTAATCACAGGATTAGGTATTCTTTCAAGTATTGGGAATAATACCAAAGAAGTTTTAGAATCATTGAAAGTGGGCCGAAGTGGTATTACTTTCTCTCAAGAAATGAAAGATAGCGGAATGCGCAGTCATGTATGTGGTAATGTTAAATTAGATACAACTGGGCTTATTGATCGCAAAGTTGTCCGTTTTATGAATGATGCATCTATTTATGGTTATCTGGCTCTTCAACAAGCAATCGAAGATGCAAAATTAACCCCAGAACAAGTATCTAATCCTCGTACAGGTCTAATCGCTGGTTATGGTGGCTCAACCAAAACTCAATATAATGTTGTTGCCGGCATGAAAGAAAAAGGTTTAAGAGGTGTTGGTCCTTACGCAGTAACTAAATCAATGTCATCTGCAATATCTGCATGTTTAGCCACACCATTTAAAATTAAAGGTATTAGCTACTCAATGACATCTGCTTGTGCAACATCAGTTCACTGTATTGGTCATGCAGCAGAACTTATCCAACTTGGCAAACAAGACATTGTATTTGCTGGTGGTGGAGAAGAACTTTGCTGGGAAATGTCATGTGAATTTGACGCAATGGGCGCATTATCAACCAAATACAACGACACCCCAGAAAAAGCATCACGCGCTTATGATAAAAACCGTGACGGTTTCGTTATCGCTGGCGGTGCTGGAATGGTAGTTGTTGAAGAACTTGAACACGCCCTTGCACGTGGTGCACATATCTATGGTGAACTAGTTGGTTATGGTGCAACATCTGATGGTTATGACATGGTTGCACCGTCTGGTGAAGGTGCAATGCGTTGTATGCAACTTGCTATTCAAGATCTTGACGCACCAGTTGATTATATCAACACTCACGGAACTTCAACACCAGTTGGTGACGTTAAAGAATTATGGGCAATCAAACAAGTATTTGGAGATAACATTCCAGCTATCTCTTCGACTAAATCAATGACTGGCCACTCATTGAGTGCAACCGGCGCTCAAGAATTAATCTATTCATTACTTATGCTTGAACATGGCTTTATCACACCAAGTATCAACATCGACGAACTCGCTGATGAAGCAGTTGGAATGAACATTATTACCGAGCCAACTGAACGTGAATTAACAACAGTAATGTCAAATAGCTTTGGTTTTGGTGGCACTAACGCTTCAATTGTCATGAAAAAATATAAAGCTTAAGTCTGATAGTTAATGTTTAATAAAAAACCGCACTCATTAGTGCGGTTTTTTTATAGCTTAATCAATCAAGTAGATCAATTATAATACTTTACTTAAAAATAGCTGTGTTCTTTCATTTTGAGGATGATTAAAAATTTGCTCAGGTGAGCCTTGTTCTTGAATGATGCCCTGATCGATAAAAATAACACGTGTTGACATCTCTCTAGCAAAACCCATCTCATGAGTGACAACCACCATGGTCATCCCCTCTTGAGCAAATGCCTTCATCACCGCTAAAACTTCACCGACTAACTCAGGATCTAACGCCGAAGTAGGTTCATCAAAAAGCATAACTTTCGGGTCCATCATCAATGATCTAGCAATCGCGACACGTTGTTGTTGACCACCGGATAATTGATTTGGATAAGCATCAATCTTATCAATCAAACCAACCTTAACTAATAAACCTTCAGCCTTATTGATTGCATCATTTTTTGGCATCTTCTTGACATCCATTGGTGCCAAAATTAAATTACTTTTAGAATAAACAATTCATCAAAGAAAAAATACTCAAACCAAGTTTGAGTATTTTCCCAAGATTTCTCATCATGTAGATTAACTAAATATTCATTTTTTTAATGAAAAAGGTCAATACCGCTGAGCTTATTAACGCGATCACCATAAATAAGAAGGCGTGGTTGTAGCCTCCGTTGGCGTTGTCGATAAGGAAGCCGATGATGAATGGTGATAATACGCCTGCAACTTGTCCACCAAAGTTGACAATACTTGAGGCTTTGCCCATGATTACCGGCGGAATCATATGCATTAGCATTCCCCAAAAGATAGCAAATGCGATAAACATAAAGAGTGCTGATACGCATTGGAAGACTATAGCAGCCTCAAGATTATCGACTTGGAACATTAAGAAAAGAAATATCCCAGAGATAAAAGCGGTTAAACCATATACATATTTTAATTTTTGTTCGAACTTATCAGCAAAATAACCACCGACTAAAGTCCCTAATGCACCAAATAAGAATGGGATTGCAGCTAAGATACCGGTTTTGGAGAGCGATAATCCTCTTGCCTCAAGCAAATAACTTGGTAACCAAGTGGTGAATCCCCAGAATGTGATATCAAATAAGAACCAAATTAGCGATAACTTCCAGAGTATTGGCATTTTCAATACATCTATTAACGAAGACGAGCTCTCTTCGACTGAGACATTATCGTTGATTATTTCTAATTCTTGCAGTTCATCAGCACCAATCAGACTATTTTCAGATGGATTATTGCGAATAAACTTATAGATAAAAAAGCCTAATATAAAACCAGGAATACTTAAGATGATAAATACATCGCGCCAACCTAACCATTCAATAATGGCAACTGCCACAATTACAGATATTGCTGGTCCTAATGTGTTGACGGAAGATTGAATTGCTGTTGCTCGTCCTCGTTCTTTGGCAGGAAAATAAGTGGCGATAGTTTTCCAAGACGAAGCTGGGAAACAACCTTCACCGGCACCAAACATAAAGCGAGTCAGTAACATTAATGGCAATAGATAAATTAGACCGGTAAAAAGCGTAAACATCGACCACCAAATAATGGCAAAAGCCATCACTTTACGCGGACCAAATTTATCTGATAAATAACCACCGGGAATTTGGAACAGTGCATAACCAATAAAAAATGCACTAATAATTGAACCTTGTACAGTTTTATCGATACCAAGATCATGGCCAATAAACGGCAATGAGACATTCATTACCATACGATCAAGAAACGAAAGTAACCAACCTGACCATAATAGTAATAAAATGGTATAACGCCCTTTCCATTTTTTTTGATTATACCCAGAGGTAGGAATTTTAGTATTCAATTTATTCATAAAATTTCCTTAAATAATATCATCCCAATTAACTTAAAGTTAACATTTTTGCTACTATTTTAAATTTACTCTATTTTTAGAGTAATTTGTTGACAATTTGACCAACAAATTACTTCGTTCTAAATTAAAAGCTCAAAAATCCAATGGGTATAATTCCGCTCACTTCAGTGAACTTTTATTATTATTTTATTATTAGCTGTTATAAACGTTCCAGGCAGCTTGTAAACCAGCCCCTTGTACTGTTTTAAAACCAACTCGATTTAACACAGCTTCAAACGCGGTTAATGTTTGCATGACACAAGATTTTCTAGCATTATAGCCCATAGTACCAATACGCCATACATTACCTTTAAGCGGACCGAATGAAGCACCGATTTCAATACCAAAATCATTTAACATTAAATTGCGAACTTCAAGGTCATTAATATGTTCCGGACGAACCACACCAACGACATTATTCATTTTATGATCGAGATCGCCAAACAACTCAAGTCCCATAGCTTGTAAACCAGCAACCATTGCTGCCCCATTAACGTGATGACGCTCAATCACGTTATCTAAACCTTCTTGTAACACAATTCGAGCACATTCGCGTGCAGCATAAAGCATTGAGGTCGCTTCAGTGTGGTGGTTGATACGTTCAGAACTCCAGTAACGGATAATCATATCGATATCAAAATAGTTAGAATAGATCATCTCATCTCGACCACCCGCATCATTTTCAGCACGAATACCCAGCTCAACACATTTACGAGCTTGAATAATCTCGACCATTTTTGGACTTAAAGTAAGAGGAGCAACACCTGGAGGTCCACTTAAACATTTTTGTAAACTCACTGAAACGCCATCAAGTTGCCATTTATCAACTTCAAGTGGGTTACCCACAATCGAAGCAGTTGCATCGACATAAGACAACACACCATGACGACGACAAATTTCACCAATTTTATCCAATGGTTGCAATAATGTGGTTGAAGTGTCACCTTGCACGCAAAGTAATAGTTTGGGTTTGACTTTTTTGATAGCATCTTCAATAACATTAGGATCAAAAACTTCACCCCATGGCACTTCAATAGTATGCACATCAGCACGACAACGGTGGGCAATTTCACAAAGTAATAAACCAAAACGACCAAATACGGGTACTAATACTTTGTCACCCGGTTTAATTGTTGACACAAGAACGGCTTCAATACCGGCTCTTGCAGTACCATCAATAACAAAAGTTTGTTCATTTTTGGTTTTAAAAATATCTCGATAAAGTGACATAGTCTGATTCATATAATCAGTCATAACTGGGTCAAACTGGCCAATTAAAGGTGCCGCCATCGCTCTAGTGACACGAGGATCAGCATTGATTGGACCTGGTCCCATTAATAGTCGCGTAGGCGGATTAATTTGGTCATATTTATCTAGGTCTAACATTATTTTTTCCTTTATTAATATCGAGTTAATTGTTTGAAGATTACACTAACTCATCTTCTCTTATCTATATTTTTCAAAAAATTATTGGCAATGGGATGATGAAACTTAAACAGATTAACAATTTCATTCATCACTTTGCCCATATGCGATTTTTTCCATGCTAATGACAATGGCGATGGCTTACGTTCATTAACCACTTTACAGGCAATCAATTCACCTGAATCTAAATAAGATTGGCAGATTGATTTGGGTAAAAAACCAATACCTAATCCTCTTAAATGGCAAGCCAACTTAGTGGTAATATTTGGCACAATAATCTCAGATTGACTTGGTAATAACCAAGCCACTCGTTTATTCATATGCACAGAGGTATCTTCAACATTAATTGCCGGATACTTACGTAAAGTATCATTAGATAACGCCCCATCAATTTGGGTGATCGGATGATTTTTGGCTGCCACAAACACCCAACTTACTTCACCAAGAGGTAGTATATTAATCATCGTATCAAGCGATTCAGTGCCTGTTGCGCCAATCGCTAAATGGCACTCACCATGCAATAACGAATCCCACACTCCCATATAAACTTGTCGATTTATATTGAAAGTAGTAAAAGGGAATTTTTCTTTTAAAAACGTCAACAAATCGGCTACCGCCTCAACATCATAGAGCAGATTATTGATGGTAATATTAATTTTTCGCTCAACACCATCACGAATCTGTTGTAACTCATCAGGCATGGTTGATAACCAAAGCAACCATTGGCTACATTGCTCATAAAGATGTTGCCCTGCCAGCGTTAGTGTCACAGTCCGTGTGGTTCGTTCAAAAAGTTGAGTATTAAGATCGGCTTCCAATGATTTAATACGATAACTAATCGCTGCTGGTGTTTTGTAAAGTAGCTTAGCCGCTTTTGAAAAGCTATTGCTCTCAACTACTTTAATAAAGGTCCGCATGGTTTCTGTATCTAGCACGATTTAATCCCTTAAAACAAAACGATCAATACCTAACCATATACCAAGTAAGAGATCGGATCCAGAGGTGTGACCATAATTCGATAAATTTTTTATTGATGAATGGTGATATTTATGTTGTGCAAATGAATTAATCACTTGTAGCACCAACAACGAAAATTTACCTTGAAGTGCATAAGTCAAAAAACTAGCACTAACAGTTGTGGTTAACAAATGTAATGACAAACGCTCAAAGGCGAATTTAAGCTGTCGAATTTGATTGTCAAAACGGCAATCGCTTGAGATAACCGCCAACATCCCCACGATAATATCATCAAAACTTGGCGTTAAACCCGGTCCTAAGCCAATAAACGACGTAATATCATCTGCTTTACCATTCATCAAATTAGTCATGGTATTACATAATAATTCGAGTTGATATTGACCAGATAAATTGTCACTTAATTTACCAAATAAGCCGGTAGGATTTTCTATCTCTTTCAATAGATTAGCAATTTGTGATTTATTAACTAATGAATGTTTTTTTATATTTAATTGACAAACATGCGTATCAAGTGAAATTAAAAAAATCCCAACTTGCAAATCACCCGTTGCCGATTGATAAATAGATAAATCACTACCTAACGACAAAACATAATCAAAATCAGACGATTTAAGTACTATGCCCATGGGCGACAAACCGCTGTTATAACGATGTATAGTAATTAATTGCTGATCATCATTGATTAAATTAATCGTTTGCTGATGAGTACTAAAGAGCGACAACTCACCCGCTTTTATCGGAACATCCGCACTAACTAAAAGTGGTTTGATAATATGAGATGCTTGCGACAAACCACGCTCTTGCAAATAATCAAAAGCGGGGATAGTAAGTCGCTGATTATTTAGCGACTTATTTAAGCATTCATCATCTACATACATCAAACTCATAGCCTATACGTCTAATTTTTTTGCTAATGCCTCGAGTGCTTTTTCAAAACAAGCTAACGGTGCTCTAACTGTACCTGCACCAATTTGGCCCACTCCTGCTTGTTTATGGGCAATACCAGTATTAATTAATGGCGTGATCCCGGTTTCGACAACTAAACGAAGATCTAAGCCTAAACAGCATCCTTGGAAATTCCATGTAGGAATTTGGAATAACATATTATGTTCTAAATAGATTTCACTCATCTCTTCAGATACTTCATATGCAACATCCGTGCCACCGGCACCAACAAAGCGAGTTACCCCTGGCGCTGCAACCATAGCCGCCCCGCCTATACCAAAGGTTTCAGTAATAGCACTATCACCTATATCTGGGTTTGCATCTTTTTGTGAATAACCAGTAAAGAATAGGCCTTGTGGAGTATTAACTGGCGCGGTAAACCACTGATCGCAAAGACCACTGACTTTAATACCAAATTCTTTACCATTACGCGTCATTGCTGTAACGATAGATCCCTCTTTAATTTGCGCTGCGCTATCCATAATTGATTTACAAAATGCCATAGCAACATTTAAGAAGAACTGATCTGTCACGCTTAAAAAGCTAAAGATTTTCTCCATTTCCGCTTTACTACGATCAAGTAAAATTAATTTTGGTGAAAGCGTTCTTAATAATAGTGCTGAAGCGGCAATATTACGTTGATGGAATTCATCACCCATTGTAATAGCTTGTGCCATCAAAGCGGTTAAATCGATACCATTATCAAACAGTTTTAATGCATCATTCAAAGCTGGCCCTAACGACTCTTTCATCCAACGATGACGGTCTAAAACCTCCTGACCATAAGCACCAAAACGCATCACTTTACCAATACCTTCATTTAAATTGCAGTAAGCACGATTACCATGGGTAATGTTTTCAACCACAATCATTGGCATATTGGCTGACGTAATTCCTCCCATTGGACCAACTGCATTAACAGAATGACAAGGGATAAATTCAACTTGACCTGACTCTAACAAATGTAAAGCTTGCTTCTCATCTTGAGCCCATCCTTCAAACAAGCAAGCACCAATACAAGCACCTTGCATTGGCCCAGTCATATCATGCCAAACAATCGGTGGTCCGGCGTGAAGTAATTTTTTACCTTGTGCCAAGGTTGGTACAGCTTCTTTAGCGGATATAACGCCTACCCAATGAGGTCTAGCAGCTTTAATTCGTTCAATAATTTTTTGGTTTGCTTCATTTATTGCAGTACGTAACATATCAAAACCTCTTAATTTAATTTTTGCAAAATAGCCGCTAATTTTTTATTACCGCCGGCTATTGGCGCCCATTGATAATGCACAACAGGAATATTCGATGATTGAAGATCTTCAGCAAAACTTCTTAAACCAGCATTAATCACACTAATATGGCTTAATAAAGGATATGGTTTAATGAAATTATTTGATTTAAGCGGTGTAATCAGTTTTTTAGCTAACAAAATAGCTTCTGGTAAATTATTCATTACAACAATATTCGCTGATTCTAACGCTTCAATTTGCTTACTACGACATTGCGGATCCTGCTCTGAACCAGTCACAGTAGCGATAGCTATCAATGGATGATTATCACCTCGTTTAGCACAGGCTTTTTGATAACCTGAAATAACTGACTCAGCCGGATTGGCATTTGCGCCATAGCCAATAACCAAATCAACAAGTAATACACCTACGTCGTGATTTTCACCAAGCTGAGCGATTTTATCTTCGCGAATAGATGGATCAATCATAGGATGAGGTTTACCTACAGTGTAAAAATCATCACCTAAATCAATAATTTTATGCCCCTGTTGATCTAACATAATCCCTTTATCATGATGATGACTGGTAGTGAGATTTAGTTCTTGAGCAAGCAACATCGCCGCTTCTGAAGCTAAGGTACCGCCAGTATATAATCCTGTAATCGTTTTATTGGCTAAATTAGGCAACTTATTCGCAATCGCTTCAACTGGACTTAATAAACAGGCTAATCGAGCTGCTTCATCTAATGTTCGTGCAAAATAGATATTATCGTCTTGAGGTTTATCGATTTTCGAGCCCAAAAATAAAGCCACCACCGGTTTAGGGATTAACTTCATGGCTGAAATCACTTTTTCCCGCACACTGTCTGCTGGCGGTTTAGAAATAAAGGTAATCACTTGTGTATCAGCATCGGCAGCGAGCATATTTAAGGCAGTAAGAGCACTAATCCCCCCGACTTCAAGCGACAAATCACGCCCACCCAAACCGATAGCTTGCGTAATACCTTGATTCAATAGAGCGATTTGTGAAACCACTTCTTGAATACCCGTACCAGACGCCCCAATTACCCCAATATTCCCTTTAGGAATAACATTAGAAAACGCTAAGGGTGCACCCGCGATAAAGGCCGTCCCACAATCGGGGCCCATCACAATTAAATCTTTTTTAGACGCTTTAGTTTTTAAACGGATTTCATCTTCGATTGACACATTATCAGAAAAAATCATCACGTTTTTATTATCGTCTAAAGCTTGATCGGCTAGCTCAGCAGCGTACTCCCCAGCAATCGAAATTAACACTAAATTAGCATCAGGTAATTTTTTCGTTGCGCTAGCTAAACGCCTTGCTTTAAGTAGTTTTGCACCACCTTGCTGAGCTTGAGCGATATTTTTTAGTGCATCCTCAAGTTGTTGACTAATCAACTCGACAACATCATTAGAGTCATCTTTGGTTTTAATCGCAACACAAATATCATTTGGCGTTGCATCATTAAAACTATCACTCCAAAAACCTGTTGCGGTTAATAAAGATTTATTGGCAGGAGTACCCATCATGACAGATACTTCATCAACCTCATCAAGATTACTCAGTTTTTTTGATATCAACATCAAACTAACAGAATCTTGAAAGCTTCCCTTTTTTATAAAAGATTGAATCATGAGAATAGGCCCCTCAAATAGGATAAATACTGTTAACTTTGAACCTCATTAAGCTCATTAAAAAAATCTAATAGTTAGATTATATTTATATATTACGGAAAAAATAAACAATAAGCAGGTTATACATCACAAAACATTAACGATATCAAAAATATAATATTATTTAAAATCAGTATTATAAAAGATTGTTAAAAAATTTTTTATAATAATAACTACTTAATTTAATTAAATTTCACAAATATAAAAAAGCTAGTTTGATCACATTATTATTTGATATTAATAGTATGGTAAACAAAAAAAACATTTAAAATGGTCCGTAGTATCGACACGATATGTGCGGTTAACATTAAAAGCAAAATGTTAACGATGATGGAGTTTTAAATAGCAGGTAAATATTTATGAATATTTTATATGATGATGTTGCTAATGCAGTTAAATGGATATCGAGCTTTGGTGGTTTAGAACAAGGCGGAACAACTCGATTACTTTATACTGAACAATGGCTTACTGCCCAAAATGCAATTAAAGAAAAACTCTCACAAATTGGCATGAATACCTATTTTGATGATATTGGTAACTTATATGGTCGATTTGAAGGCAGTAAATACAAAGAACAAGTCATCATGTCTGGCTCGCATGTTGATACCGTTGTTAATGGTGGCAAACTTGACGGCCAACTTGGCATCATTGCAGCTATGCTTGCCATGAAATACCTAAAAGAGAACTACGGCCAACCATTACGCACCTTAGAACTTATCTCCATGGCAGAAGAAGAAGGCAGTCGCTTTCCTTATGTCTTTTGGGGAAGCAAAAACGTATTTGCCATCGCCAACAATGATGATGTTGCCGATATCGAAGACAACAATGGCATTAAATTTGTCGATGCAATGAAAAACTGCGGATTTAAATTTAACACCCAAAAAGCACGCTCCGATATCAAAGCCTTTTTAGAGTTACATATTGAACAAGGAGGCGTACTTGAGCGGGAAGAAAAAAGCATAGGTGTTGTAACCAGCATCGTTGGACAACGTCGTTACAACATCCGCTTAATGGGTGAAGCAAATCATGCGGGCACCACACCAATGAGTTACCGTAAAGATGCTATCTACGCTTTTAGCCGAATTTGCAACGAATCCATTAACAAAGCAATTAAAGTGGGTGATCCATTAGTATTAACCTTCGGTCATGTTGAACCAAAACCCAATGTGGTTAATGTCGTTCCGGGGGAAGTGATGTTCACAATAGACTGTCGTCACACTAACCAAGAAGAACTTAAAAGCTTTACCGAAGAGATTGAAGCTGACATGATCCGCATCGCCAAAGAACTGGGCCTTGAGATCGAAATAAATCGTTGGATGGATGAAGCCCCAATTCCAATGGATGACAAACTCATAAAAATGCTCGAAAACATCTGCAACCAAGAAAAACTAAGTTATCGCGTAATGCATAGTGGTGCCGGTCACGACTCACAAATTTTTGCACCACGAGTACCGACCGCCATGTTATTTGTACCAAGCATCAAAGGCATCAGCCACAACCCTGCTGAAGATACCAAAACTGAAGACTTAGTTGAAGGAATAAAAGCATTAACTTATGCCCTTTACCAATTGGCTTATCAAGAATAATAAGGAATTAAAATGACAGAAAAAAAAGGTGGCATACAGTACTGGCATAAAATCGTCGCTTTATTATTCCTCGGTTGGTTAGTGATGTGGATTTATCGCCCCGTATTAGCAGCGATTTTTCCTGAAATTCAACAAACTGTAGGACCTCAATCAAATACTGAACTGGGCTTAATTGCTAGCTGTTACTTTTTTTCCTACACCTTAATGCAAATTCCAGCTGGGATCTTAGTTGACAAATATGGTAAAAAAGCCGTGGTGATTCCTGGCTTCATACTCTTTACCATTGCCGCTATCATGATTGGTAATGCACACTCAATGATGATGATCTATATTGGTAGCTTACTGGCGGGTCTTGGTTGTGGTTCTTACTATGGTTCGGCTTGGTCACTATCAGCCGAAAATATTCCAGCTGAAAATCGTAGCTTCGCCTCTGCCATTATCAATACTGGCGCGGCGTTAGGTATGGGTGTTTGCTTATTATCCACTAGCTTCCTAGTTAAAGCGTTGGATATGCCATGGCAATATATGCTCTATATTATTGCGGCTCTAACACTCTGCTTAATTGCTGGATTTGCAATTATCATTAAAGAGCCATCGATTAAAAGCGTTATCACCCAAAAACAGAAAACGGAAACGGCGCCGAAAGAAAAACATAACTTCTTTAGTAGCCCAATGGTTGCTTGTTACATAATGTACTTTGCAACATGCTATGGCTATTACATGGTGGTAAGCTGGTTACCCAACTTTCTTGAAACTGAACGAGGCTTTACTGGCGGAAGCATTGGCTCTGCATCATCTTTAGTCGCATTCGCCGCTATTCCTGGCGCACTTGTCATCAGTAAAATCTCGGATAAATTTCGTGCTAAACGACTATTCTTTATTATCGTATTAGAACTGCTTTCAGCCGGAACACTATTTATGGCAGTCCAATCATCCACCATCACCTTATTACTGATGGGATTAATCCTCTATGGATTATTTGGCAAGTTTGTTGTTGAACCGATTCTAATATCTCACGTGGCTGAAATTGCCCCAAAAAGCAGTTACGGCACAGCATTTGGTGTATTTAACTTCTTTGGCATGAGCTCATCAGTGATAGCACCACCATTAACTGGATTATTAGCGGATATAACAGGAACCAAAATTACGGGGTTCTATGTGGCTATTGCAATCTTAGTTATTGCAACAGCATTATTCTTTTTAATTAATTTGCGTAAACACATAACCAACTGATTCACGCAAAAGCATCGACTATTTATCGATATTTGATAAATAGTCGAAAAAAGTAGTACTCACGGCAAACCTTGCCTAAATCTAAAGCATATGTTCCAAGGAGATCATTATGGGATATATCAATAACAACATCGGCTACCCAAAAGACCTATTAGCGTCCCGCGCGATAATCAAACGTCATAATTTTGCCTTAATACCGCCTGATGGCTTAGTTAAAAATATCATTCCCGGTTTTGAAAATTGTGACATCACCATCTTAGCCACACCTAAACTGGGGGCATCCTTTGTCGATTACCTTGTCACCATGCACCAAGGTGGTCAAAACTTACAAGGATTTGGGGATGATGATATTGAAGTATTTGCCTATGTGATAGAAGGTGACGTCAACGCAAAAGCCAATGACCAATCACACCGTTTACAAACTGGTGGCTACATCTACTGCCCCGCTGGGGTTAAACTCTATTTACAAAATATGACCGCTTCATCACGCTTATTCCTGTACAAACGTCGCTACAACCCTATTTCCGGTTATCAAACACGTGTGATTGCTAATCATATTCAACAACTAGAACGCATGAATTATGAAAATATGGATAACGTATTTATTCAAGACCTTCTCCCCAAAGAACTCGGTTTTGATATGAACTTCCATATTCTTACCTTCCTACCGGGTGCAAGTCATGGCTATATCGAAACCCATGTACAAGAACATGGCGCCTACTTACTTAGTGGTGAAGGTATGTACCTACTTGATAACCAGTGGATACCGGTTAAAAAAGACGACTACATCTTTATGGGAGCCTATGCGCTACAAGCGTGTTACGCTGTTGGCCAACAACCACTGAGTTATATCTACTCAAAAGATTGTCATCGGGATGTGGACATCTAAACAAAAATAAAGGACACCGTATGGAACTAATAGTTATTGCATTAGGTGGTAATGCGATTTCAAAACGAAATGAATTACTCTCTATTGACAACCAATACCAAAACATCAACAGCACGACCCAATTTATTGCCAAATTAGCCAATAAATATCGACTTGTTATTGTTCACGGCAATGGACCACAAGTTGGATTACTTGCTCTACAAAATGCCAGCTACCCAAGCGTACCCGCCTACCCGCTCGATGTCCTTGTTGCTCAAACACAAGGCATGTTAGGGTATATGATACAGCGAAGCTTACAGCAATATGTCAACCAAGTTACCTGCGTATTAACACAAGTCGAAGTTGACAGCAACGACCCATCATTCAAAGATCCAACCAAATTTATAGGTCCGGTATATCAACCTGAAGAACAACAAAAACTACAAGCCCAATATGGTTGGCAATTTAAACAAGATGGCAAATACCTAAGACGCGTTGTTCCATCCCCAAAACCAAAAAAAATTATCGAACTTAATACCATCAAAGAGCTAATTAACCAAGATACCATCGTCATCTGCAATGGTGGGGGTGGAATTCCCGTAATAAAAGACAAATCGGGTTATAAAGGTATCGAGGCGGTTATCGACAAAGATCATAGCGCCGCCCAACTGGCAATCGAACTAAAGGCTGACCACTTAATGATATTAACCGACACTGACGCCGTATATGAAAACTGGGGCACACCTGAGCAAACCGCTCTAGGCAAGGTTGATACCAAACGAATACAACCAATGGCAATCGATGATGGTGCTATGGGACCAAAAATCAAATCCGTTATTGAATTTGTCGAACAAACTGGCAATACCGCCTATATAGGCAACTTAACAGATATCGAAGCGCTATTAGCACAAACAAAAGGCACTATCATCACCAAATAGCGACTATAGATAGGAGTGATAAAATGAGACTAGACAGACAAACACTACACAACTTAATTGCCAAAAAACTACATAAAGCTGGATTAACTCAAGAGCACGCCGATATTGCTGCCGATACGCTTGCATTTGCCGATGCACGAGGCATCCACTCGCATGGCGCTGTACGCGTTGAATATTATGCTGAACGCATTGCAAAAGGAGGCATGACTCACTCCCCCAATGTCACCTATAAAGAAACCGGTTCATCATCAGCAATATTAGATTTTGATAACGGATGCGGATTAGTTGCCGCTAAAGTTGGTATGGACAAAGCCATAGAAATGGCGAAGAAAAATGGCGTTGCCGTAGTCGGAATTCGTCGAATGTCACATAGTGGCTCGCTTTGTTACTTTACCGAAATGGCAGCTAAACAAAACTTAGTCGCCATATCCATGTGCCAATCTGACCCAATGGCTGTTCCATATGGTGGCGCGGAAGAATTTTTTGGAACCAACCCAATCGCATTTGCAGCACCAACGAACGACGAAAGGATTGTCTCATTTGACATGGCAACCACTGTCCAAGCTTGGGGAAAAGTCTTATACGCCAGATCAAAAGGCGCCTCCATTCCACCAACATGGGCGGTTGATGAACATGGTGAACCAACAACCGATCCCCACAAAGTAAACGCCCTACTACCAATAGCCGACGCCAAAGGTTATGGTCTAATGATGATGGTCGATGTACTTTCAGGCATATTACTTGGCTTACCATTTGGTAAAAACGTTTCATCAATGTATGCGGATCTATCCCAAGGGCGCAACCTTGGTCATCTGCATATTGTAATCAACCCACAATACTTTGTTGGACTCGAAATCTTTAAACAAACCATGTCAGCTATGCTTGACCAACTAAAACAAACCAAACCAGCCAAAGGCAATAGTGAAATCTTCTTTCCAGGCGAAAGAAGCAAAAAACGTGAAGCCGATTACTTAAAAAATGGCATAGAGATAGTTGATGATATCTATAATTATTTAATTAGTGATGATATTCATTACAATCGTTATGATCATAAAAATAAATTTGCCGAATAATATCAAGGTTTCAAAAACCCCGCTCCTCAACTTTTTTTACGATAAAACACCGCAAAAATAAACCCGCCTAGGCGGGTAATTGTAGCGTCGCTAAGCCACAAAATCGCTTTTTATGGCTCAGCAACGTTGATTATTAGCTTACTTTTAATAACTTAATACTCCAATCCTAGGCCTAAGGATTAAGCACGAAGAAATAAGAACTAATGGGAGACGCAAAGCCCATAGATTGGGTAACCCGTTTGACCTATCCAATCAACTTCACCACTAAGTGTACGCACGATAAACTGTTCGTTACCATACCGATCGCTAGTCCACAAATCATAGCTGTCGAATGTGTCAATTCCTATGTAATGATGCACATCGCCCCACTCCGCGAGAAAGCCACCACCAATATGACGCATGTACCCCCTATAAGGTGAATGAGGTGTAGCACTAGGTATGTATACACCTGGACGATCTGGACGAGTTGCATTTGTTAAATCTTTTACTTTTGCAAGCCGATAACCAATACGATTACACCAAGATAAACTTTTAGGATAAGTGTAATCTTTATTATTACGATGGATGAACCACTGCTTTAACGTAAATCCATATTTAAGGACTGCATTACCTCTACTATCTCTTCCAACTAACTCGAAGGTCTGAGGCAAAGAAGGTGTGAGAATACGACCAGGCTTGGTTGAGTTTTTTTGGGATTCAGTTGCAAAAGGACCAGTTAAAGTAACGTGTACACTGTTGGCTGTAGAATTGCTCATAGTTGCAGTGATACCACCCTGAGAAACAGGAGACCAGGACAACGCCTGATAAACTCCATTAATAATTAAGTCAAAGTAGATATTGTTCATACCAGTGGTAGGAAAGTTTAAACCATAACGTGATGGATCAGTTGACTGAGGAAGAAAACCTTTGCCTGAGATCCACATCGTATCGGGAGCAGCAGTTGATACTACATCGAAAGTCGTTTGAGGGCTCACCAAACAAACCACAGGCGGAGACTTAGGACTAATGTAATAATTCACACTACTATCACTATAAATTTTACTTTTATTAGGAATACCATAACGAGTATACAATTGGATATTATAACTACTTAACGTAATCTTATAAGGTGCATCACAAACATTTAGCACTGTATTGCGCGATAAATAAGCACCCTTTCTATCAAAGAGAGATAACCATATACTTCCTCTAATACCCTTGACTTCATCTCCATCATTATCCTTAAAATAAAAATAATCATAAGATGAACCAATAAGACCTTCAATATCGAAGTAATTACCGCTATTGTTAGTTGGAACCAACATGTTAATATCCGCAAAACTTTGCCCTTCAACAGGCAACACGATTGGTACAGAAGGGGATGAGATATTAGTTGAAGGCGTGTATTTAACACCATTGGATAAAGTAATCCAGAGCAGATCACTAGCGTCAACCGCCTCAGTTTGACCTCCGTCGAAAGTTAAATATGGTGCATGACCATTAATTTCATTTTGGGTTTTAGCGATCAATGCATTGCTTGAAAAAGAGATCAAAATGCTCAACCCACAAAAGATTTGCAGGGATAATTTGAAACCACGAAATAAGCGTTGAATGCTAAAATTAAATGAATTTAAATGATAAATTGACCTGTGCTGTTTTTGTTTGAAATTATAATGCATAGCTGGCATCCTTGCTAATTAATATTATGATTAATATCATGATTTATATATATTTTCACACTAACTCATTAACATTTATGTATAAAAAGAAAAGAAGCAATAAAAACTAAGACGAAACGCAAAGCCTTGTGCCTCCACCATTAGTCCTTTTCCAATTAACAACAATGCTATCGACAGCGCTCACGATGAAAAATACAGATTGTTTACTACTATCATAGAGGTCACTAGTCCCGTACCAATGATTGATGGAATTAACATTGGAGTCAGATGACACATCGCCCCATCCCGCAAATAGCCCGATACTAATTCGTCGCTGAAAATGAAAGCTTTGGCCTACTATCGGTAGTACAATTGGAAAATTTAATGAATTATTCGTTGACGGGGTATATCTCATTCCATTTGATAAAGTAATCCCTAGCAAACCGTCGGTATTAATTGCACGTGTGCGACCGCCATCAAATGTTAAATACGGAACATTACCATTAACAACATTTGATGTTTTAGATGTTAACGCATGGCCAGGAAAAGGATGAAAAGTAACCACCATTAACACTAAAAAGATTTGCCGGGATAATTTGGAACCACGAAATAAGCATTGAAAAGCACTTCGCAATGAGCGGCAAAGCGTTCTTAAATTTTCGTGGATGAATAAACTGAAATGGAAAAATAAGCGTTGAATGCTTAAATTAAATGAATTTAAATGATAAATTGGCCTGTTTTGTCCATGTTTGAAATTATAATGCATAGCTGGCATCCTTGCTGATTAATATTCTAATTTATATATTTTTCTATGCTTACTCATTAACGTAACTAAGGTGAAACACAAATACCTGTGCCTCCAGCATTCGAATTAACAACCATGCCATCGACAGCGCTCACGACAAAAAATACAGATTGTTTACTACTATCATAGAGGTCACTAGTCCCGTACCAATGATTGATGAAATTAGCGCTGGCGTAAGTGGTCGTATCGCCCCATTCCGTAAACAGCCCGGCACCAATTCGACGCTGATAATGATTATTCAGTGACGGAGGCGTCGCACCAACTACCCCTTGACACAAATTGGGAGAAGAATCCGCCCCCTGACAAGATGCATTAGTTAAATCTTTAACCTTAGGCATCCGATAACCAAGGCTATTACACCAAGATAATGTATTTGAATAATCGTAATAGCTGGTGCCTCGATTGACGAACCACTGTTTTAACTCAAATCCATACTTAACGACTTCATTACCTTGACTGTCTCGTCCAATTAACTCGAAAGTCTGAGGTAAAGTAGGTATAGCAATACTACCAGGGGAATTAGATGCCCATTGGGATGAACTGGCAACAGGACCGGTTAAGGTAACGCGCACGCTTGTACGTTTGGAATTGGTCATCGTCGCGGTAATACCACCATGCGAAACCTGTGCCCAGGACAATGCCTCATTAATACCACGAATATTTAAATCAAAGTACAGATTATTAGCACCGGTTGTAGGGAAATTTAAACCATAAGATGACGACTCAAAAGACTGAGGGAGGAAACCTTTATTAGGGTTCCATATCGAAGCTGGGCCGGCATATTCATCAAAACCATCATCCAATTCAGGTTTTGCAAAGCAGACCACCGGTACCGCCTTAGGGCTTACATAATAAGTGACTTTACTTTCACTAAAAGTACGACTTTGAGGAACGCCATAACGTGTAGTTAATGTGCCTTTTGTACTGCTTAATTTAACCTGATAAGGCGCATTACAAATCGTTAACACCGTGTCACGTGATACAGCTTGTTTGTTTCTATCCACGATAGATAAATGTAGACTACCCGTAGCTGTAATATCATCATCACCATCATCATCACCCCAATAATTATAAGGGGATTCAATGAGCTTACTCAATGTTATTGAATCAGTATTAGGTGGCACTAACATATTAATATCAGCAAAACTCTGACCTACATCAGGTAACTCTATTGGCGTTTTGGATGAAGTATTCGTTGATGGTGTATATTGCGTTCCATCTGATAAGGATATCCCTAGTAAATCGTCAGTGTTAACTACGCGTGTACGACCTCCATCGAAGGTTAAATACGGCGCACTGCCATGAATAATATTAGTTGTTTTAGAGGTTAATGCATCACTTGAAAAAGGGATCAAAAAAAACACCCCAAAAAAGATCGGCTGCGATAAATTGAATTGATAAAAAGATCGTTGAAAAGATCCTAAAAAGGATCGCGCGAAAATTTTGGAAATTTCGCTGACTCTGGCGAAAAAATGAACTTTTGTGAAAAAAGAAGATTGAGTGCTTAACTTTAGCGAATTTAAATTAGAGGTTGGCCAAGTTGCCTGTTGCCTGTTGCCTGTTGAAAATTATAGAACATCTGCGACAATCCTGTCAAGTATATTTATGATTTATTTACTATTTTTCTAATTATTGTTTTAGCTATCCCGCTAAAATTATGTAAAAAGTATAGTGACTGAAAAAACCAGGTGCAATACTTTTTTTAATTTAGATCGTTAACTTTCGTAAAGATGATCATAAAAAAGCATGATTAAAAAATAACTAACCATTGTTTTAATTAAAAATATAGCATTTACAAAACTTTAATAATTATAATTATTGATCCTGAAAAATTTTATCTTAGCATTTAGAATTAATGATGTTGATCATTAAATAGTTCTGAAGTGGAATTTAGAAGATCAAAAACCCTGTTCCTCAACTTTTTTGCTACTAAATACCTCGAAAATAAACCCGCCTAGGCGGGTGATTAAAACATCGCTAAGCCGCTTAATCGCTTATTATGATCTCTTCGACTATTTAATTTTTAAATACATATCCTCTCCCTTTATGAAAGGATTTTATGCAATAACTTATCTGATCATATTTCATCCATTCGTAAGTCTAAATTTTTTCTATATGATAGTTATGATCTCTTACTACATTTCTATTTTAATTAGTTTTGAATAGTTTTATAATCAATCCCCTCAACTTCTTACAATCTTCGATTTTTAATAAAAACAATGTTTTAATTAAGAGTAAATTTTCAACGCAAGGGAGTATTAACATGAATGATGGGTTAAAACTAGAAAAAATAAAAGCCTTATTTGAAAAACTTGAATTACCCGATTTTAATAGCTCATCAGTAATTTATGGTTCTATCCACCCAAAACTTTGGAGATTTGCACTTTTTCAGGGCGCAGCCGCTTTTGATATTAAACACTACCTTATTTATTTTAAGTCCGATGAAATTATTTTAATTGGCTTAACTCTCGCTGGAGATTTAACGAATGATGTTATTCGAATCCCGGTGACATCAATTTCAAATTTCAAGTTCAAAAAAGGCTGGATTACCAGCAAACTTGAATTTACTTTGGCTGAAAACAAAAGGTATCCATTTATAGTACCTAATTTTGTGTTCATCGCAAAATGGCAAAAGCCAAATTTAACCCATATTGTTTCCACCTATTTTAATCAATAATTAACTCAATTATCTTTTACCTATATTATGAAACATAATTACCTAATATATTGTATTATTGGGTAATTTGATTTCAATTTTTACATTTAATGTGTGATGCAGTCCTTACCCGCATCAATAATCCGTGAATTTGATTATAGTGCTTTGCGCTTTATAAAAAGTCCGAATATGTTCTAACTTGCATATTTCTGTTTTCTAGTTTAATTTATCGTCACTAACCCATTCACTTTTTGAGATGAGACATGACGATATCATTTAAAGAGCAGCAACAACGGATCAATTTTGTTAAACAATTTTTTGCTGAGCAATTAGCGAATAATTTATCACTAATTGAAGTTCAAGCCCCACTTTTGAGTCAAATTGGTGATGGTGTTCAGGATAATTTATCTGGGACTGAGAAGGCGGTTCAAGTTAATATTAAGAGTATTCCTGATGCACAATTTGAAGTGGTTCATTCACTCGCTAAATGGAAACGTAAGATCTTGAGCCAACATAATTTTCCAGTTGGTGAAGGTATTTATACCAATATGAAAGCACTTCGCCCTGATGAAGATAAGCTCTCCCCTATTCACTCTGTTTATGTCGATCAATGGGATTGGGAAAAAGTGATTCGTCCTGAAGATCGCAATCTTGCTTATTTAAAACAGACGGTAGAGAAGATTTATAGTGCTATTAAGGCTACAGAAAAAGTGGTTTCAGAAAAATATCATCTTTCTTGTTTTTTACCAGAGTCGATCACTTTTATGGATAGTGAACAGTTATTAAAACGTTATCCTAATTTATCACCAAAAGAGCGCGAAAATGCGATTACTAAGGAGTTAGGCGCAGTATTTTTAATCGGTATTGGTGGTGATTTGTCAAATAAAGAAAAACACGATGTGCGCGCCCCTGATTATGATGATTGGAGTAGCGATAATGAGATGGGTTCTAAAGGATTAAATGGTGATATTTTAGTTTGGAATCCAGTTTTAAATAGTGGTTTTGAAATTTCGTCAATGGGTATTCGCGTCGATCCTGAGACGTTAAAACGTCAATTAAAATTAACCAATAATGAAGATCGTCTGCAATATGCTTGGCATAAGGCATTAGCTAATGGTGATTTTTTACAGACAATTGGTGGCGGGATTGGACAATCTCGACTAACTATGTTGCTTTTACAACAACATCATATTGGGCAAGTCCAAGCAAGTGTTTGGGATGATGTAACCAAGCAAAACTATCAACAACTTTTATAATTCATGCTCAGCATGTTTTATCTAAACTGGTAAAACATGCTGTTTACTAGTCACTTTTATCCAATGCCATTTGCCAAAAATTTATTTCCAATTGCGTCGCTTGCTTAAATATTTGGCTTAATTGTTTAAATCGGTTTTCACTAATATTAAGTAATTGTTGTTCTATCCAAGCAATTTCTTTTTGTACTGCTTGTTGGAACTCCTTACTGGCATACATCTCAATCCAAGAGCGATATGGGTTGTTTTCGTCCCAACCTTGAATCCAATTGGCAATCATCCCATACCCAATTAAACAGGGTGCCATTGCTATGTGTATATCTAATATATCGCCGTGTAATCCAATATCAAGCACATAACGTGTATAATCACTATTGGCTTTGGCTTCCTTTAATGTGCTTAGTTCATATTCAGTTATGTGCCATTTTTTGCAATATTCAATATGCAGATCGAGTTCAACTTCAACAATGGTTTTTAAACTCTCTAATGATTGCCGAATTTGAGCAATGTCGTGACTTTTATATACTGCAAGTCCCCAAGCTCGGGAAAAGTTGATTAAAAAAAGATAATCTTGTTTAAGGTAGTATTGAAAGCAGGTTAAGTCTAATGTGCCTTTTCCTAATTGTTGAACAAAATCATGTTGAATATAGTGTTTCCATTCGCTTGATTCAATCAGTGAGTTAAATGATGGCATAATGACTCCTTTTTTGACAAATTCGCTATAAGGAGTTAAACAGATTTCTATAATAGACGTGTTTTAAACTCCCTTCGTCGGTATTAACCGAATCAGGTTCAACGGGTATAATCTCAGCCTATAGCACCCCGGTTAAACAAATTATAAAATTTATAAAATGGTTACTTAAATTTCTGTTTATTCTGCTTTTTGTTCAGTTTCCTGAGATTCTGTAGAAGTCGGCTCTGGAGTTTGAACTTTTTCTACTGGTGCCGAAGCTGGCGTTTGAACTGGAGCGTTACTAGGGCTGTCGCTCTCAACGGGTTGTGGTGTGATTTCAACAGGTGTTTCAGGCTCATCTTTAACTGATTTTGATGATGGTGTACGAATATAAACAATGCTTTGTTTACCTCGATCACATGATCCAACGATTTTACCTTCAATATTTTGTTCACCTTGAGGAACAAGTTTTAATTGGAAGCTATTTTCATTAACACCGTTATTTTTAATTTTTTCGGCGATATTTGCACTAATTTCGTCACAATTGGACGCAGATGCAATAACTGGGAGACCTAATAATAAAACTACTGCTAACTTTTTCATGATCTTTCCTTAAGATTATCGAGTAACTGATGCATTATAAAACGATTGTTTAAACTGTCCATATCGTTTTGAATAACGCTGCAAATAAATTTTATCAATAGATTTGAAAAAGCTAGCTTAGTATAGATTTTTTAGTTAATTCTGCTCTTGGTGTTGGTTTTCGAGTAATTTTAATTTATCTAGAACCCATGAGCGAATATCGGATAATTCGGCTTCAGATAATTGATTTACAAAGTCTCTTTTTGCGTGGAGTTGTTTGCGATCTTCTTCAGTCAAAACCACACCTTTTAAATTTAATAATACCTCTTTACGGTACATTGAGTAGATAAAATCTTTTATCAAATCATCGGAAAGATTAATATCAGCCATGGTGATTTCCTTATTTTATAAAACTCATTTGTTAATCATCAAATTTAGTTAATCTTTGTATAAATAACATTCTGATAGATTTTGAAGATGAATCCAGCCTAAAAAATAGGCTGACTTTTACTATAGTCTAATCACTATTAGATAACAATAGTAAATCGATAAATTAGATTAATCGATTAAATTATTCACTTTATTATTTGATAAGTATTTAACAAACCTGTTGATAACTCAATAACAATATAATAATTAATAAGTTATATGCAAGGTTAATTTTTAATCTTCTCTGATTTCTCAATTTTTGAGTAACAATTATCTAGCCTATTTCACAAAAATTGTGATTATAAAAAAATACAGCATATATTATGCTGTATAAAGAAAATATAAGGGAGTTAAAACAAGAATTTATAAAGCAGTAATAAACGCGGTTAAACCAAATAATACTCCTGGAAAATTAGCTATTGCAATTGGCCAATCCTTTTTTTGTCGTAATAAGCCATAACAGACCCATAATGAGCAGTTAATTGCTGCCGCTAAAGGTTGAGTTGGATTAGCTTTAAATCCATGAAGATTGTCGATAATTTGTGGGATATACGATACGTACATTCCTAATGATGCAAGTGTTGCGATAACACCCAAATAGTGAAAAGCTTTTGGAGAAAGATTCAAAATCAGCCTACCTGCTTATATATGAAAGGAGCAAATAATCTAACATATATAACAAGTGAGTTAAATATTGGTGTACCGTGGTTTCAGATAATATTTTGTAAATAAAATGATAAGATTTTTTATGTGAATCTATTTTAAGTAATCGGATATGGTTTTTAATAATAAATGTTATTGCTACGAATGCCTTATATCAAACGCAAATTGTTATATCATATAATGTAGCTAATAAGGCATAAAAACCGCGATTTTTTGATAGTTTTGTGATTATTTAGCTGAGATTCAATCCAATAATGAGATTTGAAGTTTACCGATTAACCCTGCCTTGTTTGTCTAAGCAGTTATGATCTATTTATTAACGCCAAATACCTGTTAGAACAATCAATAAAAACTTAGTTCGCTTTATCTCATCGAATCTTTTGCAAAATGACCATAACTTAAACGTATAGCGCCAACTCGATCCCCAAAGTCAGTGCCTTGTGACACTATTATATGCTTTGCTAGTAATTGATTTAAAATAGCCAACTCCTGCGCCTGACTGCTAACGGGCAAATGGGCATATAGATGAAAACCGCCTGTGGGTATCTGGTAATTGATGTCACCTTTAAAATAGTCATCAAGCCAATCTATTAGTTGGTTAGCCTTCTGTTTTAATTGCTGGCGTAACCATTCTTGATGGGATTGGTAGTGATGAGTCAAATATTCTTCAGCTAAAAGTTGCGGTAATATACTTAATCCTGAGTCAATGTGATGCCTTATATTGGCTAGTTTTTCGATAATTTCTTTCGGTGCAATCATCCAACCAATACGTATGTTGCGACCAATATATTTGGATAATGATCCTAAATAGATAACTTGATTACTGGTATCATATTTTTTTATCGGGTCGATATGACTCTTTTGATCAAAAGCTAACCCACTATAAGCATCATCCTCAACAATACCAATACACTGCTTTCGACAAAATGCCAATATCTGTTTTTTTCGATGATTACTCATCACACATCCCGTTGGATTTTGAAATATTGGATTTAGAAATAACCATTTAATTTGCCGTTCTAAACTGACTTTTTGTAAACTCTCTAAAGTTATCCCTTCGGCATCACACTCAATACCATATAACCGCAAGCCTGCTGCTTGAAATAGTGGTAATGAATAGAAATATGAAGGTGATTCAATGCCTATTGCATCGCCAGGTTTTAATAATCCTTGAGTAATTAAAAAGAGGGATTGCTGCGTTCCTGAGGTTATTAAAATTTGATCGGTATCAACCATCATGCCAAATTGGTTCAACATATAATTGGCGATCTGCACTTTGAGTGTAGGTAGACCCAATTGCAATGTGTCGCTTTGCTTTTCATAAGCAACCATTTCATGAGAGGTGATATTGGGTAACATTAATTTGGGCATCATATGAGTTGGTAAATCACCATTAGCCAAATCACAGATGTTCGCCATTTGCTGACGAGTCTGAAATACTTTTTGTTGATATACACTTTTGCGATTTTGATAGAAATGGGCTGGTAGTCGCCAGTTAATGGTGGAGTAAGCTTGAAGCCCCCATTTTTGATCATTAATAAAGGTTCCACTACCCTGCTTACGAACCAATACATTGCGTTCAGTTAAGATATCTAGCGCATGGACAATAGTTGAGCGGTTAACGTGCAGATTTTTAGCCAACTCTCGCTCTGATGGTAATCTCTCACCCGCTATTAATACCCCTTGTTCAATGTAATTTTCAATCAACTGGATCACTTTTTTAAATAGTGCTCCGTCAAAAGCCGCTAATTTTTGTTTATTCCACATCGTCTATCAGTTTTTTGATTTATGCATAATTGGATGGGTTAATTATAGTCCAATTGGATGTTTATTGTAGCAATTTTATTTTGAATAATACTTTATTTAATTAGGAGTAATCATGAAAACAGGTACACAAACAGTAAAACGTGGCATGGCACAGATGCAAAAAGGCGGTGTGATTATGGATGTAGTTAATGCCGAACAAGCAAAAATTGCTGAGCAAGCAGGTGCAGTGGCTGTAATGGCTTTAGAACGTGTTCCCTCTGATATACGCGCTGCTGGAGGCGTAGCACGAATGGCTGATCCAACAATCGTTGAAGAAGTGATGAAAGCAGTTACCATACCTGTTATGGCAAAAGCGCGAATCGGTCATATCGTTGAGGCACGCATTTTGGAGTCCATGGGCGTAGATTATATTGATGAAAGCGAAGTGCTGACACCAGCGGATGAACAATATCATTTATTGAAAGATGAATTTACCGTACCTTTTGTTTGTGGTTGTCGTGACTTAGGCGAAGCACTGCGTCGAATTGGTGAAGGAGCTTCGATGCTACGCACCAAAGGTGAACCAGGAACAGGTAATATTGTAGAAGCAGTAAGGCATATGCGCCGAGTAAATGAACAAATTCGTTTAGTTGTTGGTAAATCAAAAGATGAGTTGATGACATTTGCTAAAGAGATTGGTGGACCTTATGAGTTGATATTACAAATCAAACAACTGGGTAAACTACCGGTTGTTAATTTTGCTGCTGGTGGCATTGCTACGCCTGCTGATGCTGCATTGATGATGCAACTTGGTGCCGATGGTGTGTTTGTTGGTTCAGGTATTTTTAAATCGCAAAATCCGGAAAAATTCGCTAAAGCAATCGTTCAAACAACAACTTATTTTGACGATTATCCAAGATTAGCTGAACTTTCAAAAGGATTAGGTGAAGCGATGAAAGGTATCGAAATCAGCAAATTACGCGAATCTGAAAGAATGCAGGAGCGAGGTTGATAATGAGCTCAAAAGCACGTAAAACCATTGGTGTGCTTAATTTACAAGGCGCAGTGACTGAACATTTAAATATGCTTGCAACTATTGATTTAGTCATCCCAATTGCAGTAAAAAAGCCCGAACAATTGCGTCAAGTTGATGGTTTAATTATTCCGGGTGGAGAATCAACTGCAATAAGTCGTTTAATTCGGCAAAATGGCTTATTTGAACCAATCCAAGAGTTTGCCAAGCAAGGTAAAGGGATTTTTGGTACCTGCGCGGGTTTGGTGCTTTGCGGTAATGAAACAAGCCATAGCGAAGTTGAACAACTGGGTTTGATGGATATTGTGGTTGAACGTAATGGATTTGGTCGGCAAATTGCTAGCTTTGAGACGATGTTAGATATTGCACCTATTGGCCAGCAAGTTCCAGCCGTTTTTATCCGAGCGCCCTATATTGCTAAGGCGGGCAAGCAAGTCACACAACTTGCTTTTATTGATAATCATTGCGTAATGGCAGAGCAGAATAATATTTTAGTCTGCTCATTCCATCCCGAACTAACGACCGATAATCGCATAATGCGCTATTTTATTGAAAAATGCTGACTGTTTTTCTCTTATATAAAAAGATATTCGATTATAGGCACTAATTATTGGTGCCTTTTTCTCCTCAAAAACCCCGTTCCTCAACTTTTTTTCTATTTTTTAAGTTATTCCTGACTTATTTCTGATTTTAATGTATTTGAAGGGAATAAATCGGATAAATAAAAAAGTAAATTTAGTTTATTTGATTATTGGCACTAATTATTGGTGCTTTTTTCCTCAAAAACCCCGCTCCTCAACTTTTTTTATCTATTTTTAAATTACTTGTAACTTATTTTTATCTGTCTTTATAATGTGTTAACAAATGATAAATAAAAAAGGTAAATAAATTATGATGACAGGAAGTTGTTTATGTGGCGAGGTTGTCTATCAACTAAATAATGAGATTAAAACAATTGTGTATTGTCATTGCTCGCGTTGTCGCAAACAAACAGGTTCGGCTTTTAATGCTGCAACAGCCATTAACAAGGAAGATTTAACTTTTATTAAGGGCGAAGAAAAGATAAAAGTTTTTTCATGCTCAGGCGTTAATCGCCATTTTTGTGGTCAATGTGGTTCACACCTTTTTTCTAGTCGTGATAATGATAATAATAATTATCGATTACGTATTGGCCTAATTAATGAACCAATTAATGCGGAAAAACGTATTCATATTTATACCGGTTCAAAAGCGAATTGGGATATTATTTGTGATGGTTATCCTGAATTCGAAGAAGGAATCCCCCCAAAACCCTAATAATTCGATGTTAATATCATTCGCTGGATGATGTTTATTTTCGAAAGCTAAGTCTGCTTTTAAAGCTCTCCATTACGTTGCCAATGGGTTTTATGCGCAAAACCCATTAGGTTATTTGTCATCTTGATTTGTTGCAATTGAATAGACCAAATCGGTGCTTTCATCACTCTGGCAAAAGGAAAGGCATGATAATAAAGTTTATAAGCATGACTTGCTTGATTTTCAGCAAGCAATTGAGCATTGCCTGTAAATTGTATCCCTTGTATTTTAGCAACCGATTTTGGACTAATGCTAATTGTGCCAGCAACATTAGGATTTTTTAGCATCGCTTGTGCGTGTTGGGTTTTCAATTCTGATAAGAAATATAAACACCAATTGACTTCATCAAATACATAAAATGCATTACATGCCCATGGACCGGCTAATATCACGCTTAGACTTAACACATGTTGCTGTTTAATAAATTGCACGATTTTATGGTCAGATGATTTCATTATTTTATTCAGATTTTTGATTAAGACTCATATCCTCACCCCAGCGCGGTAAACTAGGTACATCAATATCAAACAGATCAAGCGCTCTGGCAACACTATGAGTGATAATATCATCGACACTTTCAATATGTTGATATAACGCAGGAACAGGTGGAAAAATAATTCCCCCCATTAATGTCACCGCTTCCATATTTTTAATGTGTCCTAGATGTAATGGGGCTTCTCGTGTCATTAACACTAAGCGACGACGCTCTTTTAAAACGACATCAGCAGCGCGTGTTAATAAATTATCAGATAGACCATGAGCTATTGCTGCCAGTGTTCGCATCGAGCAAGGTGCAACTAACATGCCCATTGTTTTATATGACCCACTAGCAATTGCAGCGCCAATATTGTCAACCGAATAGACCATATCGGCTAAAGATTCTAATTGTGCTAACTGGGATTTAGAATGTTCGTAATTCCCGGTTATTTTGGCCGCTTTTGATATGACAAGATGGGTTTGAATGTCCATTGGTTTTAGGAGTTCTAAAGCTTTTATACCATAAGCAAAACCTGTTGCGCCACTTATACCAACTATCATTCTTCTCATATTGATTCCTACAGTTAAATTTCTGAATTTATTTTAACTTAGATTAGTGCGTTAAGGTATGGGAATTTGTTTAATCGCGGAGTGAAAGTCACCGCTAACCTTTTTGTTAGCGGTGAAATTTGATATAACTTATTCTTTAGCCATTGGTTGTTCAACTACTTTTGTAGTTTGTTTACCTTGGATGGTTTTAATTTTGTCACCATAAGTTTTTACAGCTTCTTTATTTGATAATAAGCTATATGTTAGCTTAAATTCAGCGCTTTTACCTGGTTCTAATTGAGGAACACGTTTTTGTTCACGTTCAATAGTAACTGGATAGGCAAAGCTTGTGCCTGGCTCAATACCGGTCACGTAACCTTGTTTAAGCGTATCGGTGTTTTTCCATAATGTAAGCACTGGTAACTGTTTAGTATTAAATGAAATACCAACCCCTTTATCACCTGCTTTGTTAGCCAACATCACTTGAGTTTGATTTTTTGAATCCGCATAAGGGAAGATGTTATAAACCATTTCGTCAAAGTTTTTTGTTGGTCCTAAATAGGTTTGCCAATTTTTAAGGCCGGTAGCCGCATAATCATTGAATGGTGAAACTTCTTTAACAGGTGCAACAAATTTTGCCCCTTCTTCAAGGATTGGTGTACCAAAATTGCTGTGATAGATAATTTGATAATCACGCGGGTAATCACCTTGGTTAGTCACAGTATCGTGAACAGTAAATTCTTTAGTTCCTGGTACATGAGAAATTCTAACCCAAGTTTCTAAATTGCTTTTTTTGAAAGCTTTTTCTTTGATAAGACCACTAACGGTAATGGTGTATGGTGCTTCGTCTTCAATATCAACAAACAGTTTTGAAACAGGTGTATTTTGCGCACGTCCATGAAGGGTATACATCATTCCATCAGCTTGTACTGCATGACCTGTCCATTCAAAACCACAACGAACCATCATTTCATTAAAACCATCTAACCAACCATTACCACCACGGCTTTCTAAGTTGATATTATTTGGATGAACGATTTCTTCAACCGGGGAATCCCAACCTAAGCGGACTCCATCACCTTCAACTGAAAGGATACCTAGACCACGAGTTGGGCTTAATTTAATAGTCAATCCATCACTTTTAATAGTTAAAACTTCAACATCATTTTGAAGCCCACCTCTAAGAACTGTATTTCTTAAATAAAAATTCGGTGCACCTTTTGCATGCTGATCACTCGATACTACCCAGCCACCTTTTCTAATTTGAATGTCGGTGTCAGTAATAATATAATGTGTAGCATTGGCAGAATAGGAGATTGCTCCAAGCGCTAGAGCTAACGTAAGATTTCTAATTTTCATGAGATTAATTCCTTATAATTATAATTAAAATATATATCCATCATGAGCAAGGATATGCGTTAATTGGGTCTTACCTTCCCTGCTTTCCAGTGTTTTCGACAAACTGAATGGTATTCACTATCACCAAGATGAATTGAATTACCAAATTTAACGATTTGTCCGTTTTCACCTTCTAACAGAATCATTGTCGCTTTTTTACCGCACCAGCATACGGTTTTAAGTTCTCTATAATTATCAGCAATTTCTAATAATGTTTTCGAACCTTCAAACAAATGTCCCATATAATCGGTCTTTAATCCAAAAAACATCATTGGAACTCCAAACTCATCGCATACGTCTGACAACTTCCATATGGTATTGGACGATAAAAATTGACTTTCATCAATCAAAATACACGCATAGTTATTTTGTTTGATCTGTTCAATAATACCATCAACAGTATTATCATCAAGTTGTAATGCTTTTTTACGTAATCCAAGTCGAGATACAATCTCAACTGCGGAGTCGCGAGTATCGACCGATGATTTAAGTAATAATGTCTGCATATTATTACTTAAATAGTTATGATCTATTTGTAGTAATTCAGTGGATTTTCCGGCATTCATTACGCCATAAATATAGTAAATTTTAGACAAAATTTGCGTCTCAAAAAGTTAAATAGTAATTATCAGTAACACTAAAAGTAAAAGGTAAGTCTCTCGACTTACCTTTTTGATGAATAAATTATTTGGCTTTACCTTGGTTTGCTACCGCTGCTTGTTTAGCTGCGATTTCATCAGCATTACCTAAGTAGTAATGTTTAACAACTTTCATATTGTCATCAAATTCATAAACTAATGGTACGCCAGTTGGAATGTTAACATCGATAATGTCATCATCACTGATATTGTCTAAATGCTTAACTAGAGCACGAAGAGAGTTACCGTGAGCTGCAATAATAACACGTTCACCTTTTGCAACACGTGGTGCAATAGTTGATTCCCAGTAAGGAAGTACACGTTTAATTGTTAATGCTAGGCTTTCAGTTAATGGTAATTCTGATTCTGGTAATTTGCTGTATCGTGAATCGTGACCAGGGAAGCGCTCATCTGATTTTTCAAGTGCAGGAGGAGTGATAGCAAAACCACGACGCCATAATTTAACTTGATCATCACCATATTTAGCAGCAGTTTCAGCTTTATTTAAACCTTGTAACGCACCATAATGACGTTCGTTTAATTTCCAGTTCTTTTCAACCGGTAACCATGCTTGATCTACTTCATCAAGGATGTGCCATAATGTATGAATAGCACGTTTTAAAACAGAAGTATATGCATAGTCAAATGTAAAGCCTTCTTGTTTTAGTAATTTACCTGCTTCAGCAGCTTCTTTGTTACCTTTGTCAGATAAATCAACATCAGTCCAACCACAAAAACGGTTTTCTTGATTCCAAACGCTTTCTCCGTGACGAATAAGAACTAATTTTTTTACTGCCATGAATATAACTCCTTAGTTACGTAAAATAAAATGGTTAAATGAATTGGACTTTCGTTAAAAATGCACGTTTGATTAAGTGCATTTTTAACGTTTTAATCTTTTTAAACACTTATTATTTAGATAAGTATTTTAATGGATCGACTGATTGCGCTTTATAACGAATTTCAAAGTGTAGTCGTACTGATGAAGTTCCCGTTGCGCCCATTGTCGCAATTTGTTCACCTGCTCGAACATTTTGTTGTTCTTTAACTAAAATAGTTTGGTTATGCGCATACGCCGTTAAATAGTCATCATTGTGTTTTACAATGATTAAGTTACCATAACCTGGTAATGCATTACCAGAATAAACCACTCGACCATCCGCTGCTGCAACGACTTTAGCGCCTAATGAACCAGCAATATCTATACCTTTAGTGGCATTAGAAAATTTTTCAATGATCTTACCTTGTGCCGGCCATTGCCATGTAATATTGGCAACATTCGATGTTGAGCTAGATGGCGATGGCGATGGCGATGTGGTTGAAGCCGGTTCAGTTACAGTTTCAGTAGTTTCAACTGTTGGTTTATTAGTACCAGATGTAGTAGTTGTTGTAGTAGTTACTGTTGTTACAACTGGTTTTGTTGAACTAGTCTGAGCAGGAGTATTCGTTGATGTGGTTTTTTTAGTTTCAACGATCGTTGTGCCACCGCTAACATCAAGCACTTGACCTACACTTACAGCAAAAGGTTCTTTGATATTATTTTTAGCAGCTAATGCTCGATAATCATTACCGGTTACCCAAGCGATATAAAACAGTGTATCGCCTCGTTTGACGGTGTAAGTATCACCTTGATAGCCACCTTTTGGAATATCATTATAATCACGATTATAGACAATACGTTCATTTGATGTCACAACACCTTGACTAGTTGAACCGCTAGTCGAATTACGAGATGCTGGCGCCGATGGTGTATAAGTTGATGTAGATGATGGCGCTCGATTACCTTTGGAAATAATTTCAGGCGGCTTTGTGTAAACCGAGGAGGTAGAAGATCTCGATGAATCAGATATATCTTCGATATCAGCTGGATTTGTCTGCGTACAAGCAGAAATCATCAAACTTAAACAACTTAATGTGAGAATTTTTTTCACAATAACACCTTTCATTTATATATATAGTTTTAATACGAACATTTTATCGTTTTTATAACAAAAAGCTATTATATTAATTACCAGCAAGCTAAATCAATAAAATCACAGCTAAAATAGCATTTTTATTGCTTAAAAACTGTAAATTCGGCAAATTTTACAGTTTATGTTGCTTATTGTAAGTTATTTAGGCGATTTTTAGATGAAATCTGTCACCAAATTGAGTATAAAATGATTGCTAAAATTTGGTTTAATAAATGCCCTATTATTCGTCTATGTTTTATTGATTAAGACTTTTTTCGGCACTAGGAGTATTTACATTAAATTTGGTATAGTATATTTAAGACTTAAAAATTTACAGTGATCCCAAAATAATGACTTTATATATTGTAGCAACACCTATTGGTAATTTAGATGATATTACCCTTCGCGCGATTAATACACTTAAGCAAGTTGACTTAATTGCGGCTGAAGATACCCGTCATAGTGGACTGCTTTTGCAACATTTGGGGATTAAAGCCAAATTGTTCGCCTTACATGATCATAATGAGCAAGAAAAATCACAACTATTAATTGAAAAACTTAAATCAGGATTATCAATAGCGTTAATATCTGATGCAGGTACACCATTAATTAATGACCCCGGTTATCATTTAGTGAAAGCTTGCCGTGAAAATAATATTAATGTAGTACCCATCCCTGGTGCATGTGCGGCCATTGCGGCACTCTCAGTGGCTGGATTACCTTCGGATAGATTTAGTTATGAGGGATTTTTACCGGCTAAAACAAAAGCACGACAAGATTATCTTACTACGTTAATTGATGAACCACGAACTATGATTTTTTACGAATCAACGCATCGACTTTTAGATACCTTGCATGATATGCAAACCATTTGGGGAAGCGATAGACAGATTGTATTAGCCAAAGAACTGACCAAAACATGGGAAACCATCGTCCATTTTTCCATAAAAGATCTGATTGAATGGTTAGCAGAAGATAGCAACCGGCAAAAAGGCGAATTCGTTTTGATTGCCGAAGGTGTGAGTAAAACGGATGATGTGATTGATGCAAAAGCAATTAATACACTAAAACTGTTATTAAATGAGCTACCTTTAAAAAAAGCCGCAGCGATAACTGCTGAAATTTATGGACTGAAAAAAAATCAATTATATCAGCTCGGATTAACCTTTCAAAATTAGCTAACAATTATATTGTCAATAAAACTATTTTGAGATTAAGCATAATATCGTTTTAAGTGTTGATTTCGATCTTCTTATATCATCAACATTAGCACAATTAGTGCAATTTAGTATATAATCAATGTTTAAGATTTTTATAACACAAGGTAATAAACAATATGGGATTTAAATGTGGAATTGTCGGTCTACCAAATGTGGGTAAATCAACGCTTTTTAATGCACTAACTAAAGCTGGGATTGAAGCGGCTAACTTTCCGTTTTGTACTATCGAACCTAATACAGGCGTAGTGCCAATGCCCGATCCGCGTTTAGATCAATTAGCGGAAATTGTTAAGCCGCAACGAACATTACCAACGACCATGGAATTTGTTGATATCGCAGGTTTAGTAAAAGGTGCATCTAAAGGTGAAGGACTTGGTAACCAATTCTTAGCTAATATTCGTGAAACCGAAGCAATTGGCCATGTTGTTCGTTGTTTTGAAAACGAAAACATTGTTCATGTTGCAGGTAAAATCGATCCAGCTGAAGATATCGAAATTATTAACACAGAACTTGCGTTAGCCGATCTTGAAGCCTGTGAACGCGCTATTACCCGTTTACAAAAACGAGCTAAAGGTGGTGATAAAGACGCTAAATATGAACTTGAGATTCTTGAAAAGTGCCTTCCTCACCTTGAACAAGGTAAAAAATTATTACTTTTAGATTTAAGTAAAGAAGAACTAGATGCGATTAAATATCTTAGTTTCTTAACGTTAAAACCCACTATGTACATCGCGAATGTCAATGAAGATGGTTTTGAAAACAATCCGTTTTTAGATAAAGTGAAAGCCATCGCAGAACAAGAAAAAGCAGTCGTAGTACCAGTTTGTGCTGCTATTGAGGCAGAACTTGCTGAGCTTGATGATGCTGATCGTGATGAATTTATGCAAGATCTTGGTTTAACCGAACCGGGTCTAAATAGAGTTATCCGCGCGGGTTATAGTTTACTTAACTTACAAACTTATTTTACTGCTGGCGTTAAGGAAGTTCGTGCTTGGACTATCTCGGTTGGTGATACTGCACCTCAAGCAGCAGGGAAAATTCATACCGATTTTGAAAAAGGTTTTATCCGTGCACAAACCATTGCCTTTGAAGATTTTATCAAATATGGTGGTGAACAAGGTGCTAAAGAAGCAGGAAAAATGCGTTCAGAAGGAAAAGATTATGTCGTGCAAGATGGCGATATTATGAATTTCTTATTCAATGTATAATCAACGTTTAATGGGTGCAGTTTAATACCGCACCCTATTTATTTCAATTTTGTAAAATTAATAACTCGCCAATATCACTCTTCCCTGAATGGATAATCAATTATAAGGAGCTTCATTTATGTTATTAACCTTTGAGCAAGCTAAAAAAAATATACTTGAAGCATCATCATTATACAATCAACTTTCAAGTGAAAAAGTTGCATTATTTGACGCCTTAGATTGTGTTACTGCCGAACCGGTTATTTCTCCAATTAATGTACCAAGTTTTAACAATTCGGCTATGGATGGTTATGCGGTAAGGTTAGCTGATATCAATCAATCGAAATTATTACCTTTAGCTGGTACTATTTTTGCTGGAGATGATATCTCTAATCTGAATTGGCCTTCAGGGAGTTGCTTACGCATTATGACTGGCGCGCCTGTTCCTGAACAAGCTGATGCCGTGGTGATGCAAGAAGAGACAGAGCAAACAGAGTCAGGTATTAATTTTTTAGGTGATATTAAATTAGGTAGCAATATTCGTTGTATCGGCGAAGATGTTAAACAAGATTCGGTGGTGGTGACTAAAGGTACACGTTTAACCATTCCAACACTATCAAGTTTAGCCACGCTTGGTATAACTGAATTAGTCGTCTATAAAAAAATAAAAGTCGCTATCTTTTCAACCGGAAATGAATTAACCGATATTGGTGATCCGCTAACAAACAAAAGTGCAATTTATGATAGTAATCGATTTACGCTAAAATTATTATTATCTAAATTAAATTGCCAAGTTATCGATTTAGGTATTATTGCCGATGATCCGAACCGAATTAAGCAATCACTTGAAACAGCGTCTAAACTTGCTGATTTAGTGATTACAAGCGGTGGGGTTTCTGTTGGTGATGTAGATTATACAAAAACAGCTTTAGAAGCACTGGGTAAAATTAATTTCTGGAAAATTGCTATAAAACCCGGTAAGCCGTTTGCTTTTGGAAAGATAGGTGATGCGTTGTTTTGTGGATTACCCGGCAATCCTGTTTCGACATTGGTCACTTTCTATCAGTTAGTTCAGCCTTTGATTTTAGCACTGTCAGGAGAGCATTTAACCTCTAACAATCTGTCATTTAAAGTGAAAGCAGCAACGAATCTTAAAAAAAGTGTTGGCCGATTAGATTTTCAACGCGGTGTGTTGCAAGTTAATTCTGAAGGTGAGTTAGAAGTTGCTTCAACGGGTCAACAAGGCTCACATCTAACTCAGTCGTTTAATCATGCCAACTGCTTTATCATCCTTGAGCAAGAAAGAGGCAATGTTGCCAAAGGTGAATATGTGACAGTTGAGCTGTTTAATAATTTATTAAAATAGCGCAACTAAAACAGCACCTGCAGCAATCATGGCAACACCAATGGCTGAAAGAAATGAAATTTTTTCGCCAAAGATAATAACAGCAAAAATTACGGCAAAAACAACGCTAAGTTTATCAATCGGGGCAACTTGCGAGACTTTACCTTCTTTAATTGCCATGAAGTAGAATAACCAAGATAATGCCCCAGCGACTCCACTCAATGCGATAATAAGTAATGCTTTCTTATCGTTAAAGAACGTGTTAATTAGATTTAGCTTTCCTTGCACGGCAACCACGCCAACTAAAAAAATCGCCATAACAGTAGCCCGTATTGCGGTTGCAGTATTGGCATCAAGGTGTTGTAAACCAATTTTACCTAAAATTGCAACACAGGCAGCGGTAATTGCCGATAGCAAAGCATAAACAAGCCAAGCGCTCATATTAATACCTATCTATTTGGAATAAATACTGTTGATTGTTTGAATTCTTTTGGCATTGTTCTGATTTATTCATCACTCCTCGGCAATCTTCAAGCACACCGTGAGCTTTTGACCAATGGTACTGTTTGCCTTCATCATTTTTACCACCACAAGCTGTTAAACTTAAACTTAGTGTCAGGCAAGTTAGTGCGATAATTACTGGTTTCATCATATCCCCTCGCAAATATTTCGTTATCTTATAATTTATTCATTATTCTAATGCATTATTAAACTGATTGATAGCAAAGCTATCACCTATTTTTATTACGTGAAAAGCACGACCTTTCTTCAAAGAATTTAATAAAAACGGTGGTTCATCTAACGATTCATCCGCTAATTCAAAAGCTCCCCAATGAATGGCGATCGCTGATTGGCAATTTAATTCATCATACAGTTGCAATGCTTGTTGAGGGTCGATGTGCTGTGATTGCATAAACCAACGCGGTGCATATGCGCCGATGGGGATTAAGGCTAGATCGATTTGCTTAAACCTTTCGCCAATTTTCTTTAAACTGGTTGAATAGCCGGTATCCCCCATAAAGTAGATATTTTTCGATAACGGCGAGTCATCATTCTGCATTACCCAACCACACCATAATGATTTGTTGACATCAAAAGCACCACGATTACTCCAATGCTTTGCTGGTGTCGCAGTAAACGTTATTCCACCAATATTAGAAGATTGCCACCAGTCCAACTCAATAACTTGCTTCGCTCCCCATTTTAATAGTTTGGTTTTGAGCCCTAGGGGAACTAAAATAGTCATTTGTGGAAAACGTTTTACCAGATGCCTTATACTATTAAAATCAAGATGGTCATAATGGCTATGCGATATCAAAACCACATCAATCGTTGGTAATTTATCGATAGTAATAGCGGGTTTGGTTCGTCGTTTGGGGCCAATAAATTGGAACGGCGAGACTCGGTTGGAAAAAACCGGATCAGTTAATATCCATTTATTATTAAGTCTTATTAACGTAGTTGAATGCCCTATCCACCAGACTCTATCACCTTCTAAATTTAAATCAATTGAGCTACACCAAGTTTGGTTAAATACTTGATATCCCGCTTTTGGGGGTAAGACTTTACGTTTAAGGCGCCAACGTAAAGCGTCAGTCAATTTAATTGAAAAAGGCTCACTATTTTTAAAAGCTCTATGATGTAAATTATCACTTCGCTCATTAAGGGCTTTATCTAGCGTTTCGTTTTTTTTATTCATTAATTTGTTGAGTTAATTAATACTACGTTCAATAATCACAGCAACATTGCCTGCATTAGCAATCGCATCTGGTTTTGAAACTTTGATTTTTAACCATTGAACTGAAAATTGTTCAATAACTAACTGTGCAACGCGTTCAGCTACCGTTTCAATAAGCTCAAATTTATTTGCCTCAATAAATGATGTTATTGATTGTGAAACAACGAAATAGTCTAAGCAAAATTCTACATTATCACTCTTTCCTGCTGGCTTATTATCCCAAGCCATTTCTAAATCAAGGACTAGCTTCTGTTTGATGTTTTTTTCCCAATCATAAACACCAATTGTGGTATAAACTGTTAGAGATTCAATTAATACTCTATCTTTAATCGTTAATGTCATATTCAATTCCAAGCATTGATATTGTTTAAAATAGAGATTACCGAATCTTATTAAATTACGCTATAATTTATTTCAAATATTAGTGAATAAAAGATGATATGACTCGAATTTTTCAACCCTACACCATCAACCAAAATAGCTTAATTACCTTGGACGATAATGCTTTTAATCACCTGATCCGTGTATTAAGAATGAAGCCTGGCGAATCAGTGACGTTGTTTGACGGATCTAACCAAATTACGCCAGCAGTGATCCATGAAGTAAACAAAAAAAACGTTGTTGTAAAAACAGCAACGACTATTTTTGATGATCGAGAATCACCTTTAAACATTCATTTAGGCCAAGTTATTTCTCGTGGTGATAAAATGGAGTTTACTATTCAAAAATCAGTTGAATTAGGCGTGAGTACCATTACCCCATTACTTTCTGAACGCTGTGGCGTAAAGCTCGATCAAGAAAGGCTTGAAAAGAAGGTTCAACAATGGCAAAAAATTGTTATTTCTGCCTGTGAACAATGTGGGCGTAACATCATCCCTACCGTAAACTCGGTAATGAAATTAGAAAATTGGTGTGCAAGTTTAACTGATAGCTTAAAACTCAACTTACATCCAAAAGCAGAAAAAGGCATAAATCAACTGTCGTCTGAGGATAAAAAAATTAGTTTATTAATTGGACCAGAAGGTGGGCTATCTAACGAAGAAATTCAGATGACGCATCAATATCAGTTTACAGATATTTTACTCGGTCCACGAGTTTTACGAACTGAAACAGCTGCACTAACAGCAATAACCGCCCTTCAAGTTCGTTTAGGTGATTTAGGTTAATCACCCAAAATGAATGAGTTAACAATTGATTGCTTTGCTTATTAATCGGTAACGAGTATGATAGTTCAAAACTTGATTTTTATTGCTAAAACCACGCTCGGCTTTGTTTTCTCATAAGCAATATTAAATAGGTAGAAAAGCGTGCAAGTCATCAACAGCAAATTCAATGCAATCAGATAAAATCAGTAAGGAGTCAACATGATTAAACTTGGTATTGTTATGGACCCCATCAGCCATATCAAATTAAAAAAAGATACCAGCTTTGCTATGCTGCTTGAAGCACAAAAGCGAGGTTATCAACTCTATTATATGGAGATGAATGATCTGTTTTTACGTAATGGTGAAGCAAGTGCAACCACTCGTATACTAACAGTTCATAACAATAGTGAACATTGGTTTGATTTTGGTGACGAGCAAATAATAGCATTAAGTGAACTCGATGTGATACTAATGCGTAAAGATCCGCCTTTTGATACCGAATTTATCTATGCGACTTATATTTTAGAACGCGCTGAAGATAAAGGCGTATTAGTGGTTAATAAGCCACAAAGCTTACGTGATTGTAATGAAAAATTATTTACTGCTTGGTTTGCTGATTTTACGCCGGAAACTTTAGTTACTCGCCAAACATCACAAATTAAGGCTTTCCATCAACAATTCCATGACATTATTTTAAAACCACTTGATGGTATGGGTGGTTCGTCAATTTTTAGAATCAAACAAGATGATCCCAATGTGTCTGTGATAATTGAAACACTTACCGAGCATAATACTCGTTACTGTATGGCGCAAAATTTTATCCCAGCAATAAAAGATGGTGATAAACGTATTTTAGTTGTCGATGGTGTTCCGGTTCCTTATTGTTTGGCGCGGATACCTCAAAAAGGTGAAACACGTGGAAACTTAGCCGCTGGTGGACATGGTGAAGTAAGAGCTTTAAGTGATAGTGATTGGAAAATTGCCAACAGTATTGGACCAACATTAAAACAAAAAGGACTTTTATTTGTCGGACTTGATGTAATTGGGGATAAATTAACTGAAATTAACGTCACTAGTCCAACTTGTGTACGAGAAATTGAAACTGCCCATCCAGATTTATCAATCACTGGGCTTTTAATGGACGCGATTGAATCAAGATTAAATAAGAAGAGTTAAAAAAATGATTAGAGAATACCAACCAAAAGATTTAGAAGCCATTATGAAGATATGGCTACAAGGTAATGAACAAGCTCACAACTTTATTGATCTTGAATTTTTTAAAC
Organism: Gilliamella sp. ESL0443; assembly: GCF_019469165.1. NCBI lineage: Bacteria > Pseudomonadati > Pseudomonadota > Gammaproteobacteria > Orbales > Orbaceae > Gilliamella > Gilliamella sp. ESL0443. The sequence continues at coordinate 822,950 of NZ_CP048263.1, read as the reverse complement.
AGAACTACGATATAGTTAAAATGTTGATTCCAATGTCAACTATCTATGTTCAAGATCTTAATGGCGTAGTAGGTTTTATAGGTTTAACTGAGGATTATATTTCTGGACTCTTTGTTGAAGAAGGTTTTCGTCATCAAGGAACCGGAGCTGCGCTAGTTGAAAAAGCAAAACAGCGCCACAATGAATTATTGGTACATGTGTATAAACAAAATAGTGATGCGATTAACTTTTACTTATCGCAGGATTTTGAAATTATTGGTGAATCAATTAACGAAGAAACCAATCATCCAGAAGTATTAATGCGTTGTAATGTAGAACATAAAGTCAAAATTGGTAAATGTGCATTATAATTTAACAACAATGTGAGCGTATGAATTTAAAAAATCATTTTATTATTGCAATGCCAACACTACATGATTCAGTATTTAGTCGTTCTGTTGTGTATATCTGTGAACATAATCGTGATGGTGCAATGGGTATTATTTTGAATAAGCCTATTATAGATCTCAATGTTGAAACCGTATTGTCCCGTCTTGAAATCACTGCCTCAAAAAGTTGTGCTGAACTTGAGCACCCAGTATTTTGTGGTGGACCACTTGCCGAGGAGCAAGGTTTTATTTTACACACTCCTCATAAGGGGTTTGCATCAAGTATACAGATTTCTGATGATGTGATGATAACCACATCACTTGACGCATTGAAATCGATTGGCTCTCCAGAACAACCAAAAGATATCTTTTTAGCACTGGGATACTCAAGTTGGCAATCATTACAACTTGAAAGTGAGGTTGCCAAAAATGACTGGTTAGTTACTGAAGTTGATCCACAAATTATCTTTGAAGTGGCTATTGAGGATCGTTGGAAAAAAGCGGCTGAATCATTGGGCATTAATATCAGTACTATTTCTCACCAAATGGGTAATGCATAGGCAATGGCAACTATTATTGCATTTGATTTTGGTACTGCAAGTATTGGTGCAGCTATTGGTCAGGACATCACCAAAACCGCTAACCCACTTTGTTCATTTAAAGCTCGTGATGGAATACCTAATTGGCAAGCGATTGAAAAAGTACTTAATGAATGGAAACCCGATTATTTAGTGGTTGGACTACCGCTAAATATGGATGGCACAGAACAACCTTTAACCGCTAGAGCTCGCAAATTTGCTAACCGTTTGCATGGTATGTTTGGTTATCAAGTACATCTACAAGATGAACGATTATCCACAGTTGAGGCTAAATCACACATTTTTGCTTCACGTGGTTATCGGGCGCTTGAAAAAGGTCATGTTGATGCAACTTCTGCCATTATTATTTTAGAGAGTTGGTTTGAGAACAATGAATCTCTTTAATTAATAAGTTATTTTATCAATAATTAGTCGCTAATAAATTTCATCCTTGCTAAAATATCAAACAATTTTTCTACTGTAAGGACTGCTCCCGTGTCAAATAACAAATCTCTTAGCTATAAAGATGCCGGTGTCGATATCGATGCAGGCAATGAACTGGTAAATCGCATTAAATCTGTTGTAAAAGAGACCAAACGTCCTGAAGTTATGGGGGGACTAGGTGGTTTTGGTGCATTATGTGCAATTCCGCAAAAATATAAGCAACCTATTTTAGTATCAGGAACTGATGGTGTTGGCACAAAATTACGTCTGGCAATGGATTTAAACCGCCATGAATCAATTGGTATTGATTTAGTTGCAATGTGCGTTAATGATTTGATTGTTCAAGGTGCGGAGCCGTTATTCTTCTTAGATTACTATGCAACAGGCAAACTTAATGTTGATGTTGCAGCAACAGTCGTTACAGGTATCGCTGAAGGTTGTAAACAAGCAGGCTGCGCTTTAGTTGGTGGTGAAACAGCTGAAATGCCAGGAATGTATCACGGTGATGATTATGACTTAGCCGGCTTTTGTGTTGGCGTAGTTGAAAAAGCAGAAATGATTGATGGGAGTAAAGTACAAGATGGTGACGCTTTAATTGCTCTTGCATCAAGTGGCGCCCACTCTAATGGCTACTCTTTAGTTCGAAAAATAATTGAAGTGAGTGGTGTAAATCCAGCTACTGAACAATTAGATGGAAAACCATTAGCTGATCATCTACTTGCTCCAACCAAAATTTATGTCAAATCTGTTCTCGATTTGATTTCCAATATCGAAGTTCATGCAATTGCCCATATTACTGGTGGTGGCTTTTGGGAGAACATTCCTCGTGTTTTACCGGATAACACTCAAGCGATTATTGATGAATCAAGCTGGCAATGGCCGTCAATCTTCAATTGGTTACAACAAGCTGGTAATGTCAGTCGCCATGAAATGTATCGTACTTTCAACTGTGGCGTTGGTTTAATCATCGCTTTACCAAAACAGTTAGCTGACCAAGCCATCAATTTGCTTAATGAGCATGGTGAAAAAGCTTGGCTACTAGGTGAAATAAAAACATCATCATCCACTGAGCGTGTAATTATTAAATAATACTATTCGTTTATATTATCCAACCATTTGGATAATATAAACTTTTTATCTAATCAATGCTATTGATACTACTCATTGATAAACCTTCAAAAAATCTTCAACTTAAATAACTTGTTAAGTTAGCTTAATCATCAACTTTTGCAATTCGATTTACCAATGATAATTCGCTTGGTAATGATTAAAAACAGATAGTCATAACGGAAAAATTTAACACAAAAATAACTAAAAGCTATCTTACTTTCTGGTACAATAGTCAAAAAATATAATAATTAAGTAATGTCATAAAACGATAAAATACAAGGTTTTTTAATGATCATATCAGATGCTAATAGTGCGGTGTCATCTGTCGCATATCGTGCAAACGAAGTCATTGCTATTTATCCAATTACACCGAGTTCATCAATGGCTGAGCAAGCCAGCACATGGGCAGAATTTAATAAGCCCAACGTATTTGGTGATACCCCAAAAGTAGTTGAGATGCAATCCGAAGCTGGCGCAATCTCGACCGTGCATGGCGCATTAATGACTGGCGCACTAGCAACATCATTTACCTCATCACAAGGTTTACTATTAATGATTCCTTCGCTATACAAAATAGCGGGAGAATTAACACCATTTGTTTTACACGTTGCTGCTCGTACTGTTGCAACTCATGCATTATCTATTTTTGGTGACCATTCAGATGTCATGTCAATCAGGCAAACTGGTTTCGCCATGCTTTGTTCTAGCTCGGTGCAAGAGGCTCAAGATTTAGCGTTAATTTCACAAATAGCAACACTCAATAGTCGTGTACCATTTGTCCACTTTTTTGATGGATTTAGAACCTCACATGAGGTCAATAAAATTTACCCAATCAGTGATGAACAAATTCGTAACTTACTACCTAATCAAGCTATTGAAGCTTTTCGTGCTCGCGCATTAACACCAGATAAGCCGGTAATACGCGGGACATCAGCTAATCCTGATACCTACTTCCAATGTCGTGAAGCCATTAATCCCTATTATGACAATGCTTACAACCATGTTGTTGATGCGATGCAGGCATTTGAAAAAGAGACAGGTAGAAAATACAAACCTTTCGAATATTATGGCGCAGAAGATGCGCAACGTATTATTGTTATTATGGGGTCGGGGGTCAGTACCACCAAAGAAGTGGTTGATCATCTAATCAAAAATGATGAAAAAGTTGGCGTAGTCATCGTCAGATTATACCGCCCTTTTTCAGCAAAACATCTGCTTGATATTATTCCTCAAACCGTAAAAAAAATCGCGGTGATGGATCGCACCAAAGAACCAGGCGCTCAAGCAGAACCACTTTATTTAGATGTAATGACAGCATTTGCTGAAAGTTTTTCTCGCGGTGAACGTAGTTATTTACCACAAATTATTGGTGGTCGTTATGGTCTATCTTCGAAAGAGTTCGATCCTCGCTCGGTATTAGCTATTTTTAATGAATTAGCAACTGAGAAGCCAAAACCTCGATTTACTGTTGGTATTTACGATGACATAACTGGATTATCATTACCATTACCAGAACAATCAATACCAAAAAAATCGGCACTTGAAGCATTATTTTATGGTTTGGGAAGTGATGGAACCGTATCTGCAACAAAAAATAATATTAAAATTATTGGTGATAACTCACCGTTTTATGTTCAAGGTTATTTTGTTTATGACTCGAAAAAGGCAGGTGGTTTAACAACCTCTCATCTTAGAGTCAACCTTAAGCCTATTGATTCACCTTATTTAATCACCAGTGCTCATTTTATTGGTTGTCATCAAGATCAGTTTATTGACAAGTATCAGATCGTTGAAAGATTGAAAGACGATGGAATCTTTTTGCTTAATACGCCTTATAGTAAGGATGAAGTCTGGCATAGATTACCCAAAGAAGTTCAAGTTCAATTAATTAAGAAAAGAGCACACTTTTATATTATCAACGCGGCTAAAATTGCTCGAGAATGTAACTTAGGGGCAAGAATAAATACCGTAATGCAAGCCGCTTTCTTCCATTTATCTGAAATATTTAAAAATGATTTCAGTATCACTCAACTGAAAGAAGTTATTGCCAAAAGTTATAGCAGTAAAGGGCAAGATATTGTTGAAAATAACTGGAAAGCGCTTGATTTAGCCATCGCATCACTTGAACAAATTCCATTAAGTTGTGTTGATGAAAGTAGCCCATTGCGCCCATCAGTCGTACCAAGCAATGCGCCTGATTTTGTTAAAATGGTTACTGCAACAATGTTAGCCGGCTTAGGTGATACTTTACCCGTTTCGGCGTTCCCGCCCGATGGAACATGGCCAGTTGGTACCACCAAATGGGAAAAACGCAACATTGCGGAAGAAATTCCAATTTGGAAACCCGAACTTTGTACCCAATGTAACCATTGTGTAGTAGCTTGTCCTCATGCGGCTATTCGAGCCAAAGTGGTTAGTGAAATAGTTAATGCACCAGAATCGTTAAGCTCACTAGAAGTGAAAGCGCGAGATATGAAAGGTCAACGCTACGTATTACAAGTTGCGCCTGAAGATTGTACTGGATGTAATTTGTGTGTTGAAGTTTGTCCTTCACGTGACCGCAATAACTTTGATATCAAAGCTATCAATATGCAGTCGCGCATTGATAATCTTGAAACACAGCGGACTAATTACGAGTACTTTACTGCACTACCAGATCGTGAAATAAAAAACCTCGAACGTATAGATATACGCACATCGCAACTATTAACACCATTATTTGAATATTCTGGTGCATGTGCGGGTTGTGGTGAAACACCTTACATCAAATTATTAACGCAATTATATGGTGATCATCTCGCTATTGCTAATGCCACCGGTTGTTCATCAATTTATGGGGGTAATTTACCGTCAACACCATATACCACCGATCGTAATGGTCGAGGACCAGCATGGGCAAATTCATTATTTGAAGATAATGCCGAATTCGCCCTTGGCTATCGAATTACCTATAACCAACATAAAAAACGAGCATTACGTTTGTTGGAACATGTTGCAGGCGAAATTTCACCAGAAATTGTAATCAATTTACAATCTCCGGATCTTTCAATTGATGAAAAACGTACGCAAGTCAATTTACTGCGTCAACAATTAGCTCATTTAACCTCATCGGAAGCTAAAGAGCTAATACAAGATGCTGACTACTTAATTGATAAATCAGTATGGGCAATTGGTGGTGATGGTTGGGCATATGATATTGGGTTTGGTGGATTAGACCATGTAATGAGTCTCACTGAAAACGTAAATATCTTAGTTCTTGATACTCAATGCTACTCAAATACTGGTGGTCAACAATCAAAGGCTACACCAATGGGTGCTGTATCAAAATTTGCTGATTTAGGTAAAAATAAAGCCCGTAAAGATCTAGGTGTGAGTGTGATGATGTATGGTCACGTTTATGTTGCTCAAGTTGCCTTAGGCTCACAACTAAATCAAACCCTAAAAGCATTACAAGAAGCTGAAGCCTATAACGGCCCTTCTCTCGTTATTGCTTATAGTCCTTGTGAAGAACATGGTTATGATTTATCTAAATCTCATGAACAAATGAAATATTTAGTAAAATCAGGTTTTTGGCCACTATACCGTTATGATCCTCGTCGTATGCAAGAAGGAAAACCGGGTCTAGTGCTAGACTCAAAAGCACCAAACAGTGAATCATTATCTGATGTGTTACTCAAAGAACAGCGATTCCGTCGTTTAGAAACACTTGAGCCAGTGATTGCTAATACCTTGCATGAGCAATCTGCGAAAATGGTTAATTCCAAATTTAAATTCTTGCAGATGCTAGCAACCTATTCCGATATAGAAACGCCAGCTGACAGCTAAATCTAAAAACGGATTAATTGGTTAAATTAATCCGTTTAATCATTATTAATGAAGATCCAATTTTTGGGAATAAAAAAAACTCTCTAAATATAGAGAGTTTTTTATTATATTTATTAAACTTTTTTAACGACCAGTCACACGACGTGTCATCCAGTAATGTTTTTTCCAGTAATCTTCATTCAGATTTGAATAGATAACACCTTTTGAAGTTGAAGCATGTAAGAATTTACCATCTGCATAATAAATACCAACATGTAATCCGCTACGACTACGTCCAGTTTTGAAGAAGACTAAATCACCCGCTTTAGGCGTGGTAACTTTATAACCTAATTTAGCTTGTTCAGCAGCACTTCTTGGAAGGGTCTTTTGTAATCTATTTTTGTAGAAGTTCATAACTAAACCAGAACAATCACTACCAGCTAAAGTAGTACCACCATAACGGTAAGGTGTTCTCTTCCATTTTGAGTAGTGCTGTTCAATTTTGGCTAACATCACAGGATCAGATTTAACTGATACTTGGCTATGACTGCTACTACAACCAAATAATACGAATAATGATAAAATTAGTGAGCTTACTAATAATCGCTTTTTAACGCTACCGCAGCTGCTGCGCAACTTCGTTAATAATCGATTGTCTTTTCTTGTCATTTCTTCTTGTTCCTTTATTCAACGTAGACCACTGCGAATAACGTCTTGCTACCTTTAAACTTTTAGGTAAAACGCCTTTTTGCCACTTATGCTCATCAAGTTTAGACAACTTAATTGGGCTAAGGTTCGCGTGGCTGCGAAAATTTAAACTCTCTTTAAGCTGAACTAATCGTAAAGAAAGAAAACAAATGATCACATCATCAACACTTAGTTTACTAAATCCAGAAAGCTGATAGCGCATTCTCGATCCATAATGCTTAGCAGTTTGCATTAAACTACCAACGGCTGCACCTATTAACGCAGCTGAACCAAATGATAATCCACCAGTTGCTAAATCAATGCTAGCACCGATTGTAGCGCCCGACACAAAACCTTTGGTCAAGTGAACCCCCATCGTTTTTAATGCATCAAGATTAAACAAGTCTGCATTATAACGGCCTTTGATTAAAGGCAAATTCTCTTCACTCTCTTGAGTTGAATCGAATTGATAGAGCTTCAATAAATCATTAATTGCTTTCTGTTCACGTTTCCTGACTTTATTTTGCATGTCAGCGACAGCTTGCTTATCATCAGATTTTGCCATTTCATAAAAAGCAGTCACATCAACTAATGCTTCTGCAATGATTTGGTTAGCTGTACGATTACGTGATTCACGAGTTTCAGCAATATTAACTAGCCAATTATCCAATATTTTTTTTGCTGGTTCAACCAATAACGCCAAGCTATTGTACAATTTTTCTTCACCGTATAAGGGTGGAAAAACAGCGTTGAACCCAATGATAGCATGAATACCCATTCTTGAAAGCAATCTTTTCCATTCCTTTTCATTCTGTTCCTCAGCAGAAATGAAGTTAAGTACTGCAAGAATCGGTTTATCGCTATTGGTTAAGATAGCTAATTCATCGTGATATTTAGGTAGAACTGGCTCTCGCACGTCGATCACATAGATAGCAGCATCACAATTTAACACCTGTCGGATTACTTTTGCTTCTTGATTGAAGAGGTTTTCAGCTTCTGGGCTTTGTAAAAAAATCGTTAATTTATCGACTCCATCAAGCTTACTATTAGGCGATACAAGTTGATTGATATAGTCATAAAGCGCCAAACTGTCTTCAAATCCAGGTGTATCATAAAAAGTGATGTCGGTGTTATCCGCTAGTGGAAGTTTGATTGACTCTACATGTCTAGTAGTACCTGGCTTATCAGAAACATCACCAAAATGACTATCTCTTATTAATGCACGCAAAAGTGAAGTTTTACCAAAATTTGCATGTCCAACTATCGCTAATTTCAATGAAGTTATCATATTAATTATCCTGATCTAACCAGCTAGGATTAGCTAACGGTAAAGATAACGATTGCCAATTATGTAATTGTTTACCTTGATTAATAAACCATATTCGACTTTGCTGTGATTTATTCATTAATTGTTGAACAAAATTTAATACCCCGCGATCTGGTGCTCGATCAGTATCGATTGCAATTAACACTTTATACGCTGGTTTTAATTGCAAAAGATCTAATATTGCATTTCGCAGCTCACGAGTATTTAAAAATCCGTAAAAATGCCCGTCATGCGGTGGATTCCAACTCTCATCTACATCCACAGCCACTAAATAGACACCACTTCCTTCTTCAATCTGTGAGATTGGTAGTTGCCATTTAGGTTCGCCTAACTTATCTTCATCCACCATTTGGGTTAAAAGTGGCTGTAATTGTTGGGATAGGATTTGAAAGTCAGGATCATCCAAATTTAATTTAATTTTTCGGCTACTCACAATCCAAGCGATGCCACAAAAAGTCATTAATAGAAATCGAACGGCTAATCCATAACAGATAAAAACACCTAATAGCCAAATCGCCCAAGAAGAACGAATGTCACCCTCACTTAAAGCGTGTTCACTAAGCTTAATCACATCATCATTTGGAATCGGAAAACCAAACAAAGATGGAACATAACCTAAATAATGAGTTAACTTAATAATGGTATCAGAACTTAATAAAGTAGTTTTCCACTCAAAACTGTAGTGCTGAGTTGAAAATAGCATCAATAAAACGAATAAAGCACTACATAAAATAACGACCCAAAAAAGATTCAGAACAAAACCAAGCAACCAACGGATTGAAGAACCAAATAAAGTGATAAAAGCCGGTACAAGCTGTTGCACAGTCTTTTTTTGATAAAGCTTTTGGGCTATCCACAACCAACAATGGATTAATAAACTACCACCAAAGCGAGAAAAGAAAAAAAATGAACCAATCCAAATAATGAGCGTAATAAAATGAACACCTAATAAACACAATAGCGCCCAATACAAATTGATTGGATTTTGACTCAAAGCGCTAAATGTTAATGAACCACCTAAAAAAATCGAAATTAACAGTAATAAACAGAAAGAAATTTTAATAGAACGTAAAATAACCTTTTGCGCAGAATATAAACCATTTTGTTTAGACAGTATCGTTGCGCGGGTAATGATACGGTTAACCAAAGAGGTTGGCATAGCTTTAACTTGTCGATTAATATCTTGATCAGCAAATCGACCTGATTCGGATTCTATTAAATGGATGGTTTGAGTAAGCCATAAAGATTTTAGCTGTTCGCGCATTTAAATATCATCTTCACATTAATTAGTCGTCATAAAAGAAACGCGACCTAAGTCGCGTTAAAAAAATTGAATCATTTACTGGGTTATTTCACCAATTTTGCTTAAAAGGGTTTGAATACGTTGTTGCCAAACTTGTTGATCTTGTTTTAACTTCTCATTTTCGTCACGTAATGCTTTCATCTCATCTGAACTATCATTAATTAATTGTTCAAGTTCATGATTGCCTTGCTTTAATCTCGAAATCTCTTCTTTCAAGGTATTAATAGTGTTTACAGTGTTTTGAATTTTAGTTTCTAATTGATTCAATATTTCTAATGACATATTTTTCCTCAAGCTCAATTTATTTGGTGTATAATAAGGAGTATTATAACGAATTCATTCTGAAATCAACACCTTTTTAAATCTTAAGTTGGAGAAAATTATGCGAAAACCACTCGTAATGGGTAACTGGAAACTCAATGGAAGTATCGAAATGGCTAAAGACTTAGTTGCAGGACTAAGAGCTGAGCTATCAACTGAAGCAAACTGCGATATTGCAATTGCACCACCGACTGTGTACTTAGATTTCGTTAAACATCAATTAGGTGGCTCAACTATTCTTTTAGGCGCACAAGATGTTGGTGTTCATCTTTCAGGTGCTTATACTGGTGAAGTCTCAGCCACTATGTTAAAAGAAATCGGTGTGACTCACGTGATCATTGGTCACTCTGAACGTCGTACTTATCATAAAGAATCAGATGAATTTATCGCTCAAAAATTCGGTGTATTAAAAGAAGCTGGACTCGTTCCTGTACTATGTATTGGTGAAACAGAAGCTGAAAACGAAGCAGGTCAAACTCAAGCAGTATGTGCTCGTCAAATTGATGCAGTAATTAATGCATTAGGTGTTCAAGCATTTAATGGTGCAGTAATTGCTTATGAACCAGTTTGGGCAATTGGGACTGGAAAATCTGCAACTCCAGCTCAAGCGCAAGCAGTACATAAATTTATTCGTGACCACATTGCAAAACAAGATGCCGCTGTCGCTAAACAAGTTATAATTCAATACGGTGGTTCTGTAAATGACAAAAATGCAGCAGAACTATTCACTCAACCAGATATTGATGGTGCATTAGTTGGTGGAGCTTCATTAAAAGCAGATGCTTTTGCAGCGATTGTTAGAGCAGCAGAACAAGCTAAAAAATAAGAATTAAAATAAAAAAGACGCCTATAGAAGGCGTCTTCTTTTAAACTTTGTAACTTATTTTTTAACCTTATTTTCATACCTAGATGGCCAAATTTTTTCAACAGGCACTTGCAAATATTCAGAGATAATACGTTCATATTTTGGACAATGACGATATAAAGCATTACGTAAAGTATCAGCCTGTAAACCACTTGAACGTGAAAGCGCCCTTAAATTTCCGCCTCGAATTTTAATTTCACCTACAACTCTTGATGGTGTCCAGTCTTGATCTTGTTCTCTCATTATGAGATCCTCTATTGGTTAAATTTTTTGCTATTGTAAAGATTATCGGTGTTACGATTCTAGAACGATAAAAAGTTACCGGCAAAGAATAGCACATAAAAAAACGAATTAAAACAATAAAAACAAAAAAAACACCGAAAATGGAATGAAATATAATGGAAACTAAAGAAAAAAAACAAAAAACCAAAGAAAAAACACGAACACTTAACGATACTTGTATTGAAACTTTTAAAAACCGATTAACTCTCCTATTAGAAGGTCGCTCAGGCAATGCATTTGCCAGAAGTGTTGGTATGTCCGAAGCCGTAATCCGTGATTACTTAAGTGGAAAAACCTATCCATCACTCAGTCGGTTGGCTACTATCGCAGATAAATGCGATGTGTCAATTGAATGGTTAGCAACAGGTAAAGGTGAATGTCGATTACTACCTGAAACGCTAAGCCGAGGTACAGTGAATGTTCCGTTTCTTAATAAGAACGAAACCATTAACGCATTCACAATTTTAGATACGATCCCATTTGATCTCACTTTAACTAAACATCAAGGTTGTGAAGCAGATGATCTTGCTGCTGTTTGGGCTAAAGGTGATTGTATGGAACCAACTATATCCAATCATGATATAGTCATTATTAATACAGCAAATAATAAACCAGTTGATGGTTTCCTCTATACTGTACAATATGACGATCAAATTACTATTAAACGAATTCAAAATCAAGGTTCAAATCTGTTATTGATTTCAGACAACCCAAAATACCCGACTATTACGAAAGCGAAAAATGAGCAAAAAGATTTTAAAATAATTGGTCATGTAATCTATTTATTGAAAAATCTCAATTAATATTGCCATAGCGCTTTTTTTTATTTTTACTCCATTGATGCAAATCAATGGAGTTTTTTATCACTCGATATTACATTTTTTTCTGCGAACAACATTGTAATAAAAATGTCATTAATAAAATTAAGCAATCTAATCACATTCCACATAGCATAACCTTATACATTTAGCCTTAATTATGCTAAAATCACCACAAAATTTTTGCCCATTAATTTAGTTATTATGCCAAATGTAAACACTCGAAAAAAAGTCGTTGTCGGCATGTCTGGCGGCGTAGATTCTTCCGTTTCTGCTTATTTATTACAACAACAAGGCTATGATGTTGTTGGTCTATTTATGAAAAATTGGGAAGAAGATGACACAGAAGAATATTGCTCTGCAGCTATCGACCTTGCTGATGCACAAGCAGTCTGTGACAAATTAAATATTAAACTCCATACCATCAACTTTGCTGCAGAATATTGGGACAATGTCTTTGAACATTTTTTGTCTGAATACAAAGCTGGGCGAACGCCGAATCCAGATATTTTATGTAATAAAGAGATCAAATTTAAAGCATTTCTTGAATATGCAGCAGAAGATTTAAATGCAGATTATATTGCGACAGGTCATTATGTCCGTAAACGCGAAAATGGCGACAAAGTTGAATTACTCCGTGGAATCGACAACAACAAAGATCAGAGTTATTTTTTATATACGCTTAGTGAAGACCAAATTCGTCAAAGTTTATTTCCTGTTGGCGAACTTGAAAAACCACAAGTAAGAAAGATAGCAGAGCAACTTGGCTTAGCAACTGCAGCCAAAAAAGACTCAACAGGTATCTGTTTTATCGGAGAACGAAAATTTAGTGACTTCTTAGCGCGTTATTTACCTGCACAATCAGGCGTTATTCGAACCGTAAATGGTGAAGTTATTGGTCAACACCAAGGATTAATGTACCACACATTAGGTCAACGCAAAGGGCTTGGCATTGGTGGTCTAAAACAAGCCGACGACACTCCATGGTACGTAGTTAATAAAGATATTAAAAATAACGAATTAATTGTTGCTCAAGGTCATGACCATCCAGCACTATTTTCAAATGGTTTAATTGCCCAACAACTGCACTGGGTTGATCGTAAAATTGTTACCCAACCATTTCACTGCACAGTTAAAACGCGCTATCGTCAACAAGATATCTCTTGTTGTGTTACACCACTAGGTGAAGATAAAATTGAAGTTATGTTTGACAAACCTGTTGCTGCCGTCACACCAGGACAATCAGCAGTGTTTTATCAAAATGAAGTTTGCCTTGGCGGTGGAATTATTGAGGAACGAATTATAAGCAATAAGGAGCATTAAAGTGAACAATAAATACCATCATATTGCAATAGCTCTTGCCGGCGCGACACAAAGCGCAACACTTATCCCCCAGCTTGCTAATACTGGGGTTTGTAATACTACAATTTATCAAGTATCGATAAAAAGCATATTCAACACATCACCAAAAAACACTGATGATGTTTATGATGGTATAAACAATATCAAAACAGGGTTAGAGACACTTATCACCCTACTTTCCTCCAACCAAAAACAGCATGTTGAACTGATTCGTTACCTTTTTGGCACCTTAAGTATTACCAGCAAACTATTAAAAAATAATGAAGCGTTAGATAAAATAGATCAGCGTTTACAACGAATATCAGGCCTGTATCCTGAAATGAATAATGAAACAATCGACAATCATATTGACGATCTCTCTTATTCATTAGCTGGAATCTATTCTGATATCATCAGCCCGTTAGCAACAAAAATCAAAGTGGTAGGTAAAGCTGAATATCTACAAAATTCATTAGTTCAAGCCAAAGTCAGATCTTCACTATTGAGTTGTGTTCGCTCGGCCATTTTATGGTATCAAGTTGGAGGAAGTCGCTTCCAATTCCTATTAAGTCGCAAACGAATAGCTAATGCAGCGCAAGAGTTATTAAAAGAAATTAATCAATAAAGTTATTAAATTAAAAAATAGCAACGGAGTAAAACCGATGGAATTATCTGCTCTAACCGCCCTATCACCAATTGATGGTCGTTATGGTGACAAAACAACAGAATTACGCACAATTTTTAGTGAATATGGTTTATTAAAATATCGCGTTCAAGTTGAAGTACGTTGGCTACAAAAATTAGCTAGCCAAGCAGATATTCTGGAGGTTCCAGCTTTAAGTGAGCTTGCCACTAAACACCTTAACCAAATTGTAGAAAACTTTGATGAACAAGATGCACTACGCATTAAAACCATCGAAAAAACCACAAACCATGATGTTAAAGCGGTTGAATATTTCCTAAAAGAGAAAGTAAACAGTAACGAAGAGCTACAAGCTATTAACGAATTTATCCACTTTGCCTGTACCTCAGAAGATATTAACAATCTATCTTACGCATTAATGCTAAAAGCAGCTCGAGATACAGTAATCGTTCCTTATTGGAATAAATTGATTGATATTATCACCGCTCAAGCTAAAGCTTATCGTGATCTGCCATTGCTATCAAGAACGCACGGACAACCCGCTACACCATCTACCATTGGTAAAGAGTTTGCTAATGTAGCCTACCGTTTAAAAAGACAACTTAAACAACTACAGTCAATTGAAATTCTAGGTAAAATCAATGGGGCGACAGGTAACTATAATGCACACATGGTGGCTTACCCACAAATCAATTGGCACAAATTTAGTGAAGAATTTGTCACATCATTGGGATTACAATGGAATCCATACACCACACAAATTGAACCACATGATTATATTGCCGAATATTTTGATTGTGTTGCACGTTTCAATACCATCATGATCGACTTTGATCGTGATGTTTGGGGTTATATTGCACTAAATCATTTCAAACAAAAAACCATCGCTGGTGAGATCGGATCGTCAACCATGCCACACAAAGTTAACCCAATTGATTTTGAAAACTCTGAAGGTAACTTAGGCATAGCTAACGCTATTATGAGTCACTTGGGTAGCAAACTACCTATTTCTCGTTGGCAACGAGATTTAACTGACTCAACAGTATTACGTAACCTTGGTGTAGGTATTGGTTATGCGATCATCGCTTATCAATCGACCCTAAAAGGCTTAAATAAGCTTGAAGTCAATCAAGAATATCTACTTGAAGAGCTTAACCGTAATTGGGAAGTGCTAGCCGAACCAATTCAAACCGTAATGCGCCGTTATGGTATCGAAAAACCATACGAAAAATTAAAAGAACTCACTCGCGGTAAACGTGTTGATGCACAAGGAATGCAACAATTCATTGACTCGTTAGCTTTACCTGAACATGAAAAAGCAAGATTAAAACAATTAACACCGGCAAATTATATTGGTTATGCAATTCGTTTTGTCGATGAACTTTAAGCGGCACATTTAAACCGTAAAAAAATAAAAATGTCTTCATGCCTAAAGCGTTCAAAACTTTAGGCAAATCGACTCAAGAGTTAAAGAAAAGATAAACAAAGATTTGAAAGGAATGGAAACACCATTGAAAATTCGCATCGCCACTCGTAAAAGCCCCTTAGCACTTTGGCAGGCTAACTATGTAAAAGAACAACTGACAGCTATCCATAGCGATCTGACCGTGGAACTGCTTCCTATGGTAACCAAAGGTGATGTGCTTTTAGATAGTCCACTGTCAAAAATTGGTGGAAAAGGATTATTTGTAAAGCAACTAGAGCAAGCCATATTAAACAACGAAGCTGATATTGCTGTTCACTCAATAAAAGATATTCCCGCCCAATTCCCGGAGGGACTAACCCTATCAACCATCTGCCAACGCGATGACGTACGTGATGCACTCATATCAAACCAATATCAAAGCTTGGACGATTTACCGCAAGGTGCCATTGTAGGTACCTCAAGTCTAAGACGCCAATGTCAATTGCGAGCAAAATATCCACATCTCATTATAAAAGATTTACGTGGAAATGTAGGCTCTCGTCTAGCGAAATTAGACGATCAACAATACGATGCAATCATCCTCGCTGCTGTCGGTTTAAAGCGATTAGGATTACAAGAACGAATCAAACAATATATAACAACAGATCTAATCTTACCGGCGGTTGGGCAAGGTGCGGTTGGCATTGAAACCCGATCAAATGATGACACGATTCTTAAATTACTTGCACCTCTAGACGATAAAAACAGCCGGATTTGTATCCAAGCAGAAAGAGCAATGAATCAAGCCTTACAAGGTGGTTGCCAAGTGCCAATCGCCTGCTATAGTCAATTAACGAATGATTTATTAACTTTAACCGGGTTAGTTGGTAGTATTGATGGAAGCAAAATCATTAAAGCGACGCTAACCAAATCAGCAACCGAGCCTGAAACCTTAGGTCAACAACTGGCATCAGAATTGTTAGCCAAAGGAGCTGATAAAATTTTAGCGGAAATAATTGATTGATGATTTATATTACTCGCCCTTCCCCCGAAGGGGATAAGCTAACCCAGCAATTAAATCAAGCAAATATTCCGGCAACCCATCTCCCATTATTCAAAATCTTAGCAGGTCACGGACTAAATAGCCTTCAACAACAGCTTAACCAACTTGCGCCATCAGATATCGTAATTGTGGTATCGCCACAAGTCAGCTATATGATAAAAGAACATCAACCTAATCTAAGCTTTCCTAAACATCTACGCTATTTTGCCATTGGCAAAAAGTCAGCTCAATTGTTTAGTCAACAAGCTGACGTTCACGTTGATTATCCAAATGAAGAACATAGTGAGGGATTATTACCACTATTGACTGACTTGCAAGGCCGTTCCGTTTTAATTTTGTGTGGAAACAATGGACGGCAATTGCTGTCTCAAGAGTTGCAACAAAAAGCAAACGTGACCTCAATACAATGTTATTTTCGTCAACCAATTCAATATCCAGCCAACATACTAACTGATGATATTGCTCAACAAATCCTACTCGTAACAAGTGTCGATCACCTACTCCAACTCGACACATATTGCCAAAATAAACATAAATATGAAGCACAATTGGTGGTAACTAGCCCACGGATATTCGAAAAAGCCAAGCAACTAAAATGGCATAACGTTTTACAAATTGTTAGCGCAAATAATGAATTTTTATTTAAAACAATGATAACTCTATGTCATAATGCGGAAAATATTTCTCAAAAATCTAAATGAGGTAATTTATGCCATCTAGATATTATGGTGCCAATGCAACACTATCAAACATCAGCACCACTTCATTTAGCCAAATAAAAAAGACAGAAGCGAATAATATGATGAATATAAATAAAAAAGAGACAAAACCTTCTAGTCCTCAACCTGAGCCATCAGTCAATACGCTAAAAGCGCCAGTATCAAAACTCTCAATACTCGCCATCGGATTAACAGTTTGCTTAGGTGGATTGATCTATTTTCAAGGTTATAGACAGCTTCAAAACCAAACACATGAAATCTCAACGCTACAAACTGAAATTGCCAATTTAAAACAACATACCAAAGCAAGTATAATTAAAGATCTTCAAAGTAATATTGATGATGCCATCAATAAACAAAACCAACAGTTTTCATTATTAACACAACGCGTTGACCGTCAATTAAGCGACAACCAAAAAGCTCAACAGCAACTTACTGAACAAGTTAACGATACCAATAAATTAAACGAGCAAAATCTAAACAGCCTCAACGAACGTTTAGCAGCTGTATCGACTCTGGATAACAACGTTTGGCTCATCTCGCAAGCAAACTACCTAGTGCATTTAGCTGGAAGAAAAATCTGGAGCGATCAAGACTACACCAGCGCCCGTTTATTACTCAAAAGTGCAGATGAAAGCTTAGCGAAAACAAATGATCCAAGCTTACTCCCTGCTCGACAAGCCATCACCAAAGATATTAACTCACTATCTCAAGTCACTTTTGTTGACGCTGATGGCATAATCCTAAAATTACTTGGTTTAACTGAATCAATAACAGAATTACCATTAGTTGGAAACTATAAAGATATCGATCTGGGTATGAATCAACATGACGACACCCTTGCTAACAACGCCAATACTTCAGCAGATAATGTTACCCATTCAACAGATGATTGGTCAGATAATTTATTTGCTAATGCTTCAACATTTATGGATAAATTCATCAAAATTGAAAAGTTAGATGTAAAAGATAACCATTTTTCTGAGTGTCTAGAAAAAGCAGGAAGTGACGAAAAACAAATTGTAAAATGCCAGATCCTAAAAACACCACTTAGTGCAGAACAATCACTTTACCTGCGCGAAAACATCCGTTTCCGTTTATTGATTGCTGCTCAAGCAGTACCAAGACATCAAGAACTCATTTATCAACAAGCACTAAATGATACCGCAATTTGGGTCAATGCTTATTTTGATGGCAATGCCCCTAGCGTAAAAGCATTCATAGATGAGCTTGAAAACTTACAAAACCAACCAATCAGTAACCAAAATATACCTGATAAACTCGACAGCATTACTGAACTTGAAAAATTAATGCAAACCCGCGTTAAATCGATATTAGGTAAATAGGAGAATAATAATGTTCAAAATACTCATTATATTCCTAGTATTAGTTGGTGGATTTTTCCTTGGGCCATTGTTTGAAGGCCACCAAGGTTCTGCGGTATTCGAAGTTGCCAAATATCGTATCAGCATGTCATTTAACTCATTTATGATTTTGCAAATCATTGGTTTGCTCTGCCTATACTTAATCTATAAATTATTCTCTAAAATCTTCAATACCAAATTGGGTAATTGGTTTAGATTACGATCGCCAAAAAAATCAATTAAACGTATTGAACAAGCGCAATTTTATTTATTAGAAGGTGATTACCGACAAGCAGCAAAACTATTTATGAAAAGTGCCAAAGGAGCAAAAAGTTCGACACTATCTTACTTACTTGCTGCTCAAGCACAAATTGATGATGACCAACTTATCGCCGCTAATCAATCTTTAGAGCAAGCAGCTAAAAGTTGTCAACCAAATGAATTATTTGCTTTTCAGCTTGTACAAATTCGGTTACAAATCAAAAATCACGAATATAGCTCAGCCAAAATCACAATCGAAAAACTGCTAAACGAAAAACCGCGTAACATTGAGCTCCTAAAATTAGCAGACCAGCTATATTATGAATCACAAGATTATCAAGCGGTGATAGAACTGTTACCGATCTTATACAAAACCAAAGCTTACCCTGATTCGCAACTCGATCAGTTCAAACAAGCGGCTTATATTGGTCGTATAAAACAGTTATCTACGGATATTGATTCTTTAGCTTTAATAAAATGGTGGAAAAAACAACCAAAATCTATCATTAACAATCTTGCCAATCAAAAAGCAATGGCCAACTACCTAACTCAATTAGGTCAAACCGCCGAAGCTGAAAGACTAAAAAGAAACATCATGCGATTAGAGCAAAAAGAACAATGTTGACATAAAAAACAGGGCAATCGCCCTGTTTTTTATTTATCGCTAGAGAATAAAATACCGAATCAAAGCCATACAACTCATGCCCGTAATCACCACCCACATCAGGTTTCGTGTCAATACCGCCACAATAATAGTTGGCACAGCGGCTAAACAATATTCCAAATTAAAAGTAGGAAACTCACCTTGCTTAACAATAAACAAATTTTGCACAAATAGCGCAGTTAAAATACAGATAGGCACATAAGATAGAAAACGAATCACGATTTCAGGCAATTGCAATTTTCTAACTAATAAAAATGGAATAACTCGCGGTAACCAAGTCACCACACCACTCCCCAAAATAATCAACAAACTATACAAACTCATGCTTTACGCTCCACAATAATACCCATAAAGCAGCCAGCAAAAGTACTAAATAATATTGCCATTTCGGACGATACAAATCGCAATAAAAAGACCAGCACCACAGTTACAGTTAACATTGCAATAATCAGATTTCTAATGGTTTTTGTTTTATCACCAGTTAACTGCAAATATAATAAACCAATAAACATCGCAACTAATGTATAATCTAAACCAAACTGAGCAGGATTCGGCAACCACTCGCCAATCAATGCACCAACTAAACAGGATAATATCCACGCCAAATAAGCAGTAACATTCAGCCCATGCATCCAAGGCGGATTGATCGGCGTTTTATTAGCAATGGCATTCATCGCAACCGCAAAACTCTCATCGGTTAATAAGCTACCAATCCCAATATTATTTAAAAGCGAAAAACGCCGAAAAGCAGGTGCAGTAGCCATACTCATCAAAAAATGGCGTGAATTAACCAAAAAAACAGTAAATATCACAGCCGAAATCGGAGTTGCTACAATCATTAAACCCGTGATGATAAATTGCGATGCACCCGCATAAATGATAGCAGCCATCAAGGTGATTTCTAACACTGACAAATTAGAGGCTTTACCCACTACACCCGCAGCGATACCAATTCCAATATACCCCAATAAGGTGGGAATACAGGCGCGCACACCATCTTCAAACGTTAATGACATCTTTCATTCCTTACAAACTGATATCCTGAATAATTATAATAATAAAGATTAGATTGCAGACAATTAATTAGACTAAAAACAATTAACCGCATTTTATAATCAAACTTTGCTATAATAGAGTATAACAACGCTCTATTAAAACTATTTATTATATTACGGTAAAATTATTTATGTATACAGGCACTTTATTTATCATTTCAGCACCAAGTGGTGCAGGCAAATCAAGCCTGATTCGCGCCTATTTAGCACAAACTAATCACCATCCGGCTAAAGTTTCAATCTCTCATACAACCAGAAACCCAAGACCGGGCGAAAAACAAGGTGAACACTACTATTTTGTAGACAATCAAGAATTTGAATCACTTATAAAACAAAATGCCTTTGTTGAATATGCTCACGTCTTTGACCACTACTATGGCACATCCAAAGCTGAAATCGAACAATCATTACAGCAAGGAATAAATGTCTTTCTTGATATCGATTGGCAAGGTGCACAGCAAGTAAGACAACAAATGCCTGAATCAAAAAGCATCTTCATTTTACCGCCATCACTAAAAGAGCTTGAAAATAGACTGATTAAACGAGGCCAAGACGACGCGAATATCATCAGCAAAAGAATGCACAAAGCCCAATCTGAAATATCGCATTATAACGAATATGACTACATCATAATAAATGATGATTTTGATGAATCATTAACAGCACTTAATGCCATTATGACAACAGCGAGTCTTGAGCAAGCAAAACAAACCATCACACACCAACAACTTATTGATGACCTGCTTGCACCAACATACTAATAGAATTGAAAAAAAATCGCCGAAAAATCGGCGATATAACGTACTAATTACCTAACGCTTCAGACGCTTGGCTATTTTGAATTAACTCCAGCTTATAACCATCGGGATCTTCAACAAAAGCAATAATCGTCTTACCACCTTTAACCGGCCCCGCCTCACGAGTCACACGACCACCCGCTTGACGAACGTCTTCGCACATCTTAGCCACATCATCAACCCCAATAGCAATATGACCAAACGCCGTACCATGATCATATTTATCCGTCCCCCAATTATAGGTCAACTCAATCACCGAACTTTCAGACTCATCACTATAACCAACAAAAGCAAGCGAGTATTGATATTCAGGATTCTCACTTGTTCTAAGCAACTTCATTCCCATTATACGAGTATAAAAATCAATTGAACGTTTTAGATCGCCGACGCGGATCATAGTATGTAAAATACGCATTGCAGTACTGTTCCTTATTACAATTAAACATCTAACTTGAGTTTATCTATTTGCACCAAACCAAGCAAATTTTTATGCTGACAAAATAATCAATTAAGAGAATTTAAAAATAGGTAAAATGGGAAAAAAGGAAAAAATGGAAGAAAGAGAAGAAAAAAAATGCCTTCACGAATCATACAATAAGTGAAGGCGAACAAATCAGTAAGATTTGAAAAGGAACCTTTAATATCTTGAATTATATTTTGGTGCTGCACTAATACGTTTACCGTTAGAGATCAGTTTCACTTTTTGACCAGGGTAAAACTGCTTAGCATCACCTTTTTGAACAATAACAATCGTTGAACCTTTATCTTGTTTGATTTCTAATTCAACCGCTGCAGCTTGGCTTGCTTTGTTTTCGATAGCATCACCTAAAATTGCACCACCTACAGCACCGGTAGCTGCAGCTAAAATTCGCCCAGTACCATTACCAATTGTATTACCTAATACTCCCCCGATGACTGCGCCGCCTAAAGGACCCGCAACATTGCCACCATTTTTGCCATCAGAGTTAGCTTGAATCTTCACAGCTCTTACAGCAACAACTGTACCATAACTTACTTGTTGAACTTGCTTAGCTTGATCGGTTGTATAAACATCGCCAGAATAAATATCACTATTACTGCACCCAGATAAAATTGCTGCTAGTATAGTTAATGTGACGATTTTTTTCATAATTTATTCCTCATATATTGAGTATAAAATTTTATACCTCTAATAGCATAATATTCTTTTGCAAAAACGACAACATCATTTTCACAATTTTATCATTTGATAATACAATTTATAATCAACTTAGGTTATACTCAGCTCAATAGTTAATCTACCATACAATAAGTACATGAAACGGTTATTTTTTCCTTTAATATTATCAGTTATGATAACTGCCTGTCATGATGAAAATCAAAAAGCAACGACGAAAAATGAAACCGTCACTCATCAATCTAAGCTTGATTGTATGAATGACAAACCGAATTTAAATCTTGACGCCATCGCAGCTGATGGTTGTCCAGTAAAATAATTTTATAGGCAAAATAACAGCATGAAAACTATCGAAATCGACGAAGAACTTTATCAATTTATTGCAGGTCAAACTCAACATATAGGTGAAGATGCTTCAAGTATTTTAAGACGATTATTAAAGTTCAACCAATTGTCAGCAATCGAAATTGCCCCATCAGAACTCACTGAAAACAATTATTCAGTTATTGAAAACCTCATTAAAAGTGAAAGATTTACAAAAGAAAGATCTACCATCAGTCGATTTTTAACGGTATTAAACGCGCTATACAACTACAACTCAGCACTATTCTCCATTGCAGCGACCTCACTCCATGGTAGAAAGCGTCAATACCTAGCTAAAGACAAAAAAGCACTTGAAACCTCAGGTAAAAATACCAAACCACGAGAAATCATTGGCACCCCATACTGGGTCATTAGCAACACCAATACTGCTCGTAAAATACTCATTATTGAATCGATTATGAGTGACATGGGAATATCAGAAAGCATGATAAACCAAGTGACTCATGCATTCTCACCATCAAGTAAATAAAAATTCACGCAATGAACACAAAAGTGAATAAAACGAATTGTGAAAGAGGAGTAAAAAATGGATAAGCCAAGTCGTGCGGGATTGTTAGCGCAACCGACAGACCTAATAAATGTCGAAACATTAAAAAACAATTACTACCAAATCAAACCAGATACAGACAATATCAGCCAACTGGTCATCTTTGGTACATCGGGTCACCGTGGTAGCTCAAACAAAGGCACCTTTAACGAAGCTCATATTCTAGCCATTGCACAAGCGGTGGCGGAATACCGCAAAGCTAACAACATCACTGGTCCTTGCTTTATTGGCCAAGATTCCCACGCCTTATCCGAACTTGCGCTAAAATCCGTTTTAGAAGTCTTTATTGCTAACGAACAAACCGTAGTTATCGCTCAAAACTGGGGTTACACACCAACGCCAGTAATATCGCACGCCATCTTAACTTACAATAAACAATCACAATTAGCTGACGGCATCGTTATCACGCCATCACACAACCCACCTGAAGATGGCGGAATCAAATACAACCCAACTAACGGCGGGCCTGCTGATACTGACATCACCAAACAGATCGAAAATCGCGCTAACGAACTACTCAAAGCCAACCTAAATGGTGTCAAACGCGTCACGATCGAAAAAGCGATAAAATCTGACTACCTGCATACTAAAGAATATGAAACCGATTATGTTAATGATCTGCAAAACATCGTCGATCTATCGCTTATCAAATCATCATCACTCAAAATTGGGGTTGACCCGCTTGGTGGCGCCTGTATTACCTATTGGCCACGCATTGCTGAAAAATATGGCCTAAACCTAGAAATCGTTAACAACAAAATCGACCCAACATTTAGCTTTATGCATCTTGACCATGATGAAATTATCCGCATGGATTGCTCAAGCCGTTGGGCAATGGCAGGATTACTAAATCTAAAAGACAAATTCGATCTAGCCTTTGGCAACGACACCGATGCTGACCGCCACGGTATCGTCACCCCAAAAGGACTAATGAACCCAAATGCCTACTTATCAACCTGTGTAAACTACCTATTCCAAAACCGCCCACAATGGCACAAAGATATCGCAATCGGTAAAACACTTGTAACTAGCTCAATGATCGACCGCGTAGCTAACAGCTTAAACAAAAAATACCTTGAATATCCGGTTGGTTTTAAATGGTATGCTGATGGACTCTATCACGGCAAACTCGGATTTGCTGGTGAAGAAAGCGCAGGCGGATCATTCCTAAGAACCAACGGCAAAGTCTGGACAACTGATAAAGACGGCATCATCTTATGTCTACTTGCTGCAGAAATGACTGCCAAAATTGGCAAAAATCCGCAAGAACAATATCAAGAGCTTGAAGACAATTTTGGTATCTCATACTATGGACGCATTCAAGCTTCGGCTACATTTGCTGAAAAACAAAAACTGGCCAAACTTGATGCAAGCCAATTAACCACAGACAAACTAGCCGGTGAAGAAATAACCCAATGCCTCACTACCGCGCCAGCAAATAATGCGCCAATTGGTGGATTAAAAGTGATCACCCAAAACGGCTGGTTTGCAGCTCGCCCATCGGGAACGGAAGACGCATATAAAATCTATGCCGAAAGCTTTATCAGCAACGAACACCTTGCCACCTTACAGCAAGAAGCACAACAAATAGTGGCAAAAGCAATAAAATAAAAAGCTAATAAGTTAACGGATAAACGGGGTAATAAAGCTAAATATAATTATTTATTAGCGCCCAAAACCCCGCTTCTGATTTTTTTATTTAATTATCTGAATCTTCATTAATTAATAAAACTTAAATTTAAAGGTAGATTGATTATGGAGATACGCAGCTAACGCGAGGGGACCGATCATCCCAATCATTATAATAAACAGCTCCAGCCTCAAAAGGTGAATTAACTGCTATATAGGGCCGATTAGAATATTTAATTTCTTTAACCCAATAACGTTCAAACTCCCATTCAGCATTTGGATATTGTGGTGATCTATCTACATCTTTAATAAGATATCCCCATTCATTTGATAATCCCCCTACCCATTCATTATTATAATTTTTATAGCTAATTTCTCGTCGCCCAGATCTATCAGTGCGCCCAAGAATCCCTCCTGTCCAACCTTGACCGTTAGCGTTATTATAATCCCTTAAACTTGGTAATCTATAACCACTAAATCCCGCACAGTAATCTTCTGCACGATAACGACCTCCAAATCCATACGGTTTTACAATAAACCAACGTTGAATTTTAAAAGTATACAAAATATTACGTCTTGAACTATCGGAATAAATTTTAAATACTGAAGGATTAAATTGAGGATTTGAAGAATTTATAGTAGGTCCTCGCAATTCAACTCTTAATGCAATATCACCGCCTTTATGTATTGAAGAATAAGAACCCCATCTTGGTGTCACTGTTGATGAAAGTGCTAATGAAACATTTGATCTACCATTTGTTGGATAAATGGTAGATCCATTGGCTGATATAACCTGTTCAGGACTAATTCCACCTAATAAAAGGTAAAAAACAGCACCATTAAAGCCTGTTGTAGGAAAGTTTACTTCTGGTGAATTAATATTCTGTACCTTAAAGCCTTTCATCGCATTCCATTGCGAAGATAATTCATCACCACCGGTGCCATTTAAATTAGGTTGAGCATAACAAACATTAGGTCGATCAATTGTTGGATTTAAATAATACACATGGTAACCATTACGAAAAGTACTACTTTTCGGATGGCCATATTGAGTAGATAGTTGCCCATTAGTTGCTGTAACAGTTAATTTATAAGGAGCATCACATGCTGAAAGTTTTTGTGAAGGGTTGTGTTTTACAACTGAAGTAATATCATTACCTACCACATCTTGCCATTTAACAGTCAAAGAGCCTGTAGCACTAATATCACTATCTCCGTCATCATCCTGCCAATAGTTATAAGGGGAACCAATTAAATTACTAAGATTAATTTTTGGATAATTATTATTTCCTGTAATTGGAACAAGTGTTTTAACACTACTAAACTGATTTGATCCATTTGGTAACGTAATCGGGTTAGACTGACTGGAATAATCAACAATAGCATTAGGATATAAATTTGCTGTACTCCCCGGCGCTATATATTGTTGACCATTTTCTAATGTAATCCCTAATAAAGCTTCAGAAGTCATAACTTTGGTTTGACCATGATCTAAGGTCAAATATGGAGCACTACCATAAATTACATTTGAAGTTTTAGATGTTAATGCATAGCTAGAAAAAGTAAGCAAAAAAAGTACACTCAAAAAAATTTGCCGAAATAAATTAGAACGACAGTAGGAACTCACCAAAATTCGAAGAATTCTACTTGTTCTCGTGGAAAAATGTGCTTGTATATAAAATAAACGCTGGGAACTGGACTTAGGCGAATTTAAAAGATAGGTTGGCCAGGTTGCCTGTTGCCTGTTGCCTGTTGAAAATTATAATGCATTTTAGACCACCCTGTCAAGTAATTTCTTGATTAATTTACAATTTTATACTTTTCTGTCAAATTTTAGCCTATTAGCTAAAACCGTGTAAAAAGTATAGTGATTGGAAAAACACGATGCAACACTTTTTTTCGCTCATTTATGTTAACTTTTGTAAGCGGGATCTAAAAAGGATCTAAATTATAATTGATTATACACTGTTTTAACTAAAGATATTGTCATTACAAATCTTTAAAATCAGGGTAATTGATCCTGAAAAATTTTATTTTAGGGCTTTGAATTAGAAATTTAGTGATTTTGATATTTGAATAATTTTTTAAGTAAAATTTAACCCCTCAAAAACCCCGTTCCTCAACTTTTTAAGAAACAGGATATTATCTGCACTGAATAAACTGACTGATGTTGATTGATTCGAAAATTATATTTTATAAACTGCCTACACGGCATAAACCTAGAACAAGACATACTATAATCGTTGTTTGCAAAAAGGCAAAGTGCATTTGGAGTTTTAAAAACCCTTTTTTTTAGTATTTTTTTAACATTGTGATTTTTAATTATTTTATTTTTTGAGTAAAAAAAGGGTTATAAAAATAATATTTTGGGGGCTTAGAAAACCCCACTCCTAAACTTTTTTTTGCGATAAAAAACCGCAAAAATAAACGTGCCTAAGCGAGTAATTCAAACGTCGCTAAGCCACAAAATTGCTTTTATCACTCAACGACGTTGAGCCTTCGATTCCGCTACTCTTTTCACGCTATCGTTTATATGACTAAAGCCTATGGATTAAGAACAAAAAATAAAAACTAAGGCCAAACACAGATTCCCCCATTGTTGGGGTCGCCAGAATACTCAGATCCATACACAGAACCTAATATTGAGTTCACGGTAAATCGATTGCTACCATTAGCGTCACTAGTCCAAACCTCACCGTAGTCAAAATTGGCTCCAGAGTAGCGAGACAAGTCGCTCCATTCGGAAAAAAAGCCAGCACCAATGTGACGTTGGTGGAAGTTATCAGGTGAAAAAGGAGTCGCACCAACTGAACCATCACACTCTGTGCGCGAATTGCTTCCCTGACAAGATGCATTAGTTAAATCTTTTACCTTAGGCACACGATAACCTAAACTGTTACACCAAGATAGTGTCGAAGGATAAGTGTAACTATTAGTACCACGATTGACAAACCATTGCTTTAACACAAACCCATACTTAACAACAGCGTTACCATTACTATCACGACCAACTAACTCGAATGTTTGTGGTAAAACAGGTGTTGCAATACGCTCTGGATTGTCTAAATTCCATTGGGACTCGGTTGCAAAAGGACCTGTTAATTTAACACGAACACCTGATGTAACCGGTGACTTTGTCATAGTCGCAGTGATGCCACCTTGAGAGACTTGTTCCCATGATAAATCTTCACCACCACCACCAATATCTAAATCAAAGTACAATCCATGAGCACCAGCTGTAGGAAAATTTAAATCATAAGATGATTGAGGAAGAAAGCCATCAGAAGGACTCCACATCGTAGCTGGACCACGGAAGTCATGAGAATAGTTCTCATCCATATCACCGGGTGATAAATTAGGCCTAGCATAACAAAGCTTCGGCACAGCGTTCTTAGGATTTATCATATAAATGACATCACCGGCACCAAATTTAATACTGTTTGGAATACCATATTGTGTAGCTAATTTACCACCTGTCGTAGATAAACGAAGGTAATAAGGCGCCTTACAAATATCTACCATTGCATTACGCGATACATACTTATAGTTTTTATCCCAAATAGATAAACTCAAACTACCAGTAACAGAGAAATCACCATCACCATCATCATCCTCTCCATAATTATAAGGAGAACCAATAAGCGTACTGAGTTCGACTGAATCACTATCAGTTGGAACAAACATTCCAATATCAGCAAAACTTTGATCTACAGCTGGCAACTCAATCGGTGTAATGGATGAAGGTTTGGTTGATGGCGTATATTGAGTTCCATCAGATAAAGTTATTCCTAGTAAACTATCAGTATTTATAGCTCGTGTATGACCACCATCAAACGTTAAATATGGAGCATTACCATGGATAATATTTGAAGTTTTAACTGTTAATGCATAACTGTAAAAAGAAATAGAAAGCAAAATAGTTAAAAAAATTTGCCTAAATAATAAATGAAAGGTTGGAAATAAGGATCGCACCAAAATTCGCGATCCACTATGGAGAATATTTAAAATTATACTTTTGTAAAAAATAAACATCGAAAGTTTAACTCTTTAAAACTATAACATACACCACAAATAAACTCTATAAATCAATACATTACCAACTTTTTTATACTTATACTATTTTAGTCATTTAGATAAAAATGTATAAAAAATATCATTCCAAAGCCATCAAATTAACGATTCATCAGCGAATTGATTTACTTTTGCTATTGATCTACCTTAATAATAAGTTCTAACGATTAACACAAACCGCATTCGAGCTGTAACTGTCCCTAAGCGCTGAACCATGCCTCATATCCAAGACATAAGTCTTACCATCATTGTTTGGGGTTCTTGTCCAGTACGTATCGCCGTAAAATTTGACGTCGGGGTAACCGCTCATCATCCCCCATTCAGAAACAAAACCTCCACCAATATAACGTTGATAAAAATTATTAGGTGAGGAAGGAGTAGCACCGACTAACCCTCTACACCAATTACCTGACTCCTTACCACGACAAGATGCATTGGTTAAATCCTTTATCTCAGCCACTTGATAACCCAGACCATTACACCAAAGTGTTGCACGAGAATAAGAATTTGCCGCGGGCCCACTGTTGACGAACCATTGCTTTAATACAAATCCATATTTAACGACAGGGTTACCATTGCTATCACGGCCAACTAACTCAAAAGTCTGAGGTAAATTAGGTTGGCCAATAGGTTTAGGAGTAGGACTCATGCCTGTCTCGGTTGGGATAGGACCAGTGAAGGTAACGCGTACACTTGTAGCTGTAGAATTGCTCATAGTCGCAGTGATACCTTCAAGCTTAACAGGAGACCAAGACAAAGCCTGATTAACACCACCAATGATTAAATCAAAGTACATTTTGTTGGCAGCAGTAGTAGGAAAGTTTGAACTATAACGTGATGAGTCAGTTGATTGAGGAATAAAGCCATTAGCAGGATCCCACATCCAAGACGGACCAGCGAAGTCGTGAGAAATACCAAAATCGCCATACTTACCATTTTTTAAGTTTGGTCTAGCAAAACAAACCACCGGAACAGCCTTAGGATTAACAGTATAAGTGACACTACTTTCATTGAAAGTACTATTAGGAGGAAGACCGTAACGCGTAGTTAATTCGCCATTAGTACTAGTTAATTTTACTTGATAAGGTGCTTTACAAATATCGAGCACGGTATTACGTGATACAGCTTGATTACTGTTATCCACGATAGATAAACTTAAACTACCCGTCGCAGAAACATCACCATCTCCATCATCATCTCCCCAATAATTATTAGGAGGACCAATAAGAGAATTTAAATCGACTGAATTAGTATTAGTTGGGACGAACATACTTATATCAGCAAAGCTTTGACCTGTAGCTGGCAAGACGATTGGGGTTGTAGGTGAAGGATTGGTTGAAGGCGTATATTTCGTGCCGTCAGATAGTGTAATCCCGAGCAAACCGTCATTATTAACCGCACGAGTACGACCGCCATCGTAAGTTAAATATGGCTCATTTCCGTGAATAGAATTCGAGGTATTAACGGTTAATGCATGGCTAAAAGAAGGAAGTAATAGTACGACAAAGATCAGCCGAAATAATTTGGATCGATGAAAAGATCGCGCCAAAATTCGTAGAATTTTGCTTGAACAGATGAAAAAATGAAGTTCTCGGAAAAATGAAAGTTGAGAGCTTAACTTTGATGAATTTAAAGTCGAACAATGGTGCAAATTGTAATGCATAACGACAATCCTGTCAAGTAACTTTATGATTTTTTATATAATTAACACTTTAGATTCTAACTGCAAATCTATAACACTTGGAGATTATAGTTACGGCAAAAATACGATGCAATAGCCCTCAACAGACTTAATTGCTAACATTCGTAAAGGAGATTACAAAAAGATCTAAAAATGACCATATACTATTGTTTTAATTAAAAATATTTCCTTAACAAACCTTTAAAAATTCATAATTTTTTAATTAAAATTTGATGTTTTTGGATTTTAGGGCTGCCTCCCCAAAAACCGCTATTCAAATTTTTATGAAGCACCTATAAAATAAATGTGTTAAGCGATGTATGCAGCGCTATAAAGCGTGATTTTAACCCCCAAAACCCCCACTCCTCAACTTTTTTAGAAAGCAAATTTTACTCATAAAAAAAGGATTACACTGAATCCTTTTTTATTTATATTTATTGATTAACCCGCTCGATAATTAGGTGGCTCTTTAGTGATTAGGACGTCATGAACATGACTCTCTTTCATACCTGCGCCAGTAATGCGGTAGAACTTCGATTTGGTGCGTAATTCATCGATAGTTCCACAACCCGTTAGCCCCATACATGAGCGTAAGCCACCCATTTGTTGGTGGATGATCTCTTTTAATAAACCTTTGTAAGCAATTCGGCCTTCAATACCTTCTGGTACTAGCTTATCGGCAGCATTATCTGATTGGAAGTAGCGATCCGATGATCCTTTTGCCATCGCACCGAGCGAACCCATACCGCGATAAGATTTATAAGCACGACCTTGGAATAGTTCGATTTCGCCAGGTGCTTCTTCAGTTCCGGCAAACATTGAACCAACCATAACGCAAGATGCGCCAGCGGCAATAGCTTTAGCAATATCACCTGAAAAACGAATGCCACCATCAGCAATAACTGGAATATTGTGTTGTTTAGCCACTTCAACAGCGTCCATAATGGCACTAATTTGCGGTACCCCTACCCCAGTGACGATACGCGTGGTACAAATAGAACCCGGTCCAATACCCACTTTTACCGCACTCACGCCTGCATCAATTAGCGCTTTTGCGCCTTCACCCGTAGCAACGTTGCCACCTATAATTTGCAAATTTGGATAGGCTTGTCTTGCTTGGCGAATGCGTTCAAGTACCCCTTCTGAATGGCCATGTGATGAGTCGATAAGTAAAACATCAACGCCGGCTTCAACCAAAGCAGCAATACGCTCTTCGTTACCCGCACCCGCACCCACTGCTGCGCCAACGCGTAAGCGACCTTTTTCGTCTTTACATGCATTAGGTTTTTGTTCTGCTTTATTGTAATCTTTAACGGTTATCATGCCTTTTAAGTGGAATCTATCATCAACCACTAAAACTTTTTCAACACGATGTTCATGCATTTTTTGCAGTACACTTTCTCGAGATTCGCCCTCTTTAACGGTGACTAAGCGCTCTTTAGGTGTCATTACCGCAGTTACAGATAGTGATAAGTCAGTTGCAAATCGAACATCTCGAGCAGTGATAATACCGACTAATTCTTGTGATTCTGTCACAACCGGAAACCCTGCAAAACCATATTCTTTAGCAAGATCGATTACTTGTTGAATAGTTGCTGTTGGTAGTACTGTTACTGGATCTTGAACAATTCCGCTTTCATGTTTTTTAACACGCTTTACATGCTCAGCTTGAACTTCAATTGGCATATTTTTATGGATAAAACCAATGCCACCTTCTTGAGCAAGGGCAATAGCCAGTTCGGCTTCGGTTACCGTATCCATGGCAGCAGATAGCATTGGAATATTTAATTTGATGGTTTGCGTCAGTTGAGTTGTAATATCAGCAGTATTAGGTAAAACAGTTGAATGAGCTGGAACTAATAAAACATCATCGAACGTGAGGGCTTCTTTAACTATACGAGACATGACAATATTCACCATTGAGTTGGATTGTTGATAAAATATTGCCGATGCATTTTACTCACATTCGATATAAAAGACTAGTAGAATTTGATATTTATTTTTAGGCGATAATCAATCACCCACTTTTAATTGAGCTCGTCTTTTTGAGCCATCAAAATATAATTTACATCAACATTACGACCTAAACGGAATTGATTGCTGAGTAAGTGATATTCCATTCCAATAATATCTTTAACCGTTAACTGCGCTTGTTCAACCCAATTCATCAATTCAGAAGGACGGATAAAACGATTAAAATCATGAGTCCCTTTTGGCACTAAGCGCGCTATATATTCAGCGCCATAAATCAACATAAGTTTTGCTTTATGGTTACGGTTGATGGTCGATAAGTAGAGTTTTCCGTTCGGTTTGAGCAGTTTTGCGCAGGCATTGATAATAGAAAATGGGTCAGGCACATGCTCTAACATCTCCATACAAGTTATCACATCATAGTGTGATGGAAACTGTGTGGCGTGCTCTTCAACGGTTTGTTTTTGGTAGTTGATAGAAAGACCATTTTGCTCGGCATGTAATTTCGCTACTGCTAATGATTCATCAGCCAGATCGATAGCGGTTACATTTGCACCTAACTTGGCTAAACTTTCAGACAATATTCCCCCACCACAACCAACATCTAATACATTTTTTTGATTCAAATCGTTTGATTTAATGTAATCAACTCGCAATGGATTGATGATATGCAATGGTTTGCATTGACCATTTGGATCCCACCATTGTGCAGCTAACTTGGCAAACTTATCTATCTCGTTTAAATCGATGTTTTGTGTCATGGGTATTCTTATCAAAAAGGGGAATTGATGTAATATATGCGATGAGTTGATGATTAGCAATATCAAACCGTTTTAAAAACCCCGCTCCTCAACTTTTTTTATTACTCATAATTTCTATACTAAACCACTTAAAAACTCTGTTTTACTTAGCGATATAGGCTAAATTTTTTCATTGGCTATAACTATAAATCGTAATGTTTTCTTGTCTATAGGCTTAATTCATGGCATGATTTAGCACTTTATTTATCTAATAAAAAATAGTTCAGCCTCGGCTGATGCTAGAAATTAAATATTTAATCAAAAACTCAAGGGAAAATATATTCATGAGTACAGGTACTATGAAGAAAAGTCATTCACAGTGGAGCTCTCGCATGGGATTCATGCTTGCAGCTGCGGGTTCTGCTGTGGGTTTAGGTAACATTTGGAAATTTCCATACATGGCTGGAGAAATGGGTGGTTCAGCATTCGTGCTTACCTATTTACTATTTATGTTTGTTATTGGTCTGCCTATTCTAGTTTTAGAGTGGTTAATTGGCCGTCGCGGGCAAAAAAATCCAATCCATACCATGGAAGATGTTGCTGTTTCAGAAGGTCGCTCAAAATTGTGGCGCTGGGTTGGGATTATCGGCGTACTTGGCTCATTTTTAATTCTCTCGTTTTATAGTGTAATTGGCGGTTGGGCTACCGATTATATCTTTTTAGCTATCAATGGTACATTTAATGGTGCGAATGGTGCCGTAACGGCGCAAATCTTCAAAGGTTTTCTTGGTAATACCTCTAGCTTGTTGATTTGGCATACGGTGTTTATGGCAGCCAATACCATTATTGTTGCAATGGGCGTTGGCGCTGGTTTAGAGCGTGCTTGTAAGGTAATGATGCCTGGCCTTGGCATTTTATTATTGGTCTTAGTTGCTTATGCAGCCATCGTTAGTGGATCATCATTTGGTCAAGCGTTTGACTTTTTATTCACACCAAACTGGTCGGCATTAAATGGTACTGCCATTTTAGCGGCTTTAGGTCATGCATTCTTCAGCTTATCATTAGGAATGGGGATTATGATGGCTTACGGTTCATATCTTGGTAAAGATGTGAACTTAATCTCTACTGCTCGCACCGTTGTTATCTTAGATGTTATCGTTGCGATGTTGTCAGGTATGGCGATCTTCCCATTAGTATTTGCTAATGGTTTAGAAGCGGGTTCTGGTCCTGGTCTGATCTTTGTAACGTTACCTATCGCTTTTGGTAATATGGCAGCAGGTTCAATTTTAGGTTGTTTATTCTTTATCTTCCTAACTTTTGCTGCGTTAACCTCATCAATATCATTACTTGAGCCTACGGTAGAGTTATTAGAAGAAAAAACGCACATGGGTCGTAAAACCGCAACAGTGGTTAGTAGTGTATTAATTTGGGCATTGGGTATCGCTTGTATTTTATCATTCAATGAATGGGCAGACCTGAAACTATTTGATAAAAATATTTTCGATCTGCTTGATTACCTCACAAGTAAGATTATGTTACCTGTGACAGGATTAGGTACTGTTATCTTTGGTGCTTGGATGATGAACCAAAAAGTCATTCGTAAAGAGCTTAACTTAAATAGCTTCTGGTTTGGCGTTTGGACGATTTTAACTCGCGTAATTATTCCGGTTGCCGTTGTTCTTATTTTAGTTTGTGGCTTTTTACCAGAAACTCGATAATTAAATTATCATCAATAGCCCTGATACATTATCAGGGCTTTTTTTAATCAATTAAAAAATCACCAATCAACTTTTTATCACAACCTCTCCTCTTGAAATTCTTTTTTTAATTCCCATATAGCAATACAACAATTAATCAAAACATTATGTCAAAGTTAATCAATTAAAATGTATCGATCACTTTTAATTGCTAAAAATAGTTGAGGTATTAGTCAATGAGTAAGCAAGGAACAGAAACGCGTGGATTTCAATCCGAAGTTAAACAAATTCTGCATTTAATGATTCACTCTTTGTATTCAAACAAAGAGATTTTTTTAAGAGAACTTATTTCAAATGCATCTGACGCAGCCGACAAGCTCCGTTTTAAAGCACTTGAAAATGCAGATTTATATGCGGGTGATGCTGAGCTTGGTGTTCGCATTTCAACAAATAAAGAAGCTGGCACATTAACCATTGCAGATAATGGTATTGGGATGACTCGTGATGAAGTCATTGAAAATTTAGGTACGATTGCCAAATCAGGTACCAAAGCCTTTTTAGAATCCATTGGTAGTGATCAAGCGAAAGACAGCCAATTAATTGGTCAATTTGGTGTTGGATTTTATTCTGCCTTTATTGTTGCCGATAAAGTGACAGTAAAAACCCGCGCTGCAACAGCTAAAGCCGATGAAGCAGTAATGTGGGAATCAGCTGGTGAAGGTGAATACACGATTTCTGATACAGAAAAAGAGAGTCGCGGTACTGAAATTATTTTACATTTAAAAGAAGATGAAAAAGAGTTTTTAGATGATTGGCGTCTACGTTCAATTATTAGCAAATATTCAGATCACATCTCATTACCGGTTGAAGTTCAAACTACTGAAGAAAATGAAGTTAAGTGGGAAAAAGTCAACAAAGCCCAAGCACTTTGGACACGAAGCAAATCAGAAGTGAGTGATGAAGAGTATAAAGAATTTTATAAACATATTTCACATGATTTTGCCGATCCACTAAGCTGGAGCCACAACCGTGTTGAAGGTAAACAAGAGTATACAAGTTTGCTCTATATTCCATCTAAAGCGCCTTGGGATATGTGGAATCGTGACAATAAACACGGTTTAAAACTCTATGTACAACGTGTGTTTATTATGGATGATGCTGAGCAATTTATGCCTAATTATTTACGTTTTGTTAAAGGCTTAATTGATTCAAATGATTTGCCATTAAATGTATCACGCGAAATATTACAAGATAATAAAGTGACACAAAATCTTCGTAATGCTTGTACTAAACGTGTTTTACAAATGCTAGATAAACTTGCCAAAGATGATAAAGAACAATATCAACAATTTTGGAGTGAATTTGGTTTAGTCTTAAAAGAAGGTACTGGTGAAGACTATGCTAATCGTGAAGCGATTATGAAATTATTACGCTTTACAACAACACAAAGTGATAGCGAGGCGCAAACTGTATCTTTAGACGATTACATTAGCCGTATGCAAGAAGGCCAAGAGAAGATCTATTACATCACTGCTGATAGTTATGGCGCAGCGAAAAATAGTCCTCACCTTGAGCTATTCCGCAAAAAAGGCATTGAAGTCTTATTATTATCTGATCGTATTGACGAGTGGATGATGAGCAATTTAACTGAATTTGATGGTAAACAGTTCCAATCAATCAGTAAATCTGACGAGTCAATCGAGAAGTTAGCTGATCAAAATAGTGATGAGCAAAAACAAGTCGAAAAAGAACTTGAGCCATTTATCGAACGTGTTAAAAAAGTATTAGGCGATAAAGTTAAAGAAGTTAAATTAACACATCGTTTAACTGATACGCCAGCAATTGTCACTACCGCTGCCGACGAGATGTCTACTCAAATGGCAAAACTCTTTGCAGCAGCAGGACAAAAAGCACCAGAGATAAAATATACTTTTGAAATCAATCCTGATCATCAATTAGTTAAACGTGTTGCTGATACGCAAGACGAAACCGCATTTAGTGATTGGATTGAATTGCTATTAGATCAAGCGTTACTAGCAGAAAAAGGATCGTTAAATGATCCAAGCAAATTTATTCAAACAATGAATAAACTACTTGCACAATAATTAATTAATTTATTCACCCAAACCCGATATGGCTCGCCTATCGGGTTTATTTTTTGAGAATAATCAATTTATTTTTCTCAAATTTATGAAGTCAGTCACACTTTTTTATATTCCTCCTTTCCATTTTCGTTTTGCGATAGATAATAAATCAATCTTAAAATTTAGACAGAATCAGATGAAAGTTCATAAAATATTAAATAATAATGTTGTAGTGACTTTAGATTCCAAAGGGAATGAATTGATTGTTACGGGTCGAGGAGTTGGATTTAAAAAACGGGAAGGTGATGAGATCGACCCGAAACTTATCGAAAAACAGTTTTCATTAAATAATCAAGAAATATTACCCAAATTTGCTGAACTGCTTTCTGAAATTCCAATCGAAGTTCATACCACAACCGATATTATTATCAATCATGCCAGACAATTTTTAGGCAGTAAATTACAAGATAGTATCTATATTTCATTAACTGACCATATTTATTTTGCCATTGAGCGGCATAAACAAGGTTTTAATATTCCTAATAACTTTATCTGGGAGATAAAAAAATTCTACCCTAAAGAGTATGAAATCGGTGTGTACGCTTTAGATGTCATTAAAAAACGGTTGGGTGTTGAGCTTCATGAAGATGAAGCAGGATTTATTACGTTTCATATTATCAATGCTGAGCTTAACGATACCATGCCCAATATTGTTAATATGACCAAAATCATGCGTGAAATTTTAAATATCGTAAAATATCACTTTCGGTTCGAATATGACGAAAACAGCCTTTCTTATCAACGATTTGTTACCCATTTAAAGTTTTTTGCACACCGAATTTTGAGTAAAGGTAAATCCGCACAGCAAGATACCTCGTTGTATGAGATTATCCGTGAAAAATATGAACAAGCCTATCTTTGCACTAAACAGATAGATCTTCATTTAATCCAACAATATCAACATCCGCTATCTGATGATGAAAGTTTATATCTCACTATTCATATTGAACGATTGAGGTCGGAATTAAAAAAATAATTATGTGATATACATCACAAATTAACGAATGAATTGTCAACAAGCTAATTTATTTTATGTTAATTTAATAAGGAATCTTTTTTTGGATTGTTATTGCATTGGTTAATTTTATCGATGCAAGCAAAACCTAAATCCCGTGTTTACTGGGGTTTAGGTTTTTTTTTGCGCTTAAATAAGGATAAGCTATGAAAAATAAACAACTTGCTGAATCAATTATTGAGAACGTAGGTGGTCAGGAAAACATCGTCAGTCTAGTACACTGTGCTACCAGACTTCGCTTTGTATTGAAAGATGAATCAAAAGCAGATGCCGAAATAATTAAAAAACAAACTGGCGTCATTACTGTCGTTCAAAGTGGTGGACAATTCCAAGTCGTTATCGGCAATAATGTTGCTGACGTATTTAATGCAATTATGGATATCACTAGCCTTAATAATACCCCTGCTCCTCAAGAAGCGGGACCTAAAAAAGGGATTGTGTCACGACTGATTGATTTAGTATCAAGCATTTTTATTCCAGTTTTAGTGGTACTGGTTGCCGGCGGTATTTTAAAAGGGATTGTGTCTCTATTACAAGTATGTGACATTGTTCAGGAAAAAACGCCAACATTTACTTTTTTAAACGCTATTGCTGATGCGCCATTTTATTATTTACCGATCATTTTAGGTTTTTCAGCGGTTAAAAAATTTGGTGGTAATCCTTATGTTGGAATGGCGATCGGTGGCGCGTTAGTCTATCCGGGTATTACCGAGATGCTAGGAAAAGCAATTGAATTACAAACCGAATTTTTCAATATCCCTATTAAATTAATTCCTTATAAATCTTCAGTCTTCCCTGTAATTTTAGCGGCATGGTTTTATTCATTGCTTGAACGTAACTTCAACAAAATCATGCATGACTCATTTAAAAAATTCATTTCGCCCCTACTCGGTATTATCATTACTGTGCCATTAACGTTTGCGCTTATTGGTCCAGTCGTTGCATTTTTATGTAACATTGTTGCTAGTGGCATTATTTATGTTTATGAACTTAATTCTGTTATTGCCAGTATGCTTTTAGCAGGACTTTGGCAAATAATGGTTGTGTTTGGTATCCATTGGGGCTTGGTACCTTTTGCGATAAATAATATTACCGTATATCAACAAGACTTTATGTTGCCAATCTTATTCCCAGCGGTATTTGCCCAAGTCGGTGCGGTATTGGCGGTGATGATGCGCAGTAAAGATCCGCAAGTTAAAGCGTTGGCAAGTTCGTCCGCATTATCCGGTGTATTTGGGGTAACAGAACCAGCAATTTATGGCGTTAACTTACCATTAAAACGCCCATTTGTGATTGGTTGTCTCTCAGCCATGGCTGGCGGTGCGATTATTGGTTATTTCAAATCGGTTATCTTCTCATTTAGCTTCACCAGTATCTTTGCATTTTTACAAATGATTCCAAGTGATGGTTTGGATGATAAATTCTTTGCTGCCATAATCGGTTCGATAGTCTCATTTATGATTGCATTGGTGGTAACTTATCTATTTGGTATTCCTAAAGATAAAAAAGCGGATAATGCAGAACAATCGCCAATAAACAGTCAAACGCAGATCGATACTATCTCAAGTCCAATGACTGGCAAACTCATTAATTTAAATCAAGTCAATGATCCAACTTTTGCCAGCGGATTGATGGGTAAAGGTGCCGCAATTATTCCAACCATTGGCGAAACTGTCGCGCCTGAAGATGGTGAAGTTGTTTCGCTATTTAGAACTAAACACGCTATCGGATTTCAAACTCAATCAGGGGCGGAAATCCTTATTCACATTGGTATCGATACGGTTAAATTAGATGGGCAACATTTTGAAGCGCATGTTGAAGCCGGCCAAAAGGTGAAAAAAGGTGATAGACTTGTTAGCTTTGATATCGAAGCGATTAAACAAGCCGGCTTTGAAGTCACCACACCAATTATTATTACCAATAGTGATGACTATATCGATGTGCAGTGCATATTCAAACAAGACGTTCAACAAGGTGACGCGTTATTAGCGTTAAGTGCAAAAAAGGAGTAAAACATGGCAAATACATTTCCTAGTGATTTTTTATGGGGTGGCGCTATTGCTGCCAATCAAGTTGAAGGTGCATATCGTGAAGATGGCAAAGGGCTATCAACATCTGACTGCACGCCTAATGGTCTATTTGGTGATATTGTCGATCGCAATAAAGTCGATATTACCAGTATTAAAGATCGGGCAATCGACTTTTATCATCGCTATCCAGAAGATGTTGCCCTGTTTGCTGAGATGGGATTCACCTGTTTAAGAACATCTATCGCTTGGACCCGAATCTTTCCAAATGGTGATGAAGAGCAACCAAATGAAAAAGGCCTGGCGTTTTATGACAAACTATTTGACGAAATGTTAAAACACAACATTACGCCACTTGTCACCTTATCGCATTATGAAATGCCCTACTACCTTGTCACACAATATGGTGGATGGGGAAATCGTAAAGTCATCGAATTTTTTACTCGTTATGCCAAAACAGTATTTGAACGCTATAAAAATAAAGTGAAATATTGGTTAACTTTCAATGAAATCAATATGTCACTCCACGAACCTTTTACTGGCGTTGGTTTAGATCGTAACAGTACTAAAGCCGAAATCTATCAAGCGATTCATCATCAATTAGTTGCCAGTGGACGTGTGGTAAAATTGTGTCATCAAATCATTCCTGATGCCAAAATCGGTAATATGTTACTTGGCGCTATCGCCTACCCGCTTACGCCAAAACCAGAAGATGTATGGGCGACACATGTAGAAAATCATGGTTGGTTATTCTTTGGAGATGTTCAGGCGCGTGGTTACTACCCAACTTATATGAATCGTTACTTTAAAGAGAACAATATTGAGCTAACCATTACCGATCAAGATCGTGAAGATTTAAAAGAAACCATCGACTTTATCTCATTTAGTTACTATATGAGTTGTTGTGGCACAGCGGACGATTCACTCCGTCAAAAAGGTAATATTCTTGATATGGTCCCAAATCCTCACCTTAAAGCATCTGAATGGGGCTGGCAGATTGATCCGGTTGGTATTCGTTACTTATTAAACCTACTTTATGAGCGTTTTCAAAAACCACTGTTTATTGTTGAAAATGGTTTAGGCGCCAAAGACAAACTTGAAGCAGATGGCACGGTTAATGATGATTATCGTATAAACTATATGAATGATCACTTAGTGCAAATTCGCGAAGCTATTAACGACGGCGTTGAAGTAATGGGATACACCAGTTGGGGACCAATTGACCTCATTAGTGCATCAAAAGCAGAAGTCACCAAACGTTATGGTTTTATCTATGTTGATCTAAACCAAGATTGCTCAGGCTCATTAAAACGCTATAAAAAGAAAAGCTTTTATTGGTATCAGTCTGTGATTTTATCCAAAGGTGCAACTTTAAAATAATGATCATGCTGGTAATGTCTGCTCGGCATTACCTGCAAATGTACTGAGCAGATTACGAGGATAAAGATGATAAATAAAATAATTAAAATCACCACCAGTTTACTGTTGTTGACCGCACTCTCGACTGGATGTAGTAATCAACCAAGCAGTAGGTTTAATGCTAATCGTGATGATGTGGTTACCATCTATTTTGCAAGGCATGGTAAAACGTTATTCAATACCTATGATCTAGTACAAGGCTGGGCCGATTCACCCTTAACCGACAAAGGAATAGAAACGGCGCGTTATTTAGGTGAAGGCTTTAAAAAGAAATACATCAGATTTGATGCTTATTACACCAGCGATTCAGGTCGTCAACGCGAAACCATGCAAGTGTTGTTAGCTCAAAAAGGGGTAAAACATTACAAAATACAAGAGTTAAAAGGCCTACGCGAAGTTTTTTACGGCGGATTTGAAGGCGGTACTAATGCGAAAATGGTATCCGCAGCTATGAAATCACTGGGTTACAAGTCGGTTGATGCCTTTTATAAAAGTTATGTACAAGGGCAGATCCCAGTAACAACGTTAACCGAAGCGATTGCCAAAAGTGATCCTAAGCATGAAGCGGAAAACTTTACCCAAGTTAAAGAGCGCACTCAAAACGCACTCCACACTATTGTAGAGACCGCACTGGCTAAGCATCAAAAA
Organism: Gilliamella sp. ESL0443; assembly: GCF_019469165.1. Lineage (NCBI taxonomy): Bacteria > Pseudomonadati > Pseudomonadota > Gammaproteobacteria > Orbales > Orbaceae > Gilliamella > Gilliamella sp. ESL0443. Next base: position 780,602 of record NZ_CP048263.1, on the reverse strand, counting down.
AATATATTGGTGATCTCATCAGGCATGTCGATTCAAGCAATGATTTATGACTTAACTGATAATCCTATTAAAAACAGACCATTAGCGAATGCAACTGTCGTCAAAATTGTTTACCAAAATGGTAAATATAAGGTCGTTGAAATTGGCAGTATGGACTATGTTAATGAGGGTAAATCATCATTAAATATCGGTGAAAATCGTCAAAATTAGAAACAATTAGTAAAATTTAGTCGAATAGGATTGTTACTGCTTTTGCAGGCAAAACCTAAATATGACTCAAGCTTGATAGTTTGGGTTGTGTTTAGGTTTTTTTTTGGAAAAAAAATTTATAAAAATAGGAAATAATAATGAAAATAAAGTACGTCTCCTTAGCATTACTTAACATCATGTGTTTTTCAGCTATTGCCGCTGATTCAAATTCAATCAATAGTGAAAATGGCTTTTTGAATAATGCCTTTTTCAAAGATACTAAATTTGAATTTTCAACACGTAACCATTGGAAGTATTTAAAAGAAAACGCATCCCAACCTAAAGAAGTCCATAGTGCATGGGGTCAAGCATTTACGCTCAATTATAAATCGGGTTATTTATTCGATACCCTAGGTTTTGATTTCACCTATGATAACGTTATAAAACTTGGTGCTAGTGACTACTTTGCAACTCGTAACCTACTCTATAACTCAGGCAAAAAACCAAACAAACACAATGCGCATGGTTTTAACAAATTTACTCAACGTTATGCCAAAGTCAAACTCGGTGATAAAAATATCAACTTTAATGGTAAAGTCGGATGGCATAGCTTAAAAGATACGGGGGTAATGAGTTCATCACAACATTTAACTCGTTATAGTTATTTGGGATACAGTGGCGTATTAAAATACTCAAACTTAGCGCTACAACTTGCTTACATCGACAGCGCCTTCCCGCGTGAATCATCGAAAAAAGTGCATTTTTATAGCTTAGATAGAAAACACGTCATTGATAATATCAAAACGGCCGGTATTGCGTATAATGACAAAATAGTAAAACTTGATTACTCCTATGGCGTTGCTAAAGACTACATCAAACGTCATGCAATCGAGTTCTCTTATAAACCGATGGATAAACTTATTCTTGGTTCACAAATTTACGGTAGTACCGCACTTAAAAACCATGACAAAATGAAAGCTAATGTCCGTGATTTTGATGATTCAGCATGGCATTACGCAACTGACATTGAATGGAAAGAAGCCGACTGGAGTGCTAAATTCGGTATCGCCTATACTGACGCTAACCGCAAAGGTGCTATCGGTTACTATGGTCGTCATATTGGTAAAAACAATCGTGGACGTTTTAACGGTATGGCAGCAGCTGCGGCCGACTATATGCGTGATGGCGAACTGGTATTTTCAAGCATATTGACTTACGACTTCTTTAAAGACAATACCACAGGTTTATATCTCAACTACGGTGAATTTAACTACAAACATGAAACCTTAAAAAATGGCGAAATCAACGTGTTTAACATCTTTAAACCAACAAGTGGCACATTTAAAAATCTATCTATTTTGTCAAAATTTGGTTATGGTTGGTCTTATAAAACCTTAAGCAGTAAAGACATTACGCCAAAATTAAGAGACGGCAAAGCTCAACGTTCACCAACACTTTCAGCCGAAACCGTTATTGATTATCGATTCAACTTATTATAGAAAAGGAAGAAACTATGAAAAAACTCATTAAACTTATTGGATTAACCGCTATCCTTACCGCATCAATTGCACAATCATTTGCTGACGAAGTGAATATCTATTTTACCCGTCATGGTAAAACCATGTTCAACAACGTCCATCGTGCTCAAGGATGGTCAGACACGCCACTAACAAAACCGGGAATTGAAGTGGCACAGCAACTTGGTCGTGGCTTAAAAGGTATCGACTTTATTTCGGTCTATTCAAGCGATTCAGGCCGAGCAAGACAAACTGCGCGCATTGTTCTTGAATCTAAAGGTGATACAAAATTAAGCATCAACGAAATGGAAGGATTACGAGAAACGTGTTTTGGTGATTTTGAAGGCGATCTTGATCCCAACATGTGGAACCCCGCAGCACAGCACCTAGGTTATGAGTCTGACAAAGCATTAATGGCTGATTTAGCTAAAGGTAAAGTCACCCTTAAAAAAATGATGGATGCGATCAAAGCCGTTGAAAAATCAGGCGAAGCAGAAGACTACAATGCCGTTAAAACACGTATGCAAGCATCATTAAGAGCAATTGCAAAATCAGCCCAAGAACAAGGTGGCGGTAATGTTCTTGTTGTTTCTCACGGCATGGCAATTATGGCTATGGTTGAAGAAATGTTAGATAAACCAATCACAAGTGGACTAGGTAACGCGAGCGTCACTAAAATTCGTTACACTGATGATGGCAAATTCATTGTTGAATCATTAGGTGACATGAGCTATGTCGAAAAAGGCAAAGCAGTAAAATAATCGATAAAAAAGGCTCACCGAAGTGAGCCTTTTAACTTTTTACTCAGAAAAATCACTATTTAATGTCTCTTTAATCAACCATGTTGCGATGATACTAATGATTGACGCCACCGCCACATAATAGCCTACCCACGTCAAACTACCATGTGCCACTAAATAATTAGCAATAATTGGCGCAATTGATGCCCCTAAAATCCCACCAATACTATACGCTGCTGACGACCCGGTATAACGAATATTAGTCGGAAAAATCTCGGGTAAAAATGCCCCCATAGGCGCAAAAATAATCCCCATCAAAAATAGTGATAAGCATAAATAGGTCATCACCAATAATTCACTACCACTAGCCATAAATTGAGTCATCAACAGACCAGATAGCGCAACAAGCATTAAGCCAACAATTAACACCGGCTTACGCCCGTATTTATCGCTAAGTCGGGCAGAAATCGGGGTAGCGATCGCCATAAATACAATCGCTACACACAAAAATCCTAAAAAATGACCTTTTTCAATGCCCAAGTATTTAGTGCCATATTGCAATAAAAAGGCTGTGGTTATATAAAAAAGCGTATAACAACCTACCATCGAAAAGGAGCCTAACGTCAACGCTTTCCAATGGTGAACAAACATATTCATTACTGGCATTTTAACTTGTTTTTTATTGGCTAAAGCTTGAGTGAAAATGGGGCTTTCAACTAATTTTAATCGGACATACAAACCAATAACCACAAGAACCGCACTAAGAACAAAAGGAATACGCCAACCCCAATCTAAAAACTGCTCATTACTCAGCGAAAGCGTAACACATAAAAATACCCCATTAGATAATAAAAACCCAATCGAAGGGCCTAACTGAGGAAACATCCCAAACAGAGCGCGTTTATTTTTTGGCGCGTTTTCCGTTGCCAATAATGCTGCACCACCCCACTCACCACCAAGACCTAAGCCTTGTGCCAAACGTAAAATACACAACAAAAATGGCGCCCAAAAGCCAATCACACTATACCCAGGTAACAAACCAATTAACGCCGTAGCAACGCCCATCAAAATAAGCGATACAACTAGGGTGGACTTTCTACCAATACGATCACCAAAATGACCAAACAAAATCGCCCCAATAGGCCTTGCAACAAAAGCTATACCGAACGTTGCAAATGATTGCAACGCTTGAGCCGATGGCGAACTATCAGGAAAAAATACCGGCCCAATCACTAGCGCAGCAGCGGTGGCGTAAATATAAAAATCATAAAATTCAATTGCAGTGCCGATAAAACTAGCTAACGCTACGTTCGACATTGAATTGGCTGGTTTAGTATTCATCATTCATTCCAAAATTATTTTATTTTTAAATAAGTGCAAATATTATAGTTATTCCGTTTACCATCATAAATAAAAAAAGTAATATTTCTAATTTCAATATAAGAACTTGCTATAATAATATAATCGGTCAAAAAGGATTTTATATGTATCACACCAGTCATTATTCATCACCACTGGGGCAAATCACCCTAGCAAGTCAGCACAATAAATTAGTGGGTGTTTGGATTGAAGGACAAAAATATTTTGGCCAAATGCTAAGCGCCCAAAAAGAAGAGGCGCCAAATTTAGCCATATTTAATCAAACCAAAAAATGGTTGGATGACTACTTTGCCGGCAAAAAACCAACTATCACAAAACTGGCTTTAGCACCACAAGGTAGCGAATTTAGACATAAAGTGTGGGATATATTGGTACAAATCCCTTATGGTAAGGTGATTACCTATGGTGATATTGCTAAACAAATCAGCGCCAACATGTCCAGCCAAGCAGTCGGCGGTGCCGTCGGCCACAACCCCCTTTCCATCATTATTCCTTGTCACCGCGTAGTAGGCACAAATGGCAACTTAACAGGTTATGCAGGCGGAATTGATAAAAAGGTGTGGTTGCTAGAACATGAACAAGTTGATATAAAAGATTTTTTTGTCCCCAAAAAAGGAACCGCTATTTAAAGATAAATATTTTTTAGCCAAAATAATCAAAAACCCCGCTCCTCAACTTTTTTTCGATAAAACACCTCAAAAATAAACCCGCCTAGGCGGGTAATTCAAACGTCGCTTAGCCACAAAATTGCTTTTTTATGGCTAAACGACGTTGACTCGTAGCTTACTTTTAATGACTTAATACTATTTTTTATCACTTCCCCCCCGGCCTAAGGATAAGGACGAAGAAATAAGAACTAAGGATAAGTACAAAGTCCGCCGTTATTTGCGTCATTTTGGTACGAATTCACATAACCGTTGAGTGCGTACACAATAAAATTGCGATTACCATCCTGATCACTAGTCCAATAGTAAGCGCTTATGAAGTCAGCTCCTGAGTAATCGTCCATTTTGCCCCACTCCGTGAAAAAACCTGAACCAATGCGACGCTGATAATGATTGCCAGATGACGAAGGGATTGCGCCCATACGATGATTTGAATTAGTTAAATCACTTACACGTGATACGCGATAACCTAAATTGTTACACCAAAAGACAAGATCAGGATAAAAGTCCTCATAGCTAGTACCACGGTTAACGAACCACTGCTTTAGCGTAAAACCATATTTAACAATTGCATTACCTTGACTATCGCGACCGACTAATTCAAAGGTCAGAGGTAAAGGTGGCTTAGGTATTGGACCTGGAAAGCCAGAATCGTGTTGGGACTCAGTGGCGACAGGACCTGTTAATGTGACTCGAACACCTGTACTTGTGGAATTGCTCATAGTAGCGGTTATCCCCCCCTTAGAAACAGGAGCCCAAGACAATGCCTGATTACTACTCGAAATGACTAAATCAAAGTATAAACCATGAGCACCAGTAGTCGGAAAATTTAAACCGTAAGATGATTGAGGAAGAAAACCATTAGCAGGGTCCCAAATCGAGGCAGGACCGCTAAAATCTAGCGGCCAATTATTCTCCTTGTTCTTACCATACAATAGGTTAGGCCTTGCAAAACAAACCGTTGGCGATGGTTTAGGATTGATATAATAGGTCACATTACTTGCACTAAAGTTACTATGACTTGGAAGACCATAACGTGTGCTTAATATACCATCTGTATTGGTTAATTTTACTTGATAAGGTGCATTACAAATTTTTGGTACTGCATTACGTGATACTGATTGCCCGTTTTTATCGACGATAGATAAACTCAAAGAACCTGTAGCTGTAACGCCAGAATCACCATCATCATCCCCCCAATAATTATAAGGTGGACCGATAAGAGAACTTAAAGTGACTGAATTAGTATCAGTAGGAACCAACATACCTATATCAGCAAAACTCTGCCCCACAACCGGCAAGGCGATAGGTCTTGAAGAAGATGAAGGATTGGTTGAAGGCGTATATTGTGTACCGTCAGATAACGTAATACCAAGCAGACCGTCAGTGCTTGTAACTCGTGTATAACCACCATCAAACGTTAAATACGGTGCATTACCGTGAATCTGATTTAAGGTTTTAGAGGTTAATGCATAGCTGGAATAGAAAGGTATTAACAAAAAGCTTAGCGGTAAAACGATCAGTCGGAATAATTTAGATCCTAGAGATGATCGGAATGATGATTCAAATGACGATCGAAGTAACGGTAGACGCAACGATCGACTACGCGATCTTAAATTTTCGTCGATTAATAAACTGAAGTGAAAAAAAGGAGTTTGAGAGTTTAAATTAAGCGTATTTAAATTATAGGTTGGCCAAGTTGCCAATTGAAAATTATAATGCATTTTAGACTGCCTTGTCAATTAAGCTCTTGATTTATTTATTTTTTATGTTTGCTGCTAATGTTTTAGCTACTCAGCTAACCCAATTTCAAAGTATAGTGACCCGAAAAATATGACGCAATATTTTTTGCGTTTAGGATAGTTAATCTTTGTAAAGAATATCAGAAAATATCTAAAGATAATCATTAAATAAAGTATTTATTATTTGATAAATATCAAGTTTACAACTTTCTAAAAAACATCATTTTTGACTATAAAAGTTTTATTTATTTAAGGAGGATTTTAAATCCCAAAAACCCCGCTCCTCAACTTTTTTACTCTAATATCAATTCTTAACCATAATTAAACAAGGTCATAAAAATCGGCATGATTAAGGTTAATAGAAAGCCTTGGACGATGGCGGGTGGTACGATGCTGATTCCGGCGCCTTTTTGTAGCATAGGTAGCGTAAAGTCCATCGATGTAGCCCCACATAAACCTAACGCTGTGAATTTGTATCGTTTGATTAGGGTTGGGATTAGGATAATGGCGCATAATTCGCGTAGGATGTCATTTAGGAAAGTGGCACTGCCTATAATTGGGCCATGAGCTTCGGTCATGAGTATTCCTGATAGTGAATACCAGCCAAAGCCTGATGACATTGCCAGCCCTACTCGTACGGGTTGTGACAATATGAGTGCTGCAATAATCCCGCCTAAGAAGGTACTTAGTACCACAATAATAGTGGTAACTATGCCGACTTTGTTGAGTAGGATCTGTTTTAGTGAGATGTTGTTACTTCGTAATTGTATACCAATAAGTAGCAATAAAAAGACGAGTACCACTTTGGTGATGTCTTCACTATATTGCCAAATAAAGAGTGGAAAGAGTCCGGCAATAAAGCCGGCGATTAGCGCTATGCACACTCGCAGTGATTCTAAGATCATTTTGAATCGTGATTCATAATTTTGTTTACTATGGGTGGTGCGCCACGGTAAAAATAGGTCAATTAGCGCTAAAAAGATGAAATTGCCACCAAAGGTGCAAACAAAAATGATCGCGGTGTAAAATAGGATAACTTTTATGTTAGAAGCTAGATTATCTAAGTGAGCCAACTCGGTTCCCATGATAAATAAAATAAAATAGACCATCCAACTTAAGATTAGGTTTATTTTGGTGATCCATTTTTGCTCTTTGAATTTAATCAAATAACCTAGACATAACGGCACTAAAGCAATAAGAATACCAAAATACATGTTTTATTCCTTTATTTTCATTTTTAAAAGTCGAATTTTTTATATCGCTTGCTAATTTAAACAAGCGATTTTTTTTGTCGTTAATCCATACTATTATGTTAATGCTGCTAATTGAGTTTCAATTTTATTTTGCAGTTCATCTAATAATGCATAACGATTGCGATACTCAGAACGTTTTTTACTGGCAATATCTTCAATGGCTTTTCGGTTGATTTGGGTGGGTAAAATAAATAACGATCTTTCGTCTTGTTTACCGTCAATAGTTAACCAAAAATCATCATAATCAGATAAGATTCTTTCTTGTCGGCTGTTGTAGCGCCAGTTGTTGTAAACATGGGTTTTATTGCCCACAGCAATAATTTGTTCAAGCTGGAAATAACGAGCAATAATTAATGCGGCTTCCACCACAACACGTTTAGGAAATAGTCCATAACTCTGTTTTGTTGCTTGCTGAACTCTGGTGCGAGCGTCTTGATGCCCTGTTCCTTGTAATCCTGCTATAAACAGTGTTGGTTTTTGTTGGTATTGGTTAATGGTGAAGGTTAACGTGGCTAAATCAATGCCATCATTGTCATAAAAATATAAGCTTAGCTCACCTTCACGAGCAAACTTGTTACGTGCTTGGATGGCGATTTTTATGTTAGCTTCGTTCTTAGCCACAACACTTGCTAGTTCAAATGATGAATTTGGATTGTAAAAAGCTTTAGTCATGCTATCAGGATGATTTGCTAAAAAGTCATAATGATAGGCTAAGGCTTCATAGCGCTCTTGTTGACTTAAGCAAGATGCTAAATAAGGTCGTTGTAATTTACAGGGTAAATTGGTTTGGCATGATAGATAGTATCCAAGTAATGGGTATTGTCTTAATTTATCTAATAATTTAAGCGTTATTGGGCTTAAAAATAGGGTCCTGAAAAAAAATTTATAACGATAAGTCGGTTTAAGCCATAGTTCATTAAGCGGTAGTTTACCTGTACAAAGCCAGTTAAAAAGTTGCCATTTACTTTTAGGCTGGGACATATTCGTAATATTGTTCATAAGCAGAAAAATGTGTTCGTAAGTTTGTAAGAAAATTATATGTGGCTAAATTATTAAATATCAATTTAATATTAACGTAAATTTAAATGTTTTAAGTAAGCTGATAAGAGTACAACACAACCTTAGTCAACGCAACCCTAGCGGTGTGATGAATAAAAAAACGGTGAACTGTGTCACCGTTTTTATGATCGTTTAAAAAAACGAATTATTGACCTTTAACTTCTTTTAAACCGTTGAATGGTGCTTTTGAACCAAGCGCTTCTTCAATACGGATTAATTGGTTGTATTTAGCAACACGGTCAGAACGGCTCATAGAACCAGTTTTGATTTGACCAGCAGCTAAACCAACAGCTAAATCAGCAATTGTTGAATCTTCAGTTTCACCACTACGGTGTGAAATTACTGCTGTATAACCAGCATCTTTCGCCATTTTAACTGCTGCGATAGATTCAGTTAATGTACCGATTTGGTTAACTTTAACTAGGATTGAGTTAGCAATACCTTTTTCAATACCTTGTTTGAAGATTTTGGTGTTAGTTACAAATAGATCGTCACCAACTAATTGGATTTTGTGACCTAATGCTTTAGTTTGGTATGCCCAACCTTCCCAATCGCTTTCATCTAAACCATCTTCGATTGATACGATTGGATACTCATTAGTTAAACCTTCTAAATAGTGAGTAAATTCTTCAGCAGTGAATTCTTTGTTTCCTTCACCTTTTAATACGTATTTACCAGTTTCTTTGTTGTAGAATTCAGATGCAGCACAGTCCATCGCTAAAGTGATGTCTTTACCTAGTACATAACCTGCTTTTTCTACAGCTTCTTTGATACATGCTAATGCTTCAGCGTTTGAACCTAAGTTAGGTGCAAAACCACCTTCGTCACCAACAGCAGTATTCATGCCTTTAGCGTGAAGTACTTTTGCTAAGTTGTGGAATACTTCAGAACCCATACGGATTGCTTCACGAACTGTTTTAGCACCAACTGGTTGAATCATGAATTCTTGAAGGTCGATGTTGTTATCAGCGTGTTCACCACCGTTAATGATGTTCATCATTGGTAATGGCATAGAGTATTGACCTGGAGTACCATTTAGGTCAGCGATGTGTTGATAAAGTGGTACACCTTTCGCTGCAGCTGCTGCTTTAGCTGTTGCTAAAGATACTGCTAGGATTGAGTTAGCACCTAAGTTAGATTTGAAATCAGTACCGTCTAAATCAAGCATGATTTGGTCGATTGCAGCTTGATCTAACGCATCTTTACCAATAACTGCTTTAGCGATTGGTCCATTTACGTTTTCAACAGCTTTAAGTACGCCTTTACCTAAAAAGCGAGATTTGTCACCATCGCGAAGTTCTAACGCTTCACGTGAACCTGTTGATGCACCAGATGGAACGATTGCAAGACCAACGAAACCACCTTCTAAATGAACTTCAGCTTCAACAGTTGGGTTACCACGAGAGTCGATGACTTCACGACCATGTACTTTAACGATTTTTGCCATGTTATTTTCCTCTATATGACAGATATATACCTAATGTAAACATAAATTATTTTTGCTGCTGATCTTGATAATCTTTGGCAGCTTTAACAAAACTACTAAATAATGGATGTCCATCACGTGGAGTTGATGTAAATTCTGGATGGAACTGACATGCAACAAACCAAGGATGGTCTGGAATTTCAATAATTTCCACTAATTTTTTATCAGTTGATAACCCTGTCACTTTTAAGCCAGCCTTGACAACTTCTGGTAATAAGTTGTTATTGACTTCGTAACGGTGACGGTGACGTTCGGTTATCGACTCTTTTTTATACATTTGAGCGACTAATGAATTTGGCTCTAAATGACAGATTTGCGAACCTAAACGCATGGTGCCACCTAAGTCGCTATTTTCATTACGTTGAACCACATTACCAGACTCATCACTCCATTCAGTGATTAATCCAATAACAGGGCTTGCACAATCTTTTACAAACTCTGTAGAGTTGGCATCTTTAATACCCGCTACATTACGTGCATACTCTATCATAGCAACTTGCATTCCGAGGCAAATTCCTAAATAAGGTATTTTGTTTTCACGTGCATAGCGCGCAGCAATAATTTTACCTTCAACGCCACGATAACCAAATCCACCCGGTATTAAAATCGCATCTAAGCCTGCAAGTAAATCGGTACCGCGTGATTCGAGGTCTTCTGAATCAATATAACGAATATGAACAGTTAAACGGTTTTTTAATCCACCGTGTTTTAACGCTTCATTTACTGATTTATATGCATCAGGTAATTCGATGTATTTACCTACCATGCCAATTGTGACTTCACCTACTGGATTCGCTTCTTCATAGATGACTTGTTCCCATTCAGAAAGATCGGCTTCCTTACATTCAAGATGGAAACGATTGCACACGTAGGTATCTAAATTTTGTGATTTCAATAATGCTGGAATTTTATAAATCGAATCAACATCTTTAAGTGAAATCACCGCTCGTTCAGGCACATTACAAAATAGTGCAATTTTAGCTCTTTCGTTAGCCGGAATTGCGCGATCTGAACGGCAAATTAGTATGTCAGGTTGAATACCAATTGATAATAACTCTTTAACTGAGTGTTGGGTCGGTTTGGTTTTAACTTCACCTGATGATGCAAGATAAGGCACTAATGTTAAGTGCATAAATAAGGTATGTTCACGACCAACATCAACCGCTAATTGGCGAATTGCTTCTAAGAATGGTAGTGATTCGATATCACCCACTGTGCCACCCACTTCAACGATAGCAACATCGTAACCTTTGGCACCATCAATAACACGATCTTTAATCGCATTGGTAATATGAGGGATAACTTGGACTGTCGCGCCTAAATAGTCTCCACGACGCTCTTTTCGTAAAACGTCAGAATAAATACGTCCAGTTGTAAAATTGTTTTTTCGGCTCATTTTGGTGCGAATAAAACGCTCATAATGACCCAAATCGAGATCGGTTTCGGCACCGTCTTCAGTCACAAAAACTTCACCATGTTGAATTGGGCTCATTGTTCCCGGATCGACGTTGATGTAGGGATCGAGTTTTAGCATGGTGACTTTTAAATTGCGGGCTTCTAAAATTGCAGCTAATGAGGCTGCGGCAATGCCTTTACCTAAAGAAGAAACGACACCGCCTGTAACAAAAATATAATTCGTGACCATTAATACCAGACCATTATTAATTTAATTGAACAATATCACATTAGTTTAAATGATAAAACCCATGCAATATATGATGAATCAGACGGGAAATTAGTATAACAGAATATGGTTTCTCTCACAATTGAATAATTGAGTTTAATTATTCAGTTTGTTTACTAACTTGGTGTCTATTATTTAATTACTGCTATTAACCCAGAACAGTTAATCGTTATATTCAAGAATTTTATCTTGATAATGACTAATAATTTTTTCGAGCCTAAATTGGTTGGCGGCTTTTTTCCATATATAAATAATAGTATTAATTAAGGCGATGAAGATAACAAACAGAAAGACAAAATTGTTGATCAAAATTGGCGATGAAAATAACTGATTTTTATCGATATCATTTCCATAATCAGTTGAAAGTGTTAGTTTCGAAATTTCTCCATTATGATAGTTTTCTTTGCTAACTTGATCCGTAATTTTGCTACTATTACCTGATGAAATACCCTTTATTTTATCACATTGAAGGTGTTGAGATTTGATATCTTGCGTATTTTGAATATCACATAAAATACGAGATAGATCCAAATTAACTCGATCCAAAGAGTGGATGGCGGATTGCTTCAAACTTACTTTATCATCAATAATCCAAGTAGTATCTGGCGCGGTTAATTGCTGATACGTAAAATCAAATTTTTCACCCGCATAAGTAAAAAAGAAAATTAAGATAGCCAATATAAATCCCGTAATGGCTAATATAATATTATGATGAACAAATTTGGGGGCACCATAGTTTTTTACTTCTTCGCTAATCGATAAATATTCACCACAACTAAGCAATTGTTTAGTTTTAAGTTCGACCTGCATATCAATCGGTATATCGGTGTTATTGGGGAGAAACATTTTCCAGTATGCAGGATAGTAAACATCAATGTTCGAATCGATAAACAATCGGCAATAGCTAGGCTTGTTAAGCCTTATTTCAGCTTTGATATGATTAACATATTCGGTCGGCAATTCTCGTTTTATATGCGATGCTATTAGGGAAAAAATAAAACAGATGATTGAAAAAATAACCAAGGCAATCGACTGAAAATGTTCTAAAGCTAATAAAAATATTACGCCTAAAACAAAAAAAACTGTCATTAATTTGCCAGAATTGCTTCGGTCTTGAAGCGCGGTTTCAAATTGATTTTTTTCTCGTTTGCTAAGAATTTCAAAAGGCGGTTTTTTTTCAGATGTCTCTGTTACTAGTTGTGTTAAGGTCTCATTAGATCTTTCTATATTATTCATACGAATAGGTTTAATTTTTCCCGTCTGCCAAAAATCATTGAGTTGTTCCTGTTTACGAGATGGTAGTTTTAAACTAGCTTGCAATAAATCATAACTGTTTATTTTAACAACGATTGCATAACTATTAGTAAAGACAATTTCAACCGTATTGAGAATTTTAGTCTTGGTGATAAATTCCCCTTGATATCGAGCTTCAAAGCCCATAATACCGATATCCATATTATAAGGAAAAAATAACTGAATATTACCTATCTTGTAATAATATTCATAACTGATTGCATCAGTAAATTCTTTTTCAATATACCCTTTTATTGTCGTAACATCAGAATTAATTAGTGAGCTTTCCCATTGATAAGGCGGCGTAATTTTTTCTTTATCATCAAGATAAGGCTGAAGAAAAGTAGCTTCTTCTTCAGTCAGTTGTCGAGTTGCATTTTCACGGATAAAGGTTTCTTTTTTAGTGGGCCTTTTTTTATTTAAATCTTTCTTTACTTGTCGTATCAAGATGATTGAACAAACCATCACGAATACGAAAAAAATAGTGGCTAAAGTGGCTAAAATAGTTAACATAATTTTAAGATCTTTTTATTTAAACTTTATATTAAAACGGTTTATTCAAGATTAATGATAGTACCTAATCTATTTTCATAATATTTTTTAATTTCTTTAATTCGACGTTGATTAACTTTTTTTATTAACTCTTTTAACACCGTTAATCATCGTGGTTAATGACATGACAATATCAATAAAAACATTGCTAATAGCAAATGGTAAATAATTTCTAAATTTGCTTCGAATTGTGGCTTCCAATGGTGTTTATTCTCGTTGGTAGAGTTTTTTATTAATTAAATCGTCTGAATTTACCTCATCGAGGTTTTTCAAATCATTTTTTTGATCAATTTGCGTGTAATCGCGCTCACCATCATAAATAGTGAGTGATTCAATATCAAAAGCATCTATATTATCGTTGCGTTTTTCATAAAATTTGTCAGCATGCTCTTTTAAATGCCCAAAATCTTTAAATTCATATTCCTCGTTTGGATCATAGTTTTCTTGTGCTGTCTTAATATCGTGATTATTAATGTTAACGACAATCCCATACCGTTTGGTAAATACAACTTCTATGAGATTAAATTGATCAATATACTTATCCATATTATATGGAAAGAACAGCTCTATATCGTCTATTTCATAATAATAGTCAATTTCATCAGTATTTTTGTTAAGACTATGACGACAACAAATCCCTTGAAGTTGTGATACTTTGTTATCAACTAATGAGGATTGAAATTTATAGGGATAAACCGCCATTTTACTGGTTAAAAAAGGTTGTAATAGGTCTAGCTCTTCATCCGTTAGATCTCTTATTGGTTCACGTAGGCTTAAGTGGTCGTCTAAATTATCCTTATTTATACTGCGCTCGCCTTTAAAAAGAATAAAGCTAACCATTCCAAAAATTAAAATGCCAATTTTTACGAGCGTAAACCAATCCATAGTTTTTCCTTAATCCAATAATTCTTTTATTGACAAACAGCGTTTTTAAAAGCGACTTTATTTTTAATCTATTCCTACTCTATTTAGCGAATTTTCCTCTGAATTCGATAAAATCTTTTAAATTATCAATATCCTTAATTTCCAATTTACCAGCAACTTTATGAATAATATCTAAATGAATTAATTCATTAACGGCCCGACGATAGACACGATCGGTAGTGCCAAAACGTTCTGCTTCTAAGTAGTTTTTTTGAAAATTATTAACGGGATGAATATTTAGATGATGCTGATATATATCATAAGCAATGTTATAACAAATTGAATATAAAGTTCTTTTTAAGAAGATATCTAATGTTTCTTGATAATCAAAAGCAATAGCACTTGCAAAAAACAGTGCTAATTTAGGATATTTGAGTAATGATTGATATAATTTATCAATGCTGACGATAGCGACAGTTAGGGCTTCTTCGGCAATAATATCAAATTGACATAAATAGTCGGTAAAAAACTCCATTTCACCAAATATATGCTCATCACAATCTACTGTACCAAGATGGAATCGACGACCATTATTAGCCTGATAGCGTATCGAAATCGTACCATTATAAACAACAACTAAATTATCGACTTTACATCCTTGATGAAAAAGAGTGGTTTTTTCATCGACAATTTTCTTTTCTACAATGCATTGTTCTATAATTGACTCGAGTAATTTATTGTTTTCCTGCCAATAACGGCTAAATCGACCTTTATTTAAAGATTTTAATTGCATATCACCGAAGTTTTTAACCACAAAATATATACCCCATCAGAATCGATAACATGTTGATAGTTAATTATCTATCGCGTTATCTCATTCTGAAGAGGCATCATTATAGTCAACCATTGTAATAAAAGCGATATCCTAAGTTAATTTCATTGATTACTTTTTTAGAGCTCTTTTCTTTAAGAACATTGATATAGCCAACATAACGATAATAACGGCATAATATATTGGTATGGTATTCATAATAACTTGAATGTCTAAATAGTTATGCAGTATTGAGCTAATAGCTGGGCTAAACATCGCCCCTGCACTGCCACTGATTAAAATAAATGAAACATTTTTGCTTGATGCATTTTTTACAAAGGTTACACCATAAGCGACAAAGGCATTATATAAAGCAGAGCAGACGAATCCATATCCATAAGTTAAGTAGCCAATGCGATCAAGGCTATCGTTATCACTGTATTCGGTGTTGACGATCATCAATGTCATAATAAAAGCTAATAAAATAATTGAGATAAAAAAGTGTACAATTTTAACTCGCGTCACGATCACCGTTGAAACTAATGCCCCAATTAAAGCTGCTGCCCAATATTGGGTAATAATATTGCCAGCCAATTCAAACGATATAGAAAATTTTTGGCTAACAAATAACGGGGCCCACGTTAAGAAGGTATATAATGCTAACATTGCCAAAAATAATCCAATACCAGCAGATAATATCCCAAAATTCCACTCTGATGGCTGAGACTGTCTGACTGTTGGATGACTAACTAAATCGAAATTAGTCAATATAATGATGAATAACATTAAGACTGTTACCAACCCAACCATTAAATAGCTACTTGCCCAAGATAAGTCATGCGTTAAAGCGTAGGTAGTAATCAGTGGGAAGATGACACCAGCAATGTTAAATGTCGCATCTTGTACAACTAACATTGTACTTTGTATCTTATCTTGCCAAGTTGATACCACAATCGTCCCCGCAATGCAGAGCCCTATTCCACCACACAAACCAATCAAAGTCATACAAACTTGAAGTATCAAAAGCGAGTTTGTGATATATAAAATGAGCGAACAGGCAATTATAATCGAATAACTAAGCAAGGTGATGCGTTTAATCCCAATAATATCGATTAAAAAGAATGCCAAAATAGTGCCTATTAACGCCCCACCATTTAATAAAGAAAAAATGAATGCGACACTGTTTACATCTGCATTAAAACTCTGCGCTATGGGTTCTATTAGCATACCAAACTGACTGGCAAAGCCAGCCATAATAAAATTAGCTAAAAAACTAATAAGTGTGAGCGATAATTTATTTTTCATATTTCCATCCGAGAAACGCAATAAATTAAGAGTTAACAGCCACGTTTAAAGCAAGTTTGATCATATTATTAAATGTCATTTGCCTCTCTTCCGCGGTTGTTTCTTCACCAGTTAAGCAGTGGTCTGAAACGGTTAAAATCGCTAACGATTCGACATTGAATTGTTGAGCAATTCCATATAGACCAGCCACTTCCATATCGATACCTAACACCCCTGATTTTTCGAGTGTACTTATTAATGTTTCGTCAGGATCATAATAAAGATCACCGCTAAATACATTCCCTACTTTAACCGGTAAATTCATGTTATTAGCCATTTCATAAGCTCGATGTAATAAGGAAAATGTCGCTGATGTAGCAATGTTATAACCATTTGCTCTTTTTTGATTTGTCATCGAATCGGTTCCTGCTGCTACAGCTAAAATAACATCACGCATTTTAACGCTTTGCTGTGTGGCACCTAAAGAACCTACTCGAATAATCCGTTTAACATTAAAGTCATTAATTAGTTCATGTGCATAAAGGGTTATTGATGGAATTCCCATTCCATGCCCCATTACTGACACGGCTTTTCCTTGATATAAACCAGTATATCCAAGCATATTACGTACATTACAAACCTCTTTGGCGTCGGTTAAGTAATTTTCTGCAATAAATTTCGCCCGTAAAGGATCACCTGGCATGATAACGGTTTGTGCAAAGTCGTTGGGATTAGCATTAATATGTGCGGTCATAATATTTCCTAAATAATTAGTGATTTGAATTAATTATAATAAGGAAATTTTTCAGTTAACTAGGACATAAGTCCGAAGCCAATGTTCTATGCCACATTTTTAGAAATTAATTTGGAAATAAATGACTGTTGATAAAAAAAGCGCTTAATGCGCCGTTAGATTTAAATTTTCTCGTCTTTAATCTGCCAATTTTTTTTAAAAAAAATCTCAATAATGGTAAAAATCAACTTAAAGTAGACGATAAGTATAGATATTTTTAATTTTAAAGTTACGAATTCGATTCACAATGGGTTTCAATAACAACATAATACCGTTAAAAACGGTGGCTGATGCGAAAAGCAAAAATAACAGCAGGTTTACACAAATTGGTAATAGATTTTCGCTTATATCTTTTTGGTATAACTCTTGCGTATTTATGGTTAATGTTGAAATGGTATGATTAGCGTCATAATCAACATTCGAAACGAATCCCGACACCGTGACATGATCTGCATGAACGATAGATTGTGGATCTTCACTCTCACCTGATTGAGAAGTTGTATTTTCTTTTAAACCATGTAGAAGAAAATAGCTTGAGGAACTGGCTAAATGAAAAGAGGTATCGGCACTTTGAATTAATGCTTCAATACATCTATCGGCTTTATTTTTAACAGGTACTTCACATGACACATCTAAAAAATTTAATTTCACTACATCACCCGACTTGATGTCGCTAGTAACTAATTTTGATGGATCATCAAAAAACCAACTTTTAGAATCGTGATTGTATTGATGATAAGCAAATAAGAAATTGTCACTCACCTTTGCTTGATTATTGATAGCATAAAGGTAGAACATGCCAGCTAAAAAAAGCCATAGATTACGTCCCCAAAATTTTGGTGTCCCAAATTGTTCAACCTCTTTATTAACCGACATATCGTAGCCATAACGGACAATTTTTTTACTCTCAACATCAACATCTAAATCAACATCAAAAGCGCTATTTTCAGGGATAAATGATTGCCAATTTTTGGGATACTTTAATTTCAAACCATGGCCAATTATAATCTCATTAGATTTAACAATTTTTTTATCTATTTTTCCTTTTATTTGATTAATAAATCGTACTTTAGCTTTATTTTTTGGTTTACGAAAATAAAAGTAAATAGCAACCAGCAAATTCACTGCAAACCAAAACAGATCGTTTAATTCTTTTGTGTCCCAAAAACGATTAAAATAGCTTACGACAAAAGAACAAAAAAATACCGTGAGTATTCCTTTATTTAATTTGTTACGGGAAGCTGATTCTTGAGATGTTTCTTTTCGAACTGATAAAATTTCGTAACCCAATTTTTTACTGAGTTTAACGTTTGGCCTTACTGTATGAATAGCATTTTCATCGAAGTTTTCGTCTTTGGAGTATTTTGAAACGCCGCTCTGCCAATATACCGAACTCTGTTTATCATTTTTTTCATCAGCCAAATAGGTCGCATATAATGCTGAACCTATTTGGTGATCATTGACCTTAACAGCAATAGCGAAATTTTGCGTAAGCGCAATTTCAACTTCGTTATAATCAGTAAGGTAACGATCCATATTGAAAGGAAATACAACATCAATATTTTGGATTTTATAGGAACAAGTGTTTTCGGTATGCGAAAATTTAGTTTGTTTGACACAACTACCGGATATTAACATCACTTCTCGAGAAACTAATGATGACTTTTTTTTCCCAGAAGATTGGTTCATCGATAAATAGGTTTCTAAACCATCTCTTTCCTGTTTAGTTAACATTCTAAAAGGTTTGAGGTCAGTAAAACTACCGGCTATTAGCTTATTTTTATATTTATTTATTCTAAATTTTTTTATTGGATAAGAAATAATAGAATAAATAAATGAAATAATTAATTGAATTATCGTCAAAAAAACAATAAATGGCATTAAAACTTATTCCTTATAAGTCTTATTTTATAATAAAGTAAAAATTTAACTTTTAATTATAAAATTAATGATTGACTGTTTTTTCACTCCGGGATAGACCGATAATTCCAGAACGCACAATTTCAACAATATTACACGTTTCACGAATTGAGGCTAAAAACGAGTCTAACTTTTCGCTCGTTCCTGATAACTGTACAATATAATGAGTAGCAGTTACATCGACTATCGAGCCTCGAAAAATATCAGCACAGCGTTTTACTTCATCACGCGCATCAGAACCTTTCGCCGCCACTTTAACCAGCATGATTTCACGCTCAACGTGAGGACCTTCGGTTAAATCATTCACCCGATAAACATTGACCAGCTTATGCAGTTGTTTTTGGATCTGCTCAATTACATGCTCATCCCCCGTTGTTTGAATCGTCATACGACTCATGGTTGGATCTTCGGTTTGTGCAGTAGTAATCGATTCAATGTTGAATCCACGTTGCGAAAATAAACCAATGATTCGTGACAAAGCACCCGGTTCGTTTTCTGTTAAAATTGATAGTATATAACGCATTAGGTTCTCTCCGTTTTACTTAGCCACATTTCATTCATTGCTCCACCACGAATTTGCATTGGATAAACATGTTCCGTAGCATCCGTCATGACATCAATAAAGACTAAACGATTTTTTATCGAAAGCGCTTCTTTCAGTTTCGGTTCCAGATCTTCACGTTTATCAATCCTCATACCTACATGACCATAAGCTTCGGCAATTTTTGCAAAATCGGGGAGTGACTCCATATAAGATGAAGAGTGACGACCTGCATAAATCATATCTTGCCACTGTTTAACCATCCCTAAAAAGCGATTGTTAAGATTTAATACAATCACTGGCAAACCATATTGCAATGCGGTTGAAAGCTCTTGAATATTCATCTGAATACTTCCATCACCAGTCACACAAACTACATGCTTTTTAGGAAACGCAAGTTTAACACCTAATGCCGCTGGCAAACCAAATCCCATAGTACCCAGTCCACCAGAAGTAATAAAGTGACGCGGTTTGTCAAATGGGTAATAAAGCGCCGTAAACATTTGATGTTGACCTACATCGGTAGCAATATATGCGTCACCTTTGGTTAATTTATATAAAACTTCAATGGCTTCTTGTGGTTTAATGCTTTTACCTTTGTGGCTGTATGCTAAACATTTACGTGCACGCCAATGGTCTATTTGCTTCCACCAATCGATTAGCGCATCTAAATCACGATCAACATTAATTTCATTGAGTTGAGTTAACATTGTTTCAAGTACTTTTTTAGCATCGCCAACTACCGGAATTGCAGCGGATACTGTTTTAGATATTGACGTTGGATCAATATCAATATGAATAATTTTTGCTTTAGGACAATATTTTTCAACATTATTAGTCGTTCTATCATCAAAGCGAGCACCGACAGCAAAAATCACATCGGCGTTATGCATGGCCATATTCGCTTCATAGACACCATGCATACCAATCATACCTAAATATTTTTTATCAGTTCCTGGAAAAGCACTAATTCCCATTAATGTTGAGGCAACAGGAAGATTTAATTTATCAGCTAAAGATTTAACCGCGTCGCTAGCATTGGCACTAATTACACCGCCACCAATATATAGAACAGGTTTTTTAGCTGATAATAATGTAGTTAATGCTTTTTTGATTTGTCCTTTATGCCCTTGAATGGTTGGATTGTAAGAGCGCATTGAGACTGATTGTGGATAGCTATAGTTATATTTGTTTGCCGGATTAACAATATCTTTTGGCAAATCAATCACAACTGGACCTGGTCGGCCTGTTGAGGCAATATAAAATGCTTTTTTTATCGTTTCTGGAATATCTTTGCTATCTTTTATTAAAAAGCTATGTTTAACAATCGGGCGAGAGATCCCAACCATATCACACTCTTGGAAAGCATCATTACCAATTAAATTACTGGCGACTTGACCTGATAAGATAACTAAAGGCACAGAATCCATATAAGCAGTAGCAATACCGGTAATAGTATTCGTTGCGCCAGGACCAGAGGTAACCAAAACGACACCGACATCACCAGTTGATCTGGCATAACCATCAGCCATATGGACAGCAGCTTGTTCATGACGAACTAAAATATGCTCAATTCCACCTAGGGTATGAATGGCATCATAAATATCTAGAACACTGCCTCCTGGGTAACCAAAAATTTGCTTAACTCCCTGATCAATCAAGGATTGAATGACCATTTCTGCGCCTGACAGTTTTGCCATGGTTGTTGCCTCCATTTATAACTAATTTGTCATTTTTTCCCCATTTTGCATGAACTAATACAGAAAATCAATAAAGTCAACAATATAAGTTAACTTATTCTCAATTTTGGGTACTAGTACTCATTTTTGAAAGAAATAACTTGTAAAAGTTTATTTTATCTATTTTAATGCAATAATAGTGAGAAATTAATCGATCGACTAATTGATTAATTTTGAATTATTAAAGGCGTTTTCGCTTTTGTTTACGCTCTTTTATATATGTATATTAGGGCTCATTATAATTAAAAGGTGTTTTTAATGGCCAATTCTTATTACAAACAAACCTCCCTATCTGATTGGCAATTAGTCAAAGTATCAGGTATGGATAACCGTACATTTTTACAGGGACAAGTAACAGCTGACCTTAGTCGTATTAACGAAAACTCAGCATCATTCGCAGCACATTGTGACGCAAAAGGACGTATGTGGAGTAATTTTATATTATTCCAACGAGGTGAAGATATATTCTATATCTTACGTAAAAGTGTTGCCGAAAGACAAATTAGTGAATTGAAAAAAACGGCAGTTTTTTCTAAAGTAACTATAGAGCCCGTTCTGGATTTAAATCTAGTCGGATTGGAAGATGATGCAATAGATCCTTCTGTGATTTCAGCATTGGGCGATCACAATTGTATTACTATTGGTGGTGTGACTTATATTAAACTCACATCGCCTAAATTGCGAGTGATAAAAGTATCGTCTGAACCATTACCTACTGATTTACAGCCATCTGATCACTGGTTACAACTTGAATTAGAAGCTGGTCACGCTATTATCGATGCTCCTAATATTGAAAGTCTGCTTCCTCAAGCTTGTAATTTACAACATTTTAAAGCAATAAGCTTTGATAAAGGTTGTTATTGTGGGCAAGAAATGGTAGCTAGAGCGCAATTCCGAGGTGCAAATAATCGCGGGCTTTATCTATTAAAAGGTCATAGTAAAGCATTACCGGAAATCGGTGATAAACTTGAATATGAACTTGAAGGAAACTGGCGTGAAGGTGGTCAGGTCTTGGCGGCATTAAAAGTTGGGCAAAATGATGAAATTTATGTTCAAGTAGTGTTAGCAAATGGTCTTGATAGTGAAACAAAATTCAGAGTCAAAGGCCAACCTGATAGTGAATTAAATTTATAATTTAATATCGATCAAGCAGGAATAGTTTTATAATTATTCCTGCTTTTTAATATCTTAATTTCCTAACTCTTGATGAACAATTTCAACAAAATATTGTGCACCAGTTATTAACAGCTCATCATTGAAATTATACGACGGATTATGAAGATTCGCGCCCTCTCCCGCACCAATTTTGATATAAACGCCCGGCACTTTTTGCAACATAAAAGCAAAATCTTCTGACCCCATTGTTGGTGGTGAATCAATCACAATCTTATCGTTACCTACAAGCTTTTGGGCAACTTTAATTGCTATATCCGCTTGTTTAGCATGATTGATAGTTGCTGGGTAACGGCGTTGATAATCAACTTCGGCTTTAGTACAAAACGTTAAAGCGGTTCCGGTTGAAATATGTTTGATTCTTTCTTCTGCCAAATCTTGATCTTCAGCACTCAATGCCCTAACTGTTCCACGAATCACCGCATGTTGTGGAAGCACATTCCAAGTATCGCCACTATGAATCTGTGTCACACTAATAACCAACGAATCAGTTGGATTTAAATTACGGCTGACAATTGTTTGCAAGCTATTGACAATATTAGTAGCGGTTAAAATGGTATCTCTACCTAAATGTGGTGCAGCAGCATGTGAACCAACACCGGTAATCTTAATTTCAAAAACATCATATGATGCCATGACCGGACCATGATTAATTAAAAAATGGTTTAACGCTAAATTAGGTTGATTATGCATACCATAAACAGCTTCGATAGGAAATTTTTCAAATAGACCATTTTCCACCATCACTCGACCACCGCCTTCGTTTTCTTCAGCGGGTTGGAAGACCACCACCACCGTACCAGAAAAATCACGATTAGCACTTAAATATTTTGCTGCGCCTAACAATGTTGCAGTATGACCATCATGCCCACAAGCATGCATTTTACCGGGAATTTTTGAACAGTAACCAATTTTGTTTTCTTCAACAATATCCAACGCATCAATATCTGCACGTAAAGCAATAGTACGACCTTTATTCTTACCATGAATCACCCCCACCACACCAGTTGGCGCAAAGTCGGTATACAGTTCGGTTATTCCAAACGATTTTAGCTTTTCGATAATAAACTGGGTTGTTTGCTTCTCTTCGAATGCAGTTTCAGGGTGAGAATGAATTTGATGGCGCCATGTAATCATCTCATCTTTTAATGCAGCAATGCTTTTAGCGGTAGTACTCGTCATTGATTATTCCTTACATTTAGCGATAAATCTGAAAAGACTTTATTCGCACTATAATCTTAATTTGAATAAAGTAAAAATAACTAATTCTTTTAACGTTATCTTTTTTAGTTATAAGCAAAGTGGTGCAAGAATTTTAAGTGAATACCGAAAGAGATAGTTATTAAAAAACAATCAAGATTACAAACTGAAAATGATTAAATAACCAGATAACAACAAAAAAGGACCAAAGGCGATCATGTCATGCATATTTTGCTTGTATTTAGTTTGCTTATATTTTGCAAAAATAAAAAAGACTATGCCTGACAATGAAGCCATAATTAACAATAATGGAATTAATTGATAAGGCAGCCAAGCCCCCAAAGCTGCAGCGAGTTTGATATCACCATCGCCTAAACCTTCTCGTTTAGTTAGGCAAAAATAACAGACAGCAGGTAATTTAAGCATTAAATAACCACAAAAAATCCCTGTTAAAGCGTCGCTAATGGTTAATGAATTTAAATCAAAATAAGCCATCATCAACCCACCCCACATCAACGGTTGAGTAAAAAAGTCAGGCAGTAAAAAATAGCGAAAATCAATCAGTGCTAAAAGCAAAAAATAGCTCGCAAGTAGCATTAATAACATACTTTGAAAATTGAGATCTTTGTTCAAATATATTAGTAAAAATAATCCCGCTACAGCCAACTCAAAAATTGGATAGCAAAAAGCGATCTTTTGCTGACAAAAATAACATCGCCTTTTTAATATTAACCATGATAGCACTGGAATTAACTGCCAAGCAGAAAGTGAGTGTTGACAATGTGGGCACGAAGAACGAGGAAACGTGATAGCGATTAAATAATCAAACAAAGATTGTGAAGGCGAATATCGCCAATAAGCAACTTGCAAAAAACTACCGACAGCAAGCCCAACACAAAAAATCATGACAGCCATTAATGAATCACCTCGCCCATTTGGAAAACCGGTAAATACATCGCAATCACTAATCCTCCGATGATGACAGCTAAAAATAACATTAATAGAGGTTCAAATGCTTTAATTAAATTATCGGTTAAAGTTTGATTTTGTTGTTGATAGTAGAGGGATAAGTTATTAAGCATAACATCTAATGCGCCTGACTCTTCCCCAGCATGAACTAGCTGCACGCAAAGTTTAGGAAAATAGGACGATAACATCTGACTAAAAGCATTGCCTTGTTCAATACCGCTAATCATTTTTTTGATGATGTCACGATAGTAACTATTTCCTGTTGTATTTGCCGAAGCTCTAAGCCCTGTTAGTAATGGAATGCCTGCTTGCTGAGTGATGGCTAATGTATGGAAAATCTGCATTAAGCATTGTGATTGAATCACTTGCCCCAATAACGGCAATGCTAATTTTTGCCGATCAATCGTGAGTTGATAGCGGACTTTAAAAAAACGCTGGAATAAAAAGTAACCCAGCGATGGCACTAATAATATGAGTACACCATTTTGCTGAACCTTATTAGCAATATCAATCACTAGCTGGGTAAAATAAGGTAATTGAGCATCAAAACTTTGATAAACGTCGGCGAATTTTGGTAATACAATAAACATCATCACGATAATAACCACTACTGACACTGACAATAAAAAAAGCGGATAACGCATTGCCTTTCTAATCTGTCTTTGTAATTGCAATGATTTTTCAAGATGCGCAGTTAGTTGTTCAAAACTGTGATCGAGTTGTCCGGTTAATTCACCAATAGCAATAATTTCACAATAAAGCGCAGGAAATACCGAATGATATTGTTTTAAAACAGATGACAGTGATTCACCTTTGGCGATTTGCTGACTAATGTCTGATAACAAATACTGCCATTGAGGTTTAGGCTGATCATCAAGAAGTAATCTCAAACTATCAATAATCGATAATCCTGCCTTTAACATAGTGGCTAACTGTTTTGTGATAATTAACAAATCGCTCGGATTAAAACTTTTTTTAGTAATAATACTACCGGCACGAATTTTAATCGCGATTTTCCCTTGCAATAATAGCTGTCTTTTCACATCTTGCTTTGATGTGGCAATAATCTTATTTTGATGAAAATTAATGTCATACCAAAAATAGATCCGCTTCATACACTATCACCCAATGACAACTTCACCTAAAACCCGATTTAGTTCAGCCAAAGTAGTGATACCTTGTTGTACTAACTTAAAGCCAGCTTGCAGTAATGTGACTCTATTTTGGGGTGAGATTGGTTGATTAGTTATAATCTGTTGTTGCACTTCTGGGGTCACCATTAACAGTTCATATACACCTACTCGGCCTAAATAACCACCAACACACTTGTCACACCCCATGGCGATAAAGTGTGGTGAAGGTTGATTATCAATAAGGGTTAGTTCACTAGCAACGACTTTGCAATGTTGGCAGAGCTTTCGTACCAAGCGTTGAGCGATAACCAATTTCAAACTGGACGATAAAAGATAATTTTTGATGCCCATTTGATTTAACCGAACTATTGCTTCAACACTCGAATTAGTATGCAAAGTGGATAATACTAAATGGCCTGTTTGAGCTGCTTGAATGGCAATTTCGGCAGTTTCATGGTCACGAATTTCGCCAATCATCATCACGTCTGGATCTTGGCGCAATAAAGCGCGTAATATCACCGAAAAAGTTAGACCGGCTTTATGATTAATCGCAGTTTGATTAATACCTTCTAAAGGTATTTCGATCGGATCTTCAACACAACAAATATTACATTCAGCTTTATTTAGATGCTTTAACGCACTATATAAAGTCATAGTTTTACCACTGCCGGTTGGGCCAGTAACCAAAATCAACCCTTGCGGATAATCTAAAATCTGTTTAAGTGTGAGAAGATCTTGTTCGGTTAATCCTAAATCATTAATGGTTAGCTCAGATTCATGATTATCCATAACCCGCAATACAATCTTTTCACCATTGATCACCGGCAAGGTAGCAATTCGCATTGCATAGTTATTAATTACCAATTGACCATCTTGCGGTAAGCGGTGTTCAGCAATATTTAAATTAGCCATAATTTTTAATCGGGCGGTGATCTGCTTAGCAAGGCTAAGTGGTGGTATTAGCCTATTTTGCAAAACGCCATCAATTCTCATGCGTATTCGATAGTAATTTTGATAAGGCTCGAAATGAATATCAGATGCTCGCTTATCCAGTGCTGATAATAATAGCTTATCGAGACTTTCAACCAATTGATCTTCTTGCATCATAATTTATTAAAATTTAAAAATATCTTCACAAGCAGCTTTTAAACTGTCATCAACAGGATTGGTGACACAGGTACGTGACCAATCTAAATTGCCTAACGATGAGTTCAACTTAGGTGTTAAAGTTGTGGTTAAGTTAGATAACGCGCTCTTACCGACAATAGTAATCACGCCATTAGTAACATTGATCGAAGTAACATAGTTAGTCGATCTTGTCGTGGGCACACCATTTGCTCCAGCATTACATTTATTTAATGCGCCCTGCTCAATAGCACAAATTTCAATCGCTGTTTTATAGGCTGTCATTGATTGAAGCATATCGGTTAAAGCGGCCTTTTTGACATAACTTTGATAGGCTGGCAAACCGATAGCTGTTAAAATGGCGACTACCACAATGGCGATCATTAACTCAAATAAGGTAAATCCAGACTGCTTGTACATAAATTCCTCTAAAGATTAATCAAATGATAGATAGAGTGACTTTATAGCAAACTGAAAAAATGAAATAATAACCAGATAAAAGATTTGGAAGTTAAAATACAAATTGATTACCACAATCAACATTGTATTAATCAAAGTTGTGAACAAGATCGCAATACACACTATTGGAGCCATAATGACCTTGAAAGTGTTAAAAATAGTTGATGGTTGGATAAGCAATATCAAACAGGTCAAATCGCCGTATTATAATGATCGCACTGACCCCATCACATTATTAGTTATTCATAATATTAGCCTGCCACCCAACCAATATGGCGGTCCTTATGTTGAACAACTTTTTACCGGTAAGCTCGATCCGAATCAGCACCCTTATTTTGCCGATATCTATAAATTACAAGTATCAAGTCACCTATTTATAAGACGCGATGGCGAAATTATTCAATTTGTGCCATTTAATAAACGTGCTTGGCACGCAGGTAAATCAGTATTTGAAGATAAAGAAAACTGCAACGACTTCTCAATTGGCATAGAAATGGAAGGATGTGATACCGACAACTTTACCGAGGCACAATACCAGCAACTTGCCAACGTTACCATACTATTACAACAAACCTACCCAATCGAAAATATAACTGGACATAGTGACATCGCCCCAGATCGCAAAACCGATCCTGGTCCTTATTTTGATTGGAATTATTATCAAACACTGATTAATATGAAAACAATTTCAATACAACTGAACTTAATTAAAGATGAACTGCAAAACCTTAACTTATGGCAACCCTCACCCCCTGAGGCAGAAGCTTTTTTAAGTGAGCAGCCATTTGCACTCGACACCATGCAACCGCATGAATGGTTACAGTGGATCTTTATTCCGCGCATACAGGCGTTAATCGATGCTAAAAGCGAAATACCTAAATTTGCTCTTCACCCATATTTTGAAGAGGCATTCAAACAGCAAGAAATAGAGGTAGATGATTTATTAGCGCTAATTAAACAACTTGATGAATTAACCACCACTCGGTCAACAGATGAATAATCGAAAAGAGAGACGGCCACAACCGTGGCTGTAAAATTGAAAAATTAATTGTTCATTCTGCGGTATTCATTAACCGCTTGTTGATGATTACTATAATTGCTACTAAATGTATGGCCACCAGTACCATTAGCAACAAAGAATAGATAATTCGTTTTAGCTGGATGTGCGGCTGCTTCAAGTGATGCTAAACTTGGCATAGCAATTGGTGTTGGTGGTAGCCCCTCAATCACATAAGTATTATAAGGATTATTGGTATCAGTCAAATCAACACGCCTAATCGTACCCGTATAATTATCCCCTAACCCATAAATAATGGTTGGATCGGTTTGCAACTTCATATTTGCTTTTAAACGATTAACAAAAACCGAAGCAACATTAGCACGTTCAGAGCCTATGCCTGTTTCTTTTTCAATAATCGAGGCAATAATCAGCAACTCATAAGGTGTTTTATAAGGCAGATCTTTATCGCGATTATCCCACACTTTTTGTAGATTGTTTTTCATAGTCAAATGGGCGCGCTTAAGAATATTAATATCTAAACTATCTGCGGTATATTGATATGTATCTGGTGATAACCAACCTTCCAATTTTCCATCATCAATGCCCAATATCTTCGCAATCTCATCATGTGACTTACCGGTCAATGTTTGCTTGATATAAGGCGTATTACTAAGCACACTTAACCAATCCTTAGCACGCTTACCTTCAACAAATTGCACAAAAAAACTGCTCTCTTTACCCGACACCAACAATTTTAAAAACTCATCAACAGTCATATGAGGATGTAATTGATAAGTTCCCGCTTTAATCGAACTTAAAGAGGGATTGAGTTTATACAAATAAGGCAACAAATACGCTTGTTGCATTAAATCACTCTCCTTAACTTGCTCAACTAATTGATGCAAAGAGGTGCCTTTTTTCAACACAAACATCTGATTATCAGCCGTGACATTCATATGTTGCTTAGAAAATTGTTGTAAATAATAATAACCAATAGCTAATGAACCACCGACGAGTAAAACTACCGTCAGTAACGTATACAAAATAAATTTTTTAATCATAACCTAGTCTTTATAACGAATTTTTGCGCGTGAAGTTAAGCGCGTTAATAACTCATAAGCACTCATTCCCGTGTGCTTAGCGATTTGTTCAACCGGCAACTCCTTGCCCCAAAAAATGACTTCGTCGCCGGGTTTATCCTGGCAGTGTTGTCCTAAATTGACCACAATCATATCCATAGAAACACGACCAACAATCGGTACCAAGCGACCATTAATACTCACGGGTGTATTTTCTGGAATATCGCGCGGATAACCATCACCATATCCCATCGCCACAACCCCTAGTACAGTGTCACTTTCACTTGTCCAAGTTTGACCATAACCAACTGATTGTCCTTTTTCGTGCTTACGTACTGCGATTAATTCAGATTTGAGCGTCATAGCGGGTTGTAAATCAGCGACTGCATCAGAAAATGGCGAAACCCCATATAACGCAATACCAACTCGAATCATATCAAGATGAGAATCAGGCCAAGCAAGCAAACCACCTGATGCTGCAATCGATTGTTGACAGCCATTAACTGAACGAGCAAATTCATTAAAACGTGCTATTTGCGTATTGGTTTGTGAAGAACCTAACTCATCTGCACTACTAAAATGACTAATAATATTGATCGGCTGGCGAACAGCTTTACAGCTAGCTAAACGATGAAACTCGTTTATTGCTTCATCAATATGAAAACCTAAACGGTGCATACCAGTGTCAATCTTAAACCAAACTGTGATCTCATTTGCAAAAGGGATCGTATTTAAAACATCGATTTGCCAACTTGAATGGATAACTGGTTGCAAATTAAAATCAAGCAAATCGTTAATATCATCATGCGGAAAAAAACCTTCCAAAAGCACGATAGGACCACGAATACCAACTTGACGCAAAGCTATTGCTTCTGAAACTCGTGCAACACCAAAACAATCAACTTTACCATCCAACAACTGAGCAACCCCTTCCATGCCATGGCCATAAGCATTCGCTTTAACCACTGCCATTAAAGTACAGTTTGGAGATTTTTGTTTAAAAAATTCAACATTGTGTAAAATTGATTTACGATTAACTTCTACAACAGCAATAGACATTTTGCATAACCTAACTTATATATTGAATGGTTATTGTAAAATTTGTTATCGATAATCACAAATAAAAAATCGGCAATTTGCGTGATTTTGTTGTTAAAAATGTGACAAAGTTAAAAAATCCACACTTATCCTCGCAATTAATACAATTCGAATTAATTTAATTATTTACATCAATAATAATAATGATTATCATTTGCGTTTTATATCAATACAACGTTATACAAAAGAGACAAAGAGAAGTTTTATGACCCCAAAATTACATTATGTTGCAATATTAACCATCTGTTTTTGTGCAGATAGTTATGCAGAAGAAAAAAAAGGCAATCCACAAGATACCATTATCGTTACCGCTGATCGGAATGAAAAGACAGTATGGGATAGCTCAGTATCTGTTAATGCAGTCAACCGTGACGAGATTGAAAAACTCAATGGCGATTCTGTGGTTGAAGCACTGCGTGATATTCCAGGCGTTGAAATTACCGATAACGCACTAGCAGGACGCAAACAAATCATGATTCGTGGTGAAGCGCCTTCGCGTATATTAATGTTAATTGATGGTCAAGAAGTGACTTATCATCGTTCCGGACACGGTTCAAGTGCTGGTGTATTAATCGACATGGAATCAGTTGAACGCATCGAAGTGATTAAAGGGCCTCACTCAGTATTATATGGCTCGCAAGCGATTGGTGGCGTGGTTAACTTTATAACCCGTAAAGGAAGTAAAGATGGAAAACCACTAACTGGAGATGCCAAATTAATCTATAACCAATCAACCAATGGCTTTACCGAAATGGGCACGGTAAACGGCACGATTGATGAAATATTTGATTACCGAATTAGTGGAACCTACTCTGAAAACAATGATCGCAAAGCGTATCAAGGCAAACTGCATGATACCGACTTTGATAATAACAGCATAAGCTCATGGTTAGGACTCAATCTGGATAAACACAAATTTGGTATATCATTAGATCGTTATAAACTGAATACCAAAACCTACACCGATGATAACTCACCAGAAATAAAAGAGTTTTGGGTAAACATTCCACTACTAAAACGTGAAAAAGTGGGATTCTTTTATGATTATGACGTTGAAGCAGGTTTCTTAAAAAAACTGCATTATGATGCTTACGCCCAAAAACTAAATCGTCAATTTAGAAACCATGTCGTAGTATCACCTAGACCGATAATGAAAGTAACGACCAACACGGCCACCAATGACGAACAAAAAACCTATGGCATGACATTCCAATCAGACATGCAACCACATAAAGATATGACATTAATTGCTGGTGTACAGTATCAACAAGATAATGTTGACCAAGACTCACATAATGTCGTGATATCAAAAATGCCTGCACCACCAGCTAGTTATACCCAACATAAATACCTAACTAACAAATGGCAACAATCGAGTATCGCACTATTTGGGCAAAATGATTGGGCAATAACCGATGATATCTCTTGGAATCTTGGTGCTCGTAAATATTGGGTCGAATCAAAACTAAAAAACGGCAATACCACCATAAATAAAATCCCGGTTATGGGATCGGCAACAACCAGCCACAGTATCGATCGAAAAAAGAAAACTCATGATAACAACTTTGTTGTATCGTCAGGATTAACCTACTCAGGTTTTAAAAACACCCAACTAAGAGCCTCGTTTGCACAAGGTTATGTTTACCCAACCCTTGCACATCTTTATGCCGTCACCTCGGCTGCTTCGCAAACGATTTATGGAAACTCGCATCTAAAAGCTGAAAAATCCAACAACTACGAAATTGGTTTACGTTATAACAATAACAAATTATTAGTTGATGGGGCGATCTACTTCTCGGATGCAAAAGACTATATCACTCAAATGAACTGTAATGGCTCATCGATTTGTAGTGGCGCATCCGGACGTTCTATTACTTATTATGGCAATGCCAACAAAGCCAAAACCCATGGCTTAGAATTAAGTGTTGAATACCTAGACCTTCCGGTGAATCCTTATCTAAAAGGGAATTACCTAAGCCGTAAAATCGAGACAGATACCTACAGCACTCGTGACACCGGCAACCCACGCTTTACAGGGAGTGCAGGGATAAAACATACAGCTTATTTTGATAAATTTGATATTGATTCAGACCTATTTATGCGATTTGCCACCAACGCAACAAAACGCGGTGATTCATCTGTTTATCACTACAGCGGATGGTCAACATTAAACTTATCAACCACAACCTCATTTGGCGCTAATCGCCAGTACCATATTGGGTTAGACCTCAACAATATCTTAAACAGAAACTACACCACAGCTTACGAATCAATACCAGCAGCTAAATTCCACGCTATCATTAGCGCCAGTATGAAATTCTAAAGCTGCGATATAGCAAGGCAAAAGAATCCCTATGCCTAAAAAAATCCGCCCTAGTTGGGGCGGATGGTTTAAGAGTTAGACACTATAAAATTGCTTGTTATCGCTCGATTACGTTGAATTTTCGATTCTTTAGTGAATATAATTATTTTTTCACCCAAGTAATGATGCTAAGGTAAAGTACAAATCCCTTCCAAAATGCTTTCATAGCCAGTATAAAACCAATGTATATGACCATCCTCAGGGTAAACAACATACCGATTATTGCTGCCAGGACCTATAACATTGGTCCAGAACCTGGTAACACCAAAGTCGGCTTTTTCATATTTGCTTAGATTACCCCACTCCGCAATAAAGCTAGCACCAATTCTACGCTGATAATAATCACCTGATGAGGAAGGTGTAGCACCAGTCACTTCATAACGTTTTGCATTAGTTAAATCTTTAACCGTAGGCATACGATAACCAATTTTATTACACCAAGACTCCATATTAGAATAGGTATAAAAACCTTTACCTCGGTAGACAAACCATTGTTTTATCTCAAATCCATACTTGACAGCTTTCTTACCATTATGGACATAATGACCTATTAACTCGAAAGTCTGCGGCAAAGTAGGCTTAGCAATAAGACCAGGATTGTTAGAATTCCATTGGGATGCCTTCGCAACTGGACCGGTTAAGGTAACCCGTACGCTTGTCGGTGTAAAATTGCCCACAGTAGCAGTAATACCTCCCCGAGTGACAGAAGACCAAGCCAATAGCTGACTATTACCAGCAATTTCTAAATCAAAGTACATGTTATTAGCACCCGTAGTCGGAAAGTTTTTACCATAATAATCAGGCCTAGTATCCTGAGTGAAAAAACCCTTATAACGGTTCCAAATAGAAGATGGACCATCGTTATTAGGTTCATCTGCAACCGAAACGGGTTTGGCAAAACAAACCTCTGGTTCAGTCTTAGGGTTAGGAGTAACATAATAAGTCACACTACTTGCATTGAAACTACGACTACGTGGAACCCCATAACGTGTGGATAGAGAACCATTCGTACTGGTTAATTTAAGACGATAAGGGGCACCACAAGGCCCTAATGTTCGATCACGTGGTACAGCTCGGTTGTATTTATCGGTGACAGATAAACTTAAAGTACCTGTAGCTGTAACGTCTGTATCGCCATCATCATCCTTCCAACCAAGCATACTGAATTCCACTGAATCTTTGTCAACTGGAATAAACATGTGAATGCCACTAACAGGTTGGTTAGCAATAGGCAAGACGATTGGATTTTCAGGAGATGAAGTATTAGTTGAAGGCGTGTATTGCACACCATTGTTAAAAGCAATACTGAGTAAACCATCAGTATCAACCGCAAGTATGCTAGCGCCGACATTTTTATAAACAAAATAAGGCGCACTACCCTGAATATGATTTCTTGTTGTCTGTGAAGTTAATGCATAGCTGGAATAAAAAGGTATGAGTAAAAGGCCTAGCGGTAAAAAGATCTCTCGAAATAATTTAGATCGACAAAATGATCCAAATGACGATCGGAACGACGATCGACTGCGTGATCTTAAATTTTTGTCAATTAATAAACTGAAGTGTAAAAAAAGAGGCTGAGAGTTTAAATTTGGCGAATTTAAATTATAGGTTGGCCAAGTTGCCTGTTGCCTGTTGCCTGTTGAAAATTATAGAACATATTCGACTATCCTGTCAAGTAATTTTATGATTTATTTACTATTTTTTGTTTATTGATTAAACTTTAGCTATTCAGCTAAAGTGATCTAGAAGTATAGTGATTGGAAGAATATGACGCAATAATTATTTCACTCTAGATCGTTAACTTTTGTAAATATGATCAGAAAAAGATCTAAATAATTACTATCTAGGTTATGTTTTAATTGATAAAAGCGAACTTTACAAATCTTTAAAATTATGGTTTTTAATCCCGAGAAAATTTAATTTTATTTAAATTTTGTTCATTTATTGATTTTAAGGTAGGGTTTTAAATGCCAAAAACCCCGCTCCTCAACTTTATTGCAATAAAAAACGCAAAAATAACCCCACCAAGGTGGGGTTTATGTGAGCTATGCCCACAAAATTGCTTTTATTGTACGACCATGCTAAGGCAAAGTGCAAAGCCCTACCGATTTATCATACGAGGGTTCAGCCCAATGTACATGACCATCTTTAGGAAAAACGACGAACCGGCTCAAACCTTTTACATCACTGGTCCAGTACCATTGGACGGCGTCAAAGTTGGTTCGATCATATTTGCCTATATTACCCCACTCCGCAAGCAAGCCTGCACCAATTGTACGCATATAATAATCACCTGATGATGAAGGTGTACCACCAATAATTTCATAACGTTTTGCATTAGTTAAATCCTTAACTTTAGGCAGGCGATAACCAATACTATTACACCAGGATTCCATGCTAGGATAGCTGTAATAAGTTTTACCTCGGTTGACAAACCATTGTTTTAACGTAAAACCATATTTAACGATAGCTTTACCACTACTATCTCGACCAACTAACTCGAATGTCTGAGGCAAAGTAGGCTTAGTAATAGGACCAGGATTGCTGGAATTCCATTGGGATTCAGTTGCAACAGGGCCAGTTAAGGTAACCCGTACGCCTGTCGCTGTAGAATTGGTCATAGTCGCCGTGATACCACCTCGCGAGACAGGAGACCAAGACAATGCTTGTTTATTACCAGCAATGCTTAAATCAAAGTACATGTTGTTAGCACCTGTAGTCGGAAAGTTCTTACCATATGAGTCAGTTGACTGAGGCAAAAAACCAAGAGATGGATCAAAAATTTCAGGTGGACCCGCTTTTACACCTCCATTGCCTTCGAAAGATAGACTTGGAGTGGCAAAACAAATTTCCTGCCCCTTAGGTTTGACAAAATAAGTGACCCGACTAGGATTGAAATCACTACTATTTGGAATACCATAACGCGTTGTTAATGTACCATTTGTATTAGTTAATATAACCTCATAAGGCGCGTTACAAGGCCTTAACACTGTATTACGTGATACTGTTCTATTTCTATAATCAACGAGAGATAACTCTAAAAAACCATTAACCTTAATCTCATCATCACCATCATCATCCCCCCAATAATTATTGGGAGGACCAATAAGCGTTTTTAAATTGATTAAATCGACATTCGTTGGAACGATCATATCTATATCAGCAAAACTTTGACCTGCAACCGGTAACTCAATGGGGTTTGAAGATGATGAAGTATTCGTTGTAGTCGTGTACTGTTTTCCGTTAGATAGCGTAATACCGAGCAAAGCTTCAATATTAAGAACACGTGTCTTACCACCATCGAAAGTTAAATAAGGCGCATTACCGCGAATCATATTCGAGGTTTTAGCCGTTAATGCATGGCTAGAATAAAAAGGTATTAGCAAAAGAACGGGCGGTAAAAAGATCTGTCGGAGTAATTTAGATCCGAGAGATGATCGACGAGATGATCCAAATGACGATCGCCACAACGATCGACTAGGCGATCTTAAATTTTCGTCGACTAATAAGCTGGAATGAAAAAAAAGATGCTGGGAGTTTGAATTTGACGAATTTAAATTAGAGGTTGACCAAGTTGGCCTGTTGCCTGTTGCCTGTTGGAAATTATAGAACATATGCGACAATCCTGTCAAGTATATTTTTGATTTATTTAATGTTTTGCTTGAATTTTAGCCATCCAGCCAAAATTTTCGAAGAGTATAGTTACTGGAAAAATACGATGCAATACTTTTTTTATTTTGGATCGTTAACATTCGTTAAGAAGATCCTAGAAGGATCTAAACAATAATTAGCTAACTACTGTTTTGATTAAAAATTTCATCTTTACAAACATTTAAAGACCTTAATTAATGATCCTTAAAAAATTTATCTGAGTGATTAATCATTTAATAATTTTTAATCGGTATTTAGAACTTCAACCCATGCCCTAAAAAAATCCCCCCCCCGGTTGAGGGATGATGATGTACGGGGGAGGCTAAACTACTAAATCACTTTTTTATTTGACAACTACCTTGATTCTTAAGGTCAACTATTCCTTGATAATTTAACGCCATCTTTACCCCCTCAAACTTTAAAGCTTAAGGAAGAAGGAATAAATACTAAGGATAAGTGCAAAGCCCGTAGGTATAGTTGTTGTTGTACCAATCCACACCACCGTTGGTAATGTTTACGATAAACGGACCATTACCATCCGAGTCACTAGTCCAAATCCAATGGTTGATAGGGGTGAAGCCAATGTCTGAAATATTGTTCACACGCCCCCACTCCGAGGAAAAACCAGCACCAATATAACGCATGTAAAGAAAAAAATCTGAGGTAGGCATGGCGCCAGGTATGATTACATCTGAACGAGCCACATATTTTGCATTTGTTATATCCTTTATCTTAACAAGGCGATAGCCTGTACGATTACACCAGGATAATGTATTAGGATAATTGTCCCACTTAGTACCACGGTTGACGAACCACTGCTTCAATGTGAAACCATATTTAATAACAGGATTACCTTGACCATCACGACCGACCAACTCAAAGGTCTGAGGCAAAATAGGTTTGGAAATAAGACCAGGATTGGCTGAATTATGCTGGGATTCGGTAGCGAAAGGACCTGTTAAAGTAACACGTACGCTTGCAGCAGTTGAATTAGACATTGTAACTGTGATTCCCCCCTGAGATAATGAAGACCAAGACAAAGGTTGACTAACACCTCTAATATCTAAGTCAAAGTACAGTCCATTAGCGCCAGTAGTAGGAAAGTTTGAACCATAACGAGATGGGTCAGTTGACTGAGTAAGAAAACCATAACGAGAGTCAAACATCGAAGGCCACTTAGTCGAATAGTAATTCAGATTAGGCTTAGCAAAACAAACCTCAGCCGCCTTAGGATTAACATAATAAGTCACACGACCTGCACTGAAGGTATTACGATTAGGAATTCCGTAACGAGTATAGAATATAACGTCAGTACTAGATAAGGTAACAAGATAAGGTGCCTTACAAATCTCTGGCACGGTACTACGTGAAACAGCTTGACCGCTGTTATCGACGATAGATAAATGTAAATAACCCATAGCAGTAACATCAGTATCTCCATCATCATCCCCCCAATAGTTATAAGGGGGACTAATAAGTTCTCCTAAACCAACTGAATTAGTATTAGTAGGAACGAACATACCTATATCAGCAAAACTCTGACCCGCAACCGGCAAGACGATTGGCGTTGTAGATGATGAATTGGTAGAAGGCGTGTACCGAGTTCCATCAGAAAGTGTAATACCAAGCAGACCGTTAACATCTACCACACGAGTACGACCACCATCGAAAGTCAAATAAGGTGCACTACCCTGAATATAATTCGAGGTTTTAGAGGTTAATGCATGGCTGGTAAAAGAAAGTAAAACAGCCATACCTAAAAAAATCTGCCGGAATAAATTAGATCGAAAAGAGGATCGCAAGAAGGATCTAAAGTAGGATCGAAAAAAAGATCGCGAGAAAATTTGCAAAATTCCGCATAATTGCGTGAAAAAATAAACTTTGGTGAAGAATAAACGCTGGGAACTTAACTTTGACGAATTTAAATTAGAGGTTGACCAAGTTGTCTTTTGAAAATTATCGAACATGCACAACAATCCTATTAAGTATATTTCTAATTTATTTACTTTTTTCATTAATGAACATCATCTTTATAAACATTTAAAAATTAGTATTAATAATCCATAAAAAATTATATTTAAGTATTCAAAATTAGTGATTTTGATAATTTAATAATTTTCAAGTGGAATCTTGAATTTCAAAAACCCCGTTCCTCAACTTTTTGACAGTTAAACACTTTAAAAATCCCCCCCGGTTGAGGGATGATGATATCCGGAGGGGCTAAACCACAAAATCAATTTTTATCTGAAAACTACCTTGACTCTTCAATTCAAATATTTCTTAATAATTTAACTACTCCTTTATACCCCCAAGTTTTAAGGCTTAAGGAAGAAGAAATAAATACTAAGGATATGAGCAGAGCGAGGCATGGGGGCTGTCGGTGCGCCTATCCACACCACCGTGGAAGGTTTGCACGACATGCCGCAAACTACTACCATTCACGTCACTAGTCCAGTACCAAGAGTCATGGGTGAAGCCAACGCCAAAGTCGCTAAGAGGACCCCACTCATTGAAAAAGCCAGAGCCAATTCTACGTTGGAAATAATTACCAGGTGAGGAAGGTGTGGCGCCGACGAAACCTTCACACCAATCGCCTGAATGTTTACCACGACAAGTTGCATTGGTTAAATCCTTTATGAGAGGCATTCGATAACCAATACTATTACACCAAGATAAGGCAGGAGAATAATCGTCCCACTTAGTACCACGGTTGACGAACCACTGCTTCAATGTGAAACCATATTTAATAACAGGATTACCTTGACCATCACGACCGACCAACTCAAAGGTCTGAGGCAAAATAGGTTTGGAAATAAGACCAGGATTGTCTGAATTATGCTGGAATTCGGTAGCGAAAGGACCCGTTAAAGTAACACGTACGCTTGCAGCAGTTGAATTAGACATTGTAACTGTGATTCCCCCCTGAGATAATGAAGACCAAGACAAAGGTTGACTAACACCTTTAATATCTAAGTCAAAGTACAGTCCATTAGCGCCAGTAGTAGGAAAGTTTGAACCATAACGTGAAGGGTCAGTTGACTGAGGGATAAAACCATTAGCAGGGTCCCACATAAAAGACGGACCAGCATAATCATGATATGGGAACAAAATATCATCACCAAGCTTAGCATTTTTTAAATTAGGTCTGGTGAAACAAACCATCGACGTAGCCTTAGGATTAACGAAATACGTCACAACATTGGCACTGAAATCACTACTATTAGGAACGCCATAACGTGTGGATAATGTGCCGTTAGTACTTGATAACGTAACCCTATAAGGAGAATTACAAATCGTTAATACGGAATTACGTGATACAGCTTGATTGTTATTATCGACGATAGATAAACTTAAAGAACCAGTAACAGTAACGTCATTATCACCATCATCATCCCCCCAATAATTATTAGGAGGACCGATAAGAGAACTTAAAGCGACTGAATCAGTATCAGTTGGAACAAACATGTCTATATCAGCAAAACTTTGCTCTTCATCAGGCAAGACGATTGGCGTTGTAGATGAGGTATTATTTAAAGGCGTGTATTGTGTACCATCAGATAGAGTAATACCAAGCAGCCCATTTGTATCAACAACGCGAGTACGACCACCATCAAAAGTTAAATACGGCGCATTACCGTGAATCACATTCGAGGTTTTAGAGGTTAATGCATGGCTGGAAAAAGAAGGTAAAATAGCCACACCTAAAAAAATCTGCCGGAATAAATTAGATCGAAAAGAGGATCGCAAGAAGGATCTATAGTAGGATCGAAAAAAAGATCGCGAGAAAATTTGCAAAATTCCGCATAATTGCGTGAAAAAATAAACTTTGGTGAAGAATAAACGCTGGGAACTTAACTTTGGCGAATTTAAATTAGAGGTTGGCCAAGTTGCCTGTTGCCTGTTGCCTGTTGAAAATTATAGAACATATTCGACTATCCTGTCAAGTATATTTTTGATTTATTTACGGTTTTGTTTGAATTTTAGCCATCCCGCTAAAACGGTAAAAGAGTATAGTTACTGGAAAAATACGATGCAATTCTTTTTTTGTTTTGGATCGTTAATATTCGTAAAGAAGATCGCAAGTAAAGATCTTGAAAGGATCGACTATCTATTGTTTTAATTAAAATCATCTTCCTTACAAACCTTTAAAAAACTATAATTAAGATCCTGAAAAAATTTACCTGAGTGATGAGTAATTTTGATAATTTGATAATTTTTAATCGAAATTTGGAACCTCAAAAACCCCGCTCCTCAACTTTTCTGATATAAAAATAATTAAAACACATCATCATTTAGAGCCAAATGATTCATATGGCAACATTGCAAGGTGGAATTTTAAACGCTGAAACTACTATTGCTCAAAAAATCCCCCCCCTGTTGAGGGATGATGATGTACGGGGGAGGCTAAACCACAAAATCGCTTTTTATCGCACGATGGATGATACTAAGGTAAAGTACAAAGCCCTTTCAAAGTGATATCAGAGCCAATATAAGCCCAATATATACCGCCATCATCAAGATAAACAACAAACCGATTATCGTAGTAAGGAGCTATAACATTGGTCCAGAGCTTGTTAGGATAAGAGTTGTTAGTACTAAAGTTAGCATCTTTATATAGGCCTAGATTACCCCACTCCGCAATAAAGCCAGCACCAATGCTATGCTGATAATAAACACCATAAGATGATGAAGGTTCAGCACCAGTCGCTTCATAACCTTTTGCATTAGTTAAATCTTTAATCGTAGGCATACGATAACCAATACTATTACACCAGGACTCCATACTAGGATAGGAGTAATAGCCTTTACCTCGGTTGACAAACCATTGTTTTAATGTAAAACCATATTTAACGATAGCTTTACCACTACTATCTCGACCAACTAACTCGAATGTCTGAGGCAAAGTAGGCTTAGTAATAGGACCAGGATTGCTGGAATTCCATTGGGATTCAGTTGCAACAGGGCCAGTTAAGGTAACCCGTACGCCTTTCGCTGTAGAATTGGTCATAGTCGCCGTGATACCACCTCGCGAGACAGGAGACCAAGACAATGCTTGATTATTACCAGCAAGGCGTAAATTAAAGGACATGTTGTTGGCACCTGTAGTCGGAAAGTTCTTATCATATGAGTCAGTTGACTGAGGAAGAAAACCATACGCAGGGTCCCACATCGAAGTACGAATACCATCATGTGTAAACACATCCTCCGCTGGATCAGCAAAACAAACCTTTGGCTCATTATTAGGATTAGGAGTAACATAATAAGTCACATAACTTGCATTGAAAGTACTACTACTAGGAACCCCATAACGTGTCGATAAAGTACCACCAGTACTATATAAGCTAACCTCATAAGGTGCTGTACAAATCTCTAGCACGGTACTACGTGAATAATATCTAGAACCGGTCCTTAGCCTTATAGAGGAGATAGATACACGTAAAGAACCTGTAGCTGTAACGTCTGAATCGCCATCATAATCCCCCCAGTAATTATAAGGAGGAGCGATAAGAGCACTTAAATCGACTGAATTAGTATCAGTAGGAACGAACATGCCTATATCAGAAAAACTTTGACCAGCAACAGGCAACACGATTGGATTTTCAGGAGATGAAGTATTAGTTGAAGGCGTGTATTGCACACCATTTGATAAAGTAATACTAAGCAGACTATCAGTATCAACCGCTCGCGTGCGACCACCATCGAAAGTCAAATACGGCGCATTACCGTGAATCACATTTGAGGTTTTAGAGGTTAATGCATGGCTGGTAAAAGAAAGTAAAACAGCCATACCTAAAAAAATCTGCCGGAATAAATTAGATCGAAAAGAGGATCGCAAGAAGGATCTAAAGTAGGATCGAAAAAAAGATCGCGAGAAAATTTGCAAAATTCCGCATAATTGCGTGAAAAAATAAACTTTGGTGAAGAATAAACGCTGGGAACTTAACTTTGGCGAATTTAAATTAGAGGTTGGCCAAGTTGCCTGTTGCCTGTTGCCTGTTGAAAATTATAGAACATCTGCGACAATCCTGTCAAGTATATTTTTGATTTATTTACGGTTTTGTTTGAATTTTAGCCATCCCGCTAAAACGGTAAAAGAGTATAGTTACTGGAAAAATACGATGCAATTCTTTTTTTGTTTTGGATCGTTAATATTCGTAAAGAAGATCGCAAGTAAAGATCTTGAAAGGATCGACCAACTCTTGTTTTAATTAAAATCATCTCGTTTACAAACCTTAAAAAAACTATAATTAAGATTCTGAAAAAATTTACCTGAGTGATGCGTAATTTTGATAATTTGATAATTTTTAATCGAAATTTGGAACCTCAAAAACCCCGCTCCTCAACTTTTTTATCAAAAAATCATCCATTTTATAAAACCCGCTTTCCCTTTGTTTGCTGTTTTTTAGCTGTTATAATCAATTTATCTTTTCTTATTAGGGCAAATAGTTATGTATATTATTTATGGGATTAAGAATTGTGATACCATGAAAAAAGCGTTTAATTGGCTCAATGATCATCAAGTTAGTTACCAATTTCATAATTATAAAACCGATGGCTTGTCGGCTGAGTTGTTAAGTCAGTTATTAAAACTTGTTGATTGGCAGAGTTTGTTAAATACTCGTGGTACGACTTGGCGTAAGCTTGACGAAACAGTACGTAATCAAGTTGATAATCAAGATGCCGCTATCAAGATTATGTTAGCTAATCCTTCTATTTTAAAGCGTCCACTACTTGTTGATGGTAAGCGGGCTTTGTTGGGATTTTCTGACGAGAGCTATTCGCAATTTGTTAAACCTAAATCATAAGATCGAGATCACCATGACTGAACCTGTTATTGCACTAACCAAAGCATTGATTGCTGAAAGATCAATAAGCCCCGATGATAAGAACTGCCAGCAGATGATTATCGATCGTCTAAAGCCGTTAGGCTTTGTGATTGAAGAGGTAAATATTGGTAAGACGAAAAACCTTTGGGCCTACCATGGTAGTGGTAAAACCTTGATGTTTGCCGGTCATACTGATGTGGTGCCAGCTGGGGATGAGAGTAAGTGGTGTTACCCCCCTTTTGAGCCAACTATTGATGAAAACGGTGTTTTGTATGGTCGTGGCGCAGCCGATATGAAAAGTGGCGTAGCGGCTATGGTTTGTGCCGCTGAGACGTTTGTTAAAAAATATCCTGACCATACTGGTCGGATCGCGTTTTTACTGACTTCCGATGAGGAAGCAGATGCAACCGATGGCACAGTAAAAGTGGTTGATTTGCTGATTA
Source organism: Gilliamella sp. ESL0443 (assembly GCF_019469165.1). NCBI lineage: Bacteria > Pseudomonadati > Pseudomonadota > Gammaproteobacteria > Orbales > Orbaceae > Gilliamella > Gilliamella sp. ESL0443. The sequence continues at coordinate 736,571 of NZ_CP048263.1, read as the reverse complement.
AACGTCAAGAACAGATCGATTACTGTATTGTTGGTGAGCCTTCAAGTGATAGTGTTCTTGGTGATCAGATTAAGAATGGGCGTCGTGGCTCTTTGACAGCCAATTTAGTGGTACATGGTATTCAGGGACATGTTGCTTATCCTCATCTTGCTGATAATCCGGTGCATAAATTTGCGCCCGCTTTGAATGAACTGGTAACGACGGTTTGGGATAATGGTAATGAATATTTTCCACAAACGACAATGCAAATAGCCAATATTAATGGTGGAACCGGCGCTGAAAATGTGGTTCCTGGTGATTTGTCAGTGCAATTTAATTTTCGTTATAGTAGTGAGTTAACCGATGAGATGATTAAAGCAAAAGTCGAGGCGATTTTGCAAAAACATCATTTAAACTATACGTTAAATTGGCGTTTGTCCGGCCATCCATTTTTAACACCACAAGGCGAGCTAACTGATGCAGCAGCAAGCGCGATTAAGGCCTTTACACAAATTGATACCAAATTATCAACCAGTGGCGGAACATCCGACGGGCGTTTTATTGCTAAGTTAGGTTGTCAGGTGATTGAGCTTGGTGTGTTAAATAAAACTATTCATAAAGTGAATGAAAATGTAAATTGCCAAGATGTCATTACATTACAAGCTATCTATATCGATATTTTAGAAAAGTTACTATAGATTTTAATATGAGATCATGCTTTGTGCTAAATACTCAAGGGGATTTAAATGGAGTGGCTTAAAGATTATTGGTGGGTGATTCTTATTATTTTGGTGGGGATCTTTATTAATACAATTAAAGCACTGAATAAACTAAGCTATAAGCACTATTTAGAAAAAAAGAAAGGGATAAAACCTATCCCTTATTCTGATGATGAGGACGACGATTGGCCAAGTCGTCCTAAGCAAAAATAAATTATCGAAAGTCCTGACTTTTACTTGCAAAAATAGCTTGGTGACGATAGCGATCAACCCACATCGCTGTCGCGCCACAAACCGCAATTGGCATAATAATTAAATTCAATAATGGTAACATGGTAAAGAAGCTGATTAACATACCAAATAGCAGATTGTCAGCGCGATCTTGTCTTAATAATTGGCGCATACGCTCAAAAGAGATTTTGTGGTTATCAAAGGCGTAATCCGCATATTGGATGTTAATCTGCCAAGCAGTAAATAAAAACCACACTATCGGAGTAACCGATTGCCCGATGATGGGAATCAAGTAGGTTAGCAATATCGGAATCGCCCATAATAAATAATAGCCAAATTTTTGTAACTCGCGCTTTAAGATGCGAGGTAAGTCTTTTATTAAACTCAACCAAGAGGTATCAGGCGCAGGTACACCGGTGAGCTGTGCTTCTACCTGTTCGGCCAGCAGACCATTGAAAGGCGCAGCTATAACGTTGGTTATCGTACTGAAAAAATAACAAAATAAAATTGTTAAAGTTAAAATGACAATAGCACTAATGATGTAGCCCAACCAGTGCAACCAACTTGGCATAAACGATAAGCCCCAATCCACCATGCCAGTGATTGAAACAAAAAACCAATAAAATAGCGCTGACATAATAACGATATTAGCCAGCAACGGTAAAAATACAAAGCGTTTTAAACCAGGACTAAATGCTAAAGACCAGCCTTGGAAAAAGTATTCTATACCTGATTTAGAATTGGAATGTTGTGATTTATTTTCTAACACAATAGGATCCTTTTATTTAAAATCGGCGTCATTTTAAACGTAGTTTTCATCTGACGGCAACTGACTTTTCATTTTTTGATCGTAAATTAGCTGATCTTTATTTGGTCAGTTTGATAATTTTTCAAGCCATGTTTTTACTTCTTGTTTGATAGCTTGGATCATCTCATTTCGACTTGGTAGTTTATTTATCGATTCACTACTTTGTAATAATAGTGAAGGTATTTTACCATTTGTTGCCTGTTTTAGACGACACAGTGCCGGATAAGTTGCTTCAAACGGTCGATGATAATTACAAAATCCTTGCAGATCCTGAAGATCTTGATGAGTTAACGCCTGCTGATCATCAATAGTGATGAGTTGGCTGAAAGGTAAATCGATAATGGCATTTAGCCAATAGCTATTACGCCTTAAATTTTCCGCTAAACGTTGGCTTAGTTCATAACCTTGCTGAGTGATGGGTTTGATTGCCATCATTGAATAACTACCAGAATTGGCTTGTTTATGGCTGGCAATATGGACTAAGGTAAAGCCACAATTATGCCAAAATTGATAATTAACGGCACTGTAAGCAAAACTGACAGAGACAAAATCGTTGTGATTTTTCATTGCTTGTTGATAGATATGTTCAACCAACTTCAGGGCGATATGTTGACGTCGATAAGGCTCTATAACCGCAATACGGTTAATTCTGACCGATTTTAGTTTTGCCGCTAGTTTATCACCAGCATGTGCAACCAATGATTGCGCGACAAGATTGCCTTTTGGTCGGCGTGTGCCTTTCCAAACGGCATCGATTAAGTCATCAGTCAAATTACCTTCATCAATCGTAATTGCGCCAGCAATAAGTTGATCACCTTTTTTGGCCTGCCAAACAGCTAAGTTTTTTGCATCAAATAGTCGTCTTAAATCAACTAAGGTTGTTTGATAATGAGCCGTTTTTAATAAATTGTAGATAGACTTAAGTAGGTCGATATCTGTTCTTTCGTTAAGCGAATAGACCGTAGCCTGCTCATTGGTTTGCGATTTTATCACGCCATTAAGCAATAAGTTATCGCAAAGTTGTTCGAGTTGATCGTTATCTTGCCAACGAATAGGCGAATTAAGATAAAATCGCTGGCAAATTTGCCTGTCCAGTAATTTTAATAAAAACCCCTGCCCTGTTCCTTCGTAACCTTCTACCGTTGTGATCAATAGGATTTTAGTCGATGGTGACAGCTTTAGCAGTTGCTCCAACATTGGCAATGGGATCATCGCCGCTTCATCAATGATCAACCATTCAGGAAATGGATGATCGACCATTTCAATTAGTTGATCTGGCGCATAAAACGGTGTTCCTGGTTTAGCAAACTGAAAAAAAGTCGTTAGCGCACTTTTATTCGGTGCTGTTACCCAGCATTCATGATAATGAGTAAATTGCCCAGCTAATGCTGATTTACCGCGCCCTCGTTTAGCTATTAAGATATTTAAACGACTATTGCTTTTTAGGAGTTGGTTTAGTACTAACTGTTGCTCGGTTAAATCCTTTTGCCCATCATCTTGCTTCGTAAACTCTGGTGGCTTTTCTGTGGCAAATTTTGATAAGGTTTGTTGTAAATGTTGAACAAAATTGGGCACACGAATCGGCTTTGTAGATTCATTCCAACGCAAACTATCTTGGTCCACCCAATTGGTCAAATCATCGGGCAGTAATAAAATTAGCACACTACCTTTGATTAAAGTGCCGGCTAGCATCGCAAAAGCATCTAAATTAAAACCTTCTGTGGCATCGAAAATAGCATGTTTAAACTCTTTGCCAAGTAATGATTTGGTTTGATTGGGATGAATATGATGGCTAATCGCTTCGGGCAAATCTGTTTTTATGGTAACTGTAAGCCAATCGCCCGGGTGCTGTTGAATAATAGCGCTGACTTGATTAAATAATTGAGGATGCGAACCGTTTAATACCCATAGCTTTCTGGTGCTATTAATCATTGATTAACTTTTTCCAATCAATAAGGATAAAATTCCTGCTGCAATCAATGGACCAACCGGTATCCCTTTGAAAAAGGCAACACCAATAAGTGTACCAATAATTAAGCCATTAATTATAGTTGGATGAGCACCAATTAAGGATATACCACGCGTGCCTAACCATGAGACTAATATGCCAACTAAAATAGCCAGTAACGATTGCCAGGTGGTGAATGATTTTACAATATCGGTAATTTTTAACGAGCCATCCGCTAAAGGAACCATCATAGCCGCCGTTAAAATGACAATGCCAATGGTTAATCCATATTGATTTAAGAACGGAAAATAGGTTGCTAGCGGTGTTAATTTGAATAACAACAGTAGCAATACTGCAAAGGTCACTGTGTTATTATGCGTGATATAACACAGTGCAGCTAAACCTAATAATAAAAAAAAGGAGATATCAAATTGGGCAAACATTAAAGTGGAACACCAATACGTTTGGCTACCTCTTCGTAGGCCTCAATCACACCACCTAAACCTTGGCGGAAGCGATCTTTATCCATTTTTTTCAAGGTCTGTTTTTCCCATAAACGGCAACCATCTGGTGAAAACTCATCGCCTAATGTGATTTCGCCATGAAATAGACCAAACTCTAATTTATAATCAACTAAAATCAGTCCGGCTTTATCAAAAAGCTCTGTTAGCACGGTATTTATTTTAAAGCTAAGTTCCTTCATCGTTGCTAACTGCTCATCCGTTGCCCAGCCAAATGCTTTACAGTGTGACTCATTGACCATAGGGTCATGCAGGGCATCATTTTTTAAGAAAAGTTCAAATGTTGGGGGATTAAGGATTTTGCCTTCTTCAGCACCTAAACGTTTTACTAATGAACCAGCAGCTCGATTACGAACGACACATTCAACTGGCACCATATCAAGTTTTTTAACTAAAACTTCATTATCTGATAATAGGGCTTCAACTTGAGTTGGAATACCTGCTTCACGTAACTTGGTCATAATAAAATAATTAAATTTATTATTGACCATCCCCTTTCGATCTAACTGCTCAATGCGCAGTCCATCAAATGCCGAGGTGTCGTTACGAAATTCAAGGATTAATAGATCTGGGTTGTCAGTAGTGTAAACCGTTTTTGCTTTACCACGATAAAGCTCAGCCAACTTTTTCATGTTTATAACCTTATATCAAATTGCCAATAAATAATTAAGGAGCTATTCGCCCCTTAATTTCAAATCAAGTACCTTGCCGTTATAAGTGTTAGCTATAAACCGTATTTATAAACTGTAGTCATAAACTGTATTTATAAACATTCATTTATATAGCAAAGGTAAGTTACTCCGCTATTGGGTTAAAATCGGCTTTACGCGGTTTTAACTCGTTTAGATGAAAGATTATCTGATCGTTAAATTAGCGATCATTTCTGATGCTATCTCTGATACTGTCTTTAAGATCTTCTTTCAGCTCTTTATTAGGATCTGATTCTTTTTCATCTGTTTTAACCGGCACAGTTCGTAGCGATTCAGGTGCGACATCATCCATTATTTGATTAAATAATCCAACTACATAACGCTGAACTTCGATCGGTTGTGACATAAGGTTTTCACCACTACGCGTTAATGAACTTAATACGATAGTGATAGTTTCTGTTGCGCCTAAATTATGGCGGGTAAAGACAAAAGAAGCCTCAACCGGTTGTTGTTCATCTTGGCGAGAAATAATTGCATTATTCGTTTTAATGGTTTTACTATCGCTTGAACTAACCCGTATATTTTGTTTATTTAACGTATTTGGAATACTATTCCATACACCATAACTTACTGGCACATTAAAGGTAACAGTGTTCTGTTCATGATGTACAAAAGATTCTGGGATAGTTGCAATAGCTAATGTTGGTGGACGAATATCAAGTTGTTTACCAACAGCACCATCAATTTTGTTGTTGTCCACATAAAAATCACCAGATTCGACTGGTACAGAAACACCTTCAGGAATAATTAACGCTTTTAAAGCGGGCGAATTGAGGTAATCTTCATTGCCATCAACCTCTCGTTTATAACTTTGATCGCTACTACATCCAACCATAAACATCGATGTAATAACCGATAAAACAGCTAGTTTTTTAAAGGCATTGCTTTTCAATTCAGTTTTATTCAACATAGATTTCTGCTTTTAAGTAAGGTTATAGTCAATTTTAAATTAATTTAGCATCTTTTAATGCTTGTTCAACTACAGGAATAGAAGCATCACTCAATGGCACTAATGGTAAACGTATAGTGCCGTTTGCCATTAAACCTAAACGAGTACACGCCCATTTTGCTGGCGTTGGGTTTGGTTCAATAAATAGATGAGTATGAAGACCCATTAAAGTATCGTTTAACGTGCGTGCTTGTTGGATTTGGTTATTAAATGCCAATTCACAAACGGTTGCAACTTGTTTCGCTGCTACGTTAGCGGTTACCGAGATAACACCATCACCACCTAAAATGATAAAGTCTAAGAAAGTCGCATCATCACCACTTAATAGCTTAAAATCTTCGCCAACTAATTTACGAGTTTTGTAAACGCGAGACAGATCACCCGTTGCATCTTTTAACGCAACAATGTTTTTAATTTTAGCTAATCGACCGACAGTTTCTGGTTTAATGTCACTACAAGTACGACCAGGAACATTATAAATAATTTGAGGTAATGGAGAACTTTCTGCAATAGCTTTGAAGTGTTGGTATAAACCTTCTTGCGTTGGTTTATTGTAGTAAGGCGCTACCGTTAAGCAACCAACTACACCGATATTTTCAACTTGACGAGTTAATTCGATCGCTTCTTTGGTGGCATTTGAACCTGTGCCAGCAATAATATCAATTCGACCATCTGCATAATCAATAGTGCGTTTAATAACATCAATGTGCTCATGATGATCAAGCGTTGCTGATTCGCCAGTAGTTCCTACTGATACAATAGCAGATGTGCCATTTTCAATATGATATTCGACCATTTTTTTTAGGCTTACATGGTCCACATTTCCTTTCGTATCCATTGGAGTAACAAGTGCGACCAGACTTCCTGTAAACATAAAGCGACCTCTCATATTCTGTGTTTATAAAACAACTTAAAGATTAAAAAAACTGCGAATAAGTATGCGATATTTCTTATTTAAATTCAACTTTTGTTATGCAGGATTATCAATATCGATAAAAATAGTTTCTAAGCCATGGTTAGTCGATAACCATTCTCCTAATGTTTTTATACCATATCGCTCTGTGGCATGATGTCCGCAAGCATAAAAATTGACACCATATTCACGGGCAATGTGAATGGTTCGTTCCGATACCTCGCCTGTAAAAAACGCATCAACCCCTTGCTGAGCGGCTGATTCAAGAAAATCTTGACCACCACCACTACACCATGCAATTCGCTTAATCACTGCTGGCGCATTATCACCACAAAATAAAACTGAGTGGCGACCATTATGTAGCTTCTGTTCAAGTAGCTGTTTAAATTCAATTGCGGTTAATGGATTCGCTAACGTGCCTTTAAAAAGCAAATCGGTAATATCATCACGCGCATCAACCGTAATATCAAACATTTGCCCAAGCAACACATTATTACCCAATACTGGATGACCATCTAATGGAAGATGATAACTATATAAATTGATATCATGGCTAAGTAACGTCTTCATTCGATGATACTTAATGCCAGTAATCGTCTCTGGCTCATTTTTCCAAAAATAGCCATGATGAACAAGAATCGCATCAGCATTTAGCTCGACCGCTTTATCTAACAATAACTGACAAGCCGTTACCCCTGTCACAATTTTGCTAATCTCTGGTCGCCCTTGAACTTGCAAACCATTTGGCGCATAGTCACGATATCGTGTCACTTGCAGATGTGTATCAATGATGTGTTGAAGTTCGAAATTATGCACAATGCCCTCGCAAACCTTAGAATTAAACTAAAACAGTCTTAACAAAATGCTTAAGATTACCAAATAAACTTTTCGCCCTTTTGTTTGGCGCTAATTATAGTCGCTTTCTCGTAATATCTCACCCGATATTATGATTAATTAAACAATTATTTTAAGTCTTTTACCATCCTGCTTATTCAAGATTAAGTCTCAAATTTAATCACTCACTTGGCTCGTTTAGATTTCGGGACAACATGCTTGATATATACTTAACGCACAGTAGTAAAATTTGTAGCAAAGCAAAATAGGATAAGTAAGAGGCAAATAACGTCTATAGAGAATAAAACTTAAGAGAATTACCTCGTCATACTAAGTTAAAAACTTAATTGATTTAAGTAGGTAAAACTAGGCGAAAAAAGTAAAAACTGGCATAATACCTCTCATTTTAGATAGATAAGACTAACTATTGTGCCAAAACTTTGTGAACGCTTTCGAGGATTTTATCCCGTGGTTATCGATATAGAAACCTCCGGATTTGATCCAAAACTCAATGCTATTTTAGAAATCGCAGCCATTACGCTTAAAATGACAGATGACGGCTGGCTCGAGCCTGATAAAACATTGCAATTTAATGTCAATCCCTTTGCCGATGCTATTTTAGAGCCAACAGCGTTAGCTTTTAACGGCATTGATCCCAATAATCCGTTACGAGGCGCGGTTGAAGAGAAAGAGGCAATTGAGGCAATCTTTAAATTAGTTCGCACCGGAATCAAAGCCAATGACTGTACCCGTGCTGTAATAGTGGCACATAATGCGCATTTTGATCACAGTTTTTTGATGAATGCGGCTGAAAGAGCGGGTATTAAACGCAACCCTTTCCACCCTTTTGCGACTTTTGATACGGCATCACTTTGTGGTTTAGTCTTTGGGCAAACAGTTCTGGCTAAAGCCTGCGAAACGGCAAATATCCCGTTCGATCATAAACAAGCACATTCAGCTCTTTATGATACCGAAAAAACTGCTATTTTATTTTGTGAAATCGTTAACCGTTTTAAACGATTAGGTGGCTGGCCTTTAGTCGAGTCGAAAACAGAAGAATAGTCAAAATATAAAAAAAGAGAGCTTAGCGCTCTCTTTCTCAACATTATTAATCGTTTTTATGATTTTCTGCCGTCTCTTTGATCAAGGTTTGCAGTTCACCTGTTTGAAACATCTCTAACATAATATCACAACCACCAATCAACTCCCCTTCAACCCAAAGTTGTGGAAAGGTTGGCCAGTTAGCAAATTTTGGCAATTCAGCACGAATATCTGGATTTTGTAGAATATCAACATACGCAAACGGCACACCACATTGCGATAACACCTGCACAGCTTGAGCTGAAAAACCACAACTTGGCAATTTTGGCGAACCTTTCATATAAAGAATAATCGGATTTTCGGCAATTTGGCGTTTAATCTTATCAAGCGTTGTCAATTCGGTTGTCATTAGGTTTGTCCTTTAATTTGCGATAAAAAATAAAGTTAGTTATTTTAACGTAGAAAGTTAACTAGGTTATATAGATTTCAGCTTTCACTCTAATAGATAAATTAGATATTTAAGATTGAGGGGGATTTTTTTATAAAAATGATCATTCAAAAACCCCGCTCCTCAACTTTTTTGCGATAAAACACCTCAAAAATAAACCCGCCGAGGCGGGTAATTGAAGCGTCGCTTAGCCGCAAAATCGCTTTTTTATCGCATTGGTTGTGACTTCAAGTCTGCCATCAATTAATAACGTTTTTTCTATCCCAACTCCCTTAAAAATTAGGATGTAAAAAATAGTTAAGGTACAACACAAAGCATACCAGCTTTTGTATCATATAATCGCGCCACTTTTGCAAGACCTGTGCCTAAATGCACTACAATCGAATTGCTACCTAACTTATTACGAGTCACATACCAATCGTTGTAGAAATTGGCTCCAGAGTATAGGTACACAGTGCCCCACTCTGACAAGAGCCCTGCACCAATTCGTCGCTGAAAATGATTACCTGATGATGATGGGGTAGCACCTAAGCCATCAAAATTTGCATTAGTTAAATCCCTTACCGTCACAACTTTATAACCTCCTATTTTTTTACACAACGCACTTAATTCATCCAGTTTATTAACCCCATCACCGTTATTAACAAACCACTTATTTAACACAAAACCATACTTAACAACTTCGTTACCTCGACTGTCACGACCAATTAACTCGAAGGTCTGGGGTAGAGTCGGCTTAGCTATACGATTAGGATTCTTAGAATGCCATTGAGATGGCGGAATTACTGGACCGGTTAATGTAACGCGTAGAGTGGTATTGTTTAAATAGTACATATTCGCGGTTATACCCTCTCGTGAAACAGGCGCCCATGACAGCGGACCCACACCACCAATATCCAAATCAAAGTACAAACCATGAGCACCCGTTGTAGGAAAATTTAAGTTATAAGATGATGGGGATGTTGACTGAATCCGAAAACCTTTATTACTGTCCCACAACCAATCTGGACCATTGTACTCTCTTCTCTCATGAACAACATTTGGCTTAACAAAACAAATCGCTGGCGGTAAATTAGGTTTAACATAATATGTTACATTTCCAGCACCATAGAAACGGCTATTCGGAACACCATAACGTGAACTCAATGTACTGAATGTATTACTTAATACAATTCGGTAGGGCGCATTACAAATATCCAGTACAGTATAACGTGAAACAGGTTGGTCGTTTTTATCAAAAATAGATAAATTTAAACTGCCTGTCGCAGAAATATCACCATCACCATCATCATCGCCCCAATAATTATATGGCCAACCGATAACGGTACTGAGCGCAACTGAATTGGTATTAGTTGGCACAAACATACTGATATCTGCAAAACTTTGCCCTACTATCGGTAGCACTATTGGAAAATTTGATGAATTATTCGTTGACGGGGTATATCTCATTCCATTTGATAAAGTAATCCCTAGCAAACCGTCGGTATTAATTGCACGTGTGCGACCGCCATCAAATGTTAAATACGGAACATTACCATTAACAACATTTGATGTTTTAGATGTTAACGCATGGCCAGGAAAAGGATGAAAAGTAACCACCATTAACACTAAAAAGATTTGCCGGGATAATTTGGAACCACGAAATAAGCATTGAAAAGCACTTCGCAATGAGCGGCAAAGCGTTCTTAAATTTTCGTGGATGAATAAACTGAAATGGAAAAATAAGCGTTGAATGCTTAAATTAAATAAATTTAAATAATAATTTAACCTGTGTTGTCGATATTTGAAATTATAATGCATAGTTGGCATCCTTGCTGATTAATATTCTGATTTATATATTTTTATGCTTACTCATTAACGTAACTAAGGCGAAACGCAAAGCCCGTATTGAGTGTAGTAGTTAAACCAACCCACAGCACCGTTGGATGCAGACACGACAAAATGGTCTCTATCAATAGGGTCGTTTGTCCAGTAAAAGCTGAAATTGAAATTTGAGTTGGTGTAGTCGGACAGATTTCCCCACTCGGTAAAAAGGCCTGCACCAATCTGACGCTGGTAATAATTACCCGATGATGAAGGCGTAGCGCCAGATATAGTTTCTCCTTTTGCTGAACGAACAGCATTAGTTAAATCTTTTATCTTAACCATCCGATAACCTAGACTATTACACCAAGATAATGTATCCGAATAATGGTAAGAGCTAGTGCCTCGATTGACGAACCACTGTTTTAACTCAAATCCATACTTAACAGCTTTATTACCTTGACTATCTCGTCCGACTAACTCGAATATCTGAGGTAAAGTAGGTATAGCAATACTATCTGGGGGATTAGATGCCCATTGGGATGAACTCGCAACTGGACCGGTTAAGGTAACGCGTACACTTGTAGCGGTAGAATTAGTCATTGTCGCGGTGATACCGCCATGAGAAACTGGAGACCAAGACAATGGTTGATCACTACCGATAATGTCTAAATCAAAGTATAAGTTGTTAGCACCAGTAGTCGGAAAATTTTGACCATAAAATAACGGGGAAAGTGTTTGAGTAAGAAACCCTTTACTTGGGTTCCAAATCGAAGCTGGACCACGGAAGTCTATATCATAACCGTTCTCATTAAGATCGCCTAATGCTAAATTAGGTCTGGCAAAACAAACCTCTGGTGCAACCTTAGCATTTATATAATAGGTCACATTTCCAGCGCTAAAACTACGACTATTAGGTATGCCATAACGTGTGGTTAAGCTACCTTCAGTACTAACTAATTCAACCCTATAAGGCGCATTACAAATCGATAGTACAGTATCACGCGATACAGGTTGATCGTATTTATCCTCGATAGATAAACTTAAAGTACCGGTTGCAGTAACATCACCATCTCCATCATCATCTCCCCAATAATTATATGGCGAATCAACTAGCGTATTGAGTTCAACAAAATCAGTGTTAGTTGGCACCATCATACCTATATCTGCAAAACTTTGACCAACTTCAGGTAACTCTATTGGTGTTCTGGATGAATTATTCGTTGATGGTGTGTATTGCATTCCATTGGATAGCGTAATACTTAATAAACCTTCAGTATCAACAATACGAGTATGACCACCATCGTAAGTTAGATACGGCACACTACCATGAATTATATTGGTTGTTTTAGAGGTTAATGCATGGCTAGAAAAAGGGATCAAAAAAAACAAGCCGAGAAAGATCAACTCCGATAAAAGAGATCGTTTAAAGGATCGTAAAAAAGATCGCGCAAAAATTTTGGAAATTTCGCTGAATTTAGCGAAAAAATGAACTTTTGTGAAAAATGAAGATTGAGCGCTTAAGTTTAGCGAATTTAAATTAGAGGTTGGCCAAGTTGCCTGTTGCCTGTTGCCTGTTGAAAATTATAGAACATCTGCGACAATCCTGTCAAGTATATTTTTGATTTATTTACTATTTTTCTATTTATTGTTTTAGCTATCCCGCTAAAATTATGTAAAAAGTATAGTGACTGAAAAAAACAGGTGCAATACTTTTTTTACCTTAGATTGTTAACTTTCGTAAAGACGATCATAAAAAAGCATGATTGAAAAAACAACTACCAATTGTTTTAATTGGAAATATAACACTTACAAAACTTTAATAATCATAATTATTGATCTTAAAAAATGTTATCTTATCGTTTGAAATTAATAATGTTGATCATTAAATAATTTTGAAGTGGAATTTATAAGATCAAAAACCCCGCTCCTCAACTTTTTCAAATTCTAGTCGCTATTTTCGATTCCGTTATAAGAAAAAAATATAACTATATATAAATATATTATTTAACCGTTATAGAAAGATTTATATTATAATCTCCAACTTCATAATTTTAATATATAAAAAACAATGCATAAACTAGCCTATCGACTCGATCACTTTTCCGATTCGGTTATCCGTCGGATGACTCGGATCGCTAATCAATATCAAGCTATCAATTTGTCACAGGGTTTTCCAGATTTTGATCCGCCGAAACCTTTAATCGATGCGTTAAAACAAGCTGCCGATTGTGGTCCTCATCAATATGAGATCACTTGGGGATCAGCTGAGTTTCGGCGTCTGTTAGCTAAAAAGCAACAAAAGTTAATGCAAATTGATATCAACCCAGACGAAAACGTGTTGGTAACTTGTGGTAGCACCGAGGCGATGATGTGTGCGGTAATGACGGTTTGTAATCCAAAAGATAAAGTTATTATCTTTTCGCCGTTTTATGAGAATTACGGAGCGGACGCCATTCTTTCTGATGCCACCCCAATTTATGTGCCTTTGATCCCGCCGACATTTGAATTTGATAAACAGCAACTTCGTGAAGCGTTTGAGCAAGGCGCTAAGGCGCTGATTTTATGTAATCCTAGCAATCCTTGTGGCAAGGTATTTACTAAGGATGAGCTTGATTATATCAGTCAATTGGCGATTGAGTTTGATGCTTACATTATTACCGATGAAGTATATGAGCATATGGTTTACGCTCCGCATAAGCATCTTTATTTGGCAAGTTTTCCAAATATGAAAGAGCGGACTATTTGTTGTAGCTCGTTGTCGAAAACCTATTCGATAACCGGTTGGCGCCTTGGTTATATTATTGCTGATAAAAGAATTATAGATGGTTGTAAGATGATCCATGATTTTCTTACCGTTGGCGCTGCTGCCCCACTACAAAAAGCAGCTTGTGCAGGGTTAGCTTTAGGGGATGATTATTATCAACAATTGACCGAAACTTACACCGCTAAGCGCCGTTTATTTTTGAACGGATTAGATGAGTTAGGCCTTGCTTATTATGAGCCTCAAGGTGCGTATTATGTTTTAGTGGATATTTCGGCGTTTAATCCATTTAAGACCGATTTTGAATTTTGCGAATGGTTAATTAAAGAAGTCGGCGTAGCAGCTGTGCCGGGATCGGCCTTTTTTAAACATCCTGAATATCGTTATATTCGTTTCCATTTTGCTAAACAAGAACCAACGCTGATTGCAGCTTTAGAAAGATTATCCAAACTTAAGGAAAAATTATTATGTTTAAAAAATTAATTGTGGCAAGTTTAGTCATTTTAACTTCAGTATTAACTGGTTGTGATAATGCTAAAAAAGAGAATCAAATTACTGTTGGTGTTGCAGCCGGTCCTTATGGCGACATGTTTAAACAAGCTATTGCGCCTGGATTAGAAAAGAAAGGTTACCATATCGAAATTCGTGAATTTAGCGATTATGTTCAACCAAACTTAGCATTAGCAAATAGAGATATTGATGTTAATTTATTTCAACATTTAACTTATCTTAATAATTTTAAGCAAGCGCGTAATTTAGATATTATGGCGATTGGTTTTGTACCAACAGCTGGCGCGGGAATTTATTCAAATAAAATTACTGACTTTTCGCAATTAAAACAAGGCGATCAAGTGACTATTTCAAGTGATGTGACTAACGAAGCTCGCGCGTTACGCATTTTAGAAGCAGCTGGGTTGATTAAGCTTGATCCAAATGTGGATAAAAACAATTTAACCCCTAAAAACATTATTGAAAACCGTTATGGTTTAGAGATTGTGCCAATTGAAGCACCACAAACTCCACGTTCGCTTGACAATGTTGCGTTATCAGTGGTTAATGGTAATTATGCAATTGGTGCGGGTTTAGATCTTTCTAAGGCGCTTTATCATGAAGTGTTAGATAAAGATCATAAAAATGTTATTGCGATTCGCACTGAATCAAAAGATACATTAGGTAAAGACATTATCGACGTGCTTAAATCACCTGAGTTTGCTCAAGTCATTAATGATAAAAACGGTATTTTCTATACCTTCCAAAAACCTGATTATCAGTTATTTTAATTATGCAGACTTTAATTCAAGTAAAAGATGTTTCTGTAAGATTTAAAGCCAAAGATCAAGTTGTTGAAGCGGTTAAAAAGGTCTCGTTTGATGTCAATCAAGGCGAGATCTTCGGGATCATTGGTTCGAGCGGTGCGGGAAAAAGTACTTTAGTAAGAACGCTTAATCGGCTTGCTGAACCTTCGTCCGGGCAAGTTATTATTAATGGTGTTGATATTCAAACCTTACGTGGGCGTGAATTGCAAGCGTTTCGTTTTCATGTTGGGATGATTTTTCAGAACTTTAATTTAGCATCATCAAAAACCGTTTATGAAAATATTGCTTTTGTGCTTAAAGCCGCTGGTAAAAAAGGCGATGCGGTTAAAAATAGAGTCAACGAATTGCTTGCTTTAGTTGGGTTAAGTGATAAAGCGAATGCCTACCCTGCTGAACTCAGTGGTGGGCAAAAGCAACGAGTCGGTATTGCCAGAGCGCTGGCTAATGATGCCAAAATTTTGTTGTGTGATGAAGCCACCAGTGCTTTAGATCCAACTACTACCAGCGCGATTCTTGATTTGTTAAAACAGCTTAATCAAAAATTTGGTTTAACTATTGTTTTAATCACCCATGAAATTGATGTGGTAAAAAAAATCTGCCACCGAGTTGCGGTAATGTCACAAGGTGAAATCGTCGAAATGAATACCACATTCAACCTTTTTGCCTGCCCTAAACAGCCATTCACACAAGAATTTCTTAATATCGATGAAAATACTCATTTGCCAGATATTATAAAGCAAAATGTGAAAGGAAAATTAGTCCGTTTGCGTTACATTAACGAAAACACTACCCAGCCAATTCTGTATCAATCAGCGATTGAAACGGGTGTGTCATTTAATATTTTGCATGGTTTTATTGAATATTTCGACAATCAAGCTTTAGGTAATTTGGTGATCGAGCTTATTGGTGAATCGACTAATATCCAAAATTTAATCACCAAATTGGCCGATCAAGAAGTTATTATTGAGGAAATAAACTAATGATTAAACTCACCATTAACGAAATAGCGCAAATGTTATGGAAAGCCGCTTACGAGACATTCATTATGGTAAGTTGGTCATTATTAGCTGGTTTGATCTTCGGCACATTAATCGGATTATTGCTGTTTTTAATGTCAAATCAATTCTTCTTTAAAAATAGAATCATTAACAGTATTGCGAATTTTATTGTCAATGCAACCCGTTCAATTCCATTTTTAATCCTAATGGTTACGGTGTTACCTTTAGGCGCGCTATTGGTTGATACCGCAGTTGGCCCTAAAGCGGTAATTTTACCGCTTTCACTTGCCGCTATTGCATTTTATGCACGATTAGCAGAAAACGCTTTTAGCCAAATTGATAAAGGCGTGATCGAAGCTGCGGTAGCAAGTGGTGCATCACATATGCGTATTATTTTTGGGATATTGTTTCCTGAGGCAATGGCGCAATTAATACGACACGCAACAGTTACCACAATTTCACTTATCAGCTTTAGCTCAATGGCTGGGGTTGTTGGTGGCGGTGGTATTGGTGATTTGGCGATCAGCTATGGTTATCAACGCTATGTAACCGAGGTGCTTATTTTGTGTATTGTTATTCTTATTTTTATTGTGATGGTGATTCAATACCTCGGTGACAAGTTAGCCAATCACTTTGATAGAAGCTATAAATAGTGGGTAATTTAGTATGAACAATCTTATCATTAAAGATTCAAAACGCATTGTTTTGGCAGATGCCATCCCACAATCCTACTTGACCGATGGTTTAAAGCTTAAATATGGGCAGGCTGATATATTAGTTTATCCTAAAACAACCGAAGAAGTAGCGGATGTGGTTAAATTTGCCAATGCCAATAATCTGAATATTACCACTCGCGGTGCTGGGACGAATTTAGTGGGTTCAACCATTCCTAATGGTGGCATTATTCTTGATTTATCATTGATGAATGAGATTGTTGAGTTAGACAAGGAAACTTTCACTATTACGGTACAGCCCGGCATTTTATTGCAGGATTTACAACAGTTTGTTGAGCAGTATGATCTTTTTTATCCACCTGATCCGGGCGCTAAAACCTCCACTATTGGCGGAAATATCAGTACTAATGCAGGAGGGATGCGTGCGGTAAAATACGGTGTAACTCGTGACTATGTGCAAGCACTTGAGGTGGTGATGGCAGATGGGAGTGTGTTAAATATTGGCAGTAAAAATGTTAAGGACAATACTGGGCTTGCTTTAAAGCATCTGTTTATTGGCAGTGAAGGTACTTTAGGCATCATTACCCAATGTACATTAAAACTGATCGCCAAGCCGAAAGTATCTCAAACATTTGTTGTTGGTTTTAATACTATTGAGCAGGCTATTGCCAGTATCACAACCATTTTACATACCCTAACGCCAACCGCGCTAGAGTTTGTGGAACGTAAAGTTGCACAATGGGGCGAAAAGTATTC
The DNA here is from genome assembly GCF_019469165.1 of Gilliamella sp. ESL0443. Taxonomy (NCBI): domain Bacteria; kingdom Pseudomonadati; phylum Pseudomonadota; class Gammaproteobacteria; order Orbales; family Orbaceae; genus Gilliamella; species Gilliamella sp. ESL0443. The sequence continues at coordinate 719,159 of NZ_CP048263.1, read as the reverse complement.
AGGATTTCAATTCCCACTACCTAATAGCCAAGCTTATTTGATTATTATGCTTGATGGATCAGATCAACAATCCGTCGAACAGCAACGTAAGCAATTATTAGCGAATTTAGGTGACTGTGACTATTTTGTTGCTGAAGATAGCAATCAAGCTAGTCAAATTTGGACGATTCGCGGTTCATTGGTGCGAGCGGTTGAGGCAGTGACCGAACAAGATCCAATTGATATTGTGGTTCCAATAAATCGTATTGCCGATTTTATTCACTTCACCAAACAGCTTGAAGCAAAAACCAAGGTACGCATGTTAGCCTTTGGTCACGCTGGTGATGGAAATATTCATCTATGCATTTTGCGTGATGATCGTGATGATAAACAGTGGGATACCGATCTACAGCAAGTTCATCAAGCTCTTTATCAAAAATGCCTTGAACTTGGTGGATTACCTTCGGCAGAACATGGCATTGGTACAGCGAAAGTGAGCTATTATAATGATGCTATTCCTAAAGCCAATCGCCAACTTATGCGCGCTATCAAGCAGCAGTTTGATCCGAAGAATTTACTCAATAATCAGGTTTATATGACTATGATTTAATCTGAGTAGTATTTTAATGGTTGCTTTTAGATGAGATAAATCAGTGGCAAATTGAGAATAAATAAAGTTGAGGAGCGGGGTTTTTGAAGTCTTAAAAACCCCGCTCCTCAATTTTTTATTGAAGTGCTAACATAAGTTGTATTGTTGTCATTACGGCACTTTCATTATTTGAACCAGTAATAAATTTAGCTACTGCTTTAGTTTCGTCGAAAGCATTACGCATTGCGAAGCTGTAATTGGCTTGTTCGAGTAGTTCTATGTCGTTGAGCCCATCACCAAATGCCATTGTTTCCTGGTAGGTGATATTTAAGATTTGTTGTAGTTTTTTGATGGTGTTGCCTTTGTGGACGTTGTGTTCAGTAATATCTATCCAAGCGGCTTCTGATACGACGATGTAAACGTCATTATCATACGGTGTTAAATGCTTGCGTGTTTGTGGGCATTGTTCTTTTTCGTCATACACGGTAATTTTGATAAAGTCGTCAGCGACAGTTTTAAAATCATCCACTTCGATGATTGTTGCATACGATCCTCGGACTTTTTGTTTTAGGTGTGCAGGCAAATTAGATTTGATTATTGCACCTTTTGCAGTGCATGCAATGATGACATGCTCTTGACTGGCTTGTTCAAGGGTTTTGATGATACGTTGACCAAGTTGATTTTCAATGAAAGAGCGATAGATAAATTCACCTTTATGTTTGATTGTGGTGGCACTATCGCCTACTATCCAAATTTTATCGAGATAATCGGCAAAGAGTTCTTCTACTCGTTCACACTGTTTTCCAGTACATGCAACAAATTGGACGTTTTGTTTTGCCATAAGGTCATAGACTTGGGTAAATAATGTACGGTCATAGTCGCCTTGGCTATTTAAGAATGTTCCATCTAAATCAGTGATGATTAACTTGATCATATTTGTGTCCTTTAGAATGAATTAACTGGCTTTTTATTCATTTTGCCAAATTCTCTATAGAGAAACAATATGATAAAGCCGAAATAGAGATGAACATTTAATTCCACCTTTTTTATTAATTGAAAGGATTAAACCCAAAATATTACCAATTTTTATAGTCAATAAGGCGGTTATTTAGGTTATAAATTTAAGACAAGCATTTTTTCTGATTAGTTGAACTGTCAATTTTAAGTTTTAAGATTTTCTACAAAAAAGTCTGATAAGAAGCTTTCAGGATTTTTATTTTCTAATTATTCCTGCAATTAACACCTCAAAAACCCCGCTCCTCAACTTTTTTTTATTTAATTGAGATGTGCATGGCGCAATTTTAGTGATAAAAAAGCCTGAAAATTTCTTTTCAGGCTTTTTGGCTTATTTATATTGTTGCCTATTCGACGCAATAAGTAAGTAACCTTATTGTTTTGCAACAATATTTCCATCATCTACGTCTAGATGAATCTTTTTACCAGGCACTAATTTACCCGATAAAATTTGTTGAGCTAGTGGGTTTTCAATCTCTTGCTGTATTGCACGTTTCAATGGTCTTGCACCATAAATTGGGTCGAAGCCAACTTTGGCAAGTTGTTCTAGTGCACTATCAGAGATATCCATTTCATATCCACGTTCTTCTAGGCGTTTTTCAACATGAGCGAGTTGTATTTTTGCAATTGCTTTGATGTTTTCTTGGCCTAGTGGGTGGAATACCACTGTTTCATCAATTCGGTTAATAAATTCCGGTCTGAAATGTTGGGTTACCACTGTCATAACTAAAGCTTTCATTTCGTCATAACTTAGTTCGACGTGACCTTGGATTAGGTCTGAACCTAAGTTAGATGTCATGATAATGACTGTGTTTCTAAAATCCACAGTTCTGCCTTGTCCATCAGTTAATCGGCCATCATCAAGCACCTGTAATAAAATATTAAATACATCTGGATGCGCTTTTTCAACTTCATCAAGTAGGATGACGGAGTATGGTCGACGTCTTACTGCTTCAGTTAAATAGCCACCTTCTTCATAACCAACATATCCAGGAGGCGCACCGATTAATCGAGCCACGGAATGTTTTTCCATGAATTCGGACATGTCAATTCGAACCATTGCATCTTCACTGTCAAACATGAAGTTAGCTAATGCTTTACAAAGTTCAGTTTTACCTACCCCTGTTGGTCCTAAAAATAGGAAGGATCCAATCGGTTTGTTAGGGTCAGATAGCCCTGCTCGACTGCGACGAATCGCATTAGCAACGGCAACAACCGCTTCGTCTTGACCGATTACACGTTTGTGTAAGGCTTCTTCCATGTGAAGTAGTTTATCTTTTTCGCTTTCAAGCATTCTTGATACAGGAATACCCGTTGCTTTAGATAGTACTTCGGCAATTTCGTTATCGGTGACTTTGTTACGCAATAACTTCATGGTTTTGCCTTCTAATTGCGTTGCAGAAGCCAGTTTCTTTTCTAACTCTGGAATTTTGCCATATTGTAATTCGGACATTTTGTTCAAGTCACCCATTCGGCGAGCTTGTTCTATCTCGGTACGCGCTTTTTCCAGCTCCGCCTTGATATTTTGAGTGCCCGAAAGTGCAGCCTTCTCTGACTTCCACTCTTCTTCAAGTGATGCATAATCCTTTTCTTTTTCAGCAAGTTCATCGTTTAACATCTCTAGTCGTTTTTTACTTGCATCATCAGACTCTTTCTTGAGCGCTTGTTGTTCAAGTTTGAGTTGGATAATACGTCTTTCAAGTCGATCCAATGATTCTGGTTTTGAATCCATTTGCATACGGATGCTTGATGCTGCTTCGTCGATTAAGTCGATCGCTTTATCGGGTAACATTCGATCAGAGATGTAACGATGCGATAACGTTGCAGCAGCAACAATGGCTGGATCAGTAATTTGTACGTGGTGATGCAGTTCATAGCGCTCTTTTAAGCCACGTAAGATTGCGATCGTGTCTTCAACTGTTGGTTCTGCTACATAGACTTTTTGGAATCGACGTTCTAATGCTGGATCTTTTTCTATGTATTGACGATATTCATCAAGTGTAGTTGCTCCTACGCAGTGTAGTTCACCTCGAGCTAATGCTGGTTTTAACATGTTTCCAGCGTCCATCGCCCCGTCACTTTTACCTGCACCAACCATGGTGTGAATTTCATCAATAAATAAAATTATGCTGCCTTCCGCTTTGGCAATATCTTTTAATACCGCTTTTAAGCGTTCTTCAAATTCACCACGATATTTAGCACCCGCAATTAATGCGCCCATATCTAATGATAATACGCGTTTGTTGCGTAATCCTTCTGGAACTTCTCGGTTAACAATTCGTTGTGCAAGTCCTTCAACAATAGCGGTTTTACCAACACCTGGTTCACCAATGAGCACAGGGTTATTTTTAGTTCTACGTTGTAATACTTGTATTGTGCGACGAATTTCTTCATCACGACCGATTACTGGGTCAAGTTTTCCTTGTTCTGCACGTTCAGTTAGGTCAATGGTGTATTTTTTTAATGCACCACGTTGATCTTCAGCATTAGGATCGTTCACGTTATCACTTCCTCTCACTTGGTTAACAGCTTGGCTAAATTTTTCTTTAGTAACGCCTGCTTTTTTTAAGATATCTGCTAGGCTTCCTTTTTCATCTAATGCCGCTAATATAAATAGTTCAGACGAGATGTAGCTATCGCCATTTTTTTGGGATAATTTATCGCATAAATTTAAGATTTTAATAAATTCTTGTGATGGTATAACTTCACCACCGATACCTTGAACTTGTGGTAAGCGTTCGATTGCTTGATTTAGTTCTTGTTGTAATGTCGCAACATTCGCGCCTGAAGCAGCGAGTAATGGATTTATACTGCTTCCTTCTTGGTTTAACATGGCTGATAGCACATGTATAGGCTCTATGTATTGATTGTCTTTACCTAATGCTATTGATTGAGCATCAGCTAAAGCTTGTTGAAACTTGTTTGTGAGTTTATCTAACCTCATATTATTTATCTCCTAAGCAATAGATTTGGTTTAAATGTTTAAAACATTCAATCCATTTGCATATTCACTAAATAAGTGTGGAAGAATAAATTTCAAGAGCTGATTAACAATATTTTTGACGATTTTTTGAAACAAAGCTGTATATATATTACTCGTTTCTTTGCGAAAGATAAAGTAGCTTGAAAAATCATCGATTAATCAATAAGGTTGAGAAAATTTGGGTGACACATGGGTTTTTATCCTTTATATTAGCCTCGCTTTTAAGTTAGCCCACCGTGGTTCGTGATCCATCCCACGTAAAAAAACTAGGAAATTATATGTTTAAAATTGCTAAAGAGTTTCAATTCGATGCTTGTCATATGCTTGATGGGCATAATGGAAAATGTCATAACCTTCATGGTCATACCTACCGTTTGTTAGTCGAGATCAGCGATGATCTTCTTTCCAGTGGATCCAGCGCTGATATGGTAATGGATTATGCTGATCTTAAGTTGATTGTAAAACAGCAGATTGTTGATCAATTGGATCATGCTTATCTTTATCATCAAGATAATGCTAATGAACGCCAAATAGCTATGCTTTTAGAACAAATGGAGCGTAAAGTTTTTGCTTTTCCTTGCCGTACTACGGCGGAAGGAATGAGCCAATTTATTTTCGAACGTTTGTCTCAGTTTTTGCCGGTGTCGATGATTAAGCTTTGGGAAACCCCCTCTTCTTATTGTGAGTATCATCGGAGCGAAAAATGATTGAGTATCGCATTGTTGAAATCTTCGAATCTTTACAGGGCGAAGGTTATAATACGGGTATGCCTACTATTTTTATTCGTTTTGCTGGTTGTAATTTGAATTGTAGTTGGTGCGATACTAATTTTCGTCATTTTAAGCGCTTTTCGTTAGAGCAATTACTGGCGATGGTCGGGCAATATAAGAGTTCTAATATTATTATCACTGGCGGTGAGCCTACTATGGTTAGAGATTTACCTATATTGTTGTCCCATTTGAAGCAGGCTGGTTATTATATTGCTATTGAGAGTAATGGACTGGGTAAGGTTGATCCATTAATTGATTATGTTGCACTGAGTCCTAAATTTTGTTATCAAAGTCGTTACCAAAACATTCTGCAATCAACTGCCAATGAAGTTCGAATCGTCGCTGAAAAACAAGCTGGCTTTATCGATTTTTGTCACTTCATTGAACAGCATATTGAAGCTAAGCGTTATTATTTGTCTCCTTGCGAGATAAATGGTGAGATGAATATGTTTGATACCATTGAGTTGTTAGGTCAGATTAACCATAATCGTATCGATAATAAATGGCTGTTAAGTTTACAGACTCATAAGTTTGCTAATATTGAGTAGTTTTTTATTAACTGCCATTAAACTAGTGGTTTATCACTTTTCTTCAAACCATATCATTGTCGCCATTCTTCCCGTTTTGTTTTCTCTTCGATAGGAGTAAAACAGATCACGCTCGGTATACGTGCAATAATTACCACCATAAATTTGAGTAATTCCGATCGCGTTTAATCGCTGTTTAGCTATCATGTAAAGGTCGGCCAGATATTTTTTGCCTTCGATAAATTTGAATGCATGGTGAGCATTTTTGTCATACTCTTCAAATTGTTCTTTAACTTCAATACCTACTTCAAATTTTTGTGCACTGATTGCTGGTCCTAGCCAGACGAGAATTTCATTGGTGTTGCATTGAAATTTTTTTGCGGTTTCTTCTAATATACCATGGCATAGTCCTCGCCAACCCGCATGAGCAGCAGCTACTTGATCGCCTTTAACTGAGCAAAATAGTACCGGCATACAATCAGCAGTTAAGACTACACTGACCTGATTAGCTTGCTTAGTGTAGGAGCCATCAGCTTCAAATCGTGCCGTATTGATTGCTGGTTTTACTTTTGTGATATCCAGGACAGTTGTACTATGCGTTTGATTTAACCAGTAAGGTTCACTTGGCACTTTTTCTGCTTGTATTAAGCGATTTCTATTTTCTACGATATTATTTAAGTCATCCCCTGTTCGACTGCCTAAATTTAAGCTGTCAAAAGGGGCAAGGCTTACCCCTCCAATGCGAGTGGAGGTGAAAGCGCGAACATTACTCGGTGCAGGCCAATAAGGATATATTGATTTAATCATTTTTATTTACCAATCAAGTTCATCTTTATGAAGTTCTGTATCTTCTTGTAACGCATGAATTAATGTTAACATATCATCCGGTATTGGCGCATGCCATTCCATAAGTTCACCTGTAATTGGATGATATAAACGTAGCATTGTTGCATGTAAAGCTTGACGATCAAAATCGCGTAGCGTTTGGATAAAGGATTCACTCGCGCCTTTTGGTGGTCTTGGTCGTCCGCCATAAAGTGGATCACCAACGAGTGGGTGCGCGATATGAGCCATATGTACACGAATTTGGTGAGTTCGGCCAGTTTCTAGCCTTAGCCGTAGTCGAGTATGAAGTCGATATTTTTCCATGACTCGATAATGGGTTACCGCTGGCTTTCCTGTAGGAAATACGGCCATATGCGTTCGTTTAGTAGGATGGCGAGTGATTGGCTGGTCGATTGTGCCACCTGCTGTAATTATTCCCATCGCTACTGCTTCATATTCACGAGTAATTTCACGACGTTGTAGGGATTCAACTAGGTGGGTTTGTGCTTCAATGGTTTTAGCAACGACCATTAGCCCAGTTGTGTCTTTATCTAAGCGATGAACAATACCCGCTCTTGGTACTCTTGAAATATCTGGGTAGTGATAAAGCAATGCGTTTAGCACTGTACCATTTGGATTACCTGCGCCGGGGTGAACAACAAGATCTCGAGGTTTGTTGATAACCAAAATATCATCATCTTCATAAACAATATTGAGTTCGATATTTTCAGGTTGGTGATATGTTTCTTCTTCGATTTCAACGTCTATAGTAATTTTTTCTCCACCGAGAACTTTTTCTTTGGGTTTATTTACAATATTATTATTAACTAACACGTGATTATTGACGATCCATTCTTTAATTCTAGATCTTGAGTAATCAGGGAAAAGCTCCGATAAAGCTTGATCCAGACGCATTCCAAGTTGTGTTGGCTCTATTTCTGATGAAAGTTTTAACTTGTGCATGTGTAATTTATCTATTTTAAGCTGTTATGATTTAGAGTATTATATACTAATCATTGCCTTTAATGTTTAATTATATTTTGGATTAAAACTGAATGAAACTTCGTTTAAATACTTTGTTAGCCATCGCTTTAAGTAGCGCGCTAATTGGTTGTACGAGTACAAAGCCTGATGTTGAAAATGTATCAGAAATTGAGTTACACAATAAAGCCAAAACTGAGCTTGAAGGTGGGAATTTAAAATCGAGTATTACTGTTTTAGAAACGATTGATAAAAATTATCCTTTTGGACCTTATTCACAACAAGTCCAACTCGATTTGATTTACGCTTATTATAAAAATGCGGATTATCCTATGGCCATTGCGTCAATTGACCGCTTTTTAAAATTAAATCCAACCCATCCGAATATCGATTGGGTGATTTATATGCGCGGTATTAACAATATGGCGCAAAATGATAATACTATTCAGGGTTGGTTTAATGTTGATCGTTCAGATCGTGATCCTGAATTTGCGATGGCAGCATTTAAAGATTTTACTTATTTGGTTTCTAGTTTTCCAACTAGTAGTTATGCCGCTGATGCAAAAAAACGTTTAGTATATTTAAAGAACCGTATCGCTCGCTATGAGTTAAAAGTGGCTCAATATTATACTAACCGTGGCGCTTATGTTGCCGTGGTAAATCGAGTCATTCAAATGTTAGCGTTATTTCCTGATACTGATTCAACAAAAACAGCATTATCGTTATTGAGTAATGCTTATAATGAATTAGGTTTGACTGACGAAAGCCAAAAAGTCGATAAACTGATACAAGCTAATCTTGAAAATATGCCTGTTGAAGAGAAGAAATCTTACTTTTCTCGCTTCTTAAGTGTATTTAATGGTGGTTAATTTAGTTCAGATCTAAAAAATAATGGCTATTTAAATATTTAAATAGCCATTTTTTTATCAGTAATTTATAAACAATATATGCCCATGAGTTACTTTCTAACATATAAATAACGGTATTCTCCATGATCATAATTTGTATTTGTTAATGCTTTTGTTAGTTCTTGGGTAAGTTTAGTTGATAACGTTGTATCCGATGAGGATAATGTAAAATCTGGTTTTATAATTTGTTCATCGACATATTGTATAAATTGAAGAAATTGATCAATATCTTTTTTGGATAAATATATACTTTTTGCCACCATCATATTAATAAGCTTATTATCAAACTCCAAAATAATCGTGTGATATAGCACTACGGTACTTTTAAGCATTATTACTGTTTGTAATGCTGACCATTGAAACGTTTGATTCAATTTTTTATGGTCATCAATACTAATCGAATATGAATTGACATTGATCGTCATTTTTTTACGGAACAAGCGAGCAATACATATAGCAAATAGAAAGACAGAAAATAATTCCGGAACAAGGAGTCCAACAATAAAAATAACCTCAAAGTATTGGTTGGGAATCATCGGCATGATCGCATCAGAGAAAAATAAATACATGAGACAACCAAGGACTAAAACACCAAAGCAACAAATGAGTATCATTAAACTTATAAATGAGCGCCGAGTGAAACAGCGAAATTCAAATGTACGATTTTCCATAAACTATTCCTGATATTTTTTAGAAATATATCTTAAGTTTTTTTAATATATACTGGGAAGCAAAGATTTATTTCTTTTTTTATTTTTATTGTTAACTTTATTGATTTTAATTCATATCAATATTGGTATCAAATCATCCTCCTTGTTTCATATATCGTTTGTAAAACGTGCCAATAACCAATACAATTAGCAGATTATTTTTTATTAGCAATAATAGATAGGACATTAATTCGTCATGCAAGAACAATATCGCCCAGATGAAATTGAAGCCAAAGTACAAAAACATTGGCAAGAAGAGAAAACTTTCCACGTTACTGAAGATCCATCTAAAGAGAAGTATTACTGTTTGTCGATGCTTCCTTATCCTTCAGGTCGTTTGCATCTTGGTCATGTCCGTAATTATACAATCGGTGATACGATCTCACGTTATCAACGCTTAAACGGCAAGAATGTTTTACAGCCAATCGGTTGGGATGCATTTGGATTGCCAGCAGAAGGCGCAGCCGTTAAAAATAATACAGCACCAGCTAAATGGACTTATGAAAATATTGCTTATATGAAAAAGCAGTTGCAATTACTGGGTTTTGGTTATGATTGGGACCGCGAAGTTACGACTTGTCGTCCTGAGTATTACAAATGGGAGCAATGGTTTTTTACTAAATTATTTGAGAAAGGTTTAGTTTATAAAAAGACTTCAGCTGTTAACTGGTGCCCTAACGATCAAACTGTTCTAGCTAATGAGCAAGTAGTTGAAGGTTGTTGTTGGCGTTGTAATACTCCTGTTGAGCGTAAAGAGATTCCACAATGGTTTATTAAAATCACTGATTATGCTGATGAGTTATTGAATGATTTAGATACTCTTGAGAGTTGGCCAGAACAAGTTAAGACCATGCAACGTAACTGGATTGGTCGTTCTGAAGGGGTGGAATTTGACTTTGCTGTTGAAAATTATAGCGATAAGTTACGCGTTTATACTACTCGCCCTGATACGTTAATGGGTGTGAGTTTTGTATCTGTGGCGGCTGAGCATCCTCTTGCTCAATTAGCTGCGCAAAACAATCCTAAAATTGCTGAGTTTATTGCTGAATGTAAAACCACGAAAACCGCTGAAGCTGATATGGCTACAATGGAAAAGAAAGGTATGGCGACTGGATTTTTTGCCATCCATCCATTAACCGGTAATAAGGTTCCAGTTTGGATCGCTAATTTTGTATTAATTGAATATGGTACTGGTGCTGTGATGGCTGTACCGGGTCACGATGAACGCGATTATGAATTTGCATCAAAATATAATTTACCAATTAAACCCGTTATCTTAAATCAAGATGGCGAGGCTCCTGACCTTTCTGAGCAAGCTTATACTGAGCACGGTAAATTATTTAATTCAGGTGAGTTTGATGGTCTTGATTTTGATCAAGCTTTCAATGCTATCGCCGATAAACTTATTGCTTTAGGTATTGGTAACCGTAAAGTGAATTACCGTTTACGCGATTGGGGTGTTTCTCGCCAACGTTATTGGGGGGCGCCGATTCCAATGGTGACGCTCGAAGATGGTACAACGATCCCAACACCTGAAGATCAACTTCCCGTCATTTTACCTGAAAATGTTGAAATGAATGGGATAACCAGTCCTATTAAAGCCGATCCCGAGTGGGCAAAAACAACTGTTAATGGTCAACCAGCCCTTCGAGAAACAGATACTTTCGATACCTTTATGGAGTCATCTTGGTATTATGCTCGCTATACTTGCCCGCATTATGACAAAGGTATGTTAGATGAAAAAGCAGCTAATTATTGGTTACCTGTTGATCAGTATGTTGGTGGTATCGAACATGCGATTATGCATTTACTTTATTTCCGATTCTTCCATAAATTAATGCGTGATTTCGGTTTAGTTAAATCAGATGAGCCTGCTAAACGTTTACTTTGCCAAGGTATGGTTTTAGCTGATGCTTTTTATTATACCAGCCCAACTAACGAGCGTATTTGGGTTTCACCAACCGAGGTGACCATTGAACGTGATGATAAAGGCCGTATTGCTAAAGCAATAGATAGTAAAGGCAATGAACTTGTTCATGCTGGTATGACTAAGATGTCAAAATCGAAAAACAACGGTATCGATCCGCAAGAGATGGTAGAAAAATACGGTGCTGATACTGTCCGTTTATTTATGATGTTTGCATCCCCAGCTGATATGACGCTTGAATGGCAAGAATCCGGTGTTGAGGGGGCTAATCGATTTATTAAACGTGTTTGGCGTTTAGTTTTTGAGCATTCTCAACTTGGTAAAACTGCTGCGCTCGATATCGCTAAATTGAATGCTGATCAGAAAGCTTTACGTCGTGAATTACATAAAACAATTGCTAAAGTGAGTGATGATATTGGTCGTCGTCAAACTTTCAATACAGCTATTGCTGCGGTGATGGAGTTTATGAATCGCTTACAAAAAGCACCACAAGACACTGATCAAGATCGCGCATTGATGGATGAGTCTTTAAATGCAGTTGTTCGATTACTTTATCCTATGATGCCACATGCTTGTTTTGTTATGTGGCAAGCATTAGGTCATAGTGAAACAATTGATAATGCTTCATGGCCAGTTGCTGATGAGTCAGCTATGGTTGAAGACGAAAAATTAATTGTTGTGCAAATCAATGGTAAAGTGCGTGGTAAATTTACTGTACCTGCTGATGCTCAGCAAGATTATGTTGTAGAGCAAGCTAAACAAGAGCCAAATATTGAAAAATACTTAGCTGATGCCACAATTCGCAAAGTGATTTATGTACCAGGTAAATTATTGAATCTGGTTGTAAGTTAATATTGTTGGATAACTTGGATATAGGTGGTAATACCAATGAAAAAATATTTAGCTTTACTGATGTTATTGGCGATATCGCTAACGGGATGTGGATTTCATTTGCAGTATGAAACTGAAGTCCCTGCTCGATTTAAAACGCTTTCATATGTTAGTGGTGATCCTTATGGTCGTTTATCGAGAAATATTAAAGAGTTGCTACGCGATAATAAAGTAACTTTGGCTAATATTAATGATCCGGCCAATTACCCATCACTCAGAATAGTGGGTGATTCATTGAGTAAAAGCACCATATCCATTTATCAAGATGGTAAAGCAGCAGAATATCAATTAGTACTAACGATTCAAGCTCAAGTAGTAATTGCGGGTGAACAAATTCATCCAATTAATATTCGTGTTTTCCGTACGTTCTTTGATAATCCAGCCGCAGCTCTTGCGAAAACAGTCGAGCAAAATCTAATTGAAGACGAAATGTATAAGCAGGCTGCAAAACAGATCATCCGTAAATTAAAATCGGTTGATACACCTAATTAACGATGAAAAAAATTAGTGCAGAAAAAATCATCCATCAGTTAGGATCACCCTATTATTTAATTTTAGGTAGTGATCCTTACTTGCAACATTATGCGCAAACTGAGTTACGTAAAGCTTTTAAACAAGCTGGATATGACGAGCAACTTTCTTTCACGATAAACGCTCAAACTGATTGGCCGGCAATGTATGATAGTTGTCAGGCAATGAATTTGTTTTCTAATAAAACCTTGCTCTGTTTAGAAATTGGTGAAGGTGTGCTTAATGTTTCAGTTGCTACAAAATTAAATACGTTATGTGAAATGTTAACCCCTGATATCGGGTTGATAATCAGCTTAGTTAAGATTACCAAGACTCAAGAAAATTCAGCATGGTATAAGGCCTTGTCTGATAATTTAGTAGTTGTGAATTGTTCAACGCCAGAAGTAGCACAATTACCATCATGGATAAAAACCTATTTGCAACAAATGCAAATGACAATTGAGCAACCTGGAATTGAATTGCTTAGTTATTATTATGAAGGTAATTTGTTGGCTTTAACGCAAATTATTGAGCAATTAAAGTTACTTTACCCTAATCAGACTATTAATTATGAGCAAGTAGAATCAAATATTAATGATTCAGCAATATTCTCGCCTTATCATTGGGTTGATGCAATGGTTTACAATAAATCTAAGCGGGCAATGCATGTGTTACACCAGCTTAAAATGAATGATTTCGAGCCATTGATATTATTGCGTATTATTCAACGTGAGTTGATTTTGTTGATCAATTTAAAATTGGCTTTAGCAGAAAAATCCCCGCGCCAAGTTTTTGACGAATATCGAATTTGGCAAAATAAAAGAAAGATGTATAGTGATTATTTAAGTCGATTCGATATCAGGCATCTATTTGCTCTATTGGCCACTTTAACTGAAATCGAGATTAGCTTAAAACATAATAATGATTTACCTATTTGGGATGCTCTGTTGAATTTAACTATGCAGTTTATGGGATTAGATAATTGTTAACAGCACTCTTTGGTGGCACCTTTGATCCAATCCATTATGGGCATTTGCGCCCTGCTCTAGCCTTAGCCAAAGAGGTTGGATTGAATAATATTAATTTATTGCCAAATCGAATCCCTGCTCATAAACCACAGCCAGAAGCCACAACAGAACAACGTTTAGCTATGTTAAAATTAGCTATATCTGATTATTCGCTTTTTTCCATCGATACACGAGAATTAGAACCACAGCTAATCAATCAACCCTCTTTTACTGTTGATACGCTTAGGGCATGGCGTGAACAAAATGGTACCCTATCAAGCTTGGCTTTTATTATAGGGCAAGACTCTTTGCTTAATTTACCCACTTGGAAAGAGTGGCAAAAGTTGCTCGATTATTGTCATTTGCTTATTTGTAAAAGGCCAGGTTATCCCCAAACTACCGATGATTTGCAAGCATGGATTAATCAACATCAAACAAAAGATAGCCAAGCGTTACATCATTATCCAAATGGTTATATCTATTTTGCTAATACACCACTTGAATCGATTTCAGCGACAGAAATAAGGCTAAATATCGATAATCAACAATGCTGTGAAAAGTTGTTACCGAGCAAAGTTTGGCACTACATACATGAACATGGAATTTATAATTCAAAGAAATGTTAGAAATGACTTTACATCTGTGAGTTTTTTCGGCATTATTTTGCCGCTATATTTAGATAATCTGATTATAGCTGTTCTGTGTCTATACTCATATTCAATGAATTTGCACACACCAAAAATTGGTGATTCAGTTGATAAATTCGCTTTTCTAATTAAACATAAAGAAAATCGGAATATTGATTTGAGTATATTTAATTTGTATTTAATTTTAAGAGGCCCCAATGGCAAAAGAAGATAACATTGAAATGCAAGGTACTATTCTTGATACTCTTCCGAATACGATGTTCCGAGTTGAACTTGAAAACGGTCATGTTGTTACTGCACATATTTCTGGAAAGATGAGAAAGAACTATATTCGTATTCTTACTGGCGATAAAGTAACTGTTGAAATGACACCTTACGATCTTTCAAAAGCACGTATCATATTCCGTAGTCGCTAATATCGTTATCGCACTTGTTGTTTTTGTATTATTAACCAGTTTATTGGTTATTTTCTCTTTCTTAATACAATTCCGTCGACAGATGTCGACGGAAGTGCAATCTAATCTAGATGTGACTTGTTTAGTCCATTTGAGAAAAATCCATCTGATCGTATTTTATCCATTTTGTCTTTTTAACAATCTTATAACCAAAATAAATTGAAAGAAATAATGGGATACCTATATAAGTTGCAATAACGCCATTCCAATCAATGGTATCTTGTAAAAATGCTTCATAATTTTGACCGAGTGTAATAATCAAACAAAGCACAAAAGCAAAAATAGGACCAAATGGGAAACAACTTGATCGGTAAGGTAATTTATTGAGATCTCGTCCTTGTGAGACGTAGCCTTTTCTAAAACGATAGTGGCTAATTGCAATACCAAGCCATGCAATAAATCCTGTCATACCTGACATATTTAGTAGCCATAAATAGACCACTTGATCTTTGTATAACGACGTTAAGAAACAGAGCATAGCCACTAATGTAGTTGCAAATAAAGCCATATCAGGCACGCCTGTTGAAGATAATCGACTGAAAATCTTAGGCGCTTTACCTTCTTTTGCTAATGCATATAACATACGTGTTGAAGCATATAAGCCAGAGTTACCTGCAGAAAGAACCGATGTTAAAATTACCGCATTCATGATAGCCGCTGCGGATAAAAGTCCTGCATGTTGGAAAACTAAGGTAAATGGACTAACGCTGATATCTGTTTCATCATTACGAAGTAAGTTAGGATCAGTGTATGGAATAATTAAACTAATTACTAAGATGGCAAAGATATAAAATAGCAGTATTCGCCAAAAAACTTGTTTCATTGCTTTTGGTATATTTTTTTCTGGATCTTTAGATTCTCCCGCCGCAATACCAATTAGCTCAGTACCTTGGAATGAGAATCCAACAACCATTGCCACACCGATCATTGATGAGAATCCACCGACAAATGGAGCCCCCTCTATTTCCCAATTTTGCCAACCAGCATTTTCAGCACCTTTTAAAATGCCAATTATCATTAATAAGCCAACAACAATAAATAAAATAACGGTGACCACTTTGATTAATGAAAACCAAAATTCTGCTTCACCAAATCCTTTTACAGAAATATAGTTTAAGCAAAAAATAATGCTTAGGAACAATAAGCTCCATAACCAACTATAGGCACCAGCATCGAACCAATAGGAAATAACTAATTGTGCTGCAACTAAGTCAACAGCAACAGTAATTGCCCAGTTATACCAATAGTTCCAACCAATGGCAAAACCAAATGCTTCATCTACATAACGTGCTCCATAAGTTGCAAAGGTTCCCGAAACGGGAAGATAAGCAGCTAGCTCTCCAAGACTAGTCATTAAAAAATAAACCATTATGCCGATAATAGCATAAGATAGTAATGCGCCTCCTGGACCTGCTTGTGCAACTGTTGCACCAGAAGCGACAAATAGCCCTGTACCAATTGAGCCACCAATAGCAATCATTGCTAAATGGCGAGCTTTCAAATCACGCTTTAATTTTTTCGTCATATCAATTTTCTTCTTGTTAATTAAATTTACTAATTATTTTAACTACACCTAATATGATGTAGCTTAGTAACTGATTTAAGCTAATTTATTTAAATATTTATCATTAGCTAATTAAAGTGCGTGAAGTGTATCAAAAAAATTTATGTGCGAGATAAATAATTCTAATAATACAGCCGATATGTTAAATATTAGCAATACTTAGTTGCTTGTAAGCTGTTCTAATTGCGTTAAATAATCTAATGCCTGGCTACGATTTATTCCACACATTTCATAACATGGCCTTAGGTGACTACAAACTTTTGGTCTAGTCGATTTGCCAAATAATTTGCATAATAAATTTTCATCCAAATGGATACATGCAACACCTGCTGGTTTTCCCTTAGGCATACCAGGCATAGCAGATGAGATCGACGGTGCAATACAACATGCCCCACAGTTTCTTCGACATTGGAATGATTCAGTCATGAGATTAGATGAGATTGTTTTATAAATTTTATTGGTGACAATAGCAAGTTAAGGGTAAAATAGCGAGCTAATTTTTAACTCTATTTAATATGAAGAATCTATTATGGCTAAAGCTAATGAAATTAAACGTGGTGATGCTGTCACCTATAACGGAAAGTTGTTACTTGTAAAAGAAATTGATGTACAAAGCCCTAGTGCTCGTGGCGCAAGTACACTTTATAAAATGCGTTTTACCGATGTTAAATCTGGAGGTAAAGTTGAAGAACGTTTTAAGGGTGATGATGTTTTAGACACTATCGAACTATTTCGACGTCCTGTAAGCTTTTCTTATATTGATGGGGATGAATATGTATTCATGGATAATGAAGACTATACTCCGTTTATTTTTAAGAAAGATCAAATTGAAGAAGAACTTCTTTTCATCCCAGAAGGCGGTATGGATGGAATTCAAGTTTTGATGGCTGAAAATGAAGTTGTCGCTCTAGAATTACCACAAACAGTTGAACTTGAAATTATTGAAACCTCGCCAAGTATAAAAGGTGCTTCGGCAAGCGCACGTACTAAACCTGCAACATTGTCTACTGGCCTTGTTATTCAAGTACCTGAATATATTGATAACCACGAAAAAGTTAAAATTCATATTGCTGAACGCCGATATATGAGCCGAGCGGAATAATCTATTAAATCGTGATGAATACATACAATCAAAATAAATTACATAAACGATTGCGTCGCCTAACAGGCGAAGCAATCGCTGATTTCAATATGATTGAAGAAGGCGATCGTATAATGGTCTGTCTATCTGGCGGTAAAGATAGTTATACATTGCTAGACATTTTAATTAATTTAAAAATCAGTGCACCAGTGCAATTTGAATTAGTTGCAGTCAATTTAGATCAAAAGCAGCCAGGATTTCCTAAACATGTTTTACCTGAGTACCTCGAATCTTTAGGTATTGAGTATAAAATTGTTCAAGAAAATACTTATGGTATTGTTAAAGAAAAGATCCCTGAAGGCAAGACCACGTGTTCACTCTGTTCTAGGCTTCGACGAGGTATTTTATATCGCACAGCAACTGAGCTCGGTGCGACAAAAATTGCGCTTGGCCATCATCGTGATGATATTTTAGAAACATTATTTTTAAATATGTTTTATGGCGGAAAACTTAAAGCGATGCCTCCAAAATTAATGAATGATTCAGGTGAACATATTATTATTCGACCACTTGCGTACTGCAAAGAAAAGGATATTGCAAAATATGCTGAAATTAAGCAATTCCCTATCATTCCATGTAATCTTTGTGGTTCACAACCTAATTTACAACGTCAAGTGATCAAAGAGATGTTAAATGATTGGGATAAGAAATTTCCTGGCCGTATAGAAACCATGTTCAGAGCCACGCAGAATATTACCCTTTCTCATTTATGTGATACCAATTTATATGATTTCAAAGGTATTAAGAAAGGTGATATTGATGTTAATGGTGGTGATTTGGCATTTGATCATGAAGAGTTACCAGCTATGGTCGGATTTGATACATCGGAACTAGATGATAAAAATCTGATTCTTTGGAAAGAAGCCAACTAAAAAAACCTTCAATTTAATTTCTTTTTTTTATCGGCGATAATCTATATCGTCGGTAATCCTTTCTGATATTAAAACAATAATCGATTGTATATAAACTTTGATCTAGCTCACGAATTAACAAAAAAAATTCCATTTTTATTGTGGTTACGATGACATTAAAATAAAATTGAAACGTTCCAATTTTCATAAAATAATGATGTATGAAAAATAAATAAACACAGGAGAACAATGTGAAAATACATTTTTTGGGTACTGCTGCATCAGAAGGTATCCCAAATCCTTTTTGTAAATGTCAGATTTGTGAAAAATCTCGTATTCAAAAAGGTAAAAATATAAGAACTCGAAGTTCGATTCTTATTGATGATATTGTGCAAATCGATTTTGCTCCAGAATTTAGCTATCAAGCAATGAGAGAAAACATTGATGTTACTAAAATAAAGGACTTATTATTTACTCATACTCATCCTGACCATTTCAATGTGGGCGATCTATTTAGTCGTATGGTGGATTATTGTTTTAATATTGACCACCCTCTTTACGTTTATGGAAACGATATTGCCATAAATGGCTGTTTGAATGTGGTACCTGGCTATAGTCCTGAACGTTTTGTATTTAATTTATTAATTCCATTTCAAACTGTTGTAACCTCAGCTGGTTATACCGTTACGGCTTTGTTAGCTAATCATGCTAAATGGGAATTTTGCTTTATTTACTTGATTGAGAAAGATGGAAAAACGTTTCTACACGGACATGACTCTGGCTATTTTCCTGAACTCACTTGGCAATGGTTAAAAGATAGTGGCAAAAAAATTGATATGGCTATTTTTGAGTGTACTTACGGATATAAACAAAATGATAAGACCAATAATCATATGAGTATTGAAACTGTTATCGCTACTCAAAAACGCATGTTGGATGATGGTATTTTTAGTTCAAACACTCAACTTATCACGTCTCACCACTCTCATAGCAGTGGTTTTATGCATAATGAGTTAGTTGAAATATTTAAACCTTACAATATTGAAGTAGCCTATGATGGCTTGACGAAGACGATTTAATACGGAGTTTTATATGTTTAAAATACCACGTTTATTGGTAATGATGTTTTTACAATATTTTGTGCAAGGTGCATGGAATATGGTTATTGGGGCAGTACTTGCTGCTTATGGATTGAAAGAAATTGTTGGTTCGACTTATTCAGTTTTAGGAATCGCAACTATTATCTCTCCACTTTTCATTGGAATGATCGCTGATAGGTTCATTGCATCACAAAAAGTGATGGGCATATTACATATTCTCAATGCAGTTGTTTTATTTATCATTCCTAATTATGTTGAAAGTGGCAATATTGCTGGCTTTTTAATCATGATTTTTATCGTTGGTTTATTATTTTATCCAACAACAGCATTAGCTAATAGCGTTAGTTTTAGGCATATAGATGGTGTGCGCTGGTTCCCAATTATTCGTGTATTTGGCACCATTGGTTTTATGATTGTAGGATTAATTCTTGGTTATACTGGTTTTTCAAGCTCCATTAACTCATTTTTACTTGCTTCTGGTGCATCTGTGGTTTATGGGATTTATTGTTTTACTTTACCTAACACACCACCTACAAGTCGAAATAAGAAATTCTCAATCCGTGATGCAATGTGTTTAGATGCATTATCACTTTTCAAAGATAAGTATTTCACTATTTTTATGCTGTCTACTTTTGTACTAATGATAACTAAAACTGCATATAGTGCTTATTTACCAGTATATTTACCTGTATTAGGTTTAGAGCCTGCTTCAATGATGCAAATTGCTATCGCTACAGAAGTGTTATTTATGTTCCTTCTATCTTTCTTATTAGGTCGTTTTGGTTTCAAAAAAATCATTTTATTCGGCGCAATTTGTTGGGTAATTCGTAGCATGATGTTATCACTGGCCGCAACATCAGAAGGTAATATGTTCTTCTATATTATTGGTACGCTATTGTTACAAGGTATTTGTTGGGACTTCTTCTTTACTGCTGGTGATATCTATGTTGATAAGAAAGCAGGTCCAGAAATTAAAGCGCAAGCTCAAGGGTTACGTTTTATTGTTTCTAATGGTTTTGGTGTATTTATGGCTGCATCAGTATGTGGCTTTATCAATAACCGCGTTGTTACAGAGAAGACATTACCTAATGCTGGTCCACAATGGCAAGAGTTCTGGATCTATCCTGCGGTAGTTGCTGCAATTGTTGCTGTAGGTTTCTGGTATTTCTTTAAAGATAAAGATGTCATCATGACACCTAAAAAAGTAGAATCAGATTAATTTCTTCCTCTTACTTTAGTATGGCTAATAATTATTTATTAGCCATACTTTTTTCTATCTCACTATTAATCATCTCTATGACTTGTTTTGAACTATATTGGTTAGTTATCCACTGTGTTAAATACTTTCCAATAATATTTTCAATCAGTCTTAAATTAATAGCACTACCTGTCATGCTATTTTCTCGAATGCCATTGGCATATTGTTGTTGCGCCACTGGTAACCATGGATAACTATTTATAATTCGATGATTTTGGAAAATAGTGTTTTGTGCGGTTGCTCCACCAAGTAATGCTATTTGTTCGCTGATTTCGTTGGAGTAAAGCCAATTAAAAAAGGTTTTTACTTGTTCATTTTTTTGACTATATTTTGACATACCAAGGGAACCTCCACCAAATAGTGATTTTTTTCCCGGTACTTTAGCGTATCCAACCAAAGGCAATATATTACGATGATTAATATAGCCAAATAAATTCATATAAACAATTAACATAGCTAGCTTGCCTTGTTCAAATAAATTTACTGATTCTTGCCACCAAGCTGATTGTATATTTTTGGCAACGCTAATGTATGATTGCAAATGATTTAAAGTAGTTATAGCAATTGTGGTATTTAAACCAAATTTATTGCCATTAATTAGTTTTCCTCCTTGAGAATAATAGCGAACTAAAAATTCAGATGCGATAAGTTCATAATTACCGAGCGTAATACAACTACCGAACTCTACTGGGGATTCCGTATTTTGCTGTTGATTAAAAAAGGTCGCAATTTGATCGAACTCTTTGAAGTTTTTAGGAACATTAAGATGTTGTCGATATGCTTCAAAATAAGCACGCTTAATTAATGGATCATTAAATAAGTCTTTGCGATAAAAAAGCATTTGAACACTAGGATCAAAAGGAATAGCATAAGCAGAATTATCTACATAGCTAAAGCGTTCTACAATTTCTTGTGGATATTTCGCAAACAGTTGATTCAAGTTAATATCTAATTCTGATAAAGGTTTGAATATCGATGGTGCAAACCAAGGTAATCCAGCCATATCAATTCGTATAATATCAATTTGCTGATGTTGTTCAAATTGATTAAGAATATAATATATTTCGTCGAAAGGTTTTATAATTAAATTTACATCAATGCCGCTCGTCTTTTTGAAATGTGGTAATAGTTTTTTTACCGCCTGCGTTGATGGGCTGGGTAAGATTAAAAAGTTAATAGTTTTTGAAGATTTAGTTATATTTTCTGAATTCAAATCAGGCAATAATGAAAAACCTTTATTATCAAGATTGGTTGTGTTTTTGCCTTCTACAAGTTTGATAATTTGTTCACTTAATATGCCATAGTTCATATGGTATTGATAAATGTTATCTTCATAAAAAAAACTGTTATTGGTTAATGTATAAATGGGTGGGCAAGATTTTAAACTTCCAAAATAATTAGCATTACGAATAAAATGTGCTCGCTCCATATCCATGGTAATTAGCGCATCATAATTAACCTGTTCATCTTCAAAAAAACTAAAAGCTAAATTGTAGGTACCATTAGAAGGTTTAGACGCAATACTATTCAATGTCACATCATAATGATGCTTTTTGAACGTGTTTAGTAAACCTTTTTTGAAGTTTTTAGTATGAGTGTGATGATCTGAATTACAAAATAAGCCAATCCTTCGATACGTTTTTTTGATTAATTCATTAGCAATATCCCGTCCAGCTTTCTCATAATCAAGAGATATGAATTGCAATGCTGAGATAGGCTTTCGATAGACAAAGATAATTTTTTCTTTTGGTAATTTAATTTTTTGATAATAGGAGTTAGCATCTGATAATGAACTAACAACGATAACTGCATGATCCCGTTTTACAGCTACCTTTTGGATTAATTGTAATTCCAGTTCTTTAGAGTCATAAGTTAAATAAAGCGAAAGCTCATAACCAAGTCGGTTGGCTTGACTAAACAGGCCATCATATAAATTAGTATATTGTTCGGAAGTGATATTTGGTAGTATAACCGAAATAGACTTATTTGAACCTTCTTTTAAAATTTTGGCAGATAAATTGATTTGATAACCTAATTGTTGAATCGCTTGTTCAACTAATTTGATTTTTTTTAAACTGACATTACCACGATCATTGAGTACATTTGAGACAGTACCATGAGATACACCAGCAAGTTTTGCTATGTCTTTGATCGTCGCCATTAGGTATTACACTCCATAAATTTTTACTTCAATCAAATCAACTTTATTAAACAATCACAAGTATATTTGAACTAATTAGTCTTTAAGCCATTTTAGCCAGCTTTGATTCACGATCTCTTTTTCTGATTTGAAACATGAGTCATCAACAATGCTCGGTAAGAGTTGCAAGGATAATTGATGGATTTCATTTCGCATATCAATATAAGCTTTAGTGAGTTGCTGGGCTTCCAGGTTGTCCATAATTTGATAGTTAGCTGCAAGCTCTAAGATCCGTACGTTGTCACTCCATGTGGTCATTTTAGGATATTGATGTGCATAGTTTAGCACTAGATATTGAGATAAGAATTCAATGTCACCAATACCACCTGCATCTATTTTTAAATTAAATTGATGTGGCGCTGTTGTACCTAAATGTGCCCGCATCTTTTCACGCATCTCTCGAACTTCGGTTTTTAATTCTCTTTCTTCACGGTTTTTACATAAAACAGTATGCCTAATTTCGTTAAAGCGTTTAATAAGTTCAATCTCACCATAAACGGCTCTTGCTCTAACTAATGCTTGATGTTCCCAAGTCCATGCCTCATTCATTTGGTAGTCATAAAATGCACTTAAACTACAAGCTAATAGTCCTGCATCCCCTTGCGGACGTAAGCGAACATCAACTTCATAAAGAATACCAAAGCTAGTACGTACATTGAATAAATGAATTATTCGTTGTACCAGTCGTAAATAAAACTGGCGGCTATCAATTTGTTTATCACCATCCGTTATACTATCAACAGGGCAGTCATGAAGAAATACGAGATCTAAATCTGAACCATATCCTAATTCCCAACCACCTAATTTTCCATAAGCAATAATAACTAACCCTTTTTGATTATCAGTTAAATGTGCTGGCTTTCCATAACGAGCAATCATCTGATTCCACGCCATTTGAACAACAAAATCGAGAAGGGATTCTGCAACATATGTTAAATGATCACTTACTTTCATAGTATTTAATACATGTTCAACATCAGCAGCGGCTATATGTAGGAGTTGCATTTGTTTAAATTGTCTTAATGCCTCAAGTTGTTGTTCTTCATCATCAACCTGAATTCGAAGTAAGTATTGATAAAGTTCACTTTTATATTCATTAGGGGCAACAGTTTGATAAAGTGAGTGAATATCAATAAGCTCATCTAATAAGATTGGATAATGTGCAAGTTGCTCACTAATCATTGGTGAAGCACTACATAATCGAATTAGTTGTTTTAATGCCGTTGGGTATTCAAGCAGTAACTCTAAATAAGTTGTTCGGCTAACAATATTGACTAGTAACGGTAAAATTCGTGATAGTATTATTAATGCATGCTTATCATTACAAATTAATTCTAATAATTTTGGCATTAGCTGATCAAGTATTTCACGCCCTCTAACACCAATGGTCCGTTTACTGATATCATCACGAAATTGACAAAGCATTTGATAAAGCTGTTTGGCATCATCAGGTGAATAGTTCAATAGTACTGAAGTAACATCATTTAATTGTAAATCAGGCACCCAAAGGTCATTATAGTGATCGTTGTTCGTATTTTGTGTTGATTCAGTTGATTCATCACCAATAAGTTGATTAAATATTTGCCGAGTAAATTGCATTCTTTTAGTAAGTTCAGATACAAATTCATTCCAGCTTCTAAAATTCATGCCTATTGCTATACGTATTTGGTCTAATTCATCTTCTGGTAGTGTTTGTGTTTG
The DNA here is from genome assembly GCF_019469165.1 of Gilliamella sp. ESL0443. Taxonomy (NCBI): domain Bacteria; kingdom Pseudomonadati; phylum Pseudomonadota; class Gammaproteobacteria; order Orbales; family Orbaceae; genus Gilliamella; species Gilliamella sp. ESL0443. Next base: position 694,621 of record NZ_CP048263.1, on the reverse strand, counting down.
TTCATCATGTATAGCCTGTAATAAGTTCTCACAACGACGTAGGAAGAAGTAATTTTCACGTAGAGCATCTACTTCATTAGCATTAAGTAGGGATTCTTGTTCTATCACTTGTAAAGCAGTCAATAAGGAACGTGTTTGTAGGCCAATCACACGTCCACCACGTATAAGTTGAAATACTTGTACGATGAATTCTATTTCTCGAATACCACCTGCACCAAGTTTAATATTGTTGGTTAGACCTCGACGACGAACTTCACGTTCAATCATGCCTTTCATGTTTCGCAAAGATTGTAAGACACTAAAATCAATATAACGGCGGTATACAAATGGTTTTAACATTTGGTAAAGCTCTTTAGTGTATGGATCTTGTTGATCACCGAGTATTTTCGCTTTTACCATGGCGTAACGTTCCCAGTCTCTTCCTTGCTCTTGGTAGTAGTCTTCCATCGCTGAAAAACTTAAAACAAGTGGACCGCCATCACCTAGAGGACGTAAACGCATGTCAACTCGGTAGACAAAACCATCTTCAGTAATTTGATCTAAAGCTTTTATTAAACGCTGCCCTAAACGTGTGAAAAAGACCGCGTTATCTAATTCGCGACGACCACCTTGTGTTTGCCCATGTTCAGGATAAGTAAAAATAAGGTCAATATCAGATGAAAAGTTAAGTTCTCCTCCACCTAGTTTCCCCATGCCTAGGATAAGTAAAGGTTGCGCCTCTCCTTGCATATTAAAAGGGGTTCCCCACTCTTTACAACTAAGATCATAAAGCCAATCTCGTGCAGTGACAATAATCACCTCAGCTAGCTCAGTAAGTTGTAATAAAATTTGTTCATCGCTACTTGTTTGCGTTAATTGTGACCATTCAAGCCTTACTAAAATGTAGCGCCTAAATAATCTCAAAACTTTCATTAATGCCAATTCATCAAATGTCGATGCTAACTTTTCATTTAACCATTGTTGATAGTAACTTCTTTCATCAGCTTGAGGAGGATTATTAATAATGTCTGTCAACCAATCTGGAAACCGATAAAAAGCATCAACAATAAAATCACTTTGTACCAAAATATCAAGATTATTTTGTACCGCAATTGAATCACATTGTGATAATTGCGATGTAATTTTCTGTTTTTGCTCTGCAATTAATGGTGAAACTAGCGATATAGGCTGAGACATAATAAGCACTCACTTAAACTTGTTGATAAAATCACCTAATTAACTATTATAAATGACTTTTTAACTTCACATATCTTTTTATTAAACAAATTGTAAAAAAGAATATTGATATCATTTCAATAGTAGATTAGCTGATAATTAATGAAAACGATTTGAAAGACGAGTTGAGACTTGTTTATTGAATAAAGTGACTACGCAGGGTAGTCACTTTAAGTTAATGTCTATTTTTTAAATTAATAGATAGTCTCTAATTATTAGAAACTATAACGGTAACCTAAGTTAACTTGTTTTTGGTCAAATTTATTACCGAATGAATAAACAATATCTGTATAGATATGGTGTTGTTTGTTAAACTGTACATCTACACCAATACCGTTATCCCACCAATTGCCACCGAAATCATATTTTTCTTTTGCAACATGGTTAAAGACATAAGATGTTTCACCATCAAACTCTTTCACATAACCAGTTTTTAGGTATACATCAACTATATTATCATCTTGGGTAAAGCTGTTGCCTAGGACAATACTTGCTCTACCAAGTAATGAATTATAACTGTCCAATTTAGTTCTTAGTCCATTGGTCGCATTGATGACTGCACTTCCTTGATGAGAATAAGTTAATTGAGCTTGAGGTTCAAAATACCAACCTTGATTTGGTAATGAATTGAAATAGAATCGTTGTCCTAGTTCAGTCCCTATTGAAAAACCATTAGTATTACCATCACCTTTTACGAAATAACCCCCACCGGTACGAGTATTAAATTTATTCGACATTCTCATATATTTAATTAAACCGTCGATATAAAACCCTGATTGGTTTAGGTATGTGCCGTAAAGTGCTGCATAGTAGCCTTTAGTGTTACCATCACCTACATGATGATCTATATTTCCTCGGCTTAAACCACCCATGATACCATAATAGATATCACCATTTGTATTTTCAACTTTTCGATCCACACCAAGTTGTAAGCCATAATAATCCATATCAAAATTCGATAAACGTTTATCGTTGAATGAACTTAATTTACCACCATAAATACGACCCCAAGCATCACCATCAGATGTTTCGCCTTGACGAAGTTTACCCATTCTTTGCATTAAAGTTTGTGTTTCAATGTAACTAATCAAGTAACTGGAGTTTAGAATATTTGCCGCATTTTGAGCTGTATTGGTTAAATTAGGCTTAGTTGGATTTACTGTTTTCTTTTGAGCTGATAATACCCAATCTTCTGAACCACTATTACGTTCATCAGTGACTTTAGTTAGAGTATTAAATTGGTATGCACCAATATCAACTGATGGTGAAGTCAAATTAAAATTAGCACCACCACCTTCAGTTTCAACTAAAGTAAATTTTTCATTACCTGTAACTGTTGCTGAACCATTATTGTCATCTCTAATTGAGATATTGTGATTACCAGTTGCTTGTGAAGAGCCAGTAATTTTAAGTAAATCATTAGCAAAACCACTACCGATGGAAGTGCGCAATTCAAATAGCCCATTTCCAGATAATGAATTTGTCGTTAAAGTCATGTTATTTGAACCATCAAGAATCGTATTTGATGTTGCATAATCATGACCAAAACTTACTTTGGCATAATTAGTTAACATAAGGGAATCAACAGATGAGCTATTGGTCATATTCCATTGGCTTTGACTACCATCTATCTTGACATTGATAGTACCTTTATTCGCAGATGAAGATGTATTATCAATTGAAGTTAATAATGTCGAGCCATCAGTTAAATCAAGATTAATCTGTCCTGAACTGGCTGCATAAATATCACCCTTAATATTCGATTTACCATTAACAGTTATTTCACCAGCAGTCGACTGTATTGCGTTATAATTGTTATAACTAGTTGAAACAATGTTATTAACATTTGAGCCACTATTAATGAATAATTTTCCTGCTTTTTGGTCCATGTAGACAGAGGTTCCATTAGCCGTTGTTACATCTAATCCATTATTAAATTTAATAACACTGTCTGCATTTGGGTTAGCACCAGCATATTCCTGGAACGCAACACCAGTCGAATTATTGCCACTCATATTAATCGTTACTTTTTCGTTAAAGTTTAGATTTATACCAAGTGAATCTGGTGCGTTATTCAGTAAGGATAAAATACCATAACTACCATTTCCTACTGACTGTATGTTAACTTCACCATTGAAGTTGCCTTCAGTTTTTGATGAATTTGAACCGTTATAAGCTCGAATTCCAATGAAACTGCCATTTGATGTACCAGTCCCTATTATAGTTACCTTTTTATCAAAATCAGCTTTCCCCGTATTAGCAAAATAAATACCGGTACCATCTTTAACATTTAGGCGAATGTCACTTAAAGCATTGACTTTCCCATTTGAAAGAACATGGATATTACTTATTTTATTATAATTACCTGTTGCATTAGTTTGAATTACAAATTCATCCATTCCGGTATCAATGGTTAAAGTTTTACCATTATATCCTGATTTAATACCGTAATCTTGATTGCCTGTAATGTTGATATGAGGCGCAGCAACACCTGTTATATTTTGAATAATAATATCTTCAGTTGAAGAAACAGCTATACCACTATTAGTATGAGTCCCAATATTAGATGCATCTATAATAGTTAAAGCACTTGCAAGATTAGGTGTAACCAAGCAAGTACCTAATATTAATTTGACCAAGAGATCAATTTTATTTAAATTACTTTTAAACACATAAACTCCATTTATTTGACATTTACCAACCATTATATTAGTTAATTCAAATCTTAACAAATCAAACAAAAGTTAACCTATTGTTGTAATTTATAAAATTCACCAAAAATGACAAAGTATCAAAAAAAATAGTTAATGTCTATATTGATTATTTAATGATTTAACTAAATGTTTTTTTATAATCTGAAAATAAAAAATTGTGAGCCTAAAATAAATTTCTATAAGATTTAGCTGTTTTTTAACATGAGATGGGAAGTTTTTTTATTTGAGTTTAAAAAACATACATATGAAGTAAGTTTTAAGATGATTATGTATTGGAAGCTAATTTATTTATTAGTTACTTTACCAATACATATATACCAACTTGTATTATTGTGTGATATTAATTTTATTATTTTTTGAACCAAATAACAGTTTGGTCATGATTTTAACCATTATAGAGCTTAGAATAAACACGATTCCTATTATGGCCCATGTATAACACAATGAAAAATTTTTGGATAATCTATAATATACTTTTAAATATTCATACAGAGAAATTGATACCCAAAAAATTATTATAACCAATATACAGTTGAAGATGAATATACTTATCGAACATAATATAAGCTTTTTTAAGTTTAAAACTTCTGTTACACCGGTAAAGCATTTTCTTAACAAAAAATAGCCGATCAAATTAGTAATTAATAAAAATATAGTTAAACATATTATATTTAGAATAATACCTATGAAACTGAAATGTACACCATAAAATGAATTAATGGAAAAATATAGGGTGCTAAAATAACAATTATAAAGCAAAATAAATACACCAAGGTGTAACCGTTGACTCTCTGATTGAGTTGGTACGTCACAGTCATGAATAAATTTTTTATTTAACAATTTAATACTAAAATAAGTCCATAATGCTACAAAAATATAAATAGTTATTATCACAATAAAATTAATAATCTCATTGAATAGAGAATAATTGCTATCAAAGAAAAGGTAACTAATTTTAGATTGAACCCATGGATTAATACTGTTGTAAAGAAACCATCGCCCTGCAATATCCATTGATGTAATTAATATAGCAACAAGTAACGTATTAGTAATATTTCTCGAATTGACCTGATTAATTGAATATTTATAAAATAATACTATGGAAAATACAAATACAATAATTGAGTTTGGTATTTGGTAATAGAAGTTGATTAATACTTGCTTAGTTAAATTTTTAATAAGTTGATTACTTGTCATATTTGACAGTAAAAAATAATCATCAAATCCAGTAAAATAGACAACAATATATAAAATATTAAATAACCAATAAAATAAAACTAATAATAGTGGTAATTTAAAAAAAGTTCTTTCCAATTTCATTTTTATACCTATATTTTATTTATTTCTGAAATTAGCCTAAGTTTGAATTTTGTGTTTACCTCGCTATAAGCAAAATTTTTAATCGAGTTAATACGTTGCATTGCCATTTGCCACTGCTCAAATTCTAGCTTAATTTCAAAATTCTTATTTATTAATATTTCATTTATTTGAATAAGTAGCTGTTTATAATAAGTTAAATCATTATTTTCTAAAGCATATTCTTCATTTTGTTGCCAAAAGTTTAGTAGGCTTGGCAAATCCTGTTCAATTTGTGGAGAATAAACGCTAGGAGTAATAGGCACATTGAGAAATAAGCGATATCCTCGTGAAGCCTTACTCTGAGAAAACAGATGTAAGCTAAAGCGACTTAATTCAATCGCAAAGTTGATCAAATCTTGTTTATTACCCTGTTTTATCTCGAGCTCAACTTCTTGTATTGGTTTAGATTGTCCGTTTGAGGTAATGCTGCCTATATCTAAAGCAACTTCTATTTCACTATTGGCAAATGATATCAACCAAGTTTGACGTTTAAAATTAGTCGTAAAAAGTGGATTTAACTGGATTAAACCATCAGGTAATGCCTCTTTGGGCAGCACACTTAAATCTAATTTGTCATTAGGTAAAGGCCGATTAATTTCAATTCGTTCGTGTAAGCCACTCACAGAATTACCCTTTGATTTCACGGTAATTTCATAACACTTATTTTGACCATCTTCAGTACTTCGAATACGCAAACCACAACCATTTTGTCTCAATAAATGATCTTCGGTATCATAATAAGTATTAGTTAATTTTAGTTGATTGGTTAAATTTTTTTGTGATGAAAATTCTGCTTCATCACAATAAACCCATTGATTTAAATAACTTTGTAAGTGTTCTATATCACTTTGATTGATTTGAAACTTTAATTCAATTTCGTTACTCATTTGTCTGTTTTCATTATTTATTTTGCCATATGATATACCGATTAGGCTAACAAATATAGGCTATCATCAACTATAATATGATTAAAGCTATAGCGACATTCAGGATGATAAATAAACAAGATAAAATAATTAATACTTTATAGGTAAAAGTGTATAGAAAAAGCAGTAGAAAAGTGGAATTATATAAATTAATTAACTAAACACTTTTTTATAAAACTTATTCTTAATTTTAAACATCACAAGATAACAATCTTGTTTAAATTGTGTGATTTAGGTTAGCTAGTTTTAGCATGGGTATTCCAATAGGTAGGAAAATATCCTATTTATTAGTTAAATTTTAAATAGGATAATAAAAAAATAATTAAGGATAGCTATTTAACAACCCTAAAAGGATTTGCAGGTTTAACATTTTCGGATTGCTTAGTTGCACTTTGTCTTAAGGCTTTGTAGTGTGGTTCATCTTCAAACCCCATCCCTACTCCGTTTTCACGAGCATAAATAGCTTCAATAGCAGCCATTGGCACAACAATATGTTGAGGAACACCAGAAAATCTAGCATTGAATTCGATTTGATCATTATTGGCCAAATACTGTCCTACTGATTGGGGTGCAATATTGAGTACTATCTGATTATCCTTCACAAACTCTTGTGGAACTAATACACCATCAATAGACGTATTCACCACAACATAAGGAGTTAAATCATTATCTAAAATCCAGTCATAAAATGCCCTAAATATATAAGGGCGTCGAGGAGTCATGTCATCAAGTTCCATAACGGCTACCTTGTTTAATTGCTAATCTGTCATTAGATAAAATAAATTTTAAGCTCTAATCTTTCTTTCATCTTCAGTTAAAGAATTTATAAAAGCAGGTCGTTCAAATACACGTGCCATATAAGAAAGATAGTTTTTCTCTGCAACTTTTGGCAATTCAATACCAATCAATGGTAAACGCCATAGCAAAGGAGCAAAATAGCAATCACACAAAGTAAAATCATCACTCATAAAGTAATCTTTTTCTTTGAACATGACAGAAATAGAAACTAAGTCATCAAGTAAGTTTTTACGTGCCTCTTTAGCTTTACTACTATCAGGATCTTTTAAGATCGTTTCGTAGGCGCTATACCATTCTTTTTTAATGCGATACATTGTTAAGCGGGAATTAGCTCTAACAATTGGGTATACCGGCATTAATGGCGGGTGAGGAAAACGTTCATCTAAATACTCTAATGCAATATGTGTTTCATAAAGAGTTAGATCACGATCGATTAAGGTAGGGATTGAACCATACGGATTAAGATCCAATAATTCTTGAGGTAAAGTATTTGATGTAACAAACTCGATCTCAGCTGTTACCCCTTTTTCTGCCAGCACAAAACGAATCTGATGGCCGTAAATGTCAGTTGTATCACAAAATAATGTCATCACAGAACGTTTATTAACAGCAACAACCATGTTCACTCCAAATATGCGAAATTTTAATTAAGTTTAAATATGGTTACTATTCTAGCAAATTGGATAACAAATTTGTTAAAAAAATATATTTTCTTTTTGTTTTTTCGGCGAATAATCATTTTTGAACGTAAATTAATTTCAATAAAGTAAGAGAAAGATAACAAAGATTATTATTATCTATTTGAATAAATTATAAATTATAATTTAATAAAAATAGAATAAATATTATTACAGTTTGTTTAAAATTATATAGCGATAAAAAAAACCCAGCATAGGCTGGGTTTCGAAACAAATTTGTAACGTTGCAATTAACGTTTGCTGAATTGTGGACGACGACGTGCTTTGCGTAGACCCACTTTTTTACGTTCAACTTGACGTGCATCACGAGTAACAAAGCCCGCTTGACGTAATGAAGAGCGTAAAGTTTCATCATATTCCATTAATGCACGAGTAATACCGTGACGAATCGCACCCGCTTGACCTGAAATACCACCACCTTTAACTGTAATGTAAAGATCAAGTTTGTCAGTCATTTCAACTAACTCTAAAGGTTGCATAACAACCATACGAGCAGTATCACGACCAAAGTATTGCTCTAATGAACGTTTGTTAATAATGATATTTCCACTACCTGGTTTAATAAACACGCGAGCAGCAGAACTTTTGCGGCGACCTGTACCGTAATATTGATTATCAGCCATCTTCTATCCCCTTAAATATCTAATACTTGCGGTTGTTGTGCCGCATGATTGTGCTCACTACCAGCATAAACTTTTAGTTTACGGTACATTGCACGACCAAGAGGACCTTTCGGTAACATGCCTTTTACAGCAATTTCGATGACTTGTTCAGGATGACGTTCAATCATTTCTTTAAAAGTCGCTTCTTTAAGTCCACCGATGTAACCAGTATGACGATAATAGATTTTATCAGTGCGTTTTTTGCCTGTTACAGCAACTTTTTCTGCATTGATAACGATAATATAGTCACCTGTATCAACATGTGGTGTATATTCTGCTTTGTGTTTACCACGCAAACGGCTTGCGATTTCAGTAGCTAAACGACCTAACGTTTTACCTGCTGCATCTACAACATACCAGTCGCGTTTAACTGTTTCTGGTTTAGCTGAAAAAGTACTCATTTGTATTTATCCAAATTTTAATTAATCTCACGTTAATAAATCATTTGATTTATTTACACTTTTTGATTGCAACTATTAACTAACTAACCCCTTCGAGTCGTTATACTAATACTGACAACCGAAAACAGCGTTGGGAAAAACACTGTTGTAACGTGGGTGGCAATATTATACAGAAATATTAAAAAAGCGCTAGGATTTATGATAAAAAAAGCGTAGCGAGAAAAAACAGTAACTGCTACACTTTTAACTAATATTAAATAACACGATAAAAATTGATGGAAAACTTAATTCAACTTGCTGAAAAAGATTATATAAGTAAAGGTTTACACCGCAAATGCTATCATCATCCCGATGATCCTAATAAATGTATCAAAGTCAATTATAATGAAGGAGCAGAAGAGGAAACAAACCGTGAAATTGCCTATTATAAGCACCTTATAAATCGCAATATCTCATGGGATGTGCTAGCAAAATATTATGGTCCTGTAATGACTAATTTTGGTCAAGGTCATGTTTTTGAACTTATTCGTGACTATGATGGAAAAATTTCTATTCCATTAGAAAAATATCTGTTCGACGAACAAGCAACTAATCAAAATTATGATGCGTTAGTTGTATCACTCAAAGCATTAAAAACAGCCTTGCTGAAAGATAGAATCATTACTATGACAATCAAGAGTAAAAATATTTTATTTCAGCATTTGTCACCAGAGGAAAATCGCTTAATTATTATTGATAACATTGGTAATTCGACATTTATTCCTATCGCTAACTATGTAGGCTTTTTTGCAAAAGCCAAAATTGAACGCACATGGCAACGATTTTTATCATCACTGATTCGAGAAAATAAGCATAATTCATTAATCACGAAGTTAATTGATGATGTGAATCATTAAGTCTGACTTCGGCAATCGTACCCTTTTGGTCTTGCCGATTTCTTAATGTAAATTGGCCATGATGTAATTTAGTAATACGATTAACAATACTCAAACCGAGACCTATTCCATCATGTTTACGATCCATTCTGAAAAAGGCTTGGGTTAACTTTTCTGTTTTTGACTCGTCAATACCGCTCCCTTCATCTTTAACGGCTATCACAATTTCTTCAGCATCTTTATAAAAACTAATAGTAATTTTACTTTCATTTGGACTATACCGATAACTGTTTTCAACCAAATTACGAATCAGTAAACGAATCAAAGTCGCATCACCATTAAAAATTATATTATTCCCCGTAATTTCCCAATCAATACTTTGTTGTTTCTGTACTGTTAACTCTGTCAATTCATCAAAAAGGGGAATTTGAATATCATCTAGAAAATTAATTTTTTGATACTGGCCTAGAGTAAATTTTTGACTTGCTCGAGCAAGCATTAATAGTTGTTCTACGGTATTTACTAAACGATCTATTCGTTCAATTAGCTCATGGCAATCTATTTTATCTTTACTTTCTAATAGTTCTAGATGTAATCGAATACCTGCTAAAGGTGTTCTCATCTCGTGAGCTACATCTGCTGTAAATAAACGTTCTTGAGATAGTGTATTATTAAGCCTTTCAAATAAATTATTTAATACCGTAGTAATTGACTTAATTTCACGCATATTACTGATTGGTTTTATTGGCTTAAGATTATCTTCAGTTCTTTTATTTAAATCTTTTTCGAGTATCTCAAGGGGTTTAGTAATCCATTTAATCGCCTTATAGGCCAAAAATAAAGTTACAACCATCATGGAAAATGCTGAGCAAAATAATGCAAAAATTGCTTCTAATTCTTCATGTTCAACCACTTCATCTATTTTATTTTGACTTAACGTTAAGTTAACTAAAACATCAATTTGCTCTTTACTCTCATGCCATAACCAAAATACTGTAATAATTTGGCAAATTAGCATTATTGCACCCAAAGTAAAAAATAGATTCCAACGGATACTATGTCGAATATTATTCAAAGACTGTTCAATCATAAATTTGCCATTCAATTAATTTTAAAATAATAACTAATTATTAATATTGAGTTGATAGCCATACCCACGCACAGTCTTAATTAAATCTTTTCCTAATTTATTCCTTAAGGCGTGAATATAAACTTCAAGCACATTTGAACTTGGATCACTCTGCCAATCATATAGATCATTTTGTAATAAACTTCGATGCACTTTTTCACCGGCTTTCAACATCAATCTAGATAGTAAAATAAATTCTTTTGGCGTCAATATCACTTCTTGATTATTTAAAGTAGCTTTTTGAAGTTTAATATCTATTGAAATTGGACCATAGTTAACAATATTATCGGCAGTTCCTTGATTTCGACGAATTAACGCTCTTATTCTGGCTAGCAATTCGGTTAAGGCGAAGGGTTTTATTAAATAATCATCTGCACCAAGATCTAAACCTTCAACTCTATCTTCGATAGTATCGCGAGCGGTTAAAATTAGTACAGGAATATCGATATTTTTTTTACGCCATCGGGTGAGTAACTCTAAGCCATCACAATCAGGCAAACCTAAATCAAGAATAATTAAACTAAACTGTGCAAACTCAATAAGATCCTCAGCTTGCTTGCCATTAGATGCGACTTCACAAACATAGCCATTAGACGTTATCGCGTCATATAAACCTTTTTGTAATAAACTATCATCTTCTACTATAAGAATTTTCATTATAGTGTTACCTAATTTTGATTTAAGAAATGTAACATTTACAACTATTATACGCTTTACTATTTATTTCCCAATGCTTTAAAAATTTAAGTTCATTTTGATAGTTATAATTTAGCGAATAATTATTTAAAACTTTTTGAGCGTATAAACCATATCTTTTTGACTAAATAAACAGAGATAAAACTTAACAACATACCCACCAGAATATCCAGTGGCCAATGAACACCTAAGTAGATTCGACTCCAACAAACAAGTAATGCAACAATCGTACATAGATAAGTTAATGCTTTAAATTGTTTTTTATAATTTAGATAAAGTGAGAAGCAAATAGTCCAAATAAAAACAGCGTGCTGACTAGGAAGAGAACTCGTTTTATCGTGATTCAAATAGTTCGTACCAATATTAAGAACAAATGGACGTGGAGAATAAAATAGATGTCGAATAACAAAGGTTACAAACAAGGCTACAGCCAAACCTAAAGCAATTTTTATGATTAATTGTCTATAAACAGGTTTGAATAAAAAACATATTCCCAATATGACTATAGGAACAAAGATTAAATAATTTGCACAAAATATGGCAAAAAGAATAAATAATTTGGAGGCTTGTTCTTGAGCATTAATTAATAAAAAAAGATGAGTGTTCATATCAAGCAACATACAACGACCTATAAAAACAATATTTAGTTGTAATTTAATCAATAAAGCTTAAAAGAACCTTAAAAAGGATTTTGAACATTTAATAAATGATATTTATCGTTTATTTTTTCGAGTAATCAAATGGTATTTCGGCAATAAAGAGACAGTAAAATCAAGTGCAGCACAAATAATAAAATAAACAACAATCACAAATAAAAATATTTCAGTAGGATAAATCATACTACGATTATTAATTTGGGTAGCAATGAATGTAAATTCTGCAACACCCACTATATAAGCTAAAGACGTATCTTTAATTAATGATACCCATTGATTAACAAATGAAGGCAGCATCATTTTTAATGCTTGAGGAAGAATAACAAAAATGATGACTTGTCTTTTATTTAAACCTAACGAAAAAGCCGCTTGCCACTGTTCTTTAGCAATAGCTACCATTCCCGCATATACGGAATGACCAATATATGCGCCACCAATTAAAGATAAAGCAAAAATAACTGTTGTAATAGCTGGCACATCAACATTCAATAGCACTGGCAACAAAAAATAAGTCCAAAATATCAGCATAATAACGGGAATCGCTCTTAAAAATCCTAATACGACAACTAAAAGTTGACGTAAAAATCCTTTGCAAACAGTTAGACCAATACCAGCGAAAATACCTAAAATAGACGAAAAGATAATAGCAGCTAAGCTCATCAAAAGAGTCAACACAATACCGCCTGGGAAATTACCCCACATTAGGTAATCTAAATTATTCCAAATTACTTCAAAACTTTTAAAATCCATAAAAAATTAGACCCTGTTTAATCGCTTTGATTGATAAATATTGCCTAGTGTCCCAACAATGACAATGGCTAAAATATATAAAAATGTTGCTATCGCAAAATCCTGAAATGTTTTCAGCGATTCGGTTTCAACTTGACGTGAAACATAAGATAGTTCCAACACGCCAATAGCCATCGTTAGAGAGGAATTCTTGATGATATTCATATATTGACCAATTAACGGAGGAAATGCGATACGAATGCTTTGAGGTAAAATAATAAACCGCATACTTTGCCAACGTGTAAGACCTAAAGCTAATGATGCTTGTTCTTGACCATTGCTTATTCCCAAAATTCCTGCTCGAAATTCTTCAGCAATAAAAGCGCTGGAGTAACATGTTAATCCAATTAAACCAATAATAAATTCAAAAGAAGGCATTTTTAAAGAGAAAAAAAACAGCTGGATTTGCGGTTCATCAAATAGCCACATTTTAAATTCTACTGGTAACAAATTACCTATACCAAAATACCAGAAAAAAAGCTGAGGTAACAATGGAGAATAACGAAAAATAGCGTTATAACTAATTACAACGCCTTTAATAATTTTGATATGACTTTGTTGAGCAATAACTAGCAAAAAACCAAATATTGTAGAGAGAATGATTGTTAAAACTGAAATAGCGATAGTGACTAAAAAACCATCCCACAACCACCATAAATAACGGGGTTCCAGTAATTGCTCATACATTATTTATTGACCTTTACCTATTTTGAAATCACCACGAGGCATAGCTGAATTTGTATCAGGTCCAAACCAACGGTTATAGATAGTTAACGCTTCACCATCATTTTCAAGCTTTAATAATATTTGGTCAACTTTTTCTTTCAAGCGGGTTTCCCCTTTTGGAATACCTACAGCTTGATATTCTTGAGTTATACTAAATGGAGATATTTCAAAAACAGCTCGTTGTTCTTCTGGAACATTAGCAAGTAAACCAATTAACTTTGCGTCATCTTGAGTAATAGCTTGTACAACACCATTGCGTAATGCTGCAAAAGCAAAAGGTGTATCATCATATGAGATTACTTTAGCATTTGGGTACTTCTCACGTAGAGTAATTTCCATCACTGTACCTTTATCGGCACCTATACGAAGATTTTTGAGATCATCTGCTGTTTTTAGGAATCCTTTTTTAGCTACAAACTTCTGGCCAGTAGCAAAATAAGGCAAACTAAAATCGACTGTTTTAGCTCGTTCATCAGTCACCGTAAAGTTTGCTACAATCAGATCTGCTTTTTGTGAGGTTAGCAAAGGAATACGGTTGGCTGGATTAGTTGGAACAAGTTCGACTTTTACATTCAATGCTTTAGCAATTTCATTAGCATAATCAACATCAAGCCCAGCAATTTTATTAGTTTTTTCATCAATAAATCCAAACGGAGGATTACTGTCAAATACCGCTATTTTGATCTGTCCGCGTTTTTCAATATCATCTAATCGATCGGCGTAGGCTGAACTCGCAACGAATATTGAGCTGATTAAGGCAACCACCGTCAGTGATTTAGTTAAAAATTTCATTGTTATTATCCTCCATTGGACTTTGTATAGGGGTTAAGTCTATCAATAAAATATTCGGAGTAATAAATAACAATTATTTAGGTGCTTATAACTTAAAGTTATATTTAAAATAATCTATAATTTATAAAGAGTATAGAATTGTAATATTAGCAATAAAATAACACGTGTTTTAGCATTTAATACCTTTACACATCATAAAATTAAGCTGAGTGTCTTTGCACTTTTGTGCCAGCTGGATTGTAGAAAGGTACCAGTCGAAGAATAATAAAAGGGATATACGTGTAAAATAGATAGTAAGCTAAAAATCATCTGAATTGATAAAAGCTCTCTCTTTACACTCACCACTAATGGATTTGATATTCAAAAAAATTAATAGGGTTATTGAGATCCAAATTCTCTGCCAACTAAAAGATTTAAAAGAAACTATTGAGTTAATTTAAAACTATAAAAAATATGATATTGATTGAAAATTAGAATAAATTCAACAATAATCAATAAAATCCAATAACATTAAATAAAATGAATAAGAAACATGAATAGTACAAATGACGAGTTTGAATATTATATTATTGATCGAGCAGGTGATAAAGCCTATCCTTTAATTGGTCCACAAGATGATTCCAGGCATACCATGATGTATCCGAGAACAAGAGAAAGAATTGAAAATCCCGAATTAACTCAATTTAGGTTTTGTGCCCCTATTCCTAGGAAACCTGTAATTGGCGATTATTTTGCAGAACCAAGTAGCATTGTTTCAAAAAAGATAGCCAATGTCTTAGATGCTATGCATATTGAGGGAATTCAGCTTATACCTGCCGAAATCGAGACCAATACTGGAGACATTTTAAAAGATTATTTTTATATACATATCTATAATTATCTAAAAGCTGTCGATAGAGAAAATTCTAAATGTAAAGTAGATCGTACAGATCCTAATTTGTTAAGCTGGATCGATCGGTTTGAATTAGATAAAGAAATTTTATCTGAAATACCTTTAGAAAAAAGATTAATTTTTAAATTATTTGAGTTTTGTACTATACACTTATATCATAAATCAATTGTCAATGCCATTATGTCAGTTAAACCTCAAGGCGTTTCATTTACCAAAGTTGAAAAATGGTGGTTTTGATCAGATTAATAATTCCTAATGCAATTTTCTTTCAGCAATAAAGATTAGACATATGTTTAAATGATATCTATATGAAAAAAACAGCGTTCATGAATATGGCAACAGGGAGCATACAGAAGGAAAGTAAGTCCAATCTTCTATCTATTTAGTTATTTAACGCATTAAAGAAGATAATAGATATATAAAATTTTTACAAAAATAAACTCTTCACACAACATGCATCATGCTACTATTTTAACCAAAAATCAGCAAAACTATTTTATCTCCAAACAAACTTACAACCTATTGAAGAGAAATAAAACATGGAAAATTATTATTTTATACAGAGAAAATCAGACCAAGCCTATCCATTGATTCGTATAACGGATCGTGATGATCGCTTAAACCCCACTTTAATAAATTTAGAATTTAATGGAACTATACCCTCTCAGCCCGTTATGTCTGATTTTTTGTCTGGTCCTGAGATTTTTATTACCGATAAAATAGCAAATGTGATTAAAAGCTTTAAGCCCAAAGGGATTAAAATTATTGACACTGAATTAACAACCCCACAAGGTAAAATCATTAAAGACTATTTTTGTCTACTTTCTGACAATATAATCGAGGCTTTAGATAAAGATAAATCCGATTATGAAAAGCCTAGAATGACATATTTTATAAAAAAACTCATTTTGGACAGAAAAATTTTAAGTGAAATTCCTTTGGAACAAAGATTAGTTTTTCTATTAAGAGAATCGCTTCATATCGTTTTTCATGAAACATTAGCCAAAGCTATCATGGCGGTAAACCCTACAGGTATGGAATTTATTAATATTGAAACCGATGGAAAACCGTTAGAAGTAAATTAATATTATTGACCATGGCTATATTTAAACTAAGTATTTAAAACATCCTTCCTAGATTTGAAAAAAGTGGGGTAAAACCCCGCTTTTTATCTATTTAGTTATTCTAGCATACTGAAAAAAACAATTATCTACTTGAATTAATACCAGAAAATACATTTAGAAGATGCATAATATTCTACTATTATAGTTAACAAACGGTGAAACGATTATATACTTTTGTTAAACCTATCTTTCAATCACATTGACGCTGACATATAGTGTAAATGCTAACTGTTTCTGCCACATTAGATATTTCTGTTAATTCCGATTAAAATAAACCTCAGATAAAGATCCATTACAAATTTAATGGGCAATAAATCAACCACTGAGTTTGTTACTTAATTAATCTGACATAAACTTTAATCGAAATATTTGTCCGCTTTCATCTAATAATAGCAAACGATGAACACCTTTTTTAGCAATAGTTAAGGCCACTTTTTCATTATCTTTAGAATTAGCAACTAAGTTTCCATCTAAAAACCACCATTTTTCCCCATATCCACCCTCTGGAGTTAAATCAACTGTGACTTGATGACTTCCTGGTAATGCTCTAATCAATTGTTTATCACGTAAACCTACGATATTGAGTGAAGCAAAAACATCTTGTCCCATTACAGGGCAACTTTTATCAATTGGTGGTAATAGAGTCCGCCTTTTCTCTTTTGTTAACAGAAAGTTTTCTAATGATACTGGCCATAGGGCAAGTTGTTTTTTTTGTGCTCCGGGACAATCAGCAGCAACACGTTCACCTCGTTCATTTACCCAAATCGTTATCCACCCAGAACGATAGATATTATTTTTTAGTTCACCATAGGTACTTAGTGTTGGCGGTGTCATATTATTTAAAACCCATGCGGTCTTTTGACGGTGACAATTTACATCAGATTCCGGAAGAGGTTGCCCTAATGGCCAACAAATTTTCATAGAAGATACTGATGCTGGTTTTTCATAAGTAGTGAGTGGACGATTTAAACGATTTTCTCTATTTAATAAAATTGAATTAACATGTTGTAAAATTGGCATGGCAGACATTGAACCATATTGCCCAACAACGGGAGTGCCATCAGGACGCCCTACCCAAACACCAATTAAATATCTTGGATTGATACCAACTGCCCAAGCATCCCGATAGCCATAACTGGTTCCTGTTTTATAAGCTAATAGATTACTATTAATTAACATTTGTCTTGTTATCCAAGCACTACCATCTGAAATAAAGGGTTTATTAATCAATGGCTCTTTTTGAGTAAAGCGCAATGGACTCACTTCGCCATGCCTAGCAAATGCACTATATGCACTAACAAGATTATCCATCCTTAATGAAGCGCCACCTAATATATAGGAGATATTAGGCTCGTTGCCTATCGAAGATAAAGGTAACCCAATACCAGCCAATTTACCTGCAAATCGTTTGGGGCCATATAACTCAATTAATTGAACCGCAGGTAAATTTAATGATTTACTTAATGCGTCAGATACACTAACCGGCCCATAGAAACCATCATCGAAATTGGTTGGACGATAATCGGTAGTAATACGAGGAACATCTTGCAATAGCGATTCAGAATGAATCATACCTTCATCAAGAGCAAGAGCATAAATAAAAGGTTTTAGTGTAGAGCCAGGAGAACGTAACGCACTAATCATATCAACTTGGCCAAAGCGTTCATTGTCATTAAAATCAGCTGAACCGACATAGCCTTTTACTGTCATATCAGTATGATCGACTACTAAAATAGCCAATGATGTTTTAGGCGGTAGTTGTTTCACACGATTGATGGCTAAATCTTCTAAATTATATTGAATTGAAACATCAATAGTGGAATGAATAATATCCTCATTAGGGTATTTATTTTTTAAACGATAAGCCAGTAAGGGAGCCACTTGTGGTGCTTTTCGTGGATATACCCAAACCTCATCGCGTCGAACGGTTTCGATTAAATCATTTGACCATACTTTATATTCTGCCAATCGGTCTAATACTTTATCACGAGCTTGTTTGGCTCTTTCAGGAAATCGGTCGGGTCGTAACCGGCTTGGAGCTTGAGGTAACACAGCTAATAATACTGCCTCACTTCTTGTTAACTCTTTAGGCTGTTTACCAAAATAAGACCAACTTGCCGCCCCAATACCTTCTATTGTGCCGCCATAGGGTGCGTGGTTAATATATAAAGTTAAGATCTCATCTTTACTATAATGTAATTCAAGCTGGAGGGTTCGAAAGATCTGTTTTAGCTTACCCGTTAGCGTTCGATCGTGTGGATATAATAATCTTGCCACTTGCATAGATATAGTACTACCACCGGAAACGATTTTATCATTTGATATATTTTGCCAAGCTGCACGAAATAAAGAAATCGGATTAATACCAATATGTTCATAAAAATAGCGATCTTCATAATTTAATAAAACTTCAAGATAATAGTCTGGCACTTCATCAAGACTGACCGAATAACGCCAAACACCATTTTGATCAGCAAATCGCCATAATGGAGTTTCATCTGCTGCAACAACGGTTTGGGTAGTTTTATTTTGTGAGATAGATAAAGGAAAAAGAGAGTCAGCAATAAAAAAACTACTGCTCAATAAAACTAATAATATCAAAAAAAATTTAAATATTTTATAAAAGCATTTTTTCATTATCTTTATTATGTGACCCAGCCAAATGTATTTATAAATAAAAATTCCGCCAAATATATTGGCGGAATAATTAGTAACGTATATTAATATCTAATTAATTTTCTTCCTGCTTAGGATTTGAAATAGTCATGAAATCAGGTGATTGTCCTATAGCAAAACGGTCTGGACGATACATAGATTCTACATAAGGATAAGGAATCATGTAATCGCCAGTAGTTACTGCTCTAACTAAATACACTAAACGTTTTCGATATTTATTATTGCGCCCCACATAATTATTAATATTAACAGCGGCAACATATCTATCATCTCTATATTCTTGATATTTAATATTACTAGCATCATCATCTCCCATTAATTTAGCTATACTAGGAATTGATGATAAATTCACACTACTATTAGAAAGGTTTTGATTTTCAAGCTCTAGACCAGCTGGTAAGAAATCAACAACCAACGCATCATGAACTTGTTCTTTAGCTATTACATCTAAAACCACAACCATCATAGAACCTACATCTAAATCTGCTGGTGATATTTTATTACCCTGCAAATCATAATACGTACGACTGATGTTAAAGAAACCATCAGCTGAGGTTGGCGCTGGAGGTGTTTTAGAATAACCTGTTACAGAGAACTTAACATATAGTGGCTCATCTGATTCTGAATTATCAATCGATAACCCTTGGGTTAATTTATCAAAATCATATGAATGTGAAAATACTGAATCAACTTCATTAACTTTTCCATTCACTGATACCTTAAATTTATTACCACTTTTATGCTGTTCTAATGACCAACCAGCAATAAACAATGAATTTAATTCTTGTGTTGAGAAATATCGTTTACTGTTTAATAAATCTGATAAATTATACAGATAAGTACCTTGTTTATTCTGAGCTATTTTGTTTTCTATTAATAAAGATAGAATTAATGCTTCATCACGTATTTCACTACCGTAATTACCAAACCAGTGATTATTGTATTGATACGAAGTGCTAAAAACTAAAGGTAATAATTTTTCATAAACATTTTGATTACCATTTAATTTAGCAGCAACCGCTAGTTGAGCTATAGGTAATGGCGAATAGATAAATGACTTATCATTACTTATCTTGTCTGATAAATAATTTATCTCGTTACGCATTGCTGAGGTAACTTTATTTTGTTTAGTTAAAACCATTAATGCATAGGCTTTAATTGACAACTTAGAAAACTCAAAACTACGTGAATCTCCATAATAATCAAGATTATTATATGCAGACGTATCATAGATATATTGACCTAGGCGTGTCATTGCTGAATCAAGCGCTTTATCACTAACTTGATAACCTCGTTCTTTAGCTTGCAACAAGAAATCTGTTGCATAAACTGTCAACCAATGCTCTTCTTCACTATGACTATTCCATAGCCCAAAGCTACCATTATTTCGTTGCATTGATAAGATACGTGAAATACCTAATTGCACTTTTTTACGACGCATCTCATCTGAATCAGTTTTAATACCTAGTTCTGCGAGTTGTTTACTATTGGCATATAATGATGGGAATAAACCACTCGTTGTTTGTTCCAAGCAACCGTAAGGATATGCAAATAAATCTTTGATATATTGAGCAATATTTAACGGCGGCTGATTAGAAATGACCAATTGCCCTTCAACAGTGTTATCAATTAATCCTGTTAATGCATCGTTTGGTAATTCCCAATTATCATTGGCATCTAGTGCTAACACATAAGATCTCGTTGTTCCGGCATATGCAGGCCTTACGCCAATTGACCATGATCTTTCAATTTTAGTGTCAGAATTATCTTCAAGTAAAATACCTTTGACCGCTATTGTTACCGAACCAGTACCATAACCATAATCTGCAATAACAGGGATTTGAATGATATCTTTTTGTTTACTATCAAGTTTGACTGATATCGTTTTGGCTTCATTTTGATGAATCAAACCATTAGTCGATACTTCAACTTTCATATTTTGTGTTTTATCTGTCAAATTATGAAGATCTAACGCTAATACAGCGCGATCACCACCAGATAAGAATCGAGGAGTTGATAATTCAGCTATAACCGGAGCTGAAACTTTCATTTTTTTATCAGCTTTACCAAAACGATTATCATCCCATGCTTGAGCCATTATACGTAGCTCACCATTAAAATTAGGTAAAGGTAAATTAATAACACCTTCGCCATTGTCATCTAATTGAATGGTTTTGAGTTGTTGTGCAACAATTAGAACTTCATTTGACGGTTTTTTACCGCCAGCACCCATCGCATCACCACCAAAGCTCATATTTACATTACGACCAGTAGCTTCAATTAAGCTGCCATAGACATCGTTAATATCTACATTAAAACGTTTACGTCCTAAAAACCAAGCATAAGGATCTGGTGTGACATAATCAGTGATATTTAAAACACCTGAATCAACAGCTGAAACCAATACAGTCACTTTTTTATCTTTTTGGACAGATGGCTTATCCATTTTAATTTTAATTGGCACAACAGTTTCAGGTTCTACTTGTACCGGTGTATCAATTGTCACATTTAATTGACGATTAGACGTATCAATTGGTAAATAAAGTAAACCAATTGCTCGTTTAACTGTTTGCACGGAAGCATCAGTCGAAGGGCGAATAATCATAGCACTAATATAGACATCATGTCGCCCCCATTTTTCAATAGGAATTTCGACATCTAAACCTTCTTCACCCACCGTAATTGCTTTTTTCCAAATCGTCCCATCATTGGTTTCGAGAGAAATATAACCAGAACCCGCTACCGGTGCTTGAACATTAACTTTAGCGACATCGCCAGGATTATAAGATGGTTTATCAATACTTAACTTAACTTGGTCTGGACGTACTGATTTAGTACCATGAGTATTATCTTCCCAATCATAACCAACCCAGAATCTGAGACTTGATACGACTTTACTGTTTGTATCTACCACTTCAATTCGGTAAGCACCATAATCAGTAGGTTGATAGGTTATTTTTGTGGTACTGCCTGCCTCAATAGATAACTGATCTTCAGAAACCACAAATTCCTTCGAGTTGGAACTTTGACGCCAACCATCTTCCTCAGACCAAACCCAATAGTAATCATTACGCTCACGAACTAGTCTAGCTTTTAATGATTTTGTACCTAATTTTTCCCCATCCAAATCAACATAAGCGATTTCGAATTCAGCATTACTATTTATGTCTACAGTTGGACGCTCAAAATAATTATCGCTATTCCAATCATAATATTCTGAGTTTTCAAATAATGCTCGGATTGCCGGCAATTTAGGTGCAGGCCAAATAGTTTGTGTTGCATAACGCGTAACTGGTCTACCACCAGAATCTAGCAAACTAGCTTGTAAAACGACTTTTAGAGGTGATGAGCTTCCTGACCAATAATTATTCTCAATATTAATTTCAGTTAAACCATCGCTATCTAACTTTAACTCTAAAGAATCAAGTTCGCGATATGGATTTTCTTCAGTAGCTGATCCAATTTTGAAGTCATCTAATCCTGCAATGGTATCAACTTTCTTTAAATAAAGATTAGCATCTAAGCGATTACCAGATGCTGGCGCACCATATAAATACCAACCTTTTATATCAAAAGAAACATCTTCACTCTTAAGAATTGGACCATCAGATGAACTGTGTATTTCCATCGCCATACGTTCTGGCAAAAATTCTTCAACTTTGAAATTCCACTGGCGATAGTTATCATCACCTAAATTGAAACGAATTAACCAATTACCTGTTGCTGCATCAGCGGGGATAACAAATTGTTGTTGATATAAACCATTGGTATTCACACTGCTTTTTAGTTGATAAGTTTTGACAACTCGACCATTAGAAGAAAACACTTCAGCGACGATTGGTTGATCAGGTAATGGCTGTCCATCTGCATCACGTAATAGTGCATTAAAATAGACGGTTTCGTTCGGACGATAAAGGTCACGAGGGCCAAAAACAAATAATTGTTTTTGGTAGAAAGGTTTGCCCGATAAATTGAAATCAGTTAAATTAAGCGCAACACGATTAACCATCAAAAATGAAGTTTGCTCGCCATCGGTTGCAGTCAATACGCTATATGCCTTGTTGTTGCCATCGATTTCAACATAGCCATCTTTATCTGTCGTTGCCTTAATATTCTTACACTGCTTATTATTAGATTCGCATAATAATGTTAAATTAATATTAGCTAGTGGCTTACCGTTATCTAACGCATGAGTCGTTACCGCTAATTTACCATTATCATAACGATGATATGAAACCCCGATATTACTTATTGAAAATATTGTTGCAGGATTTGATTCATTATAAGTACCCGCTTCATTCATTACCGCAATATAAACACCTTCTTGATTAAGTTCAGAAACTGTAGAAAGGTTAACGATAATGGTTTCTTGAGCATTCGGTCTAGGATTAAGATCAAATCTTGAAGAATAAACTAAATCAGTATATTCACTCATACTTTGCGAACGCCAAATTGACAACATATCAATAAAACCATAATTATCAAGTAAAATAGGTAATTTTTCTGGCTTAATTTTGAAAAAGTTTATATCAACTTTATCAACATTGAGCGTATTAATCGGCAATCCACTCATGGATTTACTTGGTAATAAAAATCCAGTACTAGCAAAACCAACCATAGGTTGGCGATCTTGGGTGGTTATTTGAGCTTCATAAACAGATGACAAATGGCTATCATTAATCGCTGATAACATCTTATCGATAGTTAAAACCAATTTACGATTTGGCTGAAGGTAGCGAAGTTTTAATTCAAGGCCATTATCAGACAACTCCCAAGCGCCATCAACCACACCACTCTCTTTGTCAACCAATCTTAATAAATTTGAAAAATTCAATTTCGGATTGAGAGGGACAGAAAACGTCACGACTAATGTGCTTGAACCATCAATGATTAATTCTGAACTATCGAGAACTTTTAGATTTTTACCTTTATATTTTTCGATTAGTTCAGGTGTTGGATTAAATGGGTTATGAGATTGCGAATTTGTACTCGAATCATGCGTTGTATTACTGGTATTACTGGTATTATTTGTAGTTAATTCAGTTTTATTATTACTTACTGAATCTGTCGATTTATCTTTTTGATTATCACAAGCGCATAACGTCAAAAACAAACCCAACACAGCTAAGTGTTTTATCAATCTCATTGTTTCACCTAATCCTTTCTATTCCTGATAAAAATACTACTTATTTTTTTGTTCATATTATGCACTTTCACAAAAACTTTAGCAAAGAATCTTTATCAAGATTTTTAATTTTTTTTGAGATAATTAAATATTTTAAATTGGTAAAAAAAGTTGAGGAACGGGGTTTTTGAGAGGGGTTTTAGCATTTAGAACTTATCATAACGCTGATAAGCTCTAAATATTAACAATTATTCCGAATAATTAAGTAATTAATCAGGTTGTTATAGTGATTTTATAAGCAGTTTTTTTAAAATGAAATTCAAAATAATGCCATAAAGCGGTAAGAAGAATAATCCACAAATCAAAATTTTAAAACTATAGTCAATTGCGGCAATCTCGATCCAATGATTGGCCATAAATTCGTCGCTACTTTGATAAAAGGCAATGGCAAAAAAGACAATAGTATCAATACTATTACCTAACACCGCTGACGCCGAAGGCGCAACCCACCATGCTTTATTCTTACGTAAATAATTAAACACAGTGATATCCATCAATTGCCCAACTAAATAAGCGGCAAAACTGGCTAAAGCAATACGGAAAACAAAACTGTTAAAATCAGATAAAGCTGAAAATCCCAGCCAATGCCCTTCAAAAAACACAACCGAAATGGAATAAGAGAACAGTAATGCCGGTATCATAACGACAAAGATAATTTTTCTGGCAAGACTAGCACCAAATACCCGAATGGTTAAATCGGTGGTTAAAAAGATAAATGGAAAAGTAAATGCTCCCCATGTGGTATGAAAACCGAATATATCAAATGGGATTTGTACCAGATAATTGCTCGAAGCAATAACTAAAATATGAAAAAAAGAGAGCCAGCAAAGCGCTTTGCGCTGCTGAGCTGAATTGAATTTGTTCTGAAGTGTTTCAGAGTGAATATTCAAATACATATTCGTTTCCTTTTTTAAATGGGGTGAGAGAACCCATAATCTTTAACGTAAAAATGATGTAATTAAGGTTAAAAATGTCGGATAACCCGAATTTAATTACATCGATATCTAATATTTTTAAATTGTTATAAAAAAATGCTTTTTATATAAAATAAAAGCAATCAACCAACAAATCACGACAATGAATAAGGCATAGATAAAAGAACTGGGATAGTTTCCAAAATATTGCCCTAAAACCTTTGAATACAGAAATTGTCGCAAACTCAATGAATCAGAATGATAAACCAGCGTCATTCTACGCGTTATAATCGAAATAATACCGGCGATAACAAAAATGAATAAAGAATTCATGCCAAAGGGGATAAAACAATGAACGGCGTTTTTGTATTTTTTGATATCAATCAACCAAATTAATAAGGCAAATAAGACACAACCTATAGCACAAGTCACCAATACAAATGACGGTGACCAGATTTTTTTATTAATTGGGCAGATAAAACTCAAAATAAACCCTATTATTGAAAAAATTATCCCGTATTTAATCAAGATTTTTATTTTGTCGACATTAACATTAGTCGCAAATAATTGTTTGGCGATACAAAAACCGATAAGGACTTGAGCAATGGCCGGAAAGGTACTTAATATCCCTTCCGGTTCAAAATACATACCATTATCCAGATACATACGCTCTTCACCCAAAATCATTCTATCGACTTTAGCAATAATGTTGTTATTTTTTTGCTCAAACCCGTCGCCCAAATATAAGATGAAAAAATAAAACAGTAATATTTGAACGATCAGAACAGGCAAATATTTTCTATCAAAACATAAAATAATAAGAGAAGAAAACAAATAACAGATCGCTAAACGTTGTAAAATGCCCATAATTCGGATTTGATCTATACAAGACAAAGATTCAACCATCCGCTCATGAAACGGCAGCCAATTAAAATACTTATACAAAGCAAGAAAACCCGAAAACCAAGCAATCAATAATCCAATAGCAAAAATAATCAGTGTTCTTTTTAAGATTTTAATTAGCAGAATTTTATTAAGCTTAAAATCTAATTTATTTAGGGAAATATAAGTCGACACTCCCATAATAAACATAAATAAAGGAAAGATGAGATCGGCAAAAGTCAGCCCGTTCCATTTAGCATGCCTAAGTAAAGGATAAATAGCATTTGGCGACCCTGGATTATTCACTAAAATCATTCCTGCAATGGTCATTCCTCTCAATACATCCAATGAGACTAATCGTTGATGATTGTCAGACATGCATTTCCCCTTTAAATAATACTATTTAGAGCTATGGGTTAGATACTGATTTAACCCTTTTTCACGTAAGTCGCAACTAGGACATTTACCACATCCCCCCTCTACCCCATAATAACAAGTGTGAGTGTGTAGCCGAATATAATCAAGATAACCAAGTTTATCAGCCATTTCCCATGTTTGCGCTTTAGTCAGATACATTAATGGGGTAATGATGTTAAACGTGTAATCCAATGCTAAATTCATCGAAACATTCATGGATTTAATAAAGATATCTCGACAATCCGGATAACCACTAAAATCGGTTTCACATACGCCAATAATGATATCTTTAATACTGTGCTGTTTGGCATAACACCCGGCTAACAATAAAAATAGCATATTACGCCCGTCAACAAAGGTATTCGGATAATTCCCTTCTTGAGCTGATTTAATTTCTTGCGAGTCATCAACCAAGGCATTATTAGTTGTTTGTTTGATCACTGAAGTGTCAATGACGGTTTGCTTTACACCAAGATCGTCAGCAATCCATTTGGCTTTTTCAAGCTCAATGGCATGTCGTTGACCATATTGAAAGCTGATTGTTTCAACGTTTTCACGCCCATAATCAGCAATGGCTTGCAGTAAACAGGTAGTAGAATCTTGCCCACCAGAAAATATCACTAGTGCTTTACGATTTTGCATTTTTAACTGTTCCGATTTAATTTGTGTACGAAAAGAATTAACGATTATCGACTTTTTCAGGATAAAGATCGTGATTAGCTAAACGATTTAGCGCAATTTGTTCCCAGTTAGTACCAGGTTTACCGTAATTAGCATAAGGGTCGATAGAGATACCACCACGTGGTGTAAATTTCCCCCAAACCTCAATATATTTAGGATCCATTAATTTAATCAGATCTTTCATAATGATATTAATGCAATCTTCATGATAATCACCATGATTACGAAAGCTAAATAAATAGAGTTTGAGCGATTTACTTTCCACCATCTTTATATTGGGGACATACGAAATATAAATCGTTGCAAAATCAGGTTGACCAGTGATAGGACAAAGGCTGGTAAATTCCGGGCAATTAAATTTAACAAAATAATCATTACCGGGGTGTTTATTATCAAAGGTTTCTAAAATATTAGGACAATAGTCAGTTGGATAGCGAACAGATTGGTCGCCAAGTAGTGTAATGTTGCTCATTAAATTTTCCTTAGTTTTTTAGCGTGGGAGGTTCACGAACCACGTAATAAGGCGCACACCTTACTCTTTTTAGGCAGAAAAGTCTAGTTTAAGCACATTATCTTTTATCAATAAAAAAGCACCATTAACGCTCGATTAATGGTGCTTATCTAACAAAAAAGTTGAGGAAGGCACTTTTTTGCGTTTAACTTTACTCTATTTGCTAGTCATTTGTTTGTAATAATCAGCAAGTTTATCTTTAGCATCAGATAACTCTTTTTCAGCATCATTTAATTTAGCTTTTAATGCATCAATTTTATCTTGATTTGCATTGAGTTTGTCTTTTGCATATTCTTTAGTCTTTTCTGCTAATTCTTTAGTTTTATCAGTAACATCTTTAGTTTTTTCAACCACTAATCTTTTATATTTTTCTTCTAATGTTTCATCTTTACAATTGGTATTAACTTCTTGAAGTGCTTTTTCAAGACCTGCAACTTCATTAGCATTATTGGCATTCTTAGCTTGATCTATTTTAGTTTGGATTGCTTGTTTTTTACCGTCACAATTTAACCCTTGGTATTCATCATTATTTGTTGCATAACTGTTTACAGAAAATGCAGTAACTAAAGTGATAATGCTTAACTTACTTAATAACCTAATTGCTGATTTCATATTGATTCCCCTAAGTTTATTTTCTTAATTGAACACAATCTACTTTATGATCTTTACCTTTGGTTAAAATCAAACTTGCTCGTTCCCGTGTTGGCAGGATATTTTCGATCAAGTTCAATTCATTAATTTCTCGCCAAAGGCGGTTAGCAATATTCACAGCCTCTTCCTCGGGAAGCTTAGAATAGTGGTTAAAGTAAGAGTTAGGATCACTAAATGCCCCAGCTCTAAATTTTAAAAATCGATTCACATACCAATCGTGTAATAAGGGTAATTGTGCATCGACATATATTGAAAAGTCTACATAATCGGAAACAAACACCCGATTGTTAGCCTGTGTATAATTTATGGTGCCTTGTAAAACATTTAATCCTTCAAGAATTAAAATATCTGGACTGTCGATAGTAATCTGTTCGTCTTTAACAATATCGTAAACCAAATGAGAATAAACGGGTGCTTTAACTTCTGACTGACCTGACTTTACATCAGCAACAAAATTAATTAACTTTTTGATATCATAAGATTGAGGAAATCCTTTCTTATTCATGATACCACGTTCTTCAAGATAACGATTGGGATATAAAAAGCCATCGGTCGTTACTAACGCAACTTTACGATGTTCCGGCCAACGAGTTAATAATGCTTGTAAGACACGAGCTGTGGTGCTTTTACCAACAGCAACACTACCAGCAATACCGATAACATAAGGTATTTTCTGACTTTTACCTAGAAACTTTGATAAGACTGCCTGACGGCTAAAACTATTGCTTATATAGTAATTGAGTAATCGAGATAAAGGCAAGTAAATTTCACTTACTTCATCCATAGACAAATCTTCATTAATTCCTTGTAACGAGGTTAATTCTTCAGCAGTTAAAGTCATCGGTACCGCATTACGCAAGCCAGCCCACTCTTGTCGGGTAAATTGCATATAAGGGCTCAAATGATTTTTCATGTTTTATTTGCTCAATATTTAAAAATTATTTGGCTCAGATTATACTAAATCTATTTTTTTACAATCATAAATTCGCATTAACTTCTGCTCATAGCTATATTAATGACTTGCTGGTAAAATATGTTTAAGTAAATTTATAACCAGATATTAAATTGAGATTGTATGTTAAAAAATAAATCGAAAAAAAACCGTCAAGAGATTAATGAAGAGTCTCGAGAACTTAAGCGCAAACGTAAACATAAAGGTTTACCTAGTGGTTCTCGTTTTAACGGCAAACAAAACAATAAAAAAACGTCAAATATCATTAAAGATCCGCGAATTGGTAGTAAAAAACCAATTTCATTAGTGCAAACGGATGATCCAATTATAAAAGTTAATCAACCTAAAAAGGTCAAATTAACACCAGAACAAGAATTAGACCAGCTTGAAAATGATACTAAACTTGACCATTTACTTGATTTAGTTGAGCAAGGCAAAACATTGACTAATGAACAACAATCTTATCTTGATAATAAACTAGATCGCATTGATCAACTGATGAAACAATTAGGTTATGAAGATAATGATTTTGATGACGAGTTAGAAGAGCCTAAAGAAGATATTGTCAGCTTACTTAAACGTAATTAAGTTAGATTTATTTAATATGAACTAGAAATTTATAATTTCATTTTCCAAATAATGTCAATAAAGAGTCATTAACAATGCCAATATTTATTATGCTCGGTTTATATTTGGGATTATTTATCTGCACATTATTGTATTTGAAAAAAATCAATCGTATTAAAATTAAAACGCAAATTAAAAAGCGTAGTAAAGCAAAATGTGATGGAAACAACAATGTCAAAAGCAGGATTAAATAAAAACAATATGATTCAATCTCAGCTATGGGACCAAGCGTTAATAGAAAAGTATAACTATTCCGGCCCAAGATATACTTCATATCCAACTGCGCTTGAATTTAATGAGCAGTTCACTGAACAAAACTTTCTTTCAGCTGCCACACGTTATCCTGAACGTTCATTATCACTATATGTCCACATTCCGTTTTGCCATAAACTTTGTTACTTTTGCGGTTGTAATAAACTTATTACCCGGCAAACCCATAAAGTTACCCAGTATCTCGATATACTAGATATTGAAATTGCTAAACGGTCAGAATTATTCAAAAATCGTATTGTAAGCCAAATGCATTGGGGCGGAGGCACTCCTACTTTTTTGACTGATGATGAAATGACACGATTAATCACATCAATCAGACAACACTTTAACTTTACTCAAGATGCTGAATTATCAATTGAAATAGACCCCAGAGAAATCAGTACACAAACAATCGATCATCTTTCTGAACTAGGCTTTAATCGGTTAAGTATGGGAATTCAAGATTTCAATCATGAAATTCAGAATCTAATTAACCGAGAACAAGATGAAAATTTAATCCGCTCGTTGATTGCTCAAGCACGAAAAAATAATTTTCGATCAATTAGCCTCGATTTAATTTATGGATTACCTAAACAGACCGTTGAAAGTTTTACCGAAACTTTAAATAAAGTTATTGATATTTCACCCGATAGATTAAGCGTTTTTAATTATGCCCATTTGCCTAGTCGTTTTGCTGCGCAACGTAAAATCAAAGATTATGATTTACCTAACGCTAATCAAAAATTAAAGATCTTACAAACTAGTATAGAAAAATTAACTCAAGCCGGTTATCAATTTATCGGTATGGATCATTTTGCCAAACCAACCGATGAGTTGGCTATTGCTCAACAAGAAAATAAATTGCATCGTAACTTTCAAGGATACACAACTAAAGGAGATTCAGATTTATTGGGTCTTGGTGTGTCAGCTATTAGTATGTTGGGTGATAGTTATGCACAGAACCATAAAGATCTAAAAAATTATCAAACTTTAGTTAAACAACAAGGTAATGGTTTATGGAAAGGATTTACCTTAAATCAAGATGACAAAATAAGAAGAGACATCATTAAGCAACTTATTTGCCATTTTTACCTTGATAAAAAACAAATTGAACAACTTTATGCGATTAAATTTGATGACTATTTTACTGAAGATTTAAAACTATTAGCACCATTGGAACAAGATGGTTTAGTCTTAATTGGTAAAGATAGCATCGTAGTCCAACCTAAAGGGCATTTGCTTATTCGAAATATTTGTATGTGTTTTGATATTTATATGCGACGATTGGTTCGACAACATCAATTTTCACGCGTGATCTAGTTCACTCTACTCACGCATGAATATTTGATTATCATTACTTATTAATGACTGGCTAAATAGACTTTAAATTTTGTTGTTTGGGCAATAATTTCAACACTTTTAAAGGTTTCATCCAAAATCGATTGATAAGGCAAAAATGAATTTGCCACAATACAAAGATAACCATTTAATTTTAAGTGTTTTTTAGCCTCTTTAATCATTTTGTTTACTGCAGTATAACTTGTCTCTTTACCATCATGAAAAGGTGGATTAGAGATGATTAAGTGAAATTTATCGTTGATATCTGAAAATACATCACTAGCAATAACATTTGCAGAAAGATTATTACAAGCTAACGTAGCTTTGCTTGATTCTAACGCCATACTGCTGACATCGGTTAATGTTAAACTTATATCTTGATATAACTTACCTAAAACTGTTGATAATATGCCTGAGCCACAGCCAACATCTAGGATATTACCTTTAATAATATCACTCTGTTCCATCAAGGCATTTAACAGAAGCTCACTACCCGCATCTAATCCTTTTTGGCTAAATACACCTGGTAAGCTTTTAATTTCGATATCTTGGTTTTCAATGGTTAAATGATAACTAAGCCACCACTCTTTTAATTCAAAAGCTAAACGGCTATCAGCACGATAATGATACAGACCACATCGCCTTGCACTATCTATTTTTTGTATAGAGCCAAAATCAGCTAATAATCCTTCAACACTTTTTACACCAGTCCGATTTTCACCAATAATAAAAATATCACTCTCTTTAGGCATATTATTTAATAAAAATGATAACTGAAATTGTGCTTCACTCTTAGTTTTAGGCCAATAATATATGAGTGTGTTAACATTGTTATAAAAAGACTCGTCAGGATAGAGCGAAAAATTGGTACTTTCAGCTCGTTTCGAGTGTTTAAAATTTAAAAATGTGTGATACTGCGAGCAGTGAATCTTAACCAAATTAGCTGATATAACAGCTGGGTAATTATCTTGGATATCACCTGCAATAAGAATATTTTTATCATCAAAAAAGGATTGATGACGTTCAAGTACTTGGCTAGCAGGAGTAAGTGTGGATATTGCCATAATGCCTCAATGAAAAACCTTTATAAATTGAAGCGAAGATTATACAATTAACTTTCTTTAATCCCTAATAAAAACAGTAATCCGACAATGACAGCAACTGATTGGTATCTAAAGCAATGTGATATTACCCAATATGTTTTACGCAATTCTGCCGTTTTTCAAGGTGAAGTTGCTACACATATCGACGATAAAATTCGTTTAATCGTCGTTGCTAAAAAGCAACCAACACAAAAAATTTATTATGATATTTTAAAAGCCATTGAGTTAACTGAAGAGCAAGTTTTATTTCTTACGCCTTCGCAATTAATAATACCGGCAGATGAAGTAAAAGTTATAACTTGGTTTATTGACATAAAAAGCCATGAACAATGGCAAAATAAATTAACGATTAAAACCAGCGATTTAGTTTCGCTAGCCAAAGATCCACAACAAAAGCGACAGCTTTGGCTACAATTATGTGAATATGAAAACGATTTCCATCCTAAATGAAAATGATCTAGCAGAAGCCTATGAGTTAGAGCGATTATGCTACCCTATTC
The DNA here is from genome assembly GCF_019469165.1 of Gilliamella sp. ESL0443. Taxonomy (NCBI): domain Bacteria; kingdom Pseudomonadati; phylum Pseudomonadota; class Gammaproteobacteria; order Orbales; family Orbaceae; genus Gilliamella; species Gilliamella sp. ESL0443. Next base: position 661,480 of record NZ_CP048263.1, on the reverse strand, counting down.
CTTGGTCTAAAGAGACTTTCTTTTCAAATCAAGGAGAACGTTATTTAAACCTTAAAATAACCATTGATAATAAAATTGTAGGCTTTTGTATTTGCCAACAAGTAGCTGATGAAGCAAGTTTATTTAATATTGCCATACATCCTAAATACCGGAATCAAGGGTTAGCAAAAACATTATTAAACCAGTTGATTAATGATTTAATGGCAATGCCAAGTAAAATTTCGACAATCTGGTTAGAAGTAAGAAAATCAAATTCGCCAGCACTTGAGTTATATCACTCAATAGGGTTCAATCAAATAACTATTAGAAAAAATTATTACCCAACCACCGATGGTAATAAAGAAGATGCAATTATTATGGCTTATACTTTAGCGTTATAAAATGTTTTAATGGGAGTAATAATGTTCACAGCACTGTTATTTGTAAATGGCGAACCACCTAAAAATCTACCTTCCCATTTAGGTAATTATAATTATATCGCATGTACTGACGGTGCATATCATAGTTATCTATCTAAATCTTCAATTAAACCAGATTTTATAATCGGTGATTTAGATAGCATTAACTCCAATATGACGATTCCCGATAAAACCCAAATCATTCATACACCAGATCAATCTAAAACTGACTTTGAAAAAGCGTTGTTGTTTTTAAATAGTAAAGGAGTCACATCATTTACCATATATGGTGCATCAGGACGAGCCAGTGACCACTTTCTAGGTAACTTATCGGTTGCTATGCAATATCATCAACAATTAAAAATGCTGTTTTATGATGATTATTGTCACTTTTTCTTCGCAACTAATCATCAAATTATCCGTCATGTTAAATACCATATTATTTCATTAATGCCTCTATCCAAAGTTACAGGGTTAACTATAACCGGTTTTGAATACCCATTACATAATCAAACTTTATCTTTAGGTAGTTTTACTAGTCTACGTAATAAAGCTATTAATGACACTATCGAAATTTCTTTTAATGCTGGTGATTTATTGATTTTTGTTCAAAATTAAAACTGTTTAGATTGACATCAACTTACATTGCTTTACAATATTGTGACGTTTTATTAGCGCTTTTTTTAAAGGAACAGCCCATGCTATTCAAAAAACTTACTGTGATTGCTTGTTCTTCGCTCATGTCTTGCATAGCTTTTGCTCAAGACAATAAAGCAAGTGTAACAGATAAGATAGTTGATACTTTTCTTGCATGTGATAATCAATTTTTCCAAAATCTAGCTGAAAATAAAAAAACATTTAGCGAGTATGTTGATTTAACCACAAAAGATAATGTGACATTTATTCCTGTAGAATCCATTTATCAACAAGATAAAAATAAAGTTATTTTTAAAAAACCAATTAAATATCGTGGTTTAACTATTACTGGATACCAAGACATATATATTCCAACAAATTTATCTGGAAAATATTATTATTGGGGTTTTATTTTTGATAATAGCCAAGAAGAAATTATCAATGCATTAAAAAATGTAAAATGGTCAAATTATAATACAAATGTTTATATTGCTAATGCTAAAATTTATGATCGCAATGCTAAATCCCCTGAATGGGAAGATAACCTTTATGCAATTGATGGCGTAGTACCAAGACTTGGGACAATTGAAAAATCTCTATATTTAGAGAACATAGACAACAACTATAATCGCGTTCTTTGCTCTATTCAGGGGGATTTAAAGAAAGATATTCTTTATAAAGATCGTCCAGATATAAAGCTATTTGATGAACAGATAAAAAAAGAACAGCAAGAAAAGATCGAAGCTTATAAATTAAAAAAAGAACAAGAAAAAAATAATGCAACACAAGAATCAAGTGAAGGCAAGAGCTCAAAAGAGGGAGATAACATTTAAATGAAAAAATTATGCTTAGTCTTAATTCTTTTTTCTTTTGCAACTATAAGCTATGCAACAGATGAAAAGCTACCACTTACTGAAGAAGAGAAAGCTACTCAAGCAAAAGAAATTAAGGAAATGTTGAGCAATCCTAAAATCGGTGAGCAATTTACGCCTATTTCTAAAAATGATGAAGATAATAAGGTTGGTTACTCATTCCTTGATAAAAAATCGATAAAGTTACACCCGTTTAATCCTCGAATTCGTGTCTTTAAAGAAGTGATCAATTATACTCCTGCATTAGTACAAAACATTGATAATGTGAAAACCCCCTATCGCACTATTGTCGTTAACTATTATGCTAATTGTGACAAAAAAGAAATTGCTAAAGGACAACTTGATCTAGTTGAAAAGAACTTCGCAGAGGGTAAATTAATTAATAATATTAATATTCCAAATCGCTGGATGAGAGCCGAAAAAAATGACGAAAATTATAAATTATTAATAATGGTTTGTTCATTACCTCTCAATCAGTAACACTTAATTTGCTCTCGCCACCTAGCTGTGGCGGAGTCTCTCTATTTATGCTACTATTCCTATATTAATTGCTCAATATAATCACACCAATATGAACGTCACTCAATTTCATACTCTAACTGATCAACTTTTTAATCAAATTGAATCATACCTTGATGATTATACTGATGAGCATGATATTGATTTAGATTACGAAACTAATGGTAATGTTATTAATATCAGCTTTCCAAATAACAGTAAAATTATCATCAATACTCAAGAACCTTTATTTCAAGTTTGGTTAGCAACAAGAAAACAAGGCTATCATTTTGACTTTATTAATAACAAATGGATCTGTAATCGTTCAGATCAAACATTTGAAGATATTTTTACCCAAGCAGTACAAGAACAATCTGAATAATTTTCATAAAAAAATAGGCGGCAAATTAATATCTAGCGCCTATTTTATTTAGGTAGATGGCATTTATAATAATCTCAGATTTGCTAATTTTATTACTAACCATTTAATACCAACATCAACGAAAGCGATTTGAACTCGCTTATGATCACCTTCACCATCAAGATTGATAATTGAGCCCTCACCAAAACGGTTATGTTTAACCTTTCTACCTAATGTATAACCATCATCTTCCTTTTTCTTTTTAGAATAAGATTTTTTACGTTCTTGATAAAACTCATCATCTTTATTTTGGTAACCAGATCGCCCTCCAAATGAAGAGAAACTACCTTGGTAATAAGTTTCATTTAAGTTTTCAACTGGCAACTCATCTAAAAAACGCGAAGGTAAATTTCGTTCTTCTCGACCATAGAGTCGTCTTTGTTCTGTCAATGAAAGTGTTAAGTTTTTTCTTGCTCGCGTTATACCAACATAAGCTAAACGCCTTTCTTCTTCCATTTTATCGACTTCTTGAATAGAACGCTGTGTAGGGAAGATACCCTCTTCCCAGCCTACAATAAAGACATTGTCAAATTCTAATCCCTTTGCTGAATGTAGCGTCATCAGTTGGACAGAATCTTGGTCAGTACCCACATCACGGCTTTCAAGCGATGTAACCGATAAGAATGATTCTAAAATTGTTAATGGTTTACCTGTTTCAGCATCCTCAATCACGGTATTTTGATTAACACGGTAAAATTGCTCTGCTGCAGAAACAAGCTCGTCAAGATTTTCTAACCTTGCCTGACCTTTAATACCCGGCTCTTGTTCATACATTCGCAAGACACCTGATAATGTAATAATCTTCTCTAACTGTTTATAAAAAGGTAAGTCATTAACTTCAGCGTGAATCGATTGCATTAAATGGATAAATCGATTTATGTCTGTAAGTTGTCTATCAGAAAGTCCCTTCTTTTCAATTAAAGTTAAGCAAGCATCCCATAACGACATATTTTTATGCTTAGCAAAATGTCTAATTTTATCTAAAGTAACTTGGCCTATACCACGTGTTGGAGTATTTATAGTTGCTTCAAATGCCATATCATTGTTATGGTCATGTAATAGACGTAAATAAGCAAGAGCCAATTTAACCTCTTGCCTTTCATAGAATCTAATCGAGCCATAAATTTGGAAAGGTATGCCATTTTGCATTAATGTATCTTCAAAAATCCGAGATTGAACATTATTACGATACAAAATCGCGCAACTAGAGTAATTTTGACCTTGCTCATGAAATTTTTTTATTTGGCCAACAACAAATCTTGCCTCATCAGCATCATTAAAACTTCTGTAAAGCAAGATTTTTTCACCATCGCCACTATCGGTCCATAAATTTTTACCTAACCGATTCTTATTGTTAGCAATCAATTTATTTGCAGAATCTAAAATAAACCCTGTGGATCGATAATTTTGCTCTAAGCGAACAATTTCAGTATCGGGGTAATCATTAATAAATAATTGAAGATTATCGGCATTAGCACCACGCCAACTATAAATTGACTGATCATCATCACCAACAATCATGATATTAGCTGTATTACCCGCTAATTTTTGTACGAATCGATATTGAATTTTATTAGTATCTTGAAACTCATCAATGAGAATATTTGAGAAACGATTACGGCAATAATCTAAAACATTTTCATCTCTACAAAGTAATTCATAAGCTCTCAGAATTAACTCAGAAAAATCAACATAACCAACTTTATCGCATATTGCTTGATAATCACGATAGATCGCTTGCCACATTACTTGTTTTGGATCTTCTGGCAGCAGGTCTTTAGCACGTAATCCTTTCTCTTTTTGCGCAGAAATATAATTAGCACACTCTTTTGCTGACCATTGCTTTTCATCTACTTGAAGTTCTCGGAAAATTCTCTTGATAAGTCGAATCTGATCTTCTGAATCAATAAGCTGAAAATTGTCTGGAAGGTTAGCTTGTTGAGGAAACATGCGTAATAAGCGATGAGTCAAACCGTGGAAGGTACCTACCCACATTCCATTTAAATATCTTTCACCAACTAACGATTCAATTCGTTCTTGCATTTCAGCAGCAGCTTTATTGGTGAAAGTAACCGCAAAAATCGAACCGGACGAATAATTCTTCTCAACACAGAGCCAAGCAATTCGATGGACAAGTACACGAGTCTTACCACTTCCGGCACCAGCAAGTACAATAGTATATTGATTATCTGTAACTACTGCGGTTTGTTGTTCTGTGTTAAGATCTTCTAATAATGATTGCTTAATGTTCATTATGTATTAATCCATTCCGATTACATAAACCACTATTAATTATTGATATATTGAATCTTTTTAAAATTGCCATTTTCTTTATAATATTTATTGGTGAGTCTATTAAAAAAATAAAGACAGGTAGTAAATGCAAACTTATTTACATCTAACTGTACTGTCTTTTTATACACATATGCGATAATTATAACAGATTATCTAATTCTATCAATCGGCTTATCTCAATATGAGGTAAGCACCTTGCATCAGTAAGATGATAAATATCTTGCTCAAAGATATTTATCCAACACGATAAATAACCGTTATTAATGGCGCCATTAACATCAGTCTCTAAATTATCACCGACATGTAATATATATTTATTGGGTATGGATAATTTTTTTGCAGCCAAATCAAAAATTTCTGGAAATGGTTTTGAACGTCCATCCGGTCCACCGCGTAAAGAAAATTGGAAATAGTCTCCCAATCCGATTTTATTTACATCGACATTACCATTAGTAATTACAGCTAATGGATATTTTTTTGCTAGTTTAGTTAATAAAGTATGTGTTGATTGAGGAACAACCATCTTATGGCGCCAAACATTGAAACAATCTACCGCATCATCAATTATCTGAGAATGTTGAGATACGGGTATATTAGTTCTACTCAATAAAGATTTTATAGTGTCTATCCGCCAAACTATCACATCATGATAAACTTCCGGATTGATTGAGAGCACCAAACTTTTTTCTTGGAAATATAAATCTAATGTTAAATTTTGAAACTGTTCATATTTCTGTAATTTTTTTATCATTTCCTCTTCAGCTTTATCTACAATCATACTATTATCATATAGAGTATCATCTAGATCGAAAGTGATCGCTTTAATGCAGTCAATTGAACGATAAAAATGCATTACTTTTTCCCTCTTTTAGCTCGTGGATGAGCAGAATCATAAACTTCCGATAAATGTGAAAAATCCAAATGAGTATAAACTTGTGTAGTGGATAAATCAGCATGACCTAGTAATTCTTGTACTGCTCGCAAATCGCCACTCGATTCAAGCATATGCGTTGCAAATGAATGGCGTAGTTTATGTGGGTGAACATGTGAACTTAATCCTTGTTTGATACCCCATTGAGCAAATCGTTTCTCCACATTACGAGGAGAAATTCGTTTCCCCAATTTAGAAATAAATAGTGCATCATCCTGCGGTTTTAATTCATTTCGCATGGTTAACCAATATTCAATCCATTTTACAGATTCTCGCCCTAAAGGTAATTTCCGTTCCTTATTACCTTTTCCCATTACCCGGACTTCCCCTTCCCTTAAATTTAGCTCTCGACAGTTAATGTTAACTAATTCAGAAAGACGTAATCCAGAACCATACATAACTTCTAGCATAGCTCTATCGCGCACAGATAATGGATCGTTATATTCAATATCTAGTAATTGATTAACCTCATCAATATCGATATTTTTAGGAAGATGCTGACCTAATTTAGGATTAACTACACCTCGAGCAGGATTGACGGAAATCATTTCATTCTTCACCATCCAATCGAAAAAACTTCGCAGAGCAGACAGTCGTAAGGAGAGACTTCTTGCTTGTAAACCGGTTTGCCGACTTCTGCTAATTAATAATCGTACAGCTGACGAATCAATAGTTTGCCATTTTTCAATATCCAGATCCTTGGTTAAATCGATAATGGCATAAAGTTGACGGCGATAATTAACTTGTGTGTTTAGGCTAAGTTGTTTTTCTGATTTTAGATAGTTTAAGAAATGCTCAACCGGCTCAGCTAATAAAGTGGAATAATTTGGATTAGTTTTAGCCATCATCGTTCCTTACTTTTTTCGCATTATCCATTTTTCAATCAAAATAGGTAATATCTCACTAACTTTCTCTAATAACAAAGTTCCTTGCCCAACTTGATAATGTTGTGGATCTGGGCTAGTAAACATCAAAAGACCGAGGTCCCCAAATTGACCAAATAATGATAATGCAACTGATCCGACATAACCATGCTGCGGTAATAAAAAATCTAATTCAGTTGTGTTTAATTGACCCAAATAAAATTGACTATACTGTAGATGACGAACACGAATAAAATCAAATTGTAATGAATTTAAGGCTAAATGATGATAGCTAGATGGCGCACTAAGTAACCATTTATCATCGAAAAGATATAAATAAGCACCATTTAGCCCTAAATCTTTAGCCCAATTTTTTAAAGATACAATTAATTCATCTACATCTTTTGCTTTAATTAAGTCGAATTGCAATTTCATTAACTGATTAAAAAGCAGTTCATTAGCACTAGCATGCTCCATTAGCATGGTAATTTCAGACTCTAACTGATTAATTTTATTACGCTGTCTAGCCATGTGCCATTCAGGTAACGAAATAATTCCGCGAACTGGATGTGGTACACGCATTCGTTCAATCTGAGCAGCATTACGAATGAAGAAATCAGGATTATCAATGATATACTGACTGACCATTTCATCATTCAATTTGACAAAGTTTTTTTGTCGACGATGAGGCTTATATTTAACTGTCTGTGTTTTTTTAATGACCATAATTTATTTCTATCGTACTCAGTATCAAATCCTAAATTACATCAGTTATTAAATTGAAATATAACCATCATATACATGTGTTGCTGGTCCAGTCATATAAAGGGGTTGCTGATTGCCTTTCCATTCGATAATTAATTTGCCACCAGGTAAATTAACATTTACTCGTGGATTTAAGAGTCCTTGATTAATACCAACTGCGACAGCCGCACAAGCACCAGTACCACAAGCCTGTGTTTCACCAACACCTCGTTCAAATACGCGCAAATTAATATTATTTCGATCGATAATATGCATAAAACCAATATTTGCTTTTTCAGGAAAACGTTCATGTTGCTCTAACAGTGGACCAAGCGTTGATACTTGAGCTGTTAATATATCATCAACCTGAATAACACAATGCGGATTACCCATTGAAGCAACGCCACACAGAACTGTTTGTTCTTGTGCACGAATAATATAAGTTTTTTCTTCTTTAATGGCTTTGAAAGGAATTTTACTCGGCTCAAAAATAGGGGTTCCCATATTAACACGTACGGTTTCATCATCATTAACCGTCAATACAATATTACCTTTCATAGTACTTACTTTTAAAACACGTTTTTTCGTCAACCCTTTCAAACGAACAAAACGAGCAAAACAACGTGCACCATTACCACATTGTTCCACCTCTGAACCATCTGCATTAAATATGCGATAGTGGAAATCGCTTTCTGGCGAATAAGGTGGTTCAACAACAAGTAACTGATCAAAGCCAATACCGGTATAGCGATCTGACATGCGTTTAATCAATTCGCTCGAAAGATGAACATTTTGCGTTAGTGCATCAATAACCATAAAATCATTACCTAATCCATGCATTTTAGAAAAGTTCATCTTTGCTTACCTTTTTTTAATTACCTATTACTCTAATTAAGTTTAATTAATAAAGCGCTTTATTTGCCAAGCGAATGAGTCCATCGCATCACACACTCTTAAAAGATTATAATACTAATTCACCACGCCATAAATCATCAAACGTCTCACGTTTTCGAATTAACTTATGTTGTTTTCCTCCTTCAAGCAAAACTTCAGCTGGACGTGGGTGACTATTATAATTTGACGCCATACTAAAACCATAGGCACCAGCACTACAAATAACCAATAGATCACTTTGTTCAACGGACAACTCTCGTTGATAAGCTAACACATCGCTAGATTCGCAGATTGGTCCAACGATATTGTAACATTCTTTTTTATCAGAACTTTTTGGTTCTCTGACTGGTAAAACTCGCATCCAAGCTTTATAAAGAGCTGGTCGAATTAAATCATTCATTCCCGCATCAACAATAGCAAAATAGTTACCATCTTGATGTTTAGTGTATTCAACTTTAGTAATTAATAAACCAGCATTAGCCACAATTGAGCGGCCTGGTTCAAAAATAATTTCAAGATCAGCATAATTGGTTAATTTCGCAAGTAACTCTGAAACAAGTGTAGATGCAGAAATAGGTGTTTCATTATCATAACAGACCCCTAATCCACCACCTAAATCAATATGTTCAAGGTGAATATTTTCTGCTTTGAGTTTATCAACCAATATTAAAATCCTATCAGCAGCATCTAAAAATGGCGATAATTCTGTTAATTGAGAACCAATATGACAATCAATACCAACTATCTTAATATGATTTAAGCTAGCCGCTTTGCGGTATACATCAAGGGCTAATTGATAACTTATGCCGAACTTATTTTCACGCAATCCTGTTGAGATATAGGGATGGGTTTTGGCATCCACATCAGGATTAATTCTTAATGAAATTGTTGCAATTTTACCTAATTGTTGAGCAATTTCGTTGATACGATATAATTCCGCCTCCGACTCAACGTTGAAACATTTAATACCAACTTCAAGCGCACGTTTGATTTCTTCAATAGATTTTGCGACACCAGAAAAAACTATCTTTCTAGGTTCGGCACCTGCTTTTAGCACCCTTTCTAATTCACCCTGCGAGACAATATCAAAACCGGCACCAAGTTTAGCCAACAAATTTAAAACCGATAAATTACTGTTAGCCTTAACTGCGTAACAAATTAGATGTTTCTTATCTTGAAGAATTTGCTGATAGGCAAGAAATTGTTTTGTCATATGAGCAGCAGAATAGACATATAACGGAGTTCCATATTGCTTTGCTAGATCAGCGATAGCGACTTCATCTGCCAATAACTGACCATTACAATAATGTAAAAATTTCATTGAATTATTCCTTTAAGCTATGTTACTCACATCATTAGATTGAACAAATGTGCTTGACTGCTCATTGGGATAATATAATGGGCCTTTTAAACCACAACCAACTAATGTCAAGATGGCTAATAATATGGAGAATAATTTGATCATTGATTTCATATAATATTCGCAATTCTTTCATTTTGTTATAATGGTCATTATATTACACGATAGGCCAATTGGTGGAAAGAATAAATAAAAATCTCTTAATATTAATATGTTGCTATAAAAGAGTTTAATAATGATCTTAAGCTTAAAAATAACATGTCATTCTGATGCGTTCTGATGACTATTTTTTAATTCGACTGAATAGATAAAGCCCAAATAAGACATTAATTGAGCTTTATATCATTTTTATTACAAATAAATTAGGAGAATAGTGCATATCCTGCTTGGGATGCCATAGCATTTAGGCTTTGTTGAGCAATAATAATATTTTGCTTCCAATTATCATCTTTAGCCCACATTTCAATCACAAAAGGAGCACAATAATCCATTAATTTTAATGTATTAAAAATGGCCGGAAAATCAACTTCGCCTTCACCAATAACTAAATCTCGAAATTGCCCAGAATAATTAGATTTAACTTTTTTGGTATCTTTAAGATGAATTTGCACAATATGATCACGACTTAATAATAGTTCGGTGCACACATCATAATTCCAACCAGAAATATTACCAACATCCGGATAAGCCATAAAGTATGAAGACGGTATTTCCCTTTTCAGAATCTCGAATTTACTTAGTGAATTAAGATAGTCAGTATCCATTATTTCTACCGCAAGCATAATACCTGCTTTTTCTGCTTGTTTGGCACTCCACTGCATACCTTCAATAAAGCGTTGATGGGTTTGATTACTTGCTGGTTCATAATAGACATCATATCCTGCAAGCTGAATGACTCTGACACCTAATTTATAAGCAAGTACTATTGCCTTGTTCATTATGTTTTTTGCTTGTGCGCGAATATGTTCATCATTGGAACCGAATGGATATTTTCGATGAGCACTTAAACAAATAGAGTGCAAAGCTATGCCCATTTGTTCTGACAAATGACGTAATGAATAAATTTGATCATCAGACCAATCCAGCCTTGCTCGACGTTCGTCTGACTCATCAATGGATAATTCAATAAAATCGAATCCTAATGCTTTTGCTTCATTAAATTTTTGTTGCCACGTTAAATCATTTGGTAATGCTTTTTCATAAATACCAATACGAGGCGTGTTTTTTTTGATATTTATTGCTCTTTTTGTCATAATCTAAACCTAATAAAAATGGAACAATATGCATTGCAGTTGAATTGACAACTGCAATATACCAATTACCAATATTTAGCTATCTGCTCTCTTAAAGTTTGTGCAGTTTGTTGACCATTTTGATTAGCAAGAGCACGACCAGCAATAAAGGCTTTCGTTTTGATTCCTGCAAAAAGATGAATATCTTCAGGTACAATACCGCCCGTGATAGAGAGCTCAAGGCCTAAGTCGGAAAGTTGACGCATTTTAACTAAGTCTTCTTCACCCCATCCTAATCCAGCTAATTCTGCATCACGAGAACGATGATAAATGGCCTGCTTTATACCTAACTTTCGCCAAGCTTTGGCATCATCTAGAGTCCAATGACCATATAACTCTATTTGAATTTCGCCATTAAATTCATCAGCAACTTTTTTGCAGGCTTCAATAGTTGCAATATGTGCAGCCGCTGAAACAGTTAACCAATTAGCACCTGCTGAAAAAGCCATTTTGGCTAAAATCGCGCCACCGTCGGTAGTTTTTAAATCACAAACCAAGATATGGTTAGGGTATTTTTCTCTTAACGTTTTAACGCCACCAATACCTGCTCCAAAAGCAAGAATTGTTCCCACTTCGATAATATCCACAAAACCAGCAACATTTTTTGCAACTTCTAAAGCTGGTTGTAATTCTGTTTGATCTAATGCGATTTGTAGTTTAGGTTTTGTCATTTTATTTGCCCTCTTGCATTCTATTTTTGACCATAATAAGCATTCGCACCATGTTTACGAAAATAGTGCTTGTCCGATAAAGCTTGTTGAATTTTTATTGTTTGATTAAGTTGACGTGTAGAAATAGCCATCATTGCGACTTCTTCCAATACGACTGCATTATGCACAGCATCTAAAGCATTTTTACCCCAGCAAAATGGAGCATGACCAGAAATAACTGCGCCCGGCATCGCTTTAGGATCGAGCCCGCGTCGTTTAAACTCTTCAATAATCACCAGTCCAGTATTTTTTTCATAATCATTTGCTATTTCGCTATCGGTTAATCGACGCGTACATGGCACATCACCATAAAAATAGTCAGCATGGGTTGTTCCTAAGGCAGGTACATCGAGTTCTGCTTGCGCCCAAATAGTCGCATAACGAGAATGCGTATGAACAATACCACCAATATCTTTAAATGCTTTATAAAGCTCAAGATGAGTAGCGGTATCACTTGATGGATTGAGATGACCTTCGATAATGTCACCATTTAGTGCAACCACTACAATATCATCAACTTTCATATTGTGATACTCGACACCTGATGGCTTAATAGCAATAACACCTTTATCACGATCAATCTCGGACACATTGCCCCATGTAAATGTCACCAAATGATATTGAGGCAATGTTAAATTAGCTGCTAATACTCTTTCTTTTAATGCTTGATACATAAATTAGCCTCCATTTAATGCCTTATCGATGACCGCATAAACATCTTCTTTGTTTTTGCACGCTCTTAACTTATCAAGATTGACTCCGGTTTCACTGGTTTCATCATCTAACACTTGGGTAACCTCCATTAATCCTTCCATGTGTTGATCTGATGTACTTCCTGCTAAAGTAACAAGCACATCAACAGGTTCTTCTTCGTCATCGAAATAAACTGGTTGATTAAGGGTTACTAAAGCAAAAGCAGTACGATTGACTCCATCTTCTGGTCTAGCATGAGGCATGGCAAAATTAGGTGCAATAATAATATAAGGCCCCATTGTTTTAACGCAGTGGATAATTGCGTCATAATAAGACGGTTTAATTGCATTTGAAGCGACTAACATATCGGTACCTAATTTGACAGCTTCTTGCCAATTAGCAGCATTTGCTTTTAATAATATTGAATTATTTTCAATTAATGATTCTTTCAAAGCCATCGTTGTACTCCTTTCTTCTCTTTATATTTAATCGATTATTGAGCAAGTACTTTTTTAATAATCTCAATAAGCTCATCACCGAATGTGTTTGGATTAAGCATATTTTGTACACCTAAAGCATGTTGTCCTTCATTAACTTCGATTTCGTGAATCAAATGTTTTGAAGCAACAATAATGTCAACATTGGGTAAACGCGATTTGTAATCAGTTACCGCGCATGAATCCATCACATTTGCAATACCTTTCTTATCTAGATAATTAGCTATTTTCATTTTCATCATCATTGAAGAACCTTGCCCACTTCCACATACCGCAAGGATACGTATCGGTCGACCTTCAGCCACGGCTACTTCATCCATTTTATCTACCACGGCTTCATTAACATCTTGTTGATTATCGTTATATTCTGGATGATCTTTTTGCATTGCTTCTTCTTGTTTAAGCTGTTTTGCAGCAAAAAACATATAAACTAAAGCTAATGCAATTAATAAATAGATGAATAAATGAGAGAATGATAAGCCTTGTAAAATTGGTGGGAATAAAATTGCCCAATCAGCCATACCCATCCAAGCGTCAATAGGAGTACCATTTTGAGCAAAAATGTGAATGACCCAAGCTGAACCAAATACTTCAATCATGCCCATAACAAAACAGAGTTTCATCACCGCCTTCCAACCACCAAAATGGTTTGCAAAAACCCCAATTGTCGCATTAGAGAAGAACATTGGAATAAAACCAGGAATAATCATAATCGGTGATTTGAAAATAAGTAATAAAGCAATCGCTAAAAATTGTCCTAATGCACCCCAAATAAAACCAAATACCATAGCATTAGGTGAGAATGCATAAATCGCAGCACAATCTATTGCTAATACTGCATTAGGGATCAATTTTTCCGAAATACCTTTAAATGCCTCAGATAATTCAGCTACAAACATTCTTACCCCACCAACGATAACTTGTATGGCAACAGCAAATTTCAATCCTGTTTCAAGAATATAAATAGTCCAATGAGTAGAGCCAGCCATAGATTGCAAATTATCCAAACCAAAAGAAAGCAAAATAATGCCAAAAAAGAATGTCATAACAATTGCTGTAGCAGCGATACTGTCATGAAAGATATGTAACCATTTAGGTAATTTAAGGTTATCAACAGAATTGGCTTTATCGCCTAATTTTGGTGCCAATTTAACAGCAATCCAAGAACCAAGTTGTTGCTGGTGTCCAATTGAAAAACCAGCACCACCAGTCACCGCTTCGGTAGGCTTAAACATCATATTGGAAAATATTCCCCAATATAACGCTGTAATGATTGCTGAATAGATTATTGTTTCCCACATGCCATAACCGAAAAGGAAATAGAATAAAGTAATCAACCCTACTTGTTGGAACATGATATGGCCTGTTAACATTATGGTACGAATACCGGTAATACGGCGAAAAATGACTAAAACAATATTAATTGCTAGTGCTAATAAAACCGCATATCCTACCCACGAATACTGATCACCCATACCGTTTTCAACAGCAACCATTGATGCATAAGTGTCAATGATAGATCCTTTAATACCATGATATTCAGCTAATTTGGCAATAACCGGCTTAAAGGTCGAAACCAACACATTTGAACCCACTTGTAACAACATAAAACCAACAATGGTTTTAATTGTTCCTTTTAAAATTGTGGTTATGTCTTTGCGTAAAAGACAATAACCAAGCATTGTCACCAAGCCTAGTAACAAAGGTGCTTTCGTCATGACTTGACTATAAAAAATGTAGAAAATGTTATAGATTACTTCCATATGCCCCTCTCATTGGTTATTGGACACTGTTTGCATTACAAATCCTTATCAACTTTTCAAAGCAGGATAATTAACGCTATCCAGATGCCACTTATATGGTTGTTTAGTGTGAGGTTAGTTTTTTTCTTAAAACTTAACTCAGTTAATCAATCGTGATTCATTAACTGATATTTATCTTCCATAATCACAATTAATCATTCAATGATTATTTATGATTATTTTGACGTAGATCACTTTTCTATAACAATCAACTGTAAAACTGTGATGGATATCACATTATCGCTAAAAAAAACACCATGCAAATCAAATTATTGTTATATTAATCAATAGATTAAATTATTTTATCTTTAATGAGACATGATCAACGATTGACAATAAACCCAATGATAATTATTATCACAAATAATCAAATTAGCTCATAATATTATAAGAGGTTATCAATGAATGAAATTGTGCGACACAACGAAATTGTTGCTTTAGTCAATGAAAAAGGTGAGTTAAAAGTCACAGAATTAATTGAAATTTTCTCCATTTCTCCGGCTACAGCTAGAAGAGATATAACTAAACTTGCTTTAGATGGGCGAGTGCGAAAAGTACGTAATGGTATTTTACGGTTAGAAGAACAAAAACCTATATGGGCACCAATAGATATCAATAATACCGATCACTATCATGAAAAAGCACGCATCGCGATACGTGCAGCTAAACTATGCGAAAGTGATGAAAACGTTGTGATTAATTGCGGTTCAACAGCATTTTTATTAGGGCGTGAATTGTGTGGTAAAAATGTCTCAATTATTACCAATTATTTTCCATTAGCCTGTTATTTAATTGAACACGATCATGAAAACGTCATCATTATGGGAGGGTTATATAACAAAACACAAAATATCATACTCAACCCTATTGCCAGCTTTACTGATTCTTATGCAGCAAAATGGATGTTTACTAGTGGCAAAACATTAACACCAACTGGTCTTTATAAAAATGAGATCTTAGGTGCAGTTGCAGAACAACAAATTTTAGAAAAAGCTGAAAAATTAGTTGTGGTGGTAGATAGCTCAAAAATCGATACTAAAGCCAACTCCGGTATGCTTTTTTGTCCTGTAAATAAAATCGATATTTTAATTACAGGTAAACAAGCGAATAAAGAAGTAATCGATTGCATAAAAGAGCAAGGCGTAGAAGTAATATTAGTTTAACTATTAAATGAAGAAAAGGAACATAGTATGAGTAAAGTGAATGAAATTACCCGTGACTCTTGGATTTTAAACACTTTTCCTGAGTGGGGAACTTGGCTTAATGAAGAGATAGAAAATACGGATGTTAAACCTAATACGTTTACCATGTGGTGGCTTGCTTGTACGGGAATTTGGTTGAAATCAGCTGGTAACACCAATATTTCTGTCGATTTCTGGTGTGGTACAGGTAAAAAAACCCACGCCAATCCCTTAATGAACAAACAACACCAGATGATGCGCATGGGAGGTGTACGTGAATTACAACCTAATTTAAGAACCAGCCCATTTGTTTTAGATCCATTTGCTATTAAACAAATTGATGCCGTCATGGCGACACATGATCATGCGGACCATATTGATGTCAATGTTGCAGCTGCAGTTATTCAAAATTGCTCACCAGAAGTAAAATTTATTGGTCCTAAAGCTTGTGTCGAATTATGGAAAAGTTGGGGTGTACCGGAAGAACGCTGTATTGTTGCAAAAGTAGGTGAAACCTTACATGTTGGTGATATTACGATTCATGTTTTAGATTCATTTGATAGAACATCACTTGTAACTTTACCTAAAGGTGTTTCATCAACAGATAAATCCATTTTAGATGGGATGAATGATCGTGCAGTCAATTATTTATTCGAAACAACCGGTGGTTCACTCTACCATTCAGGGGATTCTCACTATTCAAACTATTATGCAAAACACGGTAATGATTATAAAATTGATGTTGCTCTTTTATCTTATGGCGAAAATCCACGTGGTGTAACCGATAAAATGACTTCGTCAGATATTTTACGCGCAGCAGAATCTCTCAACACTAAAGTGGTCATTCCATTCCACCATGATATTTGGTCTAATTTCCAAAGTGATCCTCGCGAAATAGAAGTATTATGGGATATGAAAAAAGACCGCCTAGAATATCAATTTAGACCATTTTTTTGGCAAGTTGGTGGTAAATATACTTATCCTACTGATAAAAATAAAATGCATTATCAGCACTATCGAGGATTCAGGGATATCTTTACCGATGAGCCGGAATTACCATATCGTTCATTCTTATAAATAAAATTAACGCTAATATTTATGGACTTATAGATATGGCTATAAGTCCCTTTTTAGGAATAACCATCTGCTTT
Organism: Gilliamella sp. ESL0443; assembly: GCF_019469165.1. Lineage (NCBI taxonomy): Bacteria > Pseudomonadati > Pseudomonadota > Gammaproteobacteria > Orbales > Orbaceae > Gilliamella > Gilliamella sp. ESL0443. Next base: position 644,242 of record NZ_CP048263.1, on the reverse strand, counting down.
TATTGAATATTATATAAAAAAAACTATTATAGTTCTCAACTACTATCATAATTTAAGCATTAATGTACTTTTCTCGATCAGGTAACCAACATTCAATTAGCTGATTAGCACTTTCGGGATAATTCTTCTGTAAATAATAAGAGGCTTTTTGCACTTCATTAATTAGATGTTGATCACGGATTAAATCAACTACTTTGAAGTTAGCTACCCCTATTTGCCTTGTACCTAGAATTTCGCCACTACCACGAATCTCTAGATCTTTTTGGGCAATAACAAAACCGTCATTACTTTCTCGCATCACCTTCATACGTGCTTGAGCTATTTTACTTAAAGGTGCTTGATACATAAGAACACAATGAGATATTGCAGTACCTCTACCTACTCGCCCACGTAATTGGTGCAGTTGTGCTAAGCCTAAACGTTCAGCATTTTCAATAATCATCAAGCTGGCATTAGGCACATCGACACCGACTTCAATAACCGTTGTGGCAACTAATAATTGAATTTTACCGTCTTTAAAATCTTGCATGACAGATTGTTTTTGATCTGATTTCATTTTGCCATGCACTAAAGCAATAATAAGATGCGGTAAGCGTTCTTGTAATTCTGCAACTAACATTTCTGCAGCTTGAGCATCAAGCGTTTCAGATTCTTCAACTAAAGTACAAACCCAATAGACTTGGCGATTATCAATACAAGCTTGATTGACTCGTTCAATAATTTCATCACGACGAGAATTTGGTATCACTATCGTCGATATTGGTGTTCGTCCTGGAGGTAATTCATCTATGATTGATACATCTAAATCTGCATAAACTGTCATCGCTAGGGTTCTTGGAATTGGCGTTGCTGTCATTATTAATTGATGAGGATGACACTCATCTTTAATACCTTTTTCCCAAAGACTTAATCGCTGGTTTACACCAAAGCGATGTTGTTCATCAATAATCACCAATCCTAATTGAAAAAACTTAACTTTCTCAACAAATACGGCATGTGTACCAATTAACATTGAAATTTCGCCTAATTCAATATCATCATATCGTCGTTTTTTATTTTTTGCGGTTAATCGCCCAGTTAACAACTCAACCTTTATTCCTAGTGGCTCAAACCATCGACAAAAATTATGAAAATGTTGTTCGGCTAATATTTCGGTCGGCGCCATTAAAACAACTTGCTTATTATTTTCAATAGCATTTAGAGCGGCTAAAGCTGCCACTAACGTTTTACCTGAGCCCACATCTCCCTGAACTAATCGCATCATTGGAACTGACTTAGCCATATCTTGATAAATATCCTGTACGACTCTTTTTTGCGCATTTGTCGGTTCAAATGGCAAAGAAGCAAGGAAAGGCTGAGAATAACGCTTATTACTATGCATTGGATAAGAATGTTGTTTTTGATTATCAACCTTAATAAACAACATACTTAAATGATAAGCAAGCAACTCTTCAAAAACAAAACGCTTTATTGCTGGATGTTCTCCATCAATAAGCTGATCTACATTCGTTGTTAATGATGGATTATGAATAATATCTAATGATTCAACAACAGATAAATAACCATTGCTTATTGAAACCGGTAAGATTTCAGCTGGTTGGTTTCGTTTTAACAATATTAATGCCGATTGTATTGCTTTACGGATGACATTCTGAGTTAACCCATAGGTGGTTGAATAAATCGGCGTAAATCGCTCTTCGTTTGGTTCAGAAAAACTAGGCGACTCCTCTTTTTTTGATTGAATATTAAATTGTGGGTGAATCATTTCTGGATAATGGCTCCCCCTCTTTATTTCTCCGTAAGCCCTCACCCATTTACCGGATGCCATGGCAGTCTTCATACCCATGTTGAAATTGAGAAAACGTAAAATAGCGATACCAGAGTCATCCTGAATATAGCAGAGCAACATTTTACGTTTAGTTGTAATTATTTCACTTTTGATAATTTGACCTAAAATTGTGGTCGTTTCACCAATAGCAACATCACTAATTGCTGAAGATGTCGAACGATCTTCATAACGTAAAGGAAAATGTAATAAGAGATCTTGAACAGATTTAATACCAAGTGCAAAGAATTTTTTTTCTAAACTAGGCCCAATACCAGCTAATTTTGCAAGCGGTATTCTGTTTAGCAAACGATCAACCATAATAACTAATTAATATTACGTGTCACACTCACTACATCTTGTTGTAGTGATAATTTTCGGATTAAATCATTAAGTTGTTGAGTATTCTTAACTTCAATTTGCAAAATAATTGTATAGATTTGCCTATCTTTTTCTTCCGTGTTTAACCATTGAATATGTGCTTTCTCATCATTAATGATAGAAAGAACATGGCCTAAAGAACCCTGATTATTAATAATATCTACCCAAATTTCAGCTACAAAAAACTGCTCAATATCTGGTGCCCATTTAAGCGAAATATATTTATCGGGATTATTCTGATAACCACTAACATTGCGACAAGATTCATGATGCACAGTTAAACCTTTTTCAGGGCTAACATGACCGACAATAGGATCATTAGGAATAGGATGACAACATTTTGAAAAAGTAACTAATACCCCTTCACTTCCTGTTATAACTAATGTTTTATTTTCTTCAGATTGATTAAATAAAAGCGCTTTATGTTCAAGACCTTTGACAATAAAATGGCTCATAATATTGCCTAGCCCTATTTCAGCTAATACATCCTCAAACGAAGTCAACTTAGTCAAACTAACAATACGATCTTTCTGCTTATCAGTTAGCGAGTCGATTCCACCCGATTTAATAAGCGCTAAATTAAGCAATTTACGACCTAATAAAATAGCATCTTCGCGCTTCAAGGTTTTCAATGCTTGTCGAATGCGAGATCTTGCTTTAGCACTAACGACAAAATTAAGCCAGCTTGCATTAGGACGACTTTCTGGAGACGTAATAATTTCAACAGTTTGACCATTGCTTAAAGGTTGAGAAAGCGGGTAAGGTTTACGATCAACTAAAGCCCCAATACACTGGAAACCGATATCAGAATGCACAGCATATGCTAAATCAACTGCTGTTGAACCTTCAGGTAATTGAACAATTCGACCTTTGGGTGTAAAAACATAAATTTCTTTTGGAAAAAGGTCAGATTTAACATTTTCAATAAACTCAAATGAATTACCAACACTTTGTTGAAGTTCCAACAAGCTCTGCATCCAACGCTGGGCTTTAATCTGAGTAGTAGTGTTATTTAACTCATCATTTTCATTATAAATCCAATGTGCAGCAACACCCATTTCTGCCATTTGATCCATATCTTCGGTTCGAATTTGCACTTCCACAGGCGTACCATGTGGGCCAATCAATGATGAATGCAACGATTGATAACCATTCGCTTTAGGAATAGCAATATAATCTTTAAAACGATTAAGTCGAGGTTTATATAAGTTATGGACTAAACCAAGTGCACGATAACAAGTATCAACATCATCAACTACAATTCGGAAAACATAAATATCCATAATTGAGTGGAAATGCTGTTCACGAAGTTGCATCTTTTGATAAATAGCATAAATGTTCTTTTCAAGCGCTTCCACTTGGGCATTGATATTCGCTTCAGCTAAACGCCCTTTAATTTCTGATAGAATTTGCTGAATAAGCTCTTTTCTGGTGCCACGAGCAATTTTAACGACTTTTTCAAGAACTTTAGCCCGATTAGGATGCATCGCCGTAAAACCAAGTATTTCAAGCTCAGTTTTAATATGATGAATACCTAAACGATGAGCCAAAGGAGCATAAATCTCTAATGTTTCTTTAGCAATACGTCGACGTTTATCCGGTCTTAATGCCCCAAGAGTACGCATATTATGCGTTCTATCAGCTAACTTAATTAGAATCACTCGGACATCTTCGGTCATGGCTAAAACCATTTTGCGAAAATTTTCAGCTTGAGCTTCTTGTCGGTTTCTAAATTTTAACTTATCAAGTTTCGAAACACCTTCAACTAACACTGCAACATGTTTGCCAAATTTTTGTGTTATATCTTGAAAGGTGACTTGGGTATCTTCGATGGTGTCATGCAAAAGTGCAGCGATGATGGTCTCATAATCCAGCCGCATATCGGCTAAAATGGTTGCTACAGCAACCGGATGAGTAATATAGGGCTCACCGCTACAACGGAATTGTCCTTCATGCGCTTGTTTAGCAAAAAAGTAGGCATTTTGAATTAATTCAACTTGTTTAGCTGGAAGATAAAATGCAACAACCTCTTTTAAGCTTTCAAAATATTGCATGGACAATTCTCAGCAATGTTTATTCGTATGAGGGAGTATTTTCTAAAAGTACCGTTTCATGAAGAGCATTACGCACTTCTGATTCTTCATCTTGACGAGCTTGGAATTCAGCAGTATCAAGAATTTGTTTATTTACAAGCCCATCTTCAATTTCGCGTAAAGCAACTACAGTTTCTTTATCGTTTTCTTCTGGAATTAGTGGCGTTTTGTTTTCAACTTGTAATTGACGAGCACGTCTTGCTGCAACTAAAACGAGATCAAAGCGATTACCAATTTTTTCTACTGCATCTTGGACAGTTACACGAGCCATTTTTACCTCTAATATATTAACTTATATGCTTCAATTGAAAGATCCGCTATTCTACTTAATTTTGTAGGGAATTGTCCATAACTAATATTACTAACAAATGAAAAACCCCTGTAAAATCGTTCTAAAAGCGGAAGCAATATTATAAAACTATTTGTTAAAACTATACGATAAAACTATACCAATAACTCTAACCAGACGTTAGGCCCAATGATAGGCAGATTTAAAAGATAACGACGCAAACCATCTAAAGCAATCGCAGATAAAATTTGTTGTTGGATCTTATTATTTTGAACTCTACCAGTATACTTCAATTTAAAATGCAATTCTTGATTTTTAGTGACAATAACTAAAGTAAATTCCGTATTCTTTTCTTGAAAATTGACTACCCCTAGCGCAATATCAGCTTTTTGATTTTGCAATACTTGTGAAAAGTAATTAAGTGGTTCTTCCATCACAAAAGGTACCACTTCTGATTTCACCACGGGGGAATTGGCTTCTAATAGGTGATAACCAATTACTCCAGCTGATTGTTGTTCAATGACCACAATAGATTGATTCGTTTCATTTAACAATCTTGATACAACCTGAGCTAAACCTGATACACCTTGATTAACACCTTCACAAAGTAAATTATCTGCAACAATAGACTTTATTTTGTGCCATGCGCTATCCATTTCACTTTTTTTACTTTCTGGCCCAGTTAATTTCAATTCAATAATAGGCATTGCTGCACGATAACCAACTGTAATAAAATCAGGAATATATAATGAAGTCTCGATCTCCATTCCTAAATCACTTTCTGTCCGCCCCATGGTGGTTAATCGATAACAGAGTTTACGTTCGGTTATAGGATAGATCATCTTAATGTCAGGAAAAACTGAAGTTCTAATCATTTCTTTAAATTCAGAAGGAACGCCTGGCGTAAAGAATAATAGACAATTATTTATCACCATCTTAAAGCCACATGCCGTTCCGATTGGATTATCAATTAACGTTGCACTTTGAGGTAACATTGCTTGTTTGATATTGCTTGATGGCATTTTTCTACCGCGATTCAGGAAGTAGCGTTCAAGCACTTTAAGCCACTCATCGTGTAAAACCAAAGACTCATTATTAGCCTGTGCAGCTGCTTGTGCACTTAGATCATCACTTGTTGGTCCTAACCCTCCATTCACAATTAAAATATCATTGTGCAAGCTACGCTCTTGCAGAGTATCAACCAATGTCAACAAATCATCCCCTACTGTATGGCGCGAAGTGATAGAAATGCCTTCTTCAAATAAAAAATCAGATAACCAAGCTGCATTAGTATCAACAATTTGACCATATAAAACCTCATCACCAGTACTAAGCATCTCAATTTTGAGTGGATCTTTTATCTGATTCATAATTATCCCTAGCTAATTAAAAAATGATTAAAAATTTAATTATTTATATCCTCGTCGTTTTTGCTTTCCATATGTTCTTTACTCTGAACTGACCTAACAGCAAAATAAAGATCATAAGCAAACTCAATATAATCAGTATCTAATTTAATATTCATCTGCTTAAACCAATTCTTCAATGTTTTACGTCGGCCAGATAAAATCAGTACCACATTTCTAACCTTCAACGATTTAACCAACTCGTCAATACCGGTCAAAACACTAACATCTTTATAGGTAAAGCAAGGAATAGCATCAACAATCACATAATTAATTGCCTCAGGAGATTCATCTATATAATTAATAATCCTACGTTTAAAGTATGCAATATTGAAATAAGTTAATGGAGAATTAAAGCGATAAATCATAGTGTTACTTAATGGACTAACATCCGAACCAATTGAATGAATTCGTCCACTTTCATCAACACCTAATAATTGATCATTCGGCCTAAACACACGACGCAAAAATAAAAACAGCCCTAATAAAACGGCCAACGCCATACCGGGAATAATACCAATAACTAATACCGAAATTAACGTAGTTAAGCTTAAATAAAACGCATCACGATCGAATTTAAAAAATCGGATAATAGTTTGAAAATTGATAAGAGATAAAGAAGAATATATTAAAATCACCGCCAACACACAAGTTGGAATATATTGTAGTGGTGACAAAAAGAACAATACGACAAAGCCAATCAAAACAGCCGCAATAATTGATACTAATTGCGTTTTACCACCATTGGCATCATTAACCGCGGTACGTGATGAGGTACCGCTGACTACAAAGCCTTGCGATAAACCTGCAACAATATTAGCCATACCTAATGCTTTAAATTCAACATCGGCATTAGTCTCATAATTATTTTTAGAGGCAAAGCTTCGTACCGTAATCATCATACTTACAAAACAAATAACGGCGATATTGAGCGAAGGAACGACTAAATTACGCATCAAGCCCTTATCAAAATCAATCCATGACTCAGCAGGAATAAAATCACTCGTTACTCCACCAATGATTCGAACATTATAATGTTCAAAATTAAACAGCCAAGAGAGAAACGTCATAATAATTACAGCAAACAAAGGGGCTGGATAACGTGGCTTGAATTTTTTCAATACAACCAGAATCGCAAGTGTACAAAAAGATATAAATGCCGTTAACACATGAATTTCAGATATTTTAAAAGGTAGATAAGCAATGCGTTCAATCAAATAAGAATAATCATACTTAAAGCCAAACATCTTAGCTAACTGATCGACCATAATAGTAATTGAAATCCCATTAAGTAGGCCAATCAAAATTGGCTGACTTAATAAATCCGCCAAAGCACCTAAATGGAGTTTACCGGCAATCAAGCACCAAATACCGATCATAATGGTCAACAGCACCACCAATTGCCAACGTAAAACAGGATCATTAGCTGCTAAAGGAAATACCACAGCAGCAACCACAGCACAGGTAGCTGTATCGGGACCGACAATCAATTGCCTGGATGAACCAAAAAGCGCATAGACAATAAGCGGCAAGATAGTTGAATATAATCCCGCAATCGCACCGACACCTGTAAGCTCTGCATAAGCGATAGAAACAGGCAAAGAAACTGCTGCCACTGATAATCCCGCTTTAATATCAAAACTAAGATATTCGCGCTTATATCGCAATAAACTCATCAGGCCTGGCATCCAAAAAATAATTTTTTGGAATAATGCGCTACTGGTAAACTTTCCCATGTTTGATTATTTCCCTGCTACACTCATATTTTCTACTAATATTGATCCAGTTTGAATATTACTTCTTGTCTCAATATCACTGCCTATTGCCACAATATTTTGGTAAATATCCTTAAGGTTACCCGCGACGGTAATTTCATTGATTGGATACTGTATTTTACCATTTTCCACCCAAAAACCAGAGGCGCCACGCGAATAATCACCCGTAACATTATTAACACCTTGTCCCATTAATGACGTAATAACAACACCTTTATCTAATTTTCTTAACATTGTATCAAAATCAGCATCAGTTTGACTTGGTGAAACTAACCAATTATGTATACCACCAGCATGTCCTGTCGATTTTAGCCCTAATTTTCTGGCTGAATAGTTACTTAACAAATAAGTTTGTAAAATACCGTCTTCAATGATATTGCGCTTAACTGTTTTGGTTCCTTCACTATCAAAAGGTGATGACCCAACTCCTTTTAAAATATAAGGATCTTCTAAAATTGTCAGCCAAGAAGGAAAAATCGCATTACCCACACTATCTAATAAAAAAGAGGATTTTCGGTAAATAGCACCACCACTAATGGCTCCAACTAAATGGCGAATCAACCCAACAGCAACTTCTGCACAAAAAAGAACTGGAACTTGCATAGTCTTTATTTGTTTAGCACCTAAATGAGCAACCGCCTTTTCAGCAGCATGATTACCAACCCAATCAGGTGATTTTAATTGGTTAGCAACACGGGAGGACGTATATTCATAATTACGCTCCATTTGCCCATTTTGTTCAGCAATAACAGAGCAAGAAAGTGAATGCGAACTTGCACAGTAACCTTGTAACATCCCTAAACTATTACCATAAACATAAACACCATAACGACTATTAAAATAACCACCGTCACAGCTTATTAAAGAAGACCTTGCCAACGCACTTAGTTCAGCCTGTTTTGCCTGTTCAATTGCATTATCAACATTCAAACCACTTGGATAAAACAGATCTAAATCTGGCGCATCAAAAGCCATTAAATCGGGATCGCCAAGACCAGAACAAGGATCTGCTGACGTATATTGCATAATATTAATAGCCATATCCACAGTTTGACTGATTGCCTGTGGCGACAAATCACTGGTTGACGCACTACCCTTACGCTGATTTTGATAAACAGTAATACCTAACGCACCATCACTATTAAACTCAACATTCTCAGCCTCACCATCTCGTGTACTAACACTAATACCTGTTGATTGATTAATCGATACCTCAACCGCATCAACTCGAGCTTTTGCCTGGTTAATAGCATCGGCAACAATTGCTGACAAATGTTGCTTTTGGCTTAACGCGTCTTTTTTAATTTGTTCAATACTCATTTTATTATTTTCTACAATTCTGCTAGTGATACGTTATAATATGCCAGAATTCAATTTTAGTTAACAAAAGAAATAGCATGAATAACAATCAAGAGCCAAATTTAGAACCTGACTTCAACATTGATCCTCAAGACGATGACATTATTTACGTCAGTAAAAGTGAAATCAAACGTGATGCTGAAGCACTTAAAAAGTTAGGTGTCGAACTTGTCAACTTAAGCAAAAATGAAATTGCTAAAATTCCCCTTGATGAAGATCTACTTTATGCGATTGAATTAGCGCAAAAAATAAAAAAAGAAGGCTATCGAAGGCAAATCCAATACATTGGTAAACTGCTTCGAAGTCGTGATATTGAACCTATAACATTAGCTTTGGATAAACTTAAAAATCGCCATAACCAACAAGTCGCCCTATTTCATCGATTAGAAAAATTGCGTGACGAACTTATAGAAACGGGTGATGCAGAATCAATAATGGGGCTTTACCCTTCCGCAGATAGACAGCAACTACGCACACTAGCGCGTTTAGCCAAAAAAGAACTCTCTGCAAACAAAACCCCAAAAACAGCCAGACAAATTTTTCAATATCTAAAAGATTTGAGCGAAACAGAGTAAATTTTTATAATGTTCGCTTTATATTTATCATTAAACACAATTAACAAATAAAAGATAGAGGACACAAAAATGGGACTATTAAATGTACCAGCAGGTAAAGAATTACCAGACGACATCTATGTTGTAATCGAAATCCCAGCGAATGCTGACCCAATTAAATATGAAGTTGATAAAGACACTGGTGCAGTATTTGTCGATCGTTTTATGGCAACAGCAATGTTCTATCCATGTAACTATGGTTATATCAACCACACTTTATCACTAGATGGAGATCCTGTTGACGTATTAGTCCCAACACCATACCCATTACAACCAGGTTCAGTAATTCGTTGCCGTCCAGTTGGTGTATTAAAAATGACTGATGAGGCGGGTTCTGATGCTAAATTAGTTGCAGTACCACACACTAAACTTTCAAAAGAATACGATCATATTAAAGATGTAGATGACTTACCTGAATTATTAAAATCTCAAATCAAACACTTCTTTGAACAATACAAAGCCCTTGAAAAAGGTAAATGGGTAAAAGTTGAAGGTTGGGATAACGCAGAAGCAGCTCGAAAAGAAATTATCGAATCATTTGAACGTGCAAAATAAACCCTTCTTTACAAAAAAGTAATCGCTTTACCGAGTCATAAAGAAAAATTTTTATGACTCGCATTTTTAGACTTTTTTTGACTTTCGAAATAACTTCAAGTAGTTATAATATCAGTAATTTGCTATAGATCAAAAAACGATCAATTACCAAAAAATCATATAAAAAACTTCATCCTAAGATGAAAAAAATGTCATGAAACTCTTGCTTTCGATTATGATTTATGAGGTAATAGTCGTGGGTGAACAAAAGAAGCATTTTTATGGAAACGATTAACTTTTTAATTTAGTGGTAAACTGGTTAGATTAGTTTTTGAGTTGATGTAAACAATGTTTTGTTAAGCCTAAACAGCCGATAAGGCAAATTATTAATTATTGTTAGGATGTCTAGTAAATGAATAAAAAAACAGGCCAAGTAAAATGGTTCAATGAAAGTAAAGGTTTCGGTTTTATTACCCCAGCCGATGGTAGCAAAGACGTATTTGTTCACTTCTCTGCAATCTCAGGCGACGGCTTTAAAACCTTAGCTGAAGGACAACAAGTCGAATTTGCGATCCAAGATAGCCCACGTGGACCAGCAGCGGCTGAAGTTGTTGTTATCTAATTAAATTTTAATTAAATAATAAAAGTAAAACGCCTATTTGAAAAAATAGGCGTTTTTTATGCTTACGAATAATCATTCTTAGCAGAAATAAAAAAAGCGACTCAAGGTCGCTTTTTTATCAATTACAATGCTTCTTATTTTTTAGAAACAACTGCGATTAAGTCTAATACTTTGTTTGAATAACCAACTTCATTATCGTACCAAGATACTAATTTAACAAAGTTATCGCTTAATTGGATACCTGCTTTAGCATCAAATACAGAAGTACAAACTTCACCTAAGAAATCTGTAGACACAACGTCATCTTCAGTATAACCAAGAACGCCTTTCATAGGACCTTCAGCTGCTGCTTTGATAACTTTACAGATATCTTCGTATTTAGCTGGTTTAGCTAAACGTGCAGTTAAGTCAACAACAGAAACGTCTGGAGTTGGAACGCGGAAAGCCATACCAGTTAATTTACCATTTAATTCAGGGATAACTTTACCTACAGCTTTAGCAGCACCAGTTGATGAAGGGATGATGTTTTGAGCAGCACCACGACCACCACGCCAGTCTTTATGAGAAGGACCATCAACAGTTTTTTGAGTTGCTGTAGTTGCGTGAACTGTAGTCATTAACGCTTCAACGATACCGAAGTTATCATTAACTACTTTAGCTAAAGGCGCTAAACAGTTAGTAGTACAAGATGCGTTAGAAACGATATCTTGACCAGCATAATCTTTATCATTAACACCCATTACAAACATTGGTGTGCTATCTTTTGAAGGACCAGTTAAAACAACTTTTTTAGCACCAGCTTGGATATGTTTACGAGCAGTTTCATCAGTTAAGAATAAACCAGTTGCTTCAGCTACAACATCAACACCTACTTCATTCCATTTTAAGTTCGCAGGATCTCTTTCAGCAGTAACGCGGATTGTTTTACCATTAACGATTAATTTACCGTCTTTAACTTCAACAGTACCGTCAAAACGACCGTGAGTTGAATCATATTTAAGCATATAAGCCATATAATCAACGTCTAATAAATCGTTGATTGCAACAATTTCGATGTCAGAACGTTTTTGTGCAGCACGGAAAACAATACGACCGATACGGCCAAAACCATTAATACCTACTTTGATTGTCATAACAATTACCTTCTTTATTTGTGTTAAATGATAAAATAATTGGCAATAAACTACCAAATTTTTGTGGTTTATTCAAGCTGAATTAAAATAATTGGTAAGAATAAATTTAACAGAAAACCATCTTAATTATCATCCGATGATAGCCAGCCTAAATAGGCATATTATAAATCAAAAAGCTAATTTTATTTTCAATATAAACTTATTTTAAATCAAGGATGATAATGCACTAACACTCATTTTATTGATAATGACTTAAACTCACTTCAACCTCAAAAGCGATAATATCGATTGACTTAAAAAGTTGATAGATGAAATATAATCATCGATTTAAACTCTACATTATTCATTGTTTTTATTATTTACAAACAATCAGCTCATTTTCATTACATCATATAAAATGATACAATCACCCCAAAATATACAATATCGAATAAAATAATAAGTTGAACCAATTTTTAGCATTTTAAAAACAGGGTTACTTAAAGAGCAAAATCGAAGATTGTACAAAATACAAGCAAGGTTAGAGATAATAATCGCCAGAGTTTTAGATAAAAAAGAATTAATAATATGACCGAATACGACAACCTCACCGACCACACACCAATGATGCGACAATACCTAAAATTGAAAGCTGAAAATCCGGATATTTTACTGTTTTATCGAATGGGTGATTTTTATGAGATGTTTTATGATGATGCCAAACGTGGTTCGCAACTCTTAGATATATCGCTGACTAAACGAGGCTCATCAAATGGACAGCCAATTCCTATGGCTGGCGTGCCTTATCATGCAGTTGAAAGCTACTTAGCTAAACTTATATCGCTTGGCGAATCAGTAGCAATTTGTGAGCAAATAGGTGATCCTGCAACCAGCAAAGGCCCCGTTGAACGTAAAATTGTTCGAATTGTTACACCAGGCACAGTGAGTGATGAATCACTATTAGAAGATCGTAAAGACAACTTACTCGCGTGCATATGGCAACAAAAAGAGCACTTTGGTTACGCCACTTTAGACATAAGTTCAGGCCGTTTTTTTGTATTTGAATGCGATAATCCAGAAGCTATCCAAGCAGAATTACAGCGAACTAACCCAGTTGAGTTACTCTACCCTGAAGATTTTCAATCAATGAACCTAATTGAAAATCGTCACGGATTAAGACGGCGACCAATTTGGGACTTCGATCTCGAAACCGCCAAACAACAACTCAATTTACAATTTGGAACTAATGATTTAATTGGATATGGGGTAGAAGAGTGCCATTATGCATTATGTGCAGCAGGCTGTTTATTACAATACGTAAAAGATACCCAACGCACAGCTATGCCACATATTCGCTCAATAGTTAAAGAATCGCCAGTTGATTTTGTTGTGCTCGATGCATCCACTCGCAGAAACTTAGAAATTACCGAAAACCTATCAGGTGGAACAGAACATACTGTAGCTGATATCTTAGATAAAACCCAAACTGCAATGGGTAGTCGAATGCTTAAACGGTGGCTGCATTCGCCAATCCGTAATCTAGCAATATTACAAAACCGACAGCTAGCAATTCAAGAACTGCAAAACCATATCACCGACCTACAACCGCTATTAAAACAGATTGGTGATCTTGAACGAATTTTAGCAAGATTAGCATTGAGAAGTGCTCGCCCGCGAGATTTCGCTCGCCTACGCGATGCCTATAACCTATTGCCAACGCTTCAACAACAGCTATCCGAATTCAACGCGCCATCACTAATTGCATTACGCGCTAAAATTAACCAGTTTGACCAAATTGCTGATATCTTAAATCGTGCAATAGTCGAAGCCCCACCCGTTATTATTCGAGACGGAGGCGTAATTGCTGCCGGTTATCATCAAGAATTAGATGAACTACGCAATTTAGCAGATGGTGCAACTAACTACTTAGAACAACTTGAAATTCGAGAACGTGAAACCTTAGGAATTGACACCTTAAAAGTAGGCTTTAATGCGGTACATGGTTACTACATCCAAATTAGCCGAGGCCAAAGCCACCTAGCGCCAATACACTACACACGAAGACAAACACTTAAAAATGTTGAACGCTACATCATTCCTGAGTTAAAAGAGTACGAAGACAAAGTCTTAACGTCTAAAGGTCGTGCATTAGCACTAGAGAAACAGCTTTATGAACAGCTGTTCGACCTACTTATGCCAGAATTAGCTAACATGCAAACCAGCGCTGATGCGATTGCCGAGCTTGATGTACTAACGAATCTTGCTGAACGATCACTAACACTCAACTACCAATGCCCAACATTAACCAACAAAACCGGGATTGAAATCAAAGATGGGCGGCACGTTGTGATCGAGCAAGTATCACAAAAGCCATTTATCGCAAACTCACTCTCACTATCATCAGATAGAAGAATGCTAATTATCACTGGCCCTAATATGGGCGGAAAAAGCACCTACATGCGCCAAGCAGCGTTGATCGTCTTACTTGCTTACATTGGTAGCTTTGTCCCAGCTTCGAAAGCAATAATAGGCCCTGTTGATCGTATCTTTACACGTATTGGCGCATCTGACGATTTAGCATCTGGGCGTTCGACATTTATGGTTGAAATGACCGAAACCGCCAACATTATGCATAACGCTACACCAAATAGCTTAGTTTTAATGGACGAAATTGGCCGAGGAACATCAACGTATGATGGTCTATCATTAGCTTGGGCGTGCGCTGAAAATTTGGCTAACGAAATCAAAGCGATGACACTATTTGCAACCCACTATTTTGAACTAACGCAACTACCTCAACAGATACAAGGTGTCTACAACATCCATTTTGACGCGATTGAACACGACAATACTGTCGCTTTCATTCATGAAGTATCCGAAGGTGCAGCGAGCAAAAGTTTTGGTATAGCTGTGGCAGGATTAGCCGGTGTGCCTAAAACGATATTAAAACGAGCCAAACAGAAGCTAAAAGAGCTAGAAGTTCTCTCTACAGCTGACAGCCATATTGAAAGCTCACAACTGACCTTGATCAGTGATACTGAACCATCAGAAGTCGAGCTAGCTCTACAACAGCTCGATCCAGATGCATTAACGCCAAAACAAGCGTTAGAAGCAATCTATCAACTAAAAAAATTACTCTAAATAAAAAAACCGCCATTAATTCAATAATGGCGGTTTTAATGTTCAGTTTAGTTTCTAAATCATTTCCAAAATTTCTTTTTAGATGTTTTACCAATACCCGGATTAAAGCTATTAGTTGGATCTAACTCGTGATAGAAATTTTTCAAATCAGAATTAGCATGATACAAATGACCAACATTATGTTCGGCCGGATATTGTGCTCCACGCTGATCGAGTATCGCCAACATCTCCTCTTTCATCTTAGTACAGTCAGTCCCTTTTTTAGCCAAATAGTCTTGATGGAACACTGAACAGAAAAAGTGTCCATAATAAAGTTTATGAATAAAATGCTGACTAATACTTTCTGGTAACGTTTCGAACCACTCCTTATCATTACGACGCAAAGCAATATCTAGAGCGACCAAATCCTCGACAGTCTTAGTATGAACATTACGATAAACCGTAGCAGCACCGGCTGTTGCAAAGCGGTGTAACATAGCAGCCTCAGCTTCCTTATCATTACAACGGAAATAACTACCACTACGTTTCTCACTATTTGCAAAATACTCCTTCAAATATTCCTCAGCTTCGGCAATGCCGTCATCAGACATTTTCAAAATGAGATGATGCTCATAGCGATCACGATAATCACGCATCGATTTTGGCAAATGCTTAGGTAACAACTTACACACATTCACCGCAAACCAATCAGAAAAACTGTTAGGGAAGAAAGGAATTTTTCTCACAATACGATCGACAACATTCTTAAATGCATACAAACGAGGGATCGTATCGGTACCCAATTTCTGAATAGCTAAAAATAGATGTTTGCCATATACCGCTGCAATATCAAACGCATCACGATGAATATATTCACCTGAAATTGGCAGATGCTTAAAAGTTCCTAAAATATGACGACGAATATCATCCAGCTCGTTGGTATCATTAGTTCCAATATAAAATACCGCGGTCTTTTCTTCTAAAGGAAAAGTATCTAACCGCACCGCAAAAACCATCAATCGACCAGCACTACCTGACGCTTCATAATGACGACTTGGATCGGCATTATATCGAGCGGGTGTATCAGCATCGATTTGTCGTACATGATCACAATAATGGTGATCATGGCCTAAACCAGCATTAGGGTTAACATCGTTATCGGTATAAGCACGTTTTTGTAAATTTTCTAAAATTGCTTCTGGTGTGTCACCCAATTCAATCCCTAAATGGTTGACTAAATGTAGCTGACCTTGCTCATCCAACTGGGCAAATACCGCCATTTGCGTATAAGCAGGACCACGTTGAATCAAAGCACCGCCAGAATTGTTGCAAACGCCACCTAAAACCGAAGCACCTATACAAGACGAGCCAATCACAGAATGAGGACCACGGTGATATTTTTTTAACTCTTTTTCTAAATGGAATAACGTACTACCCGGTAAACAGACCACCTGATCACCATTTTCAATCACTTGAATACCATCTAATCGACGAGTACTAACAATAACAATTGGCCGGTCATAATCATTACCATCAGGAGTAGAACCACCAGTCAACCCCGTATTGGCAGACTGTGTAATGACAATCACATCCGCCTCAACACAAGCCTTTAAAACTTCCCACTGTTCTAAAAGCGTGCCAGGGATAACAACAGCTAATGCATCTCCCACCCCAAAACGTGCACCTTGGCGATAAGGTAAAGTCCGATTTGGATCAGTTAAGGTATATTTATCACCAACAATATTTTTTAATTTTGTTATCAGATCTGATGTACTATTTGCAACCATTTTATCTTCCCTTCTTTGAATTATTATAAGTAAATTCAACCAATTTTGGATATATTATAACCAATATAATCTATTGAAAAGAGGGGAGTAAACTTTATAGCGCTAAATATCAAAACTGACACAAAAAGCTAAAAATAATCAAAAAAAAGGGAAAAATAGTTAACCTATTTTGCAGACCAAAAAGTCAACGTTTTTAGAATAAATTTTCAATAACATGCTTATAAAAAAATGATGAACAGCCAGTTAAGAATAGACTTGTTTAGAATAAAAAAAGTTATATAAAATGACCACGGTTTGATATTAGAAAAGATATAAAAATGAGCGATTTTAATATTTCAAAAACCCCGCTCCTCAACTTTTTTTTCTAAAGAAATCCTTTATTCGATAGAAACACTTCCACAGAAAACTAAATTTGTGGCGTTGATATTTACTCTTTTTTAATTTTTTAAATTCTTGTACAGACTTAATTAATGGAATATCGGTTTTGAATATTTTTTTCGGCGTCTTTCGCTTTTGACTTTCTCTTTTTTTTAAATAGGCATCAAAAGTATTGAGTATATTAATCATTATAAAAAACAATACGAAGATTAATTCCACAATCCTTAAATAAATAAATTGTTCAAAAGTGACTTTAAACATTCCTTTGCCGTTACTACTAAGTTAAAAAAACGATCCAGTATAAAATATAATTTTATATTAAACAATTTTAGCCAATAGTCAGTAAAAGGTTGGGCGCTTAATAGCTTTAGCCCCCTTTCCTCAACTTTATTAAACTAATTTTAGGCAATGGAAAAAGTTAACTAATCCAATTTAGGATGTTGATCGACAAGTTCTTGTCGCTTATTTTGTAGCGCCTCGATCTGCTCATCGATATCTTCAACTTCCTCTTCAATGGAATCAAAATGTTCAGATAGAAGTGATTGCGCTTCGTCTCGATTGGCTGCGGTTGGATTAGTGCCGTGTAAAGGTTTATTTGCAGTTTCATGCATAGCAAGCCCAGTAATCACACCAATGAATCCTGCTAACATTAAATAGTAAGCGGGCATATATAAGTTACCACTTGATTCAACAAGCCAGGCCACAAATGTTGGTGTTACCCCTGCAATAATAATGGCAACATTGAAAATGCTTGCAATAGCGCTATAGCGAATATTAGTTGGAAACATTGCGGGTAATATTGAGGTAATGATCCCAGTAAAACAGTTGATAAACATGGCCAAAATAAATACGCCTAAAAAAACCAAAGGTATTTGTTGGCTATTAATTAACATAAATGCAGGATAAGATAATAGCAATAAACCAATACTTCCAATTAAAATGAAAGGTCTACGACCCACCTTGTCACTTAATAACCCGATAATAGGTTGAATAATTAACATACCGACCATAATCGCAATAATAATAAGCAAACCTTGTTCAGTATCATAATTCAAATTATGTGCTAAATAGCTCGGCATATACGTTAGCAACAGATAAAACGAGACATTTGTTACAATAACCAATCCCGCACAAATTAAAATATGCTGCCAATATTTACCGACAACTTTTTTTAACGTTAATTCAGCCTTATCTTGCGACTCTCTGGCTTCTAGGTGTTGTTGGAAAGTTGGCGTCTCTTCCGAAATATGATGTAGGATAAAGCTAATGATCCCAAGCGGTAAGGCTATTAAAAATGGAATTCGCCAGCCCCAACTAAATAGCGCCGATTGACTGAGTAACATTGATAAAAACACCACTAGCCCCGCACCAATTATAAAACCCACCATTGAACCAAAATCAAGCCAACCACCAATAAAACCACGTTTACGATCGGGCGAATATTCGGCAACTACCGTTGCTGAGCCAGAGTATTCACCACCGATTGAAAACCCTTGGGCTAATTTAACAATCAATAGCAACACAGGCGAAGTGATACCAATCGTCTCATAAGTTGGAATCAACCCAATACAAAATGTGCTTAACGACATTATCACTAAAGTGATAGATAGCACTTTTTGGCGACCAATATTGTCACCAATTAAACCAAAAATAATCCCCCCTAAAGGGCGAACAAAAAAAGGAATAGAAAAAGTCGATAACGCAGCAATAATCTGCACGCTAGGTGAAACATGAGGAAAAAACACCTGCCCAATAATATACGCCACAAAACTGTATACCCCAAAATCATACCACTCAATAGCATTACTAAACGCCGATGCCCAAGTGGCTTTTTTTAGCTGATTGTCATTAATGATAGGGATATCATCAATATCCAAAGGTTTATTATTCGATTGCGCCATGAAGTACCGCCTTTAAAATTCACTAATATAAAAATAAATAACCGGCTACCATGCCAAAGATAAACTAAATCAAATTATGCGAGTCAGATGAGGTTTTAAATTTAATCACACCAATTTTACTTATTCAATTGATGCGATATAGGTAAGAATTATATACCTAAAAAAAGCAAAAATAACCCATTTATCACATCCTCTTTTTATGATGAGTAGTGCTAGTAACCTCATCTATTATCCTTTAGAATGATGTTACCAAAACTGATGAGGTATTCCCTATGAGATGGAGAGACCAAAGAGAGAGTGATAACATTGAAGATCGCCGCTCACAATCAGGAAGTGATATTGGGACACGCATCCCAATTGGTGGTAAAGGTAAAATTGTTTTATTTGTTGTTGTATTAGTAGCAGGCTACTATGGCGTTGATTTAACTGGTTTGCTCGACAGCAATGTGATTGATTTGGATGATTCCTCATCAACAAGCCAGATTGACAACACCCTACCTAGCGACGCAGATAAATTTACTTCAGTAATATTAGCAAGTACCGAAGATTTCTGGCGCGAACAATTCCAAAAATTAGGCAAAACCTATATTCCCCCTAAACTTGTACTCTATAACGGATCAACCCAAACCATGTGTGGCACCGGGCAAGCCATGATGGGACCATTTTATTGCAATCTCGATAAAACGGTTTATCTGGACTTATCATTTTATCAAGAGATGAAAAGACGCCTAGGTGGCGGAGGTGACTTTGCACAAGGTTATGTGATTGCACACGAAGTTGGGCACCATGTACAAAATTTACTTGGCACATTTAATAAAGTTGAACAATTATCGCAAAATCAATCAGCACCAATCCGTAACCAATTGTCGGTCAAACTCGAATTACAAGCTGACTGTTATGCGGGATTATGGGGCAATGGCGTAAAAAATATTTTAGACACGGGTGATATTGAGCAAGCCCTCAATACTGTGCAAGCAATTGGCGATGATCGCCTACAACAAAATAATGGTTATATTGTTCCTGATAGCTTTACTCATGGTACATCAAAACAACGCTATACATGGTTTAAACGTGGTTATGACAGTGGGTCGATGGATCAGTGCAATACATTTATTCAATAAGGAAATATAAAAAAGGAACCAATATGTCAAAAAAATTAGTCAACCGAGTACTTTTAGTCAATGATGATGGCATTGATGCCCCTGGAATTCAGATTTTAAAAAGCGTGGCTGAAAACATAGCAAACGAAGTTTGGATTGTCGCACCTGTTGTTGATCAAAGTGGCGTTTCTTGTTCAGTTAGTTTAAAGTCGCCATTTCGCGTTCAAAAACGTAGCAATACAGAATACGCAGTCTACGGCACCCCTGCTGACTGCTCACTATTTGCCATAAAATCACTAATGGCTAATCAATTACCCGATCTCGTGCTGTCAGGAATTAATAATGGATCTAATTTGGGATTTGAAACAATATTATCGGGCACAGTGGGGGCAGCAATGATGGCAATGACGCTAGGTGTGCCAGCCATGGCACTAAGTCAAGTCAGCAGTGAAGATAACACTCCAACCAATTGGCACTGTTCAACTCATCTTGCTGAATCGATAATCAGACAACTCTACCCCCTTTCAGATAAGACTTGCTTCAATATCAACTTCCCTAATTGCCAAGCCGATCAAATAAAAGGGATAAAAATCACAAAACAGGGCGAGCCGGATGTAAGCCAATTTGTTATTGCAGAAACTCAAGATCCAGAAGGTCATGACTACTTTTGGTTTAGAGCTAAACGTAACCAAAGTGTAAAGGTTGATATCGACAAAGAGCTTGATGCAGCTAATGATGGTTATATTGCTATTACACCGTTAAATTATGAACGTACTAATTACGCGTTATATCAAAAAATAAAAGCAACGTTTAAAGTATAAAACTTAGATATTGTCTATACGTCTTCCTAAATCACTCAGGAAGACGTAAATAAATTATTTCTTCACTAAAGCACAGAATAAAAACGAAATCGTCACCATCACTAAACCAATCCAATAAATCACTTCATGCCCGTAAGCTTGTGAAACAAAACCTTGAATGATACCAGCTAAAATGACACTGCAAATAATACCATTATTAAATAGCGTTGAAGCCACACCCATACGAGTTGGTAGCAAATCTTGGAAATAGATAATACCAATATTAGCAACAATCCCAATAAACAGCCCGTTAAAAAGTTGCAACACATATAACATGGTTGAATCTTTAAACAGAATCATCCCAATATAAAACAAAATTCCGCAAATTATAGCGATAAAAAATAGATTTCGCTTACCTAACACGGGGACCAAATAACCCGCAATAATCATAATAGGAATTTCAATCCCTGCCGCTAACCCCATCAACCCACCAGGTAATGAATCAGATAAGTGCAGAACCGCTTCTACATAAATCGGCATATCGATGATATACATCATATTAGCGGTCCACATAAAAATGGTAGAAATTAGCAAACACATGACATTACGATTAGTAAAAATTGATTGGTTTGCCACCGCTAACTCATTAGCAGTAAACGAACTGATAACCTTTTTTTCAATGGGTGGTAAATAGATTGCTACCACAATCATCGAAATAATAAACATCGACATTGCACACAAATACATGATGGTAAAACCATACTTGATCGCCAAAGCAAAAGATAATGGGGGCCCAATCACCCACGCTAATGACAACTGTGCACGAATCAGAGAATTAAAGGCAACCGCATTACGTCCACTCTTTTCTGCATACTCACGCGCCATAGCAAAAATCTGTGGCATCGCGGCAGACGCTAACGCAGCAAAAAATACGCCTAATGTAATTAAGACATAATAGTTGCGTGAAAAGGCAAAAGTCAGACTATTTGCCAGCCCCATCAAACAACAAAAAATAACAATCTTACGCCTATCACCCTTATTGTCTGAATACTTAGCTAACAGATAACTACCAATAATACTGGCTAACGCATTAATCGAATAAAACGCCCCCACTAAGCGAGGGTCAGCGCCAACTTCAAACGATAAAAAACGACTTAAAGTAGGTGATTGCAAAGCACCAGCCACCCCAATAATAAAGGTCGCCACTAAAAAAGCACCAAAAACAACACCCGATTTTCGAAGGAATGAAGAAGTCATAAAAGCCGATTTACCATGAAATTAAGTGCATCAATTATACCCCTAAAATTAGTGGGAATATAGGCGTATTTAAATAAAGGCTTTTTAAACAATCCATCAACATTAATACTATAAATGTAATAATAAATGGTAGATTTAAGGCTTAAAAAACCCCGCTCCTCAACTTTTTTTTAAAACGTCTAGAATTTAATCCACATATCAAGTAATTCAAGCATCTCTACAAAATCGCATTTCATCGTTGACTCTTCAAGTAAGCTATACTTTTTAACACTATAGTTCCTAGCACTTATTCCCTCGTTCAAAAAATAAAAAGGCTAAGGCCAGACACAAACCATCAGACCTGTAAAATAATTCGATGAAAATAGAGAAGCACCTACCGAGCCATTTCTTGGATTAACAGTATATTTACGGCTTTTTCCCGGTAACATATGCCCTTTTTCCTCACTAGTCCAGTAGTCATCGAATCCAAAATTAGCTTTAGAATATAGGCTCATTGTGCCCCACTCACTAAAGAATCCTGCGCCAATTATACGCTGAAAGTAATTATTCGGTGATGAAGGTATTGCGCCGACTGCTCTTATACATTCACTATTAACATTTAACCCATTACAAGAGGCATTAGTTAAATCTTTAACCGTAGCTAAACGTAAACGTAGGTCACTACAGCCAGATAATGCTTTATCATAAGTATAACGTTTATCATAGGTATAGAACCACTGCTTTAACACAAAACCATACTTAACAACTTCATTACCACGACCGTCACGACCAACTAATTCAAAAGTCTGGGGTAAAGATGGTCTAAATAGACTATTTAAACCGTAACGTGTTAATGTAACTCGAACACCTGTTCTTGATGAATTTGTCATAGTAGCAGTGATGCCTTCATGTGAAACAGGAGCCCAAGATAAAGCCTCATTACTACCAGCAATGTCTAAGTCAAAATACAAATTGTTAGCGCCAGTAGTCGGAAAATTTAAACCATAAGATGACGGATTAGTTGATTGAGTTAAAAAGCCCTTATTTTCATTCCAAATAGAAGCAGGACCACGGACTTCATTAGAATAATCACGTTCATTAATTAAAAAATACTTTAAATTAGGTCTAGCAAAACAAACCACAGCCCTTGCTTGTGGATTGATATAATAAGTAACATTACTTGCGCTGAAACTACGACTCCTTGGAACGCCATAACGAGTACTCAATGTACCGTCAGTGCTGGTTAATTTAACCTGATAAGGCGCCTTACAAATATCTGGAACAGTATGACGTGTGACGGGCTGATTATATTTATCAACGATAGATAAACTTAAACTACCAGTAGCGGTAACGTCAGTATCTCCATCATCATCTCCCCAATAATTATAAGGCGGACCGATTAGAGAATTTAAAGCAACTGAATTAGTATAAGCTGGAACCAACATACCAATATCAGCAAAACTTTGACCTGCAACAGGCAACACGATTGGCGTTGTAAAGGAAGTATTAGTTGAAGGCGTGTATTTAACACCATTAGATAACGTAATCCCAAGCAGAGCATTAGTATCAACAGCACGAGTACGACCACCATCAAAGGTTAAATAAGGCGCGCTACCTTGAATCGGATTTTTTGTAGTCTGTGAAGTTAATGCGAAGCTAGAAAAAGGATGTAAAATAACCGAACCTAAAAAAACCCACCAAGATAATTTAAAAAAATAAGAGGATCGAAAAGCGGATCGCGCGATAATTCGCAGAATTCCACATAATTGCGTGGAAAAATAAATCTCGGTGTAAAATGAACGTTGGAAGCTGAAATTAGACGAATTTAAATTAGAGGTTGGCCAAGTTGCCTGTTGCCTGTTGCCTGTTGGAAATTATAAAACATTTTCGACAATCCTGTCAAGTAATTTTCTGATTTATTTGGAATTTTATACTTAATACTCAATTTCTGGTCACTTAACTAAAACCGTGTAAAAAGTATAGTGATTGGAAAAACACGATGCAACACTTTTTTTTCACTCAATTACGTTAATTTTCGTAAAGAGGATCTGAAAAGGATCTAAAAAATAACCGGTTATATGCTGTTTTAATTGAATATATCATCATTACAATTTTTTAAAATTAAGCTTATTGATCCTTGAAAATTTTATTCTAGAGCTTTGAATAAGAAATTTAGTAATTTTGATATTCTAATAATTTTTTTAATAAAATTTAGAACCTCAAAAACCCCGCTCCTCAACTTTTTTTGATGTAAAAACGGTTACTGAAAAACGCCACAGTTTAAAGCGGAATTATTTACTTGAGGCAACATTGCAAAGCAGAATTTAGAACCCCAAAAACCCCTTTTCTTAACTTTTTTTAAGATAAAATACCTAAAAAAATAAACCCGCCGAAGCGGGTAATTGAAGCGTCGCTTAGCCACAAAATCGATTTTTTATAGCTCAGCAACATTGAGAGTCAGCTTAATTTTAATAACTTAATATTATCTTTTCCCACCCTGCCCTAAGAATTAAGGTCGAAGAAATAAATACTAAGGATAGGTACAAAGACCGAGCCCTAAGTAGAAGTTATGATACTCTTCACCTCTGCACGTATCAACGATAAATCCACGGTTATAAAAGGTCAAGTCACTAGTCCACACCGGATCGTAGTTGGAGCCAAGACCTGAATAATTGTTCATACAACCCCACTCAGTGATAAAGCCAGAACCAATTCTACGTTGGTAAAAAATACCAGGTGCGGAAGGTGTAGCGCTGACATAATCGCGACAAGCAGGCTCGTTGTTTTGCGTATTCTTACAAGATGAATTGGTTAAATCCTTTACCTTAGGAAGGCGATAACCTAGACTATTACACCAAGATAAAATATTAGAATATGGTTTAAAGTGAAAATACTCAGAACCTCCTTTGACGAACCATTGCTTTAATCTAAAACCATATTTAACGGCAGGGTTACCTTGACCGTCACGACCGACCAACTCGAATGTCTGAGGCAAAGAAGGTGTAGAAATACGACCAGGATTGTCTGAATTAATATGGGATGAAGTAGCGAAAGGACCAGTTAAAGTAACGCGTACGCTTGTAGCTGTAGAATTAGACATTGTAGCAGTAATACCACCATGAGATACCGGAGACCAAGACAAAGATTGACTACTACCAGTAATGAGTAAATCAAAGTACAATCCATGAAGACCTGTAGTAGGAAAGTTTTGACCGTAAGAGGATGGGTCTGTTTTTTGAGTAAGAAAACCATTAGCAGGGTCCCATATCGAAGCAGGACCAGCATAATCATAAGATGGGTAAATAAAATCATCACCAATCTTGCCATACATTAAACTAGGCCGAGCAAAACAAACCACAGGCGTAACTTTAGGAATAACGTAATAAGTCACACTACTTTCACTGAAATCCCTACGATTAGGAAACCCGTAACGAGTAGCTAATGTGCCGTTAGTACTGGATAACGTAACCTTATAAGGAGAATTACAAGTCGTTAACACAGAATTACGTGATACAGCTTGATTATTTTTATCAACAATAGATAAATTTAAACTACCTGTAGCAGTAACATCAAAATCACCATCATCATCCCCCCAATAATTATTAGGAGGACCAATAAGAGCGCTTAAAGTGACTGAATTAGTATCAGTAGGGATCAACATATTTATATCAGCAAAACTCTCACCGGCAGTAGGCAACTCAATTGGTCTTGAAGAAGATGAAGTATTGTTTGAAGGTGTGTATTTTGAGCCATTAGATAAAGTAATCCCAAGCAAGCCGCTTGTGGTTATTAAACGTGTGCGTCCTTCGTCTAAGGTTAAATACGGCGCACTCCCCTGAATCTGATTTTTTGTAGTCTGTGAAGTCAATGCCTGACTCGAAAAAGGAAGAAAAACCGCCACGAAAAAAACAATCTGTCGGGATAGTTTCGGAAAATGGAAGGATCGAAAAAAGGATCGCGCGAAAACTCGCAGAATTTCACTTGATTGAGTGGAAAAATAAGTTTCAGTAAAAAATTTAAGCTGGTAGCTGGACTTAGACGAATTTAAAAGATAGGTTCGGCAGGTTGGCTGTTGGCTGTTGGCTGTTGAAAATTATATTGCATTTTAGACTATCCTGTCAAGTAATTTTTTGATTAATTTGCAATTTTATGCTTTTATGTCAAATTTTAGCCTATTAGCTAAAACCGTGTAAAAAGTATAGTGATTGGAAAAACACGATGCAACACTTTTTTTCACTCAATTATGTAAACCTACGTAAAGATTATCTAAAAAGGATCTAAGTGTTAAATTATTACATATTGTTTTAATTGAATATATTTAAATTACAAATCTTTAAAAATGTAATTAATGATCCTATTAATTTATTCTGGTTTTTAAAATTAGCGATTTGGATCATTTAATAAAGTTTAAACGTAATTTATAACCTCAAAAACCCCACTCCTCAACTTTTTTTGATGGAAAAAACAGCTACTAAAAAACGCCACAGTTTAAAGCAGAATTATTTATTTGAGAAAAAATTGCAAAGCAGAATTTTGAACCCCAAAAACCCCGCTCCTCAACTTTTTTTGATGGAAAAATACAGCTACTAAAAAGTGACACAGTTTAAAGCGGAATTATTTACTTGAGGCAACATTGCAAAGCACAATTTTGAACCTCAAAAACCCCGCTCCTCAACTTTTTTTGATGGAAAAATACAGCTACTAAAAAGCGACACAGTTTAAAGCGGAATTATTTACTTGAGACAACATTGCAAAGCACAATTTTGAACCCCAAAAACCCCGTTCCTCAACTTTTTTTTAGAAAAGTGGGTTAAAAATATTTCTTTTTGTTTTTTTGAGCGTACAATAAAAATCATCCACAAATAGAGGTAACGTTATGTTATATAATAACAAATCTACGCAATCCCATCACGATAATCACGACCATTGTCATGGAGATTGTCATAATATTGCACATAATCATACGCATGATTCTCATAACGAAAATCCAACAGTATCTTGTGATGGACATAATCATGGGCATAATCATGGACATGAGATTGAAGATCCTCCCGAAGAGCCTGAGCGGAGTTGCCAAGGTGTTAAATTAACTTGGAAAATTCAAGGTATGGATTGCGCACATTGCGCAAGTAAAATCGAAAACGGTGTTAAGACACTGCCCAATATTAATCAAACCAAAATTATTTTTTCAACCGAAAAGTTAATCGTTTTTGTTCCAAAGCATGATGATGCGGTAATAAAGATGATTGAAGATAAAGTCGTAGAATTGGGTTATACCCCGATTTTTGAGGCATCAGCTAACCAATCCCATCACCACGAACATTCACATAATTTTGATAAAAAAGCATTTATTCCGTTAGCCGTTTTAGGTACTTTAATTGTAGTAAGTTATCTTATTTTGTTGGTGAATCATACAGCTGGCGAATATGCCTTTATTGTGACTGCTATTGTTGGAATTATCCCCATTTTGAAGGAGGCAATTGTTTTAACCCGTAGTGGCACTCCATTTGCAATTGAGTCGTTAATGAGTATATCCGCTCTTGGTGCGCTGTTTATTGGAGCAGCGGAAGAAGCTACCATGGTGATCTTTTTATTTATGATCGGTGAGATGCTCGAGGGCTTTGCAACGAGTAAGGCGAAAAAAGGAATTTCGTCACTAGTAGAATTGATGCCTGATGAAACGGTGATTATTATTGATGGTAAAAGAAAAACAGTTGCCAGCCATACGTTAAAACCTAATGATATTATTGAAATTTCATCTGGTGGACGTTTACCTGCTGATGTTATTTTGGTTAGCGAACAAGCCAGCATTGATGAGAGCGCATTAACAGGTGAGTCGATTCCAGTTAATTATTTAAGTGGTGATAAAATTTTAGCTGGGTCATTAGTGGTGGATAATACCATTCAACTCAAGGTGATTTCGGAATCAGGACAAAATGCCGTTGATCGGATTTTGCAATTGATTGAGGATGCCGAAGATCGTAAAGCGCCTATTGAGCGTTTTATCGATAAGTTTAGTCGTTATTATACGCCTGCAATTACGCTATTTGCGTTTTTGGTGGTGGTAATTCCACCATTGTTGACGGGTGCCGATTGGTATACTTGGATTTATCGAGGATTGACGTTGTTGTTAATTGGTTGTCCTTGTGCATTAGTGATATCTACACCCGCTGTTATTACCTCGGCTTTGTCAACCGCAGCCAAACATGGGGTGTTGATTAAGGGCGGTGCAGCACTTGAGCATATTGGCTCAATTAAGATGGTGGCGTTTGATAAGACAGGCACCTTAACTGAAGGTAAGCCACAGGTAACTGATGTCATTAATCTTCATTGTTCTAGCGAGGAGTTGTTAGCGATTGTTGCCTCGATTGAAAGTGGATCACACCATCCTTTAGCTAAGGCTTTAGTTGATTATGTTAAGCAAAAACAGATCTATTTTGAAGAAGCCCAAAATCGTAAGGCGATTGCTGGCGTTGGGATTCAAGGTGAATTAGATCAGCAAATTTATTTTATTGTATCTCCTAATAAGATTGAAACCGTATCAACGGCTATAAGTGCTAAAGATGCTGAAACAATCACTCAACTCGAAAATGGTGGTAAGACCGTTGTGGTGGTTACAACTAGCCAGCAGTTGTTGGGGATTATTGCTTTGCAAGATGTGCTACGAAGTGATGCTTTAGCTGCTATAACTGAGCTTAAGCAACTTGGTTTGCAAACATTGATGTTAACCGGCGACAATCAACGTGCAGCAAAAGCAATTGCAGGACAATTAGGCATAGATTATCGTGCTGAGTTGTTGCCAGCAGATAAGTTAGCAGAAATCGAAAAAATAGGCCAACATACGTCTATTGCGATGATTGGTGATGGAATTAATGATTCCCCTGCTATGAAGGCTGCAACTGTCGGTATTGCTATGGGTAGTGGTACGGATGTTGCACTTGAAACAGCCGATGCCGCTTTAACCAAAAATAGTTTATTAAGCTTACCTAAATTAATACGTTTAACTCGCTTCGCTAATCGTAATATCAAACAAAATATTACAATTGCCTTAGGAATTAAGTTGGTATTTTTAATTACTAGTTTATTTGGTATTACTGGGCTTTGGCTTGCAGTATTAGCCGATTCGGGTACCACAGCGATTGTTACAGCCAATGCTTTAAGATTGCTTAAGGTTAAAAAATAAGGGTTACAAAAGGCAATTTGTATTATTACGTTGGTATAAAAATAAGTTTAGCGACGTAAAAATCCATTATTGCCTTATTTTTATACATTCTCGTCTGTACGAAATAAACCAGCGATTCAACCCAATCTAACTTGAATTATTTAGAGATAATCTCCAACATGATAGAACAACTTTCATCATATGTTTTTTATTTGTGGTCTATAGTTATATAACAAAGCGTAGAACTTATAGTTTAAATAACCAAACTAGGAAAAGTTACGGTATTTTATAATATCTTTTCAAACACTTAGCAAATATTTTAAAAGCCACAAAGACAATGAAAGGTTTGCATAAACGTTAGATGAATTTTTCAATTGCTTATTTAACTTATAAAAATATTAAATAATTGCGAAATATAATTTCATTTGATATAGTTTCAAATGAAATTATATTGAAAAGGTAATATTATGGCAATCCCTATTGCAACGGTTGAACAACTGATTGAAAAATTTAAATCTCGTGGAATGTCTTCAAATTATGATGAGATATTTTTAAGTCGTTTATTGCAGTTTAGCACTGAAGTACTTTTAGAAAACCTAAATCAAGCCTACCGACAATACCAGCTGGACGATAAATTATTTGCTGTTTTATTAGTAATAAACGCCTTTCACCCTGAAGGAGTCAAACCGTCTCAACTCAGTGAATTAACCCATTTTTCTCGGGTGCAAGTGACACGATGTGTAGAAACATTGGTAAAAAATGAATTAGTTATACGACAAGCTGATCCGCATGATCGCCGCTCACACTGTTTAATTTTAAGCAACAAAGGGATCAATTTTTTTAAAAATGAAATCCCCCCTATAGAAAAAAAGGTTGTGCAAGCCTGGCAAATTATCAGCCAAGAAGAGCGTCAACAATTGCGTTCAATCTTATTAAAACTTTTAAAACACCTTGGGCAGTAAACTAAACGAGAATATCGATGACAAAAAAACGACTTATCCCGCTATTATTGTTAATAATAATTCTAATCAGCGGTGCAATTTGGTTTATTAATAAAAGCCCTTCTTCATTAGTTTTATATGGTAATGTTGATATCCGCACCGTAAACAGTAGCTTTCGTGTGTCAGGGCGTCTGATGCAATTGAATTATGAAGAAGGTGATCATATTAAACAAGGCGATCTATTAGCCAAACTCGATGTTAAACCTTATCAAAATGCCTTTAATCAAGCTAAAGCCAATTTAATGGTTAAGCAAGCGCAACTTGATTTAATGATAAATGGTTATCGCAAAGAAGAAGTAGCTCAAGCAGCTGCACAAGTTTTACAGAATCAAGCAAGTTATGATTATGCAGAAAATAATTACCAACGCATGGTCAAATTGATGAAATCATTATCAATTTCTAAAGATCAACTTGAAAACAGTTTAACTTTGCGTAATCAAGCTAACGCTAATTTACAAACAGCAAAACAAAAATTTGATCAACTCACTAATGGTTACCGAAAAGAAGAAATTGAAGCTGCACAAGCCACCTTGCAAGCGGCTCAAGCCGAGTTAGACCAAGCGGAACTTAATTTATTGGATACCGAACTTTATGCACCAACCGATGGCACCATTTTAACTCGGGCAGTAGAATCAGGCACAATGTTAACCGCAGGATCCCCGATTTATGCTATATCTATAGATAGACCTGTCTGGGTACGTGCTTATATTGACGAGATCAATCTACATCAAGCCATTCCGGGTAGAACTGTCTATGTTTATACCGATTCACAGCCAGATAAAACTTATATTGGACAGATTGGTTTTGTATCGCCCACGGCCGAATTTACACCTAAAACCGTCGAAACGCCTGTATTACGTACAGATTTAGTTTACCGCTTACGTATTCAAATACGTCAAACTGGCGAAGGTCAAGCAGATGATATGTTGCGCCAAGGTATGCCGGTAACAATAAAATTTGCCCAATAACGAGTGAATCTATGCAAAACCGTCAACAAATAGTACTCGATAAGGTGACAAAACAGTTTGAGCATAAAGATTATCAAGTCACTACTGCACTAAAACCTTTATCAACCACAATTTCTGCCCATGGTGTAACAGGTTTAGTTGGTCCGGACGGTGCCGGTAAAACAACGTTATTACGAATGCTAGCAGGGTTGCTTACACCAAGTTCAGGTCAAATTAAAGTTGCGCAATATAATCCGATTGATGATCGTGATCAATTGCGAGCAATGCTGGGTTATATGCCACAAAAATTTGGGCTGTACGAAGATTTGACCGTTATTGAAAATCTTAATCTATTTGCTGATCTGCGCCATATCAAAAAAGATGAGCGTCAACAAATGTTTGACAAATTACTAAAATTTACTGATTTGGCAAGATTTACCCAGCGACTGGCGGGGAAGTTATCGGGTGGAATGAAGCAAAAACTAGGATTAGCATGTACTTTGATCGGTGATCCACAAATTTTATTACTTGATGAGCCCGGAGTTGGAGTAGATCCTATTTCACGACAGGAACTTTGGCATATGGTTCATCAATTAGCGAACGAAGGAATGTTAATTATCTGGAGCACCTCTTATCTTGATGAAGCCGAACAGTGTGAAACAATTTTACTTATGAATCAGGGAGAATTGCTTTTTCAAGGTGCACCACAATGTTTGACTCAACGTGTTAAAGATCGGGTTTATCTACTTTCTTCGCCAATTTCACATCGTCAGTTATTGCGAGCGGCATTAAAACTACCACAAATTAGTGACGGTGTGATTGAAGGTGATCGTATTCGTTTGATACTCAAACCTAATGAGTCTATTGATCAAGTTATAGCAAACCTTAAAATAGCTAATATTAGCTATCAACCCACCGCAGGGCGTTTTGAAGATGCTTTTATTGATCGTTTGGGCGGCATATCTAATAAAGAATCAATATTAACTAAAATTATGCCGAATGTTGCCGGTTTGCCTAATGATATTGTCATTGAAGCAAAGGATTTGACCCGCACTTTTGGTGATTTCATTGCAACTGATCATGTCAATTTTACTATTAAGCGTGGTGAAATTTTTGGCTTATTAGGTCCCAATGGTGCCGGCAAATCCACTACATTTAAAATGATGTGCGGTTTATTACCGATTAGTAGTGGGCAGGCATTAGTATTGGGATTTGACCTCAAAAAAAGTGCTACTCAAGTGCGAGAGCGCATTGGCTATATGGCTCAACGGTTTTCTTTATACGACAAATTAACCGTACGGCAAAATTTAAACTTCTTTTCGGGCATCTATGGCTTAATGGGCAGCGAACAAACACAGCGCATTAATGAGATGATAACGGCATTTAGCTTTGAGCCAATTTTAGACCAAACCCCGCAATCACTTCCCTTAGGATTTAAACAGCGATTAGCATTAGCTTGCGCTTTAATGCATAAGCCCGATATTGTGTTTCTCGATGAGCCAACATCAGGCGTCGACCCTATCACTCGCCGTGAATTTTGGATCCATATTAACAGTTTAGTCGAAAAAGGTGTTACGGTTATGGTCACCACACACTTTATGGATGAAGCGGAATATTGTGATCGTATTGCATTAATTAATGGCGGTAAGTTAATTGCTTTAGGCTCGCCTAACCAACTTAAGCAATCGGTCGCAAGCAATGCCACTATGGAGCAAGCTTTCATTAAATTGGTGAACGATGCTAACTTGAGGGCGCCAAAATGAGTTTTTCACTCTGCCGAACAGTAACACTTTGTAAAAAAGAGATGAAACAGATTATCCGTGACCCCAGCAGCTGGATTATGGCAATCATCATTCCATTGATATTACTGTTTTTATTTGGTTATGGCATTAGTTTGGACGCCAATAAAATGCGTATTGGCGTGCTGGTTGAGCAAACTAGCCAACCTGCCCATGATTTCGTTCAGGTATTAAATGGCTCCCCTTATATTGAACCCATATTTTCGGATAATCGTTCGCAATTGTCGGCGAAATTAAATGCCGGGCAAATTCGAGGCATACTGATTATTCCGGTTAATTTTGCTCAACAAGCACAAAATCGACAAGCAACAATTCAATTAATTACCGACGGCAGTGAACCGAATACCGCTAATTTTGTACAAGGTTATCTAACCGGCATTTGGCAAATTTGGTTACAGCAACAAAGTCAACAGCAATTAATTAACCGTAAACCAATGATTGATATCAATTCCCATGTCTGGTTTAACTCAGCTGCGATTAGCAAGAATTTTATTTTACCCGGTGCAATAACCATAATTATGACTATTATTGGATCAATCTTGACTTCGTTAGTCGTTGCTCGTGAATGGGAACGTGGCACGATGGAAGCATTGCTATCAACACCGATGACCAAGTTGGAGTTTTTATTATCTAAACTGATCCCTTATTATTTCATTGGTTTACTTGCTTTAATTATCTGTTTTCTGGTAACAGTTGGTATTATGCATGTGCCTTTCAGAGGATCATTTTGGCTATTATTAATACTAAGCAGCCTATATTTATGGGTTATTTTGCAACTGGGATTGTTAATATCTACCGTTACTCGAAATCAATTTAACGCAGCGATGATAGCATTAAATGTTGCATTTTTACCCGCGGTCATGCTTTCAGGTTTTGTATTTGAGATTAATAGTATGCCAGCTATCATCCAAATTATTACTTATATCATTCCTGCACGTTACTACGTCAACATCTTACAAACACTATTTTTAGATGGCGATATTTTTTCAGTAATGTTGATTAATGTTGGATTTTTACTGATGTGTCTGTTGCTGTTATTTGTGGTGATCTTCAAAAAAACTCAGATGCAATTAGATTGAGGTTACAGGAATAAAGACCATGCTAAGATTTATCAACAATATGACTTTCTACCGAACTGTAACATTAATTAAAAAGGAGCTAGCCCTACTTTGGCAAGACAAGCAAACTCGCACTATTCTAATTATACCGGTCCTTTTGCAAATTTTTATTTTTCCATTTGCAGCGACGTTGAATGTTAATAATGCAACGATTGCAATTTATCGACCAACGGTAGATCAACCCACCACCGAGTTAATTGATCGGCTAGCTAATGCCAGTAGTTTTTCTAAAGTGATTATATTAGATTCGAAGCAAGCAGTAACCGACATCATTAATCATCAAAAAGCCTTAGTAGTTGTGCAATTACCTGTTGATTTTTCGCGTAAATTACTTAGTGGGCAATCGCCACAAATCCAAATTATTTTAGACGGACGTAAATCAAATAGTGCGCAAATCGCTGCCAACTATATTCAGCAAATTATTATGCAATATCAACAACAAAATAATGCGCAAGATAATACCGGATTAATAGTCCGTCACCGTTATAACAGTAATTTAGACTATAAAAATTTCATCTTACCGTCGCTGGTTGCCTTAATTACGACGATAGGTGTGATGATTGTCACCTCACTATCGGTGGCACGTGAGCGAGAACAAGGCACACTTGACCAATTACGTATTTCCCCCTTAATGACTTGGCAAATTTTTATAGGTAAAGCGATCCCTGCAATTATCGTTGCCACATTACAAGGTACTATGGTGTTAACCGCCAGTGTTTTGATCTATCACATCCCTTTTCAAGGCTCACTGTCCTACTACTATTTATGTATGATAACTTACGGATTATCTTTGGTTGGATTTGGATTATTTATTTCAGCGCTTTGCTCAACGCAACAACAAGCTTTTATTGGCATTATTACCTTTATGGTGCCTGCGATTTTACTCTCAGGTTTTATTGCACCAATTGAGAACATGC
This sequence comes from Gilliamella sp. ESL0443, assembly GCF_019469165.1. NCBI lineage: Bacteria > Pseudomonadati > Pseudomonadota > Gammaproteobacteria > Orbales > Orbaceae > Gilliamella > Gilliamella sp. ESL0443. The sequence continues at coordinate 608,966 of NZ_CP048263.1, read as the reverse complement.
CACAATGTTTACAGTATTTAACTGAAATAAACCCGGTTCGTCACTTTATCGAATTGACTAAACAGATTTATTTAAAAGATGCCAGTTTTACAATCATCTGGCAAAGTTTATGGAAGCTATATGCAATCACCCTCTCATTAGGGGGAATTGCATATTATCTTTTTAAAAAGTATGTGTAGAATTAATCGGTATTGAGTCGTAAGGTGTTTAAATCAATTTAGTGCAGGTCTCCCTGTAGAAACAGGCAGAGCCAGTTACTCATCACTGCGTAATGAGATTTCACCACCAATATATGCGTTCGTTTTGCCATTTTGTTCTAAGAGTAACGCACCCTGTTCATTGATGCCTTTGGCTACGCCACGGATCACTTCGTCACCAATTAATAATTTAACAGGACGCCCTACAAAATTGTCGAGCCGTTGCCAATCGTTAAGAAACGGTGTTAGTCCATGTTGTTCGAAGTCTCGAAGTTTTACTTTTAGATTTTTCGCGACTTTTGCTACTAATAAATTGCGATCAACTTTACCTAAATTAGCCCACTTTTGGTTGACGATAGTTGTATCGGGATTATTCATCATTAGGTTGACTCCAACACCAATAACAACATGTGCACAGTCTCCCGTTTTGCCTGCAAGTTCAACTAATATGCCTGCAAGTTTTTGGTCATTAAGATAGAGGTCATTTGGCCATTTTACTTTAATATCTTGCCCTGAGATTTCTCTTAACGTATCGGCTATCACAACACCAACGACTAAGCTTAGCCCCATGGCTGCTGCGATGCCCTGTTCAAGTCGCCAATACATTGAGAAATAGAGATTACTGCCAAATGGTGCAAACCATTGTCGCCCTCGCCTGCCTCGCGCTTTTGATTGAAACTCGGCAACACAGCTGTCGCCAGTTTGTAATTTCTCAATATTATCTAATAAATATTGGTTGGTTGATTCAATGATAGGCAGTACTTCCACATGACTATCAGCACCATAGTCATTGTCGATTTTGACTCTATCAAGTAGATCTATTGGTGATGCTAAGCAGTAACCTTTACCTTGCACGGATGATAAGGTAATCCCCCATTCCCGTAGCACTTTGATATATTTGTTGATGCCAGCTCGCGTTATTCCAAATTGGTTGGCAAGTTCTTCACCAGAGTGAAACTGCCCATCAGCTAATATATTGATTAATTTCAATGGATTTTGGTTACTGCGCATTAAACCCTCACTTTTTGAGTGATAATAAAACAATAAAGTAAAGCGAAATTATAGCAAAACTAATAAATAAATAGGTATTGTTAAATGTGTCCATTATAAAGGCAATTACCGCTGGCGCAACAAGGCTACCAAGTGTATTGGTTAATAACATAGCTTGATTCATTGATACAATTTCTTGTTTGCGAACACATGAGCAAGCCCACGCCATTGAGATTGGGTAGATAGTGTAAATGGTCGCACCAAGTAAAATGATGGCTAATACGCCATAGAGGTTAAATATCAGTAAACAACAAGCTATCATCATTAAGATTGATTCAACCAACAAAACAATACGACGACCAAACCTATCTGCGCACCAGTTGGCAGGCATTTGCGCGATTACCCCAGAAAGTATTAGTAAAACCATCCAATTTGCGACTTGGTTATCTGTATAACCTAGATGCGAGTAGTATGCTGGCATTAGAGAGTATAGCGATCCAATTAACATACCAGCAATCGCACAACCAATTAAACCAACTCGAGAAGGTTTATACAATATCATGGGGATGATGTTGAAACTGCTTTTTTTCTTTTTAGGTAATTTGTAATGGGTTAGTAATATAAATAAGATGGCTAACCCCATTAGCACTGCTATTACTAGGCCAAAATAGAGTACGTTTTGCGGAAAGTATTGGAGCAATGCTTGCCCTGAAACAGTACCTAAGTAGTAGGTGGTTAGATAAACTGCCAGCATTTTTCCGCGAGTACGAACAGTACCCGTAACTAAGATACAGCTTTCAATGACCACCCAAGTAACTGCACAGGCTATTCCAATAAAAAATCGCCATATCGCCCAACTATAGAAATCCATTGAAAAGCTTAATCCAATAGTTGCAATCGCAAAGATAATACAACTATAGGTGTAAGTGAATCTGGCGTTAAATCGGCTAATAAACCAATTTGCCATAATCGTTCCCACTAAGTTACCTGTAAAGTAGCTTGAGCCGACTAAACCTATTTGTCCTAGTGAAAAATGTTCACGCACTAGCCAAAGTGGCACTTGGGTATTAAGTGCCGATAAGGCGATGGTTACAAATAATAAACTTGTTAATAAAATAGGAAATGAATACGAATGTTTCATAATTTTGTTGTATATAAGCTGTTTTATTGTCTAATAAACGTTATTTACGTTATAGAAATTTATCCACGTCAATCTCACCAGTTGCGCCCATAAATCGAATTTCAGGCGAGAGGTGCACCGAGAACTTTTGTAATACTGCATTTATGATATAACGCGCTAACGCAACGACATCTTGCGCTGTCGCATTATCTTTATTGACTAATACAAGAGCTTGTTGTTGATGCACTGCTGCACCACCAATTTGATAGCCTTTTAGACCACACTGATCAATTAACCAGCCGGCAGCTAATTTTATTTGATCATTTGATTGTGGATATATTGGCATTGTTGGATATTTTTCAAGTAGTTTATCAGCAAATTTTTTGTCTACTACTGGGTTTTTAAAAAAGCTTCCACCATTTCCTAATACATTAGGATCAGGCAGTTTGCTACGACGGATTTCGCACACTTTGTCGAAGATCATTTTTGGGGTGACACTTTCTGGATCAAAATTCCTTAATTCACCATAAGTTAACACCGGGCTCCATTGTTTTGGTAATGTGATGCCAACATATACAACCGCATAACCATTAGCATATTTTTGTTTGAAGATGCTTTCACGATAGCCATATTGGCCGTCAGTTACGCGAATAATTTTACCCGTTGCAAATTCAAGTAATTCGACATAATCGGCTACTTTTTGAAATTCAATGCCATAAGCGCCAATATTTTGAATTGGTGCAGATCCCACACATCCTGGTATTAGAGCTAAGTTTTCAAGGCCGGGAATGTTTTGATTAATGGTGTTAGCAACTAGATCATGCCAATATTCACCCGCACCCACTTTTAAATGCCAGTGTGTTGGGGTTTCGGTTATCGTTAATCCTTTAATTCGATTAACAATGATTGTACCAGCAAAATTTTCAGTAAATAGTGTATTACTACCTTGTCCAATAATCATAATTGGTTGACTATCGGTATTAGTTTTCCAAACTTGCATTAGCTGTTCCACAGTTTCTACTGTTTCTACTTGGTTGGCATATACATCTAAAGCAAATGTGTTAGGAATTTTTTGGTTCATTAATAACTACCTTTTATTAGAAATACTTTTAAATTCAATTAAATTAGTTTTATTCGGCATTTTTTATACCTTTTATTATTTAAAAGTATTTAATCAATGCCTTTATCTATTTTGATAAAGCAATTTATTCTATTGTGTCGATTGTTTATTTATTTGCTATATTATCACAACGCAAAACGATCTTTTATGCATTAAAATTTTTTTTAATGATCTTAACTATTTTTAGGTTGATATAAGTGTCAAAAGATTAGACAAATAGTCTACAAATTGGACACTTTCCCTTTTTTGTTTTTTTTTATCATGTATTATAGCTACCCAAACGATCTTTTTTATAAATTTAGTTAAAATCTATTTTACTCAACCTTGTGGTAGACGTTATTATTAATGAAATTTAAAAAATAAGTTATCGATCACGGTTTTATATAACTTTATGTTTTAAGATTGTTACAATATTTAGTGGTAGTTGTGATTTAGAGGAAATTATGAAAAGAGTTTTTATTATGATCCTCGATTCCTTTGGGATCGGCGGTGCTGAAGATGCAAAAAAATATGGTGATGAAGGTTCTGATACCTTAGGCCATATTGCCGAAGCTTGTGCTTCAGGTAATGCAGATCATGGTCGTCAAGGCCCATTAAAATTACCTAATTTAGGAAAGTTAGGTTTGATAGAAGCCGCTTATGAATCAACTGGTTCATACCCTAAAGGAATGGCTACCGAAGGTGAAGTTATAGGTGCTTATGGCTTTGCCAGTGAGATTTCGTCGGGTAAAGATACGCCTTCAGGTCACTGGGAAATCGCGGGTGTTCCTGTTCTGTTTGATTGGGGCTATTTTACCAATACTACCAATAGTTTTCCTAAAGAATTATTAGATAATATTGTTAAACGTGCTAACTTGCCGGGTTATCTTGGTGATTGTCATTCATCAGGTACAGTGATTCTTGATGAGCTTGGGCTTGAGCATATGGCTTCTGGTAAACCTATTTTTTATACCTCTGCTGATTCTGTTTTTCAAATTGCCTGCCATGAAGAGACTTTCGGTCTTGATAAACTTTATGAGGTTTGTGAGATAGCTCGTGATGAGCTTAATAAAGGCGATTATAATATCGGTCGCGTTATTGCTCGTCCATTTTTAGGTAATAAGCCAGGTGAATTTGTGCGTACTGGTAATCGTCATGATTTAGCCGTTGAACCACCAGCTCCGACAATGATTAAAAAGCTAGTTGAAGAAAAACAAGGTACTGTTGTATCAATTGGTAAAATTGCCGATATTTATGCCGAAGTGGGTATCACTAAGAAAGTTAAAGCTACAGGTATTGAGGCTTTATTCAATGCTACGCTAGAAGAAATCAAACAAGCGAAAGATAACACGATTGTGTTTACCAATTTCGTTGATTTTGACTCATCTTATGGTCATCGACGTGATGTTGCAGGCTACGCTGCGGCTTTAGAATATTTTGACCGCCGTTTACCTGAGATGTTAGCCCTTATTGAACCAGGCGATCTTTTAATTATTAGTGCCGATCATGGTTGTGATCCAACATGGCCTGGTACGGATCATACTCGTGAGCATATTCCAGTTTTAGTTTATGGTGATAGTGTTCCAGCTGGATCATTAGGTCATCGTGAAACATTTGCTGATATTGGACAAAGTGTTGCTGATTATTTTGATTTGTCACCAATGGATTATGGCAAGTCATTTATTCGTAAATAGCAATTGTTTAGGACGTTTTTTAGTAATAAATCAGGAGAGTTAAATGCCTACCCCTCATATCAACGCCGCCGATGGTGCTTTTGCTCAAACGGTATTAATGCCCGGCGATCCATTACGAGCTAAGTTTATTGCCGAAACTTTTTTAGATAATGCTAAAGAAGTAACGAATGTCAGAGGAATGCTCGGTTTTACTGGTCAGTATAAAGGTAAACAAGTTTCTGTTATGGGGCATGGAATGGGTATCCCATCTTGTTCTATTTATACAACCGAATTGATTAAGTTTTATGGTGTTAAAAACATTATTCGTATCGGTTCGTGTGGTGCAATTAGTCCAAATGTTAATCTTGGTGATGTTGTTATTGGTATGGGCGCTTGTACGGATTCTAAAGTGAATCGTTTGCGTTTTAAAGATCATGATTTTGCTGCCATCGCTGACTTTGGTCTTGTTTGTAATGCAGTTAATGCAGCTAAAGATTTAAATGTTAATGTGAAGGTTGGTAATATTTTCTCAGCTGATCTGTTTTATAGCGTTGAGCCTGATCTTTTCGATATCATGGAAAAATACAATATTTTAGGTGTCGAAATGGAAGCTGCTGGTATTTATGGTGTGGCGGCTGAATATGGCGCAAAAGCGTTGGCGATTTGTACGGTATCAGATCATATTCGAAAAGGCGAAGCGATGTCTTCCGAAGAACGCCAGCTAGGCTTCAAAGAGATGATTACTGTTGCGTTAGAGTCGGTATTACTCAATTCAGATTAAATTAATGGCAGAATTTCTGCCATTTTTTTTGTTTAAGAAATAAAAGTTTTACATTGACTGTCATTAATCAACTTTATCAGTAAATGTGTTTGACGTTATAACTAACGCATCGATAGTAATAACAATTTTTATTTATTTATTAATTTTATCTAATAGGTTAGAAGAGAACTCATTTAATAAGGAAACGAAATGAATATTAAGTTCAAACTTAAAGTTATATTTTTCTTGCAATTTTTTATCTGGGGTAGCTGGCTTATAACTTTAGGCTCTTACATGATGGAGACCTTGCATTTTACTGGAACAACAGTAGGTACAGTTTATGGTACTATGGGCATAGCATCCTTATTTATGCCAGGTCTGCTTGGTGTTGTGGCAGATAGATGGATTCCTGCTAATCGTTTATTCATGCTTTGTCACTTATTTGGGGCAATAACCCTTTTTATTGCCGCTTCAGTCACAACACCATTTATGATGGTCGTGGTAATTTTAATTCATTGTTTAGCATTTATGCCAACTATCGCGATTTCTAACTCAATTTCTTATTCTTGTTTAGAATCAGAAGGTCTTGATGTTATATCGCAATTCCCTAGTATAAGAATTTTTGGTACTATCGGCTTCATTGTTGCTATGTGGCTTGTTAGTTTCTTAAAAGTTGGATTAAGCAATGTACAGCTCTATATTGCAGCTGGCGGTTCGATTTTACTCAGCCTATATTCATTAACATTGCCATTAATTGTCATTGCTAAAGATGAGTCAAAAAGAAAGTCGCTTGTAAGTTCTTTAGGTTTAGATGCATTTGTATTATTCAAACAACCTAGAATTGCTATCTTTTTTGTCTTTGCTGTCTTCCTTGGTGGTATTTTACAAATTACCAATACTTTTGGTAATCCGTTCTTACTTTCATTTAAAAGTATTCCGGAATATGCTGATAGTTTAGTTGTGCAATATCCGTCAGTATTGCTATCTATTTCACAAATGTCAGAAGTTGTATTTATTTTATTTGTACCATTTTTTATGAAAAGATTTGGTATCAAATATGTCATGTTAATCAGTATGTTGGCATGGGTTGCTCGGTTTGGATTATTTGCTTTTGGCGATCCATCACCTGTAGGTTTCACGTTACTTCTTCTGTCAATGATTGTTTATGGTTGTGCATTTGATTTCTATAATATTTCGGGTTCTATGTACGTTGATAAAACAGTTTCACCAGATATCCGTAATAGTGCACAAGGTTTATTTATGATTATGACCAATGGTATTGGGGCTTATTTAGGTTCAACTATCAGTGGTGTTGTTGTGGATCTTTACACTGTAAATGGTGTCATTGACTGGCGTACAATTTGGTTAATTTTTGCAGGATATTCTTTATTACTTGCTATTATTTTTGTCTTTATTTTCAAGAATGATACTCTTGAGAACAGAAATTAATACCAAACTCAAGGCAAGGTTAATATTAAATAGATAGACTAAATTAACCAATTTGGCCACATCAATAGACAGGCATCTAATTTGTTGCCTGTCTATTGTTGCCACTTGATTTCAAAGAAATTGATAAGTCACACAAAATGTATGGAAAATAATTGTCTTATCAAGGTAGAATAAAATGCTTGTAAAAGTTGTATCACTTTAGTCTGATGAATAATTTACAAGTGCCCTATAAGCATATACTTAAACAGATTAGAACTAGATGAATAAGCAAATAATCCCAAAAGTTATACTTCATGAGCATGTGGAAGGTAGTATTACACCATTTATGGCAAAAAAACTAGCCGATAAGAATCATCTGACTTTTCCTGATTCATTATGCTATCGACCCGGTGAATATGATGCAACCGATTATAAAAATGGTCGATATAATTATGATGAATCCGATTTTGTTTCATTTATCCAAACTTATGATACTGTCTCTAATTTTGTTAAACATCCCGACGATTATTACCTAATTACTTACGATTTTTTAAGCAGAAATGCCAAGCAAGGGTT